>JAFKEW010000054.1 GCA_017308375.1 Alphaproteobacteria bacterium
AACATTGCCAATGCGATTCCTTTCAATAAGGCTTTTGACCTTCCGATGCGAAGGGTGGTGAATAAAATTGTGATTGACCCCTAGTGCAGCACCGGATTTGGCCGCCGCATTCCGCAGAATGTCGCATTCAGCGCTATTCTGAGCCATGGGCTTTTCTAGGAAGACATGCACGCCGGCATTGAGAAGTTTTTCAGCGATCGTGCAATGCAATGGCGGCGGCACGAGGACATGCGCAACATCAACCACATTCTCAGAAAGGAGCTCTTCAACACTCCCGAATCCTAGCGGAATATTCCACTTCTTCAGGAAATGACTCAGAGAATCCGGATTGGGATCAACAGCAGCAGCCAACTCAACACCCTGTAGAGCGCTAAGCACTGCCGCATGAGTCTCTGCAATATTTCCAGTCCCGATACAGGCAACACGTTTTTTGGTCATTGATGGTTCACGATCGATGTTCACACAGAGCTTTCGGAAGCATTAAAAAACTGATGCGCCAACTCGCGGCTTAGCTGTCGACAACCGCACCGCTTAGCGTTGTGCGCGTCGTTCAAGGATATTGCGAAAGAGGGTCAGCTGACCACTCGTGGTTGGGTCCCATCCAAAGTCTTCCGCGTATCGCCGAGTGGCCTGATGATCAGGGTAATTCTTGAACAATTCCCGAACACCTTGAACAACCCCCTCCGCATCGAGCGATGGCATCAGTACGCCAGCCTCCGGTGCCGCCACGACCTCCGGCGTGCCCCAGACCGCGGAGGCTACCACGGGCGTACCACAGGCCATCGCCTCCAGAAGCACATTGGCCCAGCCTTCGCGGCTTGACGCCAGCACCAATGCATCGGCCGCATTGTATATTTCGCAGAGCCTGGCCTGATCGACAGATCCGAGGAAGCGCACCCGGCCGCTCACCCCCTCCCCGGCTGCCAGCCCCTCCAGTGCTGCACGATCGGGGCCGCTGCCTGCGATCAGAAGATCCGTATCCGGCATGTCCTTCAACGCCCGAATGATGTGGTGGTGACCTTTGCGCCCGATCAGCAGGCCGACGGAAACCAATGTGCGCCGGGTAAGCCCCAGCGCCGCCCTGGCGACCTGCCGATCCAACGGGCGGAACAAAGCGAGATCGACACCGTTGCGCAGGACCGTGACACCCTCCGCCGGAATACCCAGTTCGACGAGACTGTCTTTCAACGCACGGCAAACCGTAATCAATCCACCCGCATGGCGGGCGGCTTCGACGATCATCCGCCGTGGGGCCGGAAATTTTGGGATCAGGCTGAGATCAGTGCCGCGCGCCGTAATTACGACGGGTAGTCCCGCCTCCCGCGCAAGCCATGCGGCCGCCACGCCATCGGGATAGAAATAGTGCGCATCGATCAGATCGAAAGAATGCCCCTGCCCCACCAAAGTGCGATACCGCCGCCGCATTGCGCGGTAAAGCGTGTGCGGTGTCAGATTCATGCCCACCTTCGGAACAACAAGGTAGCGCGGGTGCTCAATGATCAGCCCATGCCGCTCTTCGCGCGCGGGAACGTCGCGAAGTGCGCCATTCGTACCGTAACGCACAAGCGGCGGCATCCACGGCACCGGTGCCAGAACATGCGCCCGCGCCTGCCCCGTCTCAACCAATTTGCGCAACCGGGTTTCGACGAAAATGCCGTGCGCACGTTGCACGGCGTTTGGATAAAGTGTCGAAACGGTCAATATGGAAAGCACACAACTGATCCTTGCCGGACACCGGAAAAAAGATTCTAAAAAGCTATTGAGGTTCGCGAAGCCAATTCAATAACCATTGTGATATCTGGCAATCAGTTGCTGCGCCGTAAAGACACGATCATATCGGCGGCCCGCCTGGCATTGCCACGCCATGTCATCTCGCGTGCCGCAATTTTTGCCGCGGCCCCATCGCCCAAGCGTGCCCGCAGGCCGTCGTCGGATGCCAGGTGCAGGATCGCCTGCTGGAAAGCGGCCATATCACTTTTTTTAAACAGGACGGAGTCCACACCGTGCTCCAACACTTCCCGGATGTTTTCCGTGGCGGGCGCCACAATTGCGCGCCGCATGGCCATATACTCAAACAACTTCAAGGGGCTTGCATATTCGGTGACTTCCGGCTGCAAGGCGATATCAAAGGCGGAGATGTAGCGGGGCAGATCCTTCCGCCCGACAACGCCGGTGATCGTCATCCGGTCTGCCACTCCGGCCGCGCGCGCGCGCGCCTCCAGCGGCTCACGCGCAGGACCATCACCCACAATCAGCAAATGGGCGTCCTTGAGCGCAGGCTCACTCGCCAGGATATCGATCACCTGCTCCAGCCCATGCCATTCCCGCACATAGCCGACAAAGCCGAGCACCAATGGCGCGCGAAGACCGAGCGCCTCTTTGGCCTTCTGCGCATCCATCGCGACGAATTTCCCACAATCGACGCCGTTTGGAACCACCCTGATATGCGAAAGGGGCACGCCCGCGGCCGTCACAAATCGCGCCAGCACACCCGTAACCGGCAAAACGCGCGACGCACCGCGCCACATGGCATTTTCGGACCAGCGGGCCAGCGCCGGCCATGACAGGCCGCCGAACTTCCCCCGCTCTACCGCCAGCGGTGCGTTGACTTCCAGCAGATAGGGAAGCCGGAACGTTCTGGCCAGCCACAGTCCGGAAAGCATGTAGAGATTGGCGCGCTGATAAAAACCATCCGGCCTGTGCCGCAACGCGGCCCGTACCAGTTTGGCGTACTCAACGATGCTGTAGGCGAGTTCCGCCAACTCATACGCAAAGCGCGGCAAAGCGCGACGCTCGATCGTGGACGCCATCGCATCCACCCGCTCAGGCTCCACCACGATCACGGTATGCCCCTCCGCACGCAGGGCATCGATCATCTCATCGATGTGGACCGATTGTCCGTCACGTGCGCGGGTGCGGTGATGGTAAAGGATCGTTAACCCGGTCTTCGCGGCCAGGTTCTGCGGATTTGTATGAGACACGATTCAGCGAACGCCCTGCGGCCAGACCAGAACCCGGAAAGTCTGCAACATGATCGAGAAGTCACGCAACAGGCTATAGTTCTTCATGTAGTACAGGTCGTATTCCAGCTTACGTTCGGCATCTTCCTTGGAAGCCCCGTAGGGGTAGTTGATCTGTGCCCACCCGGTAAGGCCGGACTTCACATTATGGCGCAGACTATAGATGCGGATCGATTGCGAAAGCTCATCGACAAAAACAGGGCGCTCGGGCCGGGGGCCAACCAGCGACATGTCGCCGATCAGAACATTGAACAACTGCGGAATCTCATCGACCCGGGTCCGGCGAAGGATTGACCCCACCCTGGTAATGCGCGGGTCGTTCTGATCGGCCCATTTCGCGCCCATCTTCTCAGCATCCGTGCGCATCGTGCGCAGCTTGTAGATCCAGAACACGCGCCCGCCCTGGGTGACGCGGGTTTGGCGATAGAAGATCGGCCCAAAGTCTTCCAGAACAATCGCAATGGAAGCGATCACCAGTACCGGCAGGGCGACGATCAGCATCATCGCACTGATCGCGATATCCATCGCCCGCTTCAGGATCGCGTCCATCAACCGGATCTGGAAACCACTTGAGAACAACAGGTAGGACAGCTCCAGCCAACGCAGATCGACACGACCGGTCTCGCGCTCGATAAAGGTATTAAAATCGAACACCGGGATACCGTTGGTTTTCCACGCCAGCAAACGCTCGAGCGCCAGGCCACGCTGATCGTCCACGGCGACGACAACCTCATCGACCGCGAATTCGGAAGCCAATGCTTCAATCGACGTGCTGGTCGCGATGGAGTCCTGCAGAGCGGCCGCGGGCACCTTTGACGCGCCACCGAACACGGTCTCGGGAACGAAAGCGACCTCAGCAAGCTGGCGATGGGAATCGCTCGTCAGAAGCGCGTTCAGATATTGCGCGCGCATACCGGTGCCGATGATCAGGATGCGCCGGCGGAACCAATGACGGCGGGCCATCGCAAAAAACAGCACCCGGCTGTAGAGGCCGGCACAGAGCGAGACCCCCATGCCGAGGAAGGCAATGGTGGCGGAGCGGCTGACGCTGCGGAAAATGATGGCATCCGGGAAAAGGGTATTCAGACCGAAGTGCATGATCCCCATCAGCACAAATGCGCTGAAACCCAATGCCACTGCCAGGCGCGACGTTGCGGTCGAGAAATTCACCAGCGTGTCACGCCGGAAGCACCCAGCGGCGTAAAGGAACGACAGATGAACGGCCAGCGAGACGAACATCAACACCCAGAGCTGGACCGGATCGCGAATGTCCAGCCGGCCACCGATGCCGGCAAACAGGCCAGCCTGCGCCGCGCCGAGAAAAACGAAATCAAGCAGAAAAAGCACAAGCGCCGAATCCGGCACATAACGATGCGATGGCTTCTTGACGAGCGGCACCGGCTTTACGGGTGCCGGTGGCATTCTTTGCGGCATCTGCACAGCGGTTCTCTCGAAACTTTCGATCCGCCCCGGGATGGACGGGATTTCACCCGGCTTTAGCTCGCGAACATCACGAGAAAAGAACTGCGATAAAGATTCCTCGTGCGCCACGAACACAACTCCTCGAAGCGGATACGCCACCAAAAAATTTTACTCGAAGTCTATCGAAACGATTTACCAGTTGCACTACCTGCCGCATGCCGGGCGCGCAATAGAGCACTCGTATTAAAGTAAATATTGGCGGGCAAAACCGGTGACCGCGGTAACAGAAACAGGTCGAGACGCACCCACCTCGTACGTTCTCCCCATTCAGAAATTCCACGTCAGACCAATCGATTGATTGGTTAACAACTCGCACCGACGAAGTGTGACAGACAATTGTGACGAAAATGGAGACGGAACAGCAAACCGGATTTGGTGGGTGATCCGGACGCTTTACTCAACCGGTTGCGCGGCCGGACATGGTTAACAAACCATGGCTCCCCGGGGTGTCGCTATCGGGCTTGCCCAGATCGCGCGCCACGGCATTGATGCTGACGAGGGATTGCCACGCCTGCCGGCAGGTGGCCGGGGGTGTGGCCCGTTCCAACTCTGCAAGCTCACGATGGAGGCGAGCAAGCGGCGAACCCTCCCCCGCCTCTGGCGCCGGGCCATCTTTCAGATAGGTGATGACATTGCCATAAAGACGGGCCCCGTCCTCCGTCAACGGATCATCCGTAAGCGGAATAGCCCCCAGCGCATGGCGGATCGCCTGCCGGAGACCATCAACCGTCCGATCTGTCTGGGGCTGTGGGGTTCGTGGTTCGGGTACAGGCAATTCGGGCGGGGGAGCATGGCTTCCCTCGACCGGGCGGGTGGCGGCGGGTATAGCCGCAGGCTGTTGCGCCGCAAAGCCCCCCTGCAACTGCTCAATCTGCCGCCGCATCAGGCGGAGGCTGGCATCGAAGCTTTTGGCTTCGGATAATACCGTCTCACGGGCTGCACGCCGCGCCGCCCGCAAAGCGCCCCGCGACCAGACTTGAAAAACCGCAAGTATCAGAACCGCCACGACCAGGAGCTGCCAATCGCGGAGCCAGTCATAAATCTGGGCTACAGCGATGGGGAGCACATGGAAGAAGACAAACTTCGTCCACGTGGCCAGCGTTCCAGACAGTTCAGCGAGCGTTTGCATTCCGTTCCAAACTGGCCACAATTATTAACAGGGCTGTTCCGGCGGCTTACCACCGCGAAGCTTAGCCGCTATCCATGTCGGCAACACCAGACGCATGGCATCGTACAGCCCCCCGATACTTCCGGGATTGCAGGCAATGAACCCTTCCCGATACCGGCACTGGCCAAGCCAATCCCGCTTGTATCGGTCATCCCCCCGGCCGAAATCAATCTCTGTGACGTGATCCCTGTCGACCGTCCGCGAAACCATCCAGTGGGTCAGCAAAGTTCCCGGGGAAAGCTTGTCGTAACCTGGGTCCTGCGCCAGCTTGAAGATTGTCGCCCGCCCCTTCGACACAAGCCAGATCTGGGCCGCCGCCGGCGTGCCATCGATCACAGCAAGTGCCAAACGCAGGCTTCCTTCCCGGGCCAGCGCCCGCATCATGGCAGGCATAAAGTCGGGATCAGGCTCAGGTTCCTTCCAGCTCAAGGCGTAGAGCCGCTCATAAACGTCAATTGCCCCATCAACTTCCGCAGGTGCTTCAAAGCTTTCAAAGCGCAAACGGCCATCCCGTTCCAAGCTTCTCTGTTTGCGGCGGACAGTCGAACGCAGACGGGAGCCTCGCGCCTCCCAGAAACGGTCCATGGTCGTCACCGCTTCAAAGTGATTCGCAAAGTGCCGATAGCCGGCACAAAGAAACCCTCCCTCCCCAAGCCCAAGCTTCAGAGCCCGAATGGAGGGGTCTTCAGACGCCAGGGCATCGAGCATGAGCCGCCGGCCAACAAAAGCCCGCATACACACACCAAGGGCACGCGCATAAACGGGCGATCCCAAAGGGGGCGCGAACAGCGTCGTGTAAGGCGCACTCAAGCCGCGAATCGTCCCATCGGGCAACCGAACAAGCGGCAGGGCCGCGCACGGCCTTCCCGCTTCGTCCCGAAGGGCGAAGACAAGTGCCGTCTCCGCCGCGCGCAATGTTTGCACCGCAAGTGTTTGGAACCAGCCCCAACTCCCCTGCGAATCAGAGGATCGTCCGAAGACGGCAGCCACGTCAGGCGGCACGGCCGGAAAGGCATGTGAAGTTATAGCGAACTGCATCCGGGCCAGTTCTTACCTCATTGCCGCAAAGAAAGAGTAATTTTCTGCGGAAGCTACCCAACGCGAACAGCCGGGCATTAACCCAAAAAAGCAGTGCATGACTTGGAAGAACAGCGTGCGCAGACGCCACTATGGTTTACAAGAGAGTTAAGGGCGCTTTAACTCGCATATCCGACTCTGCCGCTGTCGTAGAAACAGGGTTTGAGGGCTGTAGAGATGTCTTGGCTGCTGGCTTTGATTGCCTGGACTCTTCTGTCGTTCATCGCCAGCCCAATGATTGGCGGGCTGCTCGCGGATGGGCACACGCTACAGCCGCGCGACGCGCACCCGGCACTTGATCAGTCCACCACGGCTTCTGCACGCATCGCCTGAAATCGTAAAAGCCAGCCACGATACTTGCCCCCTCACGGGAGGCGGACGTGTGACTTCACTGTATCAAGGATTGTGTGGCCGCCTTGCCGTGCTGCGGCGCAGGCGATGGTGCCAGGAAACGTAAATAGATCGAAATCGTCACACAAACGACAAGCATGAAATAAAACAGGAAGGTCCCAAGCGACCCCGTGGTTCCGCGCTCTTCGGGGGACCGCGAGAAGTTCCGCTCGAATCCAGCCCTGGGCCGTTCCTCGCCTTCGTCATCCATGGCGGACATCATAACCCTCCCTCAATAACGCAGGCTGAACCGGACGGGCCTCGACAGGTACAGGCACCCCTTCCTTTGCCGTTACCCGATTATGCTTGCGCACGATTTCCTGCAAGGGCAACAGCACCGCTACGCAAAGTATGAAAACATCATAATAAGCCATGCTTAGCGCAGCACCGGCTACGCAGAAGACCACCAGAACGAGCTGGATCATCGACGCCAGATCATGCGCCCAATTCAATTCAGGTTTGTTGCGCACGGCTCGCAAAACACGGGCGCAGGTCAGAAACGCTCCAGCGATAATTAACAGATAGATGGTGAGGCCAATGAATCCTTGTTCCCCCAAAACCTGGAAGAAGATGCTGTGCGCCGCATGCGATATCTCTTTCGGGAAATAGTAGTGATAGATCTGGTTGAGCTGGGGGGCATAAAGGCCGGCACCAAAGGGGAAATAGTCCACCGCACAGAAGAACGCGACCTGCCACGCCGTAACCCGCCCCATAAAGGAATCGTCCTGGCTGATCTCTGACAATGTTCCAATGCGTTCATGGAAACTCTCCGGCATGAAATGCAGAACCGGTATGATGAGTGCGACGGCTATGGCGATATAGAGGAACTTCCGGCGCACGCGCGTCAGCGCGGCCAGCATCAAGACGCCCAGGCCCAGAAACGCGCCACGCGAATAGCTGCCAACAACCGCGACCACCACAAATCCCATACCGGCAAGCAGCATTGTCGAAACAAGCTTGCTCTCACTCTGCAAGCGAAGGTAATTCGCAAGTGGCAGCGACAGCAGCAGTGCCAAAGCCAGATTGTTGTTGTCGTAGATATCCGTTCTCGGCGGCCCGATGACGTGGAACTGCCCGCCTGTCATCAAGGTGAAAATTCCACCCTTTACCCCGAAATAGAACAGTGAAAGCACAATGATCCAGATCAGAGCATGAATGCGCACACGATTGGTCGCCATGCCGGCGACGAACAAACCAAGGATCAACGTCTTCCAGAAGCGATCCCAGTATTGCCATGACCAATCAGGGACGGCCGCAAAAAACGCATTGATGGTCATCCATATCAAGAATCCAAGAAGCGCCCAATAAAGCCCGCGTTGCGGTGGCAAGCGTCTTTCCGGCGAGATGAACCACGCGACCATCGTCGAGGCCGCTACCAGTAGATTTAATGGAATAGCGTGGGAGAAGCCCCAAACTTCTTCATGCGGAGCCCCGACCGAAATCCACGCCCACATCAGAATCCCGACAAACGGCTGGCGAAATGTCAGCCCGATGCCGAGGAAGATAACGCCTACAAGCAGAAAATCGCGCATCTACGCCTTTCCACCTTAATCGACCATCAGATCGAGCCGCGGATAATCCGCTTCAGCCAAGTTGCAGGAGGCGAAGCTATTGCAAGGTACAAAAAGCCGCCCATAGAACGATGCCCGAGAAAAATCGACTGCATAATCATCTTCACACCGACGCCACGCCTGCCCTTAGCGTAGGCAGCACGCCCAAGGCGGCCAATGCGTTCACCGCGGATTTTGCGTATCTCGGCCTTGGTCAAGCTGCCCGAAAGCGCGCAAATGTGCCGCTCAATCATTGGCAGCGTATATTGCAGTTGGTCTTCCAATACCCAGTTCGAAAGACTGTTCTCACGTTCATGAACACGTACTAAACTTTCCTGGACATATCCGACGCTTCCCGCGAGAGCCAGCCTGATCCACATATCCTGATCTTCGCCGATTTTCAGGGTTGGATCGAAGCAACCCAGAGACAAAAGCTTCTCCCGGCGCGCCAAAACCGTAGGCGTAGCGACAAAATTTTCTACTAGTAATGCCTTCCACGCATCAGGACCCACCGTTGGTATATGCCCGCCGTATACATCACCAGTATCTTTCCCGCATGGCGATATTAGATTCGATGCGCAAGAAACGAAGGACAAATGCTTGTCTGACTCAATGACACTGAGTTGCTTTTCAAGTTTTGTTGGTAGCCATTCGTCATCGGAATCGAGAAACGCGACGAACTCCCCTCTGGCAGTTCTTATTCCCGCGTTGCGGGCACCTGCGGCACCGCTCCGCTCCTTCAATTTGATAATACGAACACCACGATCAGCGTATCGCTCAGAAATGGCGCCGGTTCCATCCGTACTACAATCATCTACGACAATTGTCTCAAGCGGCGGGACTGTCTGCGCTAACACAGACTCCAGAGAACGTTCGATTGTGCAGGCAGAGTTATACGCAGGAATCACGACACTGACCTTACTCTCAGGCCTTATTTTCATGTCCCGACGCTCATCAGCCACTTTGGTGCATTTCCGAGGCTGGAGTAAAAGAGCCCATCTGCGAATAGCTTCCGGTGTCCCCGCTTCGCCGTTTAGCTGACCAAAGAAGAACTCAAAATACCCGTCAAGCCAAGCAAGGAATTTCTGTAGGTCTTTCTCGTCCCGAACATATTGCGTATTCCCCGGCACGAGCGACGGCGAATGATAACTGACGACAAACACGCGATGGCCCATCTTCATCATTGCGCGCGTTAATCGTTTCGCCTCATTCAGGTTGGTTCCCTCAGGTGTAAGACGAATTCGTTCCATTAAACCGAGGCGCGCCGCTATGGCAGGAATCTTCAATGCTCTGCCTAGCGGCGATGCCAGCTTGCTGTAGACTTTGTCTCCCAAGTCGCGCGCAAGCCCAAGAGTTGCAATCGTAACTGGCAATTCCAATGTCGTCGGCGCTTGTTCGAGCCAGTACGGATGTGCGTCAACACCAGTATAGTCCGGCCCCGTACCTGCAGCTGGCCGCCCGGGTAGAACACTGCAATCGACCTCGTATCCGAACTCCGCGAGCGCCCGCGCCGTCCCAGGCCCGGCACCGTAACGGCCGGCACGATAGAGCTTGGGGCGGCGGCCAAAATTCCGCTCGATCATCTCCGTCAGCAGCGCAATCTTCCGCCGCTCCAGATCGGGCGGAAGATTTCCGGCAAAAGAATTTTTCTCGCTGACTTCCTCTTCGTGCGGCGGCGTGACCCAGGGATGCAGCTGCGCCCCGATTTCACAACGGCCCGACTGCATCAATTCACGCAAGGGAAGATAGCCGTCTTCCTGAGATGCAACCGGATAATCCACCGCATAGGATGGAACGATGCCATAGCGATCAAAAATCCGATGTGCGATGACCTGCGCTGCGACAGTTTTGACGTTGCGATTGGCACGGGAAAACGGTGCGGCCCAATCGAACTCCTCCTCCGCATCCACGATGACAACCAACCGTGGCCGTGATGTGGCGGGAAAACGCACACGATCTTCGGCGCATGCCGGCAACATGGGATGAGCGGATGACGTTCTCATTGTTTCCGGGCCAAAAGCCCGCCCCAACCCGCAAGATTACCGCATATCATCCAGTGAAAAGCGTTTGCGCGCCTGGCGAATGCGCTTGCGCGGTTTCAATGACATGCTCATTGCTAAAATACCCGTCGTTCGTTCGCCTGGTTTGCGGCCGTCATTGACCAAAAACCAGCGAACCACAATGCAAATTGCCAGAATGGAAAGACCGTACCACGCGGCATTCATGTCTGTTCCTCCGGTTTCCGTATGCGCCCCGCAACCGTGTTAATATTCCTTAACCGCCACCCGGCCGAAAGCCGTGCCCGGTAGAGCAGCCCAATCGGCCCAGGCCGCATCCAGACACCCCGGAGAAAATGGTGCCGGGCGGTGGCAAAGTCCTGCTTGGCCACGGAATCTCCCGAACCGCGGTCAATCATTCGCACTCCATTCTCCCCGGCGGCATCAATAATGGCTTTAATCACCAAGCGGCCGGGCGCATAGGACTTCATCTCGGGATTGTAAACGGGGAACCAGTAATGAAGCGTTTCACCAAACATCAGCCCGAAATGGGAACCGACCCATTGTTTTCCCGCATGGAGCGTCGATAGGGTCGCGTGGCAATCCGGGTCGTCACATTGCGCCAATTCCGCGAGGAATTTCCGCCCCCTGGCGCTCGACAATGAATCGTGGACGCCCGTCCGGTGGTACTGCGCCCGCTTGGCCTCAATCAGGGCGGCTAGCGCGATGGCCGGCTGTTCGTGGCGAAAGACAAAGTCCAGGGGGCCGTGAGCCTGCACCAGCTTACGCTCACGCCGCTCGGTATCGGCCGTGAATTTTTTGTCCATTTGGCGGCGGGCCGTCCAAAATGCCGGGCCGCCATTTGGAAACTCAATCTTCAAGCCGGGCTCCGGCTGTTCACCGCTTAAGCCAAAATTCTGCTGATTTTCATCCAAATGGGTGAAATAGAGCGTATTCAGGCCAGACAGCCGCAAAAGCTCCGCGGCGCTCAGCGAGAGTTCCTGTTCTGCCACAAGCCCAAAATAATCGCTAAGTTCGCCGCCCAGCCTTTCCCCTATGCCGAGTGCCCTGTGCAGAGCCGAGCGATACTGAAACGTAAAGAACCCGATTGTCCGGCCGGCCCGCTGCAGCTTCGACACAAAGACATTTCCGAACACGCGCGAGGCCGCAACCGCAAAGGCATGCGATAAAAATGGAGTGCCCAGATGAGGCACCTGACGCTGTAGTTGCCGCCAGATTGCTATATCGCGGCTGTCGAGTTCGTGTGGCCGCAATATTTTTGAATGAAGCGCTGACAATTGCTTAACCTGATTACCGCGACGAGCTTATAATCCTATAGTACTCTAGCCGGGCAAGCGGCATCCGTCACATGCCACGAGGGCCCTTACCGAGAAATTGGCCGGACTTCTGTAACCAATTTTATTGCACAATGCCGCGAAAGGCTTAACGCAAGACTGCAATGTGGTGCCTCGTTCGCCGCCGCTGGACTTTCTCCGCCCCTACCCATCACGCCTGTCATGTCAATACGCCAGCACTTAATAGCAATATACCCCCGGGCAGCCGATGCGGGTCCATTGAGAAAATCGGGTACCGCTTGTAAACGCGCGGCGGACAGTAGAGTTAAAAAATGACCGAGACGGCCAAAGTTCCGCAGCGGACCCCGGGCGGGCACATGCTCCATGGCTCTGCCTGGATGATCTCACTTCGCTGGGCTATCAGGCTGACCGGACTTGTCAGCACCATCATCCTCGCCCGCCTCCTGACGCCTGCTGATTTCGGCATCGTTGCCATGGCCATGATCGTCGTTGGCATGCTGGAAGTGCTGAACCAAACCGGCCAGAAACTGGCGCTTATCCGCTTAGAGAATCCGACCGACGACCACTACAACTCTGCCTGGACCATATCAGCACTTATCGGCTTTGGAATTGGCATCGCGATCTTTCTTATCGCGCCACTGACCACTGCCTATTTTCATGAGCCGCGGGCAATTGTCGTGATGCAATGCTTGGGTCTGCGAGCGTTTGTCGGCGGTCTGGAAAATATCGGGACTGTCGACTTCCGCAGGGAACTGCGCTTCGATCGCTTCTTTCGCTACAATGTCTATCCCAAGCTGGCTTCGTTCGTTGTTACAGTCACGCTGGCTATCTGGTTGCGCAACTATTGGGCGCTGGTCGCCGGTATTTTGACCGGGCAATTCACACTGACCGCACTCAGCTACATCATGCATCCCTACCGGCCGCGCCCCTCCCTAAAGAAGGTAAGCGAAATTTGGTCGTTTTCCATTTGGACGTTCTTCAAGACGCTTGGGAGCTATCTGAACGCCCGCATCGACCAGATCGCGATTGGCGGCGTGGTTGGCGCGGCATCGATGGGCCGCTACTCCGTGGCCAGCGACGTGGCATCCAGCCCGTCGCAGGAAGTCAACGATCCCATGCTGGCCGTTCTTTTTCCCGTTATGTCCCGCTATCAGGATGACCTGCCACAAATGCGTGCGCTTTATCTTCGCACGCTCAGCTGGTCGGCCATCATCTGCATGTCTTCAAGTGTTGGCATCACCCTGGTTGCGCCGGAATTTGTACGCCTGGTCCTGGGACCACAATGGATCGATGTCGTACCCTTGATGGGTTGGCTGGCATTGTCCGCAGGCGTTCTTGGGCTCGCGAGCAGTGCATACGTCCTCTTCGACGCTACGGGAAAACCCCATATCGGCGCCCGCATGCAATGGCTGAGGGTCATCGTTCTCGCTACGGTCGTTGCACCCGTGGCATTTCTGACTCAAAGCCTTGTTGAGGTTGCTGCCGCCCGTTTCTTCGTCAGTTGCCTCGTCGCACCGACACTTTTTCTCGTAGCGGGCAGCCTGATCGGCCTTTCCGTGCGGCACTACATCAACGCGTTATGGCGGCCATTCACGGCTGCTGCAGCAATGGCCGGCGCCGTGCTGCTTCTGGATAGTGCACTCCCTCTGGCGGGCAACCTGAAGCTTGCATTCAATGTCGTCTCAGGCGCAGTCATCTTTACTTCATCGCTCCTGCTGCTGTGGCAGCTCAGCGGAAGGCCGCAATCGCCGGAACTCGACATTGTCACGTTTCTGTATGCGCGGCTGAAGAAACCGGCGCCGTCACCGGTACCATCACCATTGCCCCCTGGCAGCTAGGCGCCCAGCATGTGCCGGATAGAACGGCCGGCGCGCCACAGGCCAGGTGTTTTCTCAAAGCGGGACAGATAATTTACGATCGGTGCGCGATGCCGGGACCGGGTGAGTGATTCACACAGAGCCATATACATATCGCTGCGGCCTATCTTTTTCGCATATTCCGCCATTTCCGTAAAATAAGAGCGCTCAGCCGGTTCGCCGCAATAGGCTTTCCGAATGCGCTCAAGCGAAACGCGCGGCAAGCTATTGCAACGCGCCATCATGCCCGTCAACTCAAGCGCGATCTCAGTCCTGAGGCATTTGGGGCATTTACCGCAATTGCGAGAACTGGCACCACGCCAGCAGACATGAATGTCCTCCAGCATCCAGGGGAATCGCGAGAGGAAGGCAATCTTGTCAATTCTACCGCTGTCCGCGCCGTCATATACCATTGCGAGACCCGATGACGACAAATAGTGATCCGTCATCGGGTGCGACCCCTCTACGACCGAGCGATCCGAACGATAGCCTGCGGCCCATATGGCTTTCTTGTATCGCTTCTCCAGTGCTAGCGCGCAGGCCGCCTTGCCCAACGCATGACAGAGTGGCCCCCAACGGTTCGTCCAGAACGTGCCAGGACGGCGAATATTGGTTGCCATCACACGCAACGGCACACCCAAACGGGCTGCAAAATCTTCCGACTGTTTCTGCAGCGCCGCAAATTCGGAAGGGCTATCCAGTTCTATATCGAAGCCCCAAATCAGAAGCAGTTCATCCACCGATCCCACCTGATCTGTTCCACCAAGTGATGTGTAGCGCGTGGCCGTATGAAGTGAATCAATACCACCGCTGAAAAAAGCGAAGGCTTTTTCTCCACCTGGATCGACGATTTCTTTGTCGGCAATGACTTCGAACGGCTTTAAATCTTTATACCAGCGGCGGAAGACATGTGCGAACGCCGCTGTATTTTCCAGAAGCATCGCATCGGTTGGCCGCTCAATCGCGATTGTGCCGCCCAACTCGAAGCCGTACGGAATTGCCGCGATCAGCCATGGTGCGCCGCTTTCAGAAAACCCGCCAGCGAGTTCCTCATCCACATCAAACCAGACGTCAAAATCTTCGGTCCCGTTACCAGCCTTGAAATGGCCGGTAAGCCTGACGAAGGACGATCCCATCGGGGATCGGCATCGCTCAACACTGCTCAATTTGATCATGGGGAACGGGATAGTTGAATGCTGTTTCAGGACCCTATCAAACGCCGCGAGCCTTGCCTACTCCATCGGCCACAGTGAAAGGAACGCACAAGCCGTGCCTTGGAGCCATGGCTGCGGTCCGAACCGGCGGGAATAAGAGAGCAGTCCGCGGCACTCCCCTGATGAGCCAGTGACCACGCCATTGACATCTGTGGCCCGTCGAAGCGCCTGTGCCGCACGATCGATTGCATCGTCATACCGCGAATCCAGAAAGCCCGCGCGGCGCGCCCTGACCATGGCATAACCGCAAAATCCCGCGACGGAGGCATCACTTCTCGCTTCAGGATAGAGCGGTGCCCAGCCCCAATGACCATCTGTCCGCTGCAACTTCGTCAGAGTGTCAACGGCCTCCCCAAAAGCCTTGATCAAGACAGAACGCTCCGCGTCCGCTTCTGGCAATTCCATGATTGTGTCGCAGAGGCCGAGCAAGTACCACCCGATCCCACGTCCCCAACCATGCAGGCCCAGCCGGTATGGGCCGCCAGCGCGGTAACCGTGAAACGGAAGATGGGATTCCCCATCCACATTGCATTCCACGAAACGAAGCAATTGGCGCTTTGCCGTCAAGACCGCTTCTTCACTATCATGATAGCGGCCATAAGCGGCAAGAAATGGGCACAGCATGCCCAAGGTATCGACCAAAACGAGATTCGTTGCACGCGAATAAGGCAGGCATTCGTCTTTAGCGCGCGGATAATCAGATATAAGTGTTTCTGCAAGACAGCGAACAGCAGCCGTGTGCCCGGATGTCTGCCGCATGACATCCATCATCAGAAGATTGTAGCCATCAATAGCATGCGCAGGCTCAATGTCTGACATCTCCGCGTGAATACCCGGCACATCCAGCAACAGCCGGCCAAGATCGTCAGCCGCGCGCATGTCGCCAAATTCCATTCGCCGTAAAAGCGCAAGGCGCATCAATGCGGGCGGCCACACGGCGTCGACGCTAGCTTCCTCCCCCACGGCCTGAAGGCGGCCGGCGATACGCTGCAGGTAGAGAGACGCTTGGCGCGGCAGCACATTCCGCTTCCGCTTGCCCAACATTCTCAAATTGGCTTCAGCCGTTTTTGCCGACGCGGATAGAGTTTCTCCCTGAACCATCTCCGTTGATCTCTAATTTGCAGAGTTCAACGAGCGGGAGGCGGCCGAGCGGATTTCGTTCAAGAAGCCCTCATAGACTAGACGCAATTCAGTCTTGCGTTTCTCAATCGCTTGGCGAATTTGCGGGGCATTCTGCACCGCATCGGTAACGCTTTGCAGGATAGCGCCGCGATCATGCTTCCAAACCGGGTGGCAGAATTGTTCCAAACCCATCAGCTCAAAGAAACCAATATTCTTGATATCATAGGCAAGACTGATAGTCGGCGTGCCCGCATTGATTGCCAGAATACTGGAATGCATCATCTCGCATATGTGCAAATCAAATTGCCGATATAGCGGTACCAATTGCCCGGGCGCGGGATCGTGCGCGACAACTGGAATACCCCGCGCACGCAAAAGGCCAGGGATGAATCGTTCCGTATGAGAATGCTGAACGTAGTGGAATGTGACTGGGAATTTTCTCCCGATGTCCCGTAGCAAGTCGCAATGCCGATCAAACTGGGCCTCAAACCGTCTCGCGGAATTTGGGCCATGTACCGCGAAATTCAGTCCGATCTGTACCTTTCCAGCCACTCTCAAGAGCGGTGGGTAAGCCTCCTCCGCGCTATAAAAAAGTGCTGGATCGCCGGTCAGATATACCTCATCCCGCGTATGACTGCGTACCAATGCTTCACTCGCCCTATCCCGAACGGAAAGCACATCCAGGGTACCCAGAATTTCTCCAAGGGCTTTGTCTGCCTGCACCGACAGTGGTTGCACCTCTCCATCCGCCGTCAGCAACGAATTCCAGCCGATGCCATACAGAATTTTCAGGCACGTTAAATCGCGCAGAATAGGCAGATCGTCCAACATGCGCTTGGCAAGCTCGCCTTTTTCGTTGGAAGCGATATAGCCACTTCCCCCTATGACCAGCATATCCCAACGGCGATTCAACTCTTCCGGCGATTGGGTGGAAAGCGTGCCCCACTCCAACTCATCGAATGTTAATTCCCACGGCGCCAGTGTATGTTGCAGAGAGCGCTTGATCGTTTCACGAATCGCGGCGTCACCCTTGTTGGAACCGAGCAGTGTGTTCCAATGGTAGAAGCTGACCTTCGGTTGCCGCAAAGCGTACCAGTACGCGCGATCGCGCGCGCGGGCGATCGCACTCTTCAGTGCGCCATATCCGCCACGCCGAAGCCGCTGATTTTCAATCCCAGACGGGACGGCCACATAAAGGCCGATACGCAATTTCCGATTTTGATTTGTGCTCACTGTCAAATTTCACATTTTGCAGGCGGAGCAAAAACTGCCCTGCTGCCAGCCCCAAGAATAATCAACCAAACCATCCCTATGTTTAAGAAACCGAATTGATGTCACGGCTGGGGAAGCTTTGCGAGCACGAAATCCTTGCCGCGAAACAAGATCGACAGATCTTTGGGGATCGGACTCTGCGGCGGCAGCGCTTCGGGATGGGCGATCAGCATATAGTCATAGTTACGCAGGACCTCCCGGCGAAAGAGACCACGTCTGCGCACGTAGTCAGGATTCCGCAGCCGCTCAATTGCCGGGCGGAGTTGAATGTTGTGTGGCGTGCTGAAGGCGATTGGTTGTGCTTCCGGGGAAAATGAAATGGATTCGGCAGCCAGAGGCGGTGTTGTGAATAATGCCGGCACAAAGGCATCGCGCCGAACCACTGCCATGTCGCCGATTTCCAGCTCTGGGATGGAACTGAGGCTCTGTGTACCCGCGTGCAATGTGTAGAATAACAATTTCGTGCCCTTCGGCAGCATGTCGATTGCCTGCAGGTATTCCGCATATACCGCATCCGAGCGATGCCACATTTGCGCGATCAGCACTGACCGCACCGCGAACAACGCCAGAAACGCAACGACCAAAGGTTCGCGCCACCAGACACGGGCGTGCTGCCAATCCGCGCTCGCAATGCCAAGCAACAGTATCATGATGGGCAAGCGCCTGTCCGCACCATAACCACTGAAGAGTTGATCCGGCATCGCCAGATAAACAACGAGCAACACGATCAATGCCGGGACCATGCGCCGGGAAATTTGCACATGCTTGCGAAACAACCCCCACCCAATCAAGGCCGCAATCACAAGCAGACATCCGACATCGAATACAAGGTGATACTGATAGATGACGTCGAAGGGTGCCTCCAGCTTTCGCCAGATCGTTCCCCACCGCGTTTCGGATGCGACGGCTGGCGCACCACTTTCGAACAGAAAGAGATATATGGGCAGCAAAAATTGAATGGCTGCAATGGCAACATCGCGGGCCCGCGCATGCCATTGCGGTGATTTTAACAGGTAGTAGAGTTCATAGCCGCCGATGACGATGGCGTAGAATCCGAACGCGTATAGATGGCAAATGTAAACAACGAGCGCGCACGGAACGGATGCCGTAACACGCCACCCAGCTCCTTTCGGGCGTACGGCAACCCAGACCGCAATAGCGAAGAGGGCCATGCCAATACCGAAGGAAAAATTCAGGAGGCCCCATAGAAACATCCGGTGATAGATGAACAGAAATGCAAGCAGCGGCCAAACGGACCAGCGGCGATGAAGCGAGAAATGCAGCGCGAGCGTGCCCGCTGCCGTCACCAAGAGCGTTAGCGCAATGAATACCCGCCCTGCCATTTCAAGAGGCATCCACCGCGACAGAAGGGGCACAATGATATCCATCGCGAGATTGGGCTGGGCGGCCATGACATTGCGGTAATAGAGCTGCAGCGCTGGCGATTGATCCAGATTGGCTAGAATGTGCATCCGGGCCAGATGATTGGGATAGTCGTTGAGTGGCGGCAATATCGGCAAAAAGACGATTGCGACGCTCACGCCTGCAAGAACACAGAACAGGAGGGCAATCTGGCCCCAGGTCTCGCCGTAATCGTGATTGTTCATGGCCGCATTCAATCTTGACACCGGAGAGAGCGCATCAGGGCAGATAAGCACAATCGAAAATCATAAGCCGCGAACTGTGGAGAAAGCACCAGACACCTTTCTGGAATACAGCCTGCTTTACACAGATGGCCGGTGCCGTCTGTCACAGAATTGAGGCCGACAGAGGGATAACGAAATCTTATCGTGGCGGCTGGAATATCGGCCGCTGTGCCGGTTAAAGGTATAAGTGTCGTGGCCATATCCGAATTCACCTCATGCCGGTTTTGACCCCTCACATGCAACCGCCACCACAAGCGGCAGATATGCCGTCTCCCGTATCGGCGCGTATCGGTGGGGAAACGCCGATCTGCGTCGATCTTGACGGGACCGTCATCTTAACCGATTCACTGCACGATTCCGCCGCCGCAGCCGCATTTTCCAACTGGGCGACGCTGTGGCAGTTGCCGGGCTGGCTCCTGCGGGGCCGCGCAACGCTGAAACGGAAGCTTGCCGAGCGCTGGCAATTTGACCCAGCCCTGCTCCCCTACAACGAAGACCTCATAGCCTTGCTGCGTGCCGAGAAGGCCCGTGGCCGCCGCATCGTCCTTGCCACGGCCAGCGACGAGATCATCGCCCAAAAAATCGCGGCGCATCTCGGCATTTTTGATGAAATCCTGGCTTCGGACGGGCGCACCAACCTCCGCGGTTCACGCAAAGCCGATGCGCTGTGCGCACGCTTCGGCGCCGGCCAGTTTGCCTACGCGGGCAATGACGCGCCGGACCACGCTGTTTGGCGGCGCGCCGGTCAGGCCCTTGTCGTCAACGCCAGTAACAGCGTTCGCAAGGCTGCCGGCAAACAGTATTCCAACGCCGCTTTTATCGGCCAGCGGGCCAATCCGCTTCCCGCATTCGTGCGGGCGCTACGCCCATATCAATGGGTCAAGAACCTGTTTGTACTGGTGCCGCTGTTCACGTCCGGCGGAATTGCCGATCTTAACGCATGGCTGCAATCACTTGCAGCGCTGGCCGCCTTTTGTGCGGTCGCATCCGCGATCTACCTGCTGAACGATCTGGGCGATCTGGCTGCGGACCGTGCCCACCCGCGCAAACGCAATCGCCCCTTTGCCAATGGAACTCTTTCGGTCGCATCGGGCTTGGCCGCAGCACCTGTCCTTGCCCTATTCGGGACAGGGTTGGGCATATGGAGCGGCGCATGGCTTGCGCTTGCCATCTATGCCGCGCTTTCCCTTGCCTACACGATCCGGCTGAAAGAAGCGCCGCTTGTCGATGTGTTCATTCTCGCCGCGCTCTACACGCTGCGCCTTCAGGGCGGCGGCGAGGCCAGCGGTCATCCGGTATCGCTCTGGCTGCTGGGGTTTTCGTCCTTTCTGTTTTTGAGCCTAGCCTTGGTGAAACGCGTTTCCGAGCTTTTGCGGCTGCAGCTATCGGGTACAGTCAAGAGCGCCGCCCGGCGTGGGTATCACGTACAGGACCAGCAAATTTTGCAGATATTCGGCGTTGGGGCGACTTTTGCCTCAGCAGTGGTTTTGTCGTTGTACGTTCAAAGCTCCAGCGCCCTTGAAATTTACCACCGGCCCTCGGTTCTCTGGGGTCTCATTCCACTCATGCTGTTCTGGCAATGCCGCCTATGGCTATCCACGGCCCGCGGATACATGCACGACGATCCCATCGTCTATGCCGCGCGTGACTGGGTTTCCTGGATGGTTTTCGCATCCGCCGCCGCATTGATGATCTTCGCAGGCATCCGCATATGACAAAGACCACCGAACGCTTCGCCGCGGCTGCCATTTTTGCCGTCGGTATTCTGCTGCTTTATTTGACGGCACCCCACCATGGCGAATTCTGGTGGAGCGACTCTCCACGCCACGCGCTGAACGGTGCCTTCCTTAAAGATTTCTTTGCCACCTTGCCGCATGACCCAAAAGCCTGGGCGATGCAGTATTATGTCCAATATCCAGCTCTTACGATCCTGTTCTATCCGCCCCTGTTCTACGTCATTCTTGCGCCGGCCTATGCCATTTTCGGCGTCTCGCAGAGCACGGCACTTGCCGTGGTTCTGCTGCACTATTTTGCGCTTTCCTATGGCCTTTACGTGTTGTCGCGGCGTTGGACCGGCCCAATCGCGGCAATTGCTATCGGTCTTTCGGCCATGGCCGTGCCGGGCATCGCACTCTGGGGCCGCCAAGTCATGCTGGAAATACCATCGCTGGCATTTGCCGTGTGGGCGATGGTTGCTCTTCAACAATACACAGAAAAGGCGCGGCCGGCACTGCTCTATGTCTGCGTTTTTCTTTTGCTCTGTGCCTCCTACACAAAGCTGAATGCGGCTTTCCTGTTCCCCGTACTGGCGGTGACAATCCTGTGGCAGTACGGCACCAAAGCTTTGCGTGACAAGCACGTCTGGCTGGCTGCAATCCTTGCCGTTGTCGGCCTAATTCCCATGGCCGTTCTCACGTTGAAATTCGGCAGCGCGAATGTTCAATCGGTTGTCAGCATTCCGCACGCCCGCGCCGCCCGCGACACGCTTTCGGGCTGGATCTGGTATCTGCGCCATTTCCCGGAGTTGATCGGCTGGCCGCTCCTGCTTCTGGCCGGCGTAGCGGCGGCCTTCGCCATCGCGAAACGAAATATTGCAAAACTTTCCCGATCCGATGCGGTACTTCTCATTTCATGGTTCTCGATCGTCTATCTTGTACTTTCCCTGATCGATCTGAAGGAAGCACGGCACGCACTTCTGATCCTTCCGCCATTGCTTGTCGCTGCCGGCCTCATACTTCCAGCGTTATTGCCCGCCCGGCGCGCGGGAGAAATGCTGTTCGCACTATTCGTGCTTGGAACCGGAATCTACACGTGGAAATACGCACCCGTTCCAACGATCAGCGGATATCGCGAGGCTGCACAATGGATCGCCCGGCACGCACCGCAGAATGCCGTGGTTGTTTTTTCCGGTAAACGCGATGGCTCCTACATCTTCAATATGCGCACGCTTGAGAACCGGCGCGATATCACAACCGTTCGCAGCGACAAATTGCTGCTCGGTATTTCCATCCGGCGCGATCTGGGGGTGACGCAAAAAGACGTAGGCGAAGCCCAAATTGCGAGAATGCTCGATGATGACGGCGTTTCCTATGTCGTCGCGCAGGACGATTTCTGGACCGATCTCGCCGTCATGAAACGGTTTCAGGATGTGCTGCGCAGCCCCCATTTCAAGGAAGTTGCGGCCATTCCCGTAGTAGCAAACATCCCCACTCCCGATCGTATGTTGCGCATTTATCGAAACCTCGGAGACGTCAATCCGTACCCTGGCATGATCGAACTGCAACTTCAGATCATCGGGCGCGACGTGAAGGGCAAAATCGGCAAATAGCCCGGCAGGTCAGATCAGACGCCTTTGTAGCTGTCGCGATAAGGCACGCGGCATCCTGCGCGGCTCATCGCTTCCGTCAGCCACGCCAGCAATGGCCGCGTCTCCGGAATCAGTGGCGCAGCAAGTGTTAAAACGGCGAACAAATGCGCGATGTATTCCGCCGACTGCACTTGCAAGCTACCGTCCGAAGAATCCGTAATGTTATTAATTCGTGCCAGTTCTGCCCAATCCTTGGGAGGTACGATCGAGACCGTGAACGAATCCCCGCGAACAAACGGAACGGATCCAGCATTGACTGTAAAACGCGGCCCATATCCGCTACTGTATGGCTTCCCTACAGTTCCTTTTCCTGGCGCATCATTTCGCCCGTCGGGCCGAACGACCTTAAATGTATTACTGTCCATAAAGGTCAGGGTGTAATTGCCAAGTACGGGCGTCGCACGTTCTCCGTAACGACCACTTTCAATAATACTTCCGTTTCCGCTGTTGCCAGACTTGGCGGAAATGTGTTGGGCATACCATTGAATGAAGTAAATCGTAGGATGAGTCCGTGGCCAGCCTGATGTCCCATTGACCCGATTGATATCTGACTGGATTTTCCAATCGAGAACTGGCCGCCATCCCGGAAACCGCCCAATGCGTTGCATCATGGCCAGCACGCCACAGAGATAGTCCTCCTGCCACCATCCCATGGCTGTGCGTGATGTGCCGGAGAAGAATCGCTGCGTCTTCGCGTCTGTGCCATGCACGAAACCACTCATTATCCAGGACAGATTTCGGTCCAGCACATTCTTCCAAAACGACTTCGGCAAAAGCATCGTGGATTTTATCTGATCTGCCGCGAGATAACAGAACACCACGGATCGAAGCATCCAGGCATAGCCGCGTGTCTGCAATCTATCGAAGATATAGCTCTTGCTACCGTCCTGATTGTGCTCACCGCCCAGATAAAAATTGATCTGATACTGCAGTTCCTCCGCGTGATACGGATCGCCGGTTGAAAGGAACGGTATGTAGGACAAGCAGGGATGATGCGCATCCTCGGGCCTCAGAAACTTGCCCATGTAATTCTTTTCGTTTTTCATTACGAAAAAGGGCGGAGTGGACGTTTGCGTGCTGTAGGTCGTCGCAGTCGGCCAATCATTCCAGTTGAGAATAGCTTTTGTATGTGGATCATTGATGTGCCACGGCCCTGTGGCGGAGGCTTCCGCCCAGGTCATCATCGAAGCATAGGCCGTGTCATCACCGGTCGCCATGTAAGCAGATGTGATTTCCGGATTTTGTCCGATATCGCCACGCTCACCGGTTTGCCCCATGAACGGCGTGATACTCGATATCTCCATAACCCAATATGGTGGCGCGGGAAGCGGCATGCGGCCCGTAAGCGGGGTGGTTGCGTACTCCACTGACAGACCGGCCTTGACGATATCGGCAGGTTTGCGCACCTGCGGGCGGACATGACTGGCCCAGCGCCAGCGCGCCAGCCAGAAGTGATAGCCGACATCGACCTTATCCAGTGCCTTCCCATCTGCAAAAATTTCGAATGTGTATGGTCCCGTGGTAGCAGGGTCGCTGTGCAGGGGATCGCCATAAAGAACCACGGCTTCAATGCGCTTGCTGTTCCGGTCCGGCCGCAAATAAATCGAAAACAGGCTGCCCGGCATGGTCACCAGAACATTGCGCTGTACGATATTGGCGAACGGCACGTTGAAGTCGCCAAGGTCCCTGCCGTTCGCGCCGGAAAATTCCTGTACCTTTCCATCGGGAAACGTCAGCTTCACACGCAATCGTGACGGATCGATACCTGGACCACCGGGCGGAGTATCAGCCGCTGAGCTTGCCGTCATTGTCTGCTGAAACAGCGTAGCGCCAGCGGCAATCGCGACACCTGCGGTGTGAAGAAAACGACGCCTGGTATCCATCAAAGCTTCTCCCCTGACTACAACACGCCGGATGGCCTTCATCTCGCCGGTTCGTACGGCGGCACGCCGGATTGCATACGCGCCCATTTCAACACATTGACTTGCGCTGCGGGACAGCGAAGCCTGTCGACGTTATCGGCTCAACCCCGGACCGTACAATGATTCAATCCACATGGCTCAAACGCCAGCGCCATATGGCGGCATGGTTTCCAATGCTCGTGGCTCTTTTGTGTGCAGGCGGCCCGCTTGCTGCGGCCGAGGCTGCGCCCGGTATCCGGCATGACGTGGAAGCCGGCGCGATGCCGGCACCAAACACGACCAGGCCCACCGATATCGACGCCTCTTTCGTGCCGCGGCCCAAAGGCATCCTGCCATCGGTACCAAAAGGTTTTGTCATCGCGCCCTTCGCATCCGATGGCCTGAAACATGTTCGCGCGCTGACCACCGCACCAGACGGCGACGTATTCCTGGCGGAACAGGGCCCAGGCCTCATCACACTGTTGCGGGACAGCGACGGTGACGGCAAGGCCGATCTGATCACCACCTTCGCCAAGGGATTTTCACAACCTTACGGAATTGCAATGCACGATGGCGCGCTCTACGTCGCCGATCTGCGGGCGGTTTGGCGGTTGCCCTACCGCACCGGTGCGTTGAGGCCCACGGGCCCCGCCCAGCGGATCACAGCCGCGCCGGATTTGCGGCCGGACGGCTGGCACACGACGCGGGACATCGTGTTTGACCGCAAGGGGCAGCTTTTCCTTGCGATCGGCTCGCGCGGGGATGTGCTGGAAGCCCCGCCGCCGGACGCGACGGTTCAGCTCGTACAGCCGGACGGCACGATGCGGACATTTGCCAGCGGTCTTCGCAATCCAGCGGGAATGGCGATCCAGCCCGGAACAGGCGATCTCTGGGTCACGGTCAATGAACGCGACAAGCTGGGCGGAGCCTTGCCGCCCGATTTCCTGACCAGGGTAGAGAGGGGGGACTTCTATGGCTGGCCCTACGCCTATGCCGGGCCACATCCGGATCCGGTCTTCGGGGCCAGGCGCCCGGACCTTGTCGCCAAAACCCGGACGCCGGATGTGCTGTTTGAGGCCCATTCGGCACCACTGGGCGTCGTGTTCTACGAGGGAGCTCAATTTCCCGCGCCCTATCGCGGCGATGCCTTTGTGGCGCTGCACGGGTCCGGCCCTTATGGCGCGCCCGATGGCTACAAGGTGGTGCGTGTCCATTTCGCAGGCGGGCGGCCGGTTGGCGGATACGAGGATTTTGTCACCGGTTTTTCCAACAACAAGGCCGGCGATTTGCGGGTTTGGGGAACCCCGTGCGGGTTGGCGATCGCTAAAGATGGCAGCCTCCTGATTGGTGACGACAAAGGGCGCACAATATGGCGCGTGTCCTATATAGGACACTGAAATAGGATTTACAACCTATTCTGTCGATCCGCAGATTCAGAACCTGTGCATATTTCCGCGCGCCAGGCCTCATCCTCATTCGTTTGGAGAAATTGATAAAATTCTGGGTGTTATGGTTGATAACACCATGATCGGGACCTATTCCAGGTTTCTTGCCTCAGCAGTGTCAAATCTTCTTACAGCTCCGAAAACCGACCCACGCAAAACGCTTGGTTTGCCCGGCATGGCACAGAAGTTGCTGTCTGATTAGGGTAAATGTTTGCGTACGAGGAGCGGACGATGCGGAAACTAGGACTTCTTACCTTGGCGGCGCCTTTGGCGCTCGGGTTCTTTGGCGTGGCGAATGCCGCTCCGATCACCACCCCCCCACCGGCACTGACCGCTACGGGCGATGTGCAGGCGGTTTATGTGTTCGCAGACGCGGGAGACACAAGCGTTCTCGGCGAAACTGCGCCGATCGCGTTCCCGCAGATATTCTGCAACCATAGCACGGGCGGATGCACAGGCGGCTCAGCCGGAAATACCGTTGACTTGGGCATTCAGGCTGGCGGCCTTGTGTTCAGCCTGGACAACCTCACCAAAGGAACATCCTATCTCAGCAACGTCGCTGACGCCGATGGCAACTTCCACGCGCTGATAACGACCAATTATGCCGATTTTGGCGTAGGCTCTCTCCCGGGTGCGGTTGATGCCTATATTTCAGGCCTTCCAGTCGGAACCACGGTTACCTTTGTCGGTTGGGAAGATCGCAACGAAGCACAGAATAGCGATTTCGACTACAACGACCTGATCTTCGCCTTCACCAACACGACGACTACGCCACCGGTTCCGACACCGGAACCCGCGACCCTGTCACTGCTGGGTGCAGGTATCCTCGGCTTCGCAGCCATGCGCCGCCGTCAGCGCCGCAAAAGCGCCTGAGCCAGGCACGGTAAAAGCTTAAGAAAAGCGGCACCTTAACCGGTGCCGCTTTTTTATTGCCCACGCCCTCGCCGCACAACAGCTATTGCCGTTCCCGAAGGATCAGCCAGGGCGCGAGACGCTCCGGCGCGAGCCTGCCGCTGTCATCCGTCACGGCAGCGGCGGCGATCGGCACCCGCCCCAGCACGTCGCTGGCAGGCACCCCGCCGGGACAACGGTTCAGAACCGGATCGCTTGTGAACATCAGGCGGAAGCCCGCATCGCGCGCCGCGGAAACAGTCCCGGCATCGTAGCGCCCGTGGGGAAAAGAGATGGTCTCGCCAGCCGCTGTGCCACTGTTTGCGGTCAGCCACCGGCGCGCGCGCACCATGTCGTCAGCCGGGTCTGCCAGCCGCGTTAGCGGGAGATGGGTGGCGCCATGAACGCCGATGCCGGTGCCCGACTTCGCCAGATCGTTCAACTCAGCCGCGTCCAGCATGAGCCGCCCGCCAGCGGATGCCAGCAATTCGTCCGCATATGGACCAAGGATTGCCCAGCGGTGCTCAGGGCTCAGTGCACCAAACCGGACCAGCAGATCCAACAGGTTGCCCGGAACATCCTGCCCCGCTCCACCTGTTTCAGGCTTTGCCCGGCCCCACAATTCCGCCAGATCGGCCTTCCCGTTCCGCACGGCCCATTCCAAAGGCTCATGCCACCAGACTTCCGGCGCCGCTATGGCATCGGCGGCGGCAAACAGCAGCCAGGGCACGTTCTGGGCCGCGAGCACCGGCCGGGCGTGGACCAGATTGTCCCGCCAGCCATCGTCGAAAGTCACCAGCAGCGGATAGGCCGGTAACGGCGCCCCATGCGCCCGGGCCGCCAGCAATTCATCCATGCCGATAAAGGTGTAATGCCGCCCTGCAAACCGGAGAACCGCCGCCAGCAGTTCAGGCGTAACCGTATATTCCGGGTCAGCCCCCTGACGCGTTTGATCCGCCAACGGCAGGACCCGATGGAACATCAGAACCGTCAGACATTCGCGATTGCGCAGCCGATGCCAGGCGCCAAACCCGCCGCTGTACTGAACAATCTTCTTCGCAGCCTTGCGCAGAGCGGCCATTCACCAAATCCTGTATGGGAGCGGGATCACGCCCCTCGAGGCCAGAACTTGCCCATGAGACATGAAGGGTGATAACGCAAGTTTACACCGTCATGGTCAAGTGAGAGATTGGTCCCTGTCCCGCAAAGCTATAACCACGGGACTGCAAAAACTGTTTACGGTCCGAGCCAGACATCCTGCCAGGTTGGGCCCCAGTCCCGTCACAATCGTTTACAATTCGTTAGGACTTTCCCGGTCGTAACCCTTTTTTTCCCGGAATTCCGGGATTGGCACAGTCCGTGCGTACCATTGATCCGAGCGGCCATTGAAGCCGTCTATGTACTGGGTAATGGAAAGGGCACTGACCATGAACTTTAAATCTCTCGTTTTCGCGGCTGCCGTCGCACTTGGCATGGCAACCGTCGCGATGCCGGCTTCGGCTGCATCCATCAACGGATCGATCGGCCTCACGGGTACATACACCAGGGTGGGAGGTACCGATCTGTCGAACAACACGGGCTTCACCTTCCCGACAGCCTACGCCCTGACCGGTTCTGGCGATCTGGCTCTGGCATCTTCTCCGCCAGTGCCCGCCACGATTCTGGATCTGACGTTCGATCCGTTCTCGGGACCGCTGACCGGTTTCATCACAGTTCCAGTCGCGCTCGGTACGCTGAGCTTCGATCTGAACTCCGTGACCATCGGCAGCCGCACCGGCACTGACCTGACGCTGGACGGTACCGGCACACTCCACATGGCAGGCTATGACCCCACACCGGGTTCGTGGAACCTGACCGCCAACTCCCGTGGCTCCTCCTTCGTGTTCAGCACGGCGCTGACCTCGGTTCCGGAACCGGCAACGCTGGCCCTGATGGGTGCTGGTCTCGCTGGTCTGGCACTGCGCCGCCGCCGCAAGGCCGCGGCCTAAAGGGAGCAGCCCTCTCTCAAATCCAGAACTTCGGAAAGGCCGGCCCTCAAGCCGGCCTTTCTTTTTTTGCCAACCTCTTGTGGCCCATATCACTGGAAACCGGCCAGCCAGACCGTTAGCTTCAGGGGAGTTGATTTACGTCTTTCAGCAGCTAACGGCAGGGTTCAGCGTGAGCGTACTTGTGACAGGCGGCGCCGGGTACATCGGCAGCCACATGGTTTATGCGTTGTTGGACCGGGGAGAGCACCCGGTCGTACTGGACAACCTTTCGACCGGCATTCGCGGATTGGTCGCCGAAGATGCCACATTCGTTGAGGGCAACGCCGGGGACCAGAGCAAGGTCCGCGACCTTATCCAGGATATGGCCATCGACGCGGTGGTGCACTTTGCCGGTTCGATCGTGGTTCCGGAATCGGTCGAAAACCCCCTCTCCTATTACGCCAACAACACGGTCACGTCCCGCAACCTGATCGAAGCCTGTGTCGCCGAGGGTGTGCGCAATTTCGTGTTCTCCTCCACGGCCGCCGTCTATGGCACGCCGGAACGCATGCCCGTGACGGAGGACGAAGACACCAATCCGATCAACCCGTATGGCCGTTCCAAGCTGATGACGGAGTGGATGCTGCGCGACACCGCCGCCGCGCACGATTTCAGCTATGCCGCGCTTCGCTATTTCAACGTCGCCGGCGCCGATGCCGGCGGCCGCACCGGACAATCCACACCGCGGGCAACGCACCTCATCAAACGGGCGTGCCAGGTGGCGCTGGGGCGCGTGCCGGCCTTGAGCGTGTTCGGGACGGACTACGCCACACCCGACGGAACGGGCGTGCGCGACTACATCCATGTCATGGACCTGATTGCCGCCCACCTTCTGGCATTGGACCGGCTGCGCGCGGGCAAAGATTCCATCATCTGCAATTGCGGCTATGGTCACGGTTTTTCCGTGCGTGAAGTCATTCGCGCGGTGGAACATGTGACCGGGCGGCCGCTGCCGGTTGAAGAAGCGCCGCGCCGCGCAGGCGACCCGCCGGCGATCATTGCCAACTCCGAACGGTTGAAAACCCAACTGCAATGGCAGCCGGAGTTCGATGACCTCAACAAGATCGTGATGTCAGCCTTCGCGTGGGAAAGCCGGTTGAACAGCGCCTGAATGCTCTCTAGGCGATCGCTGTGACAGGCATCGTCGCGGAATTGTCCTCACGCTCCACGAAACGCTGGAACATCCATAACAACCAGAGAACGCGGGCGTGGTCGCGCAGGCCACTCTGATGTTGTGACAGCAGCCGGTCAATTGTCTGCGCATCGAAATAGCCACAGGCCGCCAGGCCGTGATTGGGGTCTGCAATGTTTTTCCGGAACGCCGTTCCAAACGTGCCGGAGAACCATTGGCTCAACGGCACCGAAAATCCCTTCTTGGGGCGGTAAAGCAGATCGTGCGGCAAGATCGGCTCCAACGCACGCTTCAGGACCCGTTTGCCCTGCCCATTCGCGTATTTGAACCGGTGCGGCAGGCCCAGCGCCCACTCCACAAAAGTATGGTCCAGCATCGGTACGCGGACTTCCAGGCTGGAGGCCATGCTCGTGCGGTCCACCTTGGTCAGGATATCGCCCACCAGCCAGGTTTTCAGGTCCACATATTGAGCCTGTCCAACGGGATCATCCGTCGGCGCCTTGGCCATGTAGTGGGCGATCAGATCCGACGCACGATACCCCTGCAACGCAGCCTTCAGGTCAGGGGAAAAGAGCTGATTGCGAAGCTCATCCCCGGTGACCGACAGATTGTGGAAATAGCCGTGCACGGCATCCTGGCTCAATTCCAGAAATGTCTGGCGGGCGCGGAACGCACGTGGCGCCCAATCAAGCTGCGGATAGATTCGGCCCAGCAGCCCGAAGACCGGCCGGCGAACGGCATCCGGCACAAGATTGCGCATCGCCTGCTCGCGGGCATGAAACGCATATCTGCGATACCCGGCAAAGAGTTCGTCGCCCGCATCACCCGATAGCGCCACCTTGACATGCCGCCGCGCAAGGCGCGTGACATGGAGTGTCGGCAACGCCGAACTATCCCCGAACGGTTCATCGAAAACGCCCGGCAGAAGCTCGACGCTGGCGGTTTCCTGCCCGGTCATGGCTTCAACAAATTGCTGGCCGCCGTAACGCCGCGCCACTTCGGCCGCATAAGAACGCTCGTCAAATTCGGGATTGTCGAACCCGATTGTGAAGCAGGAAACCGGTTCGCTGCGTGCCTTGGCCATAAGCGCCATGACCGCGCTCGAATCCGTTCCGCCGGAAAGAAATGCACCCACCGGCACATCGGCCACCAATTGCTTTTGGGTTGCGGCGCCGAGACGGGACAGCAGCGCAGCCGCCGCATCATCAAACGAAACGCTGTGCGCATCCGTAGGCACGGCATCCCAGTAAGGTTCGAGGACTGGTGCGCGCCCGCGTACAAGCGTCAATGTGGTGCCGGCCGGAAGCTTGAAGACATCCTTATAGATCGTTCGCGGATCGGCAATGTAACCGAGCGCAAAAAATTCTTCCACCGCACAGGGGTCAATCGCGCGCGGCAGCCCATGATGACGCTGAAGGGCCTTCAGTTCCGATCCGAAGATCAGCGTCTTGTCCGGCAGATAGGAATAGTAAAGCGGCTTTTCCCCGAGCCTGTCCCTGGCCAGAAAAAGCGTTTTCTGCTTCGAGTCCCAAAGCGCGAAAGCGAATTGACCGTGAAGATGCTGTGCACACGCCCGGCCCCATTCGCGCCACGCATGCAGGATGACTTCGGTGTCGGACGCCGTGCGAAACCTGTGGCCCTTCAGCTCAAGTTCCTGGCGCAATTCCCGAAAATTGAAGATTTCCCCATTGAAGGTGATGCAGGTTGCGCCATCCGCGGAGAACATCGGCTGATCGCCGGTCACCAGATCGATGATCGCAAGGCGGCGATGACCAAAGGCGACACCCGGCCCGAAATAGAACCCCTCACCATCCGGGCCGCGATGAATGAGGGCATCGTTCATCGCCTTGACCTGTGCCCGGTCCGGTACACGTTCGCCGGCAATATCGAACCAGCCACTGATGCCGCACATATTGAATTCCGTCCTGCTACTGCCGATGCGCCTTCACCTGTTGCAATCGCAACGGCAGATCGTTCATCGCAGACAGCACATGCGACAGCCTGTTTCGCGCACCATTCAGCGTAACGCCTTCTATCGGTGTGGATACCGCAACGAGTGCGGCGCCATTGCCACCGGAGAACATCGATTCAAGACGGGCCAGACGGACATCCATGCCGCTATTTGTGAATTTCCCGCCCGCCCAATAGACGCTCCAGACAAGGCGGTGTTGATACGGCGCGGACAGCACCAGTTCGTTCACAGTAACCGGCGTAGACCCGATATGCGTGGAGATCTGGCTTCGTGCCACGGCATTCCAATCATGCTCGTCCCACAGGCGGTTGGTCGATTCGATCAGCGTATGGCCCTTATTCGACCCCAGATAGTAGTAGACAAACGCATCGACCGGCGGCGAGAAACTTTGCGGCACCGTCAGGCTTGCCGCCATGCGCGCAGCGGGCTCACCATATTTCGGTTGCCATTGCCCGGTCGGCTTACCGACGGTGTATTCGCTCAACCGCGGCGGAAGCTGCAATGCAGCACTGTTCACGTCATGCGCACGGGCACGCTCCCAATAAGCGAGCGCAGGACCCGACGACACCACCAACGCCGCGACGACTGCCGTAATCAACAATCCGGCATTCGATGCGGGGGCAGCACTCATTTTCGGCGAGGGTTCAACCGTCTCATCGCGAAAGCGCGACCCGATGAAAAACAGGAACAGCAAAATCGCGACGGAGAAACCCCAGCCATAAACGATATGGTCGAAGCCCACTGCAATCTTGTTGTCGGAGAAATAGGCCAGCAGAACGATCCCGAGAGCCCGGAACCCGTTGCCGATGACGGGCACAATAAACGACGCAAGCATAAAGAGGACGATCTTGTACCACTTGCGATAGGTCAGATGGGCGAACAGCACCCCCAGCGCGATCGTAGCGATCAAAAACCGAAGGCCCGCGCACGCCTCCTCAACTTCATAGCGTCCCGTCACAAGCTCAATGATCGTGCCTTCCGTATAGTGCGGAATGCCGCACACATTCAGGCCGCCATTGATGAAGTGCGTGGTAAAGGTTTGCAGCGGCCTTATCAGATATTCCCCGGTCGGAACCAGAAAGAACAGATAAAGCGCCGGGAACAGAATGGCCCTGTATACGGCAGGCCCCAGGACCGCCAGAATCAGAATCTGTGCCATGGCCATGACCGAGAACTGCTGCACTTCGTTCACGGCCACGATGTGCCCGATATACCAGGTGAAGACGAAAGGAATTATTCCAGCCAGCGCGATTGGAAAGGCACGCGGTGTCATTTGCGCCAATCGCTGACGTTTGTTCCAGATCAGGTATAGCGAGATCGGGATGATCAAAAAGCAATGCGAAAATGTCGGCGAAACCCACCACACTTCCACGGCAGCTTCTATCGCCGCCCAATAAGCGGCGCCAAGACCGACTAAAAGCACCACCAGCACGGTGACGTGTTGAATCCAGATTGCCCGCGTACTCTTTTCGATATCGAGAACAGCTGTGTCGGTTGTCATTATATGCCCCCAGCCATAACACCAGTACGCGGCGATATGCTTGCGTGATCTATTGTGACGCGGGGCTCCGGCTCCAGTATGTGCCCACTCCCCGCCCCTGTGGCCCGCTCCAGAAGCACATCCAGATCCGCCAGATTGCGGGACCAGTCATGTGCAAGCTCCACATAGCGGCGCCCGTTCCGCGCCACCTCGGCGCGCGCAGCGCCGGATACGGCCTCTCGCACGGCATGCGCAAAAGCGACCGGGTCATCCTCGACCCACAAATGATTTCCTGGCTGCACGCTTAACGCCCGGCTCGCCGCATTTGTCGCGACAACCGGCTTCTCCATCGCCATGGCTTCCAGCACCTTGTTCTGAACGCCGCGCGCCATACGCAGTGGCGCCACCACAGCACGCGCGTGCGCGATATAAGGTCTTACATCGGCGACCCAGCCCGAAACCGTGACGGATTCGCCCTGCTCCGCCCGAAGGCCGTCAGCAGGATTTGCCCCGACCGCGAAGAAGTGCGCATTCGGCACTTCGCGCCGGATAAGCGGCATAACCGACCGTGAAAACCAGATGGCCCCATCCACATTGGGCCTGTAGTCCATCGCACCGGTCATGACGATGGGCACGCAGCCGGACGGAAACGGATTCGGAAAATCGAGCGTGGGCGAAAACCTGCCGCAATCGACACCATTGGCCACGCTATAGACGCGGCCCGATACTTCCGGCGCCATTGCGACAAAGCTCTGTGCCTCAAACGGCGAAACGAAAACCGTGGCGCCAAACTGCTGCGCCGAGCGCCGCTCCAATTCAAACAGCGTCTTCGCTTCCCGCCGGTACACCCATTTCAGAGGGATTTTGGCGTTCTGCGCATATTGCAGCCATTTATCGGAATCGATATCGACCATATCGAGCACGACGCGAGCCGGATCGAATTCCGGCCGATCGAAGAGATACGGCGCCATCGCCGACCCAAACAGGTAGGCGCAATGGATAGGCCGTGCATTCAATATATGCGCGACCCAGTTGCTTAGCCGTTGATCGCCGAAATAGGAGGTCGTGATCGGCTCTCCGCGCACCAACGCATGAAGCGCGCGCCCGTAGAGGGCGTTCTTGTTCAAGGGGAAAAGCGCACACTCACCGCTGACAAGAGATTGGAGCGCCGGTGCATGCTCCATGTCCGCCGGATCATCGACAAAACAGCCGAGATGCACAACATGCCGCGAGGCGAGATGAGACAAAACCGCATGCGCGCGAATCTTCTCGCCCTTGTTCGGCGGAAAAGGGATGCGATGACACAGAAACAGGATCTCCAGCGCGCGCGGCACTACTGGGTCACCCCCGCAATCGGATAAATCATGTCAATGCGGCCCCATGCGAAAGCATGCAGAAGTTTTTTCAACCTCCGTTCCATGGAACCAAGATTCGTGTAGTGGCGGAGGCGCGATTTTATCGGCGCACCTTCGACGCGTGGTTGACCCGGGTCAATTTCCCAGGGGTGGAAATAAAACATGCAAGGCTCCTCATCGCGCCTGTTTACGCGACGAAGGCCGAACTTGCTCCAGCCATAGGGCAGCAGGCGGAAATAACCACCGCCGCCGCATGGCCAATTGCGGTTCAGAAAGCGGACGGCCGTTACCGGAATTTCGATGAATTCGCTGTCACCGATCGGGTAGAAGGCGAACCGCGGTGCCTCCGGAATACCGTAAAGGTCATGCGCAATCGGATAGGTGCTGGAACTGTAGCGATAGCCGGCTTGATTCAGAACGTCGAATATCCAAAGGCTTTCCCGCGTGATGGAAAACGAAGGCGCGCGATAACCCTTCACCTCGGTCCCGACAATATCTTCCAGTACCGCCTTCGCCTCGCGCACATCATTGGCAAATACCGCGGGCGTCTGGTCCGCAGCGCGGAAGTGCATGGAGCCATGAGAGGCAATTTCATGCCCGCCATCTGCGATCCGGCGCACAAGTGCCGGATAGCGCCGGGCGATCCAGCCCAATGTGAAGAACGTGCCCTTGACATCCGCGGAAGCGAACAGCTCCAGAATCCGATCGACGTTGCGTTCGACCCTGCACTCAAAGCCATCCCACTGATCGCGGGTGATCAGACCGTTAAAAGCCTCGACCTGGAAATAATCCTCGATATCGACCGTGATCGCGTTGGCCCGCGGGGGAGCATTTTTCCGAACCGGCCGTGTCGCCCAATCAGCAATTTTTCTCGTAGTATCGAGTGTCGAAACCGAAGACATCACATCCCCCGGCTCAACTGCGCGATTGCGAGTCAGGACGGCTCAATCCCAGCAATTCATAAAAAGCCGACGCAATCTGCCGCAGCGATTTGTCCTGACGGCTGAAGCGCTTTTCAAGCTCCTGTACCCGGTGCTCCAGATCCGTTGACGCGACAGAGCGCCCCTCATACCCGCCGCTTCCATAGTAAGGTGCCACATCGCTTTTGCCGCGCGCAGCATTCTCGGCACGAAGGTCGGCCGCAACCTTGTTCACGTCATCACCGGTGAAGCGGTGAAGGTTATCCAGGAAGCCCAGAAGCAGAAGACGATTGCAAAGCGTGTTTATCTGGCGCGGAATCCCGCCCGTATGATCATAAACCGCATCGACGGCGCTTTGCTCGAATGCCGGATCGTTATGCCAGCCGACATGCTTCAACCGGTGAGGCAGATAGTCGCCGCATTCATCGCGGCTCATCGGGCCAAGATGGTAGGACGCAATAACCCGCTGGCGAAGCTGCTCCAGCGCCGGATCGGCGATGATGTCCCGGAACTGCGGCTGACCGACGAGAAAGCTCTGGAATGGGGCCTGATTTCCAACCTGGAAGTTGGACAACATGCGCAGTTCTTCCAACGTCTCGATCGAAAGGTTCTGCGCCTCGTCCACGATCAGAAGCGCACGGCGGCCGCTTTTGTAGGTGCTTTCAAAGAAACGCTGCAGCCGTAGCAGCATCGAGCCCTTATCGACCGGAATATCCTTGATGCCGAACGCCGCCGCAACAAGGCGCAGCAATTCAGAACCCGCAAGCAGAGTGGTCACCACATGGGCCGCAATCACCTTTTCGCCATCGATGGTCGACAGCAGGTGCTTTACGAGCGTGGTCTTTCCGGCCCCCACCTCGCCGGTGATGACGATGAACCCTTCGCCACGGCTGAGGCCATAGGTGAGGTGGGCCATCGCCTGCGAATGGACGGTGCTGTCGAAATAGAAATGGTGGTCAGGCGTAAGCAGAAACGGTTCGCCAGTTAGGCCGTAAAATTCCGTGTACATATCGTCCTCTCGGGTAGCCCCAGGCTTCTCGACGGCGATTTCAGGCCGACGCTCCGTCCGTGTCCTTTCGATAATAATAGTAGTAGGACGCCGCCGGCGTATGACGCCAATGTGGCGACTTGTTGAACAGCATCATGATGCTGCGGCATGACGCGACACGCGACAGCGCGTCTTCAACATGATGGCGCGACGCCTGTTGCGCCGCCACGACCATAACGAGATGGTGCATATGCATGGCGAGCGCGGTCGGTTCCGCGGCCGCAAGAACCGGCGGCGCATCGATGATGATGATGCGATCGGTATATCGCGACGACAAATCTTCGCAAATTTCAGCCATGCGCCGGCTTGCCAGCAGTTCCGGCGAGCCCGCGTCGTGCTTTCCCGCGAAAATGACGCGAAGATTGGGAACTTCGATGCAGCGGTGCATCACATCGCTGATCTGCTGGCAACGGCCGTTCAGCAAATCCGTAAGGCCACGATTGTTGGAGCCCTCAAAATAGCTGTCGAGCGAAGAACGCACCACATCGCCATCGATCAAAACGACATGAAGGTTGCGCTCGGCAGCCAGGCTGATAGCCAGATTCATTGCGGTGAACGTCTTGCCTTCGCCGGGAAGCGCGCTGGTCACCATGAAAAGATTGTTCACCAGGGCGTTGCCGGCCGCCCCCCTGGCCATCGGCAACAACCGGCGCTTGATGGCCCGGAATTCGTTATAGGTCGTCGAGGACACGTTATCCGGCGTCGCGATCTGAGCATGGCGCAGACGGGAGAGATTGAGGTGAACCGGGTGACTTACCCCCTCGCCCATCTGGCTCTGCGCCGGCTGCTGCACAGCGGGGCGGGACGGCGCGCCGACCTCGGCCCCCGCAGGTGCGGCGATATCCGCGCGCGGTGGCGCAACAACGGAATCGTCGGCCGCATGGTTGTGCCGCTGAACGGTTTTCTCCGCAGTGTCGGGTGCGCGCGTCTCAGGCGGCAGCGGCGTGCCCATGCGCTTGGCGGCGCGCTGAATCAGGTTCAGACGCTCATAACTCTCCGTCATAGCAAACCACCCATACTCGGCGCCACGGCCGACTGAAACACCATCAAGACCGCAACATAGCTGATCAGCAGCAGGCCCAGTGTCGCCCCCACTGCAATAACCGATTTGCGCGTCCGCTCCATATCGCCGGCATGGCGGACATTGGAGATCACACCGATGATCGGAACATCAAATGCGGACCGCAACTGATCGCTGACAACGAAGCGGTCGGCATTCAGCCCAAGCAGGAACGCGGCAGCAACACCACCCATAAGCCCGATGGCCAGGACGATCGAATTGAAAAGAAGACGGTTCGGGGCGGTGGGGTGTTCCGGCTGCTGCGGCGGCTCCACGATACGGAAGACCATTGAGGATTGCTGATCGCCCACGGCCTGCGACAGGCGCGCCGATTCACGGCGTTCCAGCAGCTCCTGGTAATTCTTGTGCAGAACCTGATAGTCGCGATCCATGTCGGCGTATTGCCGTTCCACGTTGATCGACTTCTCAAGCATCGCCTTCGTTTTTTCTAGGTTTACCTTGGCTTCGGCCAACCGATGCTGTTGCAGGGCGACGTTCGTCTCTTCATCCGAAAGCTTGCTGCGGATGCCGACATAGACGGGGTTGGAGATACCCTGCTGGGCGGCATAGCTGGTGCCGGATGCGGCCTGCTTCTGCAGCCGATCCACCAGGCGCTTCGCGGCAATCACGTCGGGATAGCTGTCCGTAAAACGCGACCGCAGTTCATCAAGCCGCTGGCGGGCCTGGGCAAGGTCCGACGAACCGCCGCCATTCAGCACGATGGGGGCCGGTGCATCGACATTCAGAACTGCTGTGGTGCCCGAGAGTTGCGCGCGCAGGCTGGCCCGCCGCGTCATCGCAGCATCGAGTTGCTGCTGTGCATCGACGACTTCGCCCCGTGCCTTATCAAGCTGCTGGGAGGAAGAACCATTGGCGAAATATTCCAGATGCGCGGCCTTGAAATCGGCCCGCCGCTTTTCCGCTTCCCGCAGAAGGCGCTCATATTCTGCCACGCGCTCATTGATGAAGGATTGCACACCTTCAACATCGCGGCGCTGATCGCCGATGTTGGAGTCCACCAGAATGGAAACCAGAGACTGCGTGACGGCCTGTGCATAGGCGGGGTCCTGGTTCGTGTAGGAAATCCCGAACAGGTTCTTCGCACCCAGTGACCGCAAAGAGACGCTCTGTTGAATCCTTGTAATCTTGTCCTGCATCGCGGCGGCGGACATCGACGCGGCATTGGGATCGGTCAGCCGGACAACCTGTTCGATATTCGGGCGCGTGACCAATGTACGAAGCATGACGGACACCTGCTGGTCAGGATCCGTGCTCACCGCGAGCCCCTTCAACAACGGACGCATCAACGTATCGGTGTCGATATAGACCTTGGCCTCAGACTGATACACATCCGGCATGGCGCCAACGCCAATCCACCCGGCAAGGCAAATCAGCCAAGCCGCGGCAATCCCATACCAGCGGTATTGCCATGCGCTGCTCAAATGACTCAGCAGCTGGACCTTCCAACTCTGCATCGATCAACACCTCGTCGGGTTCAACGGCGTACGCGGGTACCGCACCGCGCCCATGAACACCGAACGTCTAGATTTATTTGAATGACTGACATGCCCTAGTGAAATGAACATAAAGCGCGGCCACTACATTTCGCAAGCTGTTGTGCTTATTTGCAGTTAACAGTGCACCATCAAGTCTTAACGTCTGAATACCACAGCATTGTTAAGATTTGTGGCAGTCGAGTTCCACAGAACCTCCGTAGAGGGATTAATATGCCGGCCGGCTTCTGCCGCTCCATAGATAGGGAACGGCAGGACCCTTCCAACAAAATCTGGGAGTATCGGAGTCATAAGGCACTCCCCACAGGGACCGGACATCCATAGCGTTTCGGCGCCCCGATCCCTGTCACGCCAGGCACAGCGGAAATCGGCCAGTGCCGTGCCACGAAACAAGGCCGCTATCTGGTGCTCAAAAAACGGGCACCGGTCCCGTCCAGCACAACGGCCGTCAGGCGCCCCGTTGCAAACGCGCCCGTATCGATACCGATCCGGTTAGACCGGCACACCGGGCTATCCACCGGGGTGTGCCCGTGCACCACCACCTTTCCGAAGTCCTGTTCCGATTCAAGAAAGTCTTCGCGAATCCACATCATGTCATCGAGCGCCTGATCCTCGAGCGGGACACCGGGACGCACGCCAGCATGTACGAAATAGTATTGTCCGATCTGCACCGAAGGCTTGAGCATCTCGAGAAACCACAGATGCTCACCCGGCAGCCGGCAGGCGAATGAATCACGCAGATCGGCCAGCGCGTTGTCGTCCAGTGAAACAGGCGGCGCGACGCCATAGCTTTTCAATGTCTCGTCCGCGCCGAAACGCCGCCACTTCGGATAGGTCGAGTAGTCCCCGAGAAAATCGAGAAGGGCTTGATCGTGATTGCCGCGAAGATAGTGAATCTCAAAACCTTCAGGCGGTGCCAGAAGCCGGTCGAGCACGCCTTTCGACTGCGGCCCCCGATCCACATAATCGCCTACGAAAACCAGGCTGCTGGTCGTTGCCGTGAGCGCCGCATCCGCCGCGATCTGCCCCAGCAGATCGTCCAGCAGATCGGCCCGGCCGTGAATATCACCAACCGCATAAATCGTATGGGCGCTCGCGGCAGGACGCACCTGTGCCATGGTAGCGAAAACACCGCTCTGATCTAGCCGCATAGCCGATGCGAGGCCCATGGTACGCCCTGTTCACTGTCTCATTGTGGCAGTCCCAATAAGGGGACCAAGGAAATGGAGCAAGATTGAGGCCACTAAACCTGTCTCATTTTAAGCATTTGCGAAGGTCCACACTTGACCGGCGATGGCTCAGGGTGCCCTCTGCCCCCAGTGGCCATCGTCAGCAACTAACGAAATGACCAATCTGTTCCCCGTGATCCTATCTGGCGGCTCCGGTACCCGGCTGTGGCCTATGTCACGGACCGCGTTGCCCAAGCAACTTCTGACATTGCGCGGCCAACGGACCATGATTCAGGAGACCGCGTTACGGGCACAATTGCCCGGTGCCACGCCCCCGCTCCTCATCTGCAATGAGGGTCACCGCTTCCTGGTGGCGGAGCAGATGCGCGCTATTTCGATCGCCCCGCTCGGTATCGTTCTGGAGCCCGTGGCACGCAACACGGCCGCGGCGGCCGCGATCGCGGCATTGACGGTCAGCAAACAGGACGCACAGGGCGTAATACTGCTGCTGCCGTCGGACCACTTTATCGATGACGAAAAGGAATTCTCGGCAGCGGTCGCGAAGGCAGCCATCGTTGCGGCCGAGGGCAAGCTCGTCACTTTTGGAATAACCCCGACCGTTCCTGAAACAGGTTATGGATATATCAAGCGCGCGGACGCGCTTGGCGATGGCGCATATGCCGTTGAATCCTTCGTTGAGAAACCCGATCGCGATACCGCGGCGGGCTACCTGGCGCATGGCGGCTATTACTGGAACAGCGGCATGTTCGCGTTTCGGGCTGACATTTTTCTGGACGAACTGCGCCAATTCGCGCCTGCAATCCTCAACGCTGCTACAGGCGCATTGGAGGCCGCAAAAGAAGATTTGGATTTTGTGCGTCTGGATGCCGGCAGCTTCTCTGCCGCACCAGCCATCTCAATCGACTATGCCGTGATGGAGCATACCAGGCGCGCCGCCGTCATCCCCTGCACACTGGGCTGGAGCGATGTCGGAAACTGGTCGGCGTTGTGGGAGAATTCGCCACGTGACGATAACGGAAATGCCTTGCAGGGCGATGTGGTCACCATCGCTTCCAAAAATTGCCTCGTCCACGGCGGGCAACAGCTCACCACCCTGCTGGGCGTACAAAATCTCGCCGTTGTGGTGACGGATGACGCCATCCTGGTCGCCGATCAGGCGCACGCACAAGAGGTGAAACAAATCACCGATCATCTGAAATCGGCCAAGCGTGAGGAAGTGGATCAGCACGCCATCGTGTATCGCCCCTGGGGCAGCTATCAAACCGTCAACCGCGGCCCCCGGCACCAGGTAAAGCACATCGTCGTCAAGCCGGGTGGACGCCTGTCGTTGCAGCTTCATCACAAACGCGCAGAACATTGGACAATCGTCGAAGGCAGCGGACAGGTCACGTGCGGAGACAAGGTTTTCATGCTGCGCGAAAATGAATCGACCTATATCCCGCTCGGTGCACGCCACCGTCTCGAAAACCTTGGTGACAAGCCGTTGCGCTTGATCGAGGTGCAGTCCGGTTCCTATCTCGGGGAAGACGATATCGTACGCCTCGAAGATGTTTACGGCCGCACCTCGGAATCACGGTAGCGCCCAGCCTGGAATCCATTGCCAAACAAAAAGGGGCGGCATTGCGCGCCGCCCCTTTATACATGCCCTATAGAATATGGTCCGTTACGCGGCCTTCTTGCGGCGGCGCATGGCGGCAAAGCCCAGAAGACCACTGCCAAGAAGCACCATCGAAGCCGGCTCCGGCGCGCCGGTCACGGTCGGGCCCGTGCCGACATCGACCAAACCGCCATCGATGCCCTGTGTGAAGTCAAAGAAATTATCATACGGATCGCTTGTATCGTTGAGCGTGTACTTGACCTCGCCCAAAGACAGCGTGGCGTAGAAGGCTGCCAGTTGGCTCACGTCGGCCACGAAGAAGCCGGTGTCCAGGATGTTGTTGTTGAACCCCGTGTGCAGGGCGCCCAGAGAATTGCCGCTGCTGTCGGTCTGTTCCGTTTGCACAGAACTGAAATCGCCGCCATTGGCGCCAAACGCAACGCCGTTGAGGGCAAGAAAATTGGCGCCATCGTCAAAGTTGCCCGGCCCGGTATCGCCGTCATAGAGCGAGATACGAACAGCCGCCGACGACAGACCGCCACCAAGGGCCGCAACGACCGCGGGTGTGAAGCCGCCCTGAATGCCAATGGTCAGTGGATTTCCACGATACCCGATAGGCGTACCGTCATTGGCAAAACCGACATAGAGACTGGACGCAGCAAGCTGGCTGACGACGCGGGTGCCATTGGTACCCACCAGGTCCAGCACGATCCCGCCAACGGACGTGATGCCGCCGGGAAGCGCGCCATTCGGCGAAGTGGTTGTGAAAGGAGATGCATTCGCCCCGGTCGCGGCGATCGCGAGCGCGGCAACGGATGCCAACAGAATTTTTTTCATTGGTAAGGTGCCTTTCTTGCATCGGCACGCCATTGAGATTGCAGCGCGGCGTACCTTGATGCCCTCGCCAAGCAAGCCTCATACCAATATTTACAATTTATTCATTATCAAGCACTTGGCTTCTTCGGGCGCATACAGACCTTACGGATTGTAATAAATTATTACATTCCATACATGCTTTGGACACAAACCCTGGCGTGTGGCCTTGGCACGCGGCATCGTATGGCCAGGCTTGGCCGCCCGTTGTGCCTTCTTCAGATCTTTGGGAATGAATGGTGCCCAGGGGCGGAATCGAACCACCGACACGCGGATTTTCAGTCCGCTGCTCTACCGACTGAGCTACCTGGGCTTACCGTGCCGCCGGAAAGCGCTGCTTTTAGAAGAGGCTGCAGGCACTGTCCAGCACTGTTATGGAGCGCCGGCCCGGCCGCTTCGGCGTCCTGCCCTGCTTCTAATCCACCTCTGAATCCGTCGAGCGGGAATCGTCCCCATCGCCCTCGTCCGTGTCCCGAGCCGGAATCGCGTACCGTCCGTTCAGCCAGCGCGAAAGGTCGACATCTGCACAGCGCCGCGAGCAGAAGGGGCGGAAGGCATGGTCTTGCGGCTTGCCGCAGATCACACAGAGCGGACCGCTAGGCCGGCGTGCCAACATCGAAGCCTTCGCGGGCAAAAGCATCCCGCGCCTCAAAAACGACCTGTGTCGCGCCACGGCGGGCCAGCGATTGGCGCACCTCGTCCTCACGCTGTTCCAGCCATTCGACAATCTCCGGCGAGGCCCGGACATGAATGGCCCGGCCGGGGGCGGCGGCGGCCTCCCGCTCAACCCGGCGAAGAACCTCCAGCGCCACACTTTCCCGCGTACGCTTGCGCCCGCTGCCGCTGCAGGTACGGCACCCCTCCGTCATCAACTTCAGCAGGGGATCGCGCACGCGCTTTCTGGTGATCTCAACCAGGCCAAATTCCGACATGGACGAGATCTGGGTCGGGGTGCGGTCTTTCGCAAGGCTGGCCGCCAGCACATCCAGCACTTTGCGGATGTTCTCCGGATCGTTCAGGTGGATAAAATCGATCACGATCAATCCGCCGGTGCCGCGCAGGCGCAATTGCCGCCCGATCTCGTGAGCCGCCTCCAGATTGACCTCGACACTGGTTTCTTCAAGGCCGGTCGCCGCGGTGTAGCTGCCGGAATTCACGTCGATGGCGGTGAGCGCCTCGGTGCCCTCGATAGTGATCCAGCCACCGGACTTCAGGGGCACACGCGGCTCGCACAGCAATTCGACCTCGCCCTCAAGATCGTAGAGATCGAACAGCGCCCCCGGCCCCGAAAAGAATTCGATCTTCGATTCGGCATCCGGCATGGTGCGGCGGCAATATTCGCGCGCGGCCCGTTCCGCCTCGCGATCATCGATCAGGACACGGATGGTCTGTGCGTCCACCTCATCGCGCATCGTACGCTCAACCGGATCGAGATCATGATAAAGCGTCGCCGGCGCCGTTGAAGCCTGGCGGCGGGCCAGCACCGGGCGCCAGGTTTCGGCCAACCGCTCCGCATCCTCGCGCAGATCATGCAGGTCCGCACCAATCGCGGCAGTGCGCAGAATATAGCCGGCACCCGGAATCAGATTTTCATTGGCCTCTGTGATCATCTGATCGCCAAGGCTCATCAGGCGGGCACGTTCCTCATCCCCCTCGATACGGCGGGAGAGCGCAATACCGGGCTGATTGGGCACCAGAACCGCGAGCCGGCCGGGGATGGTGATGTTGGCAGAAAGGCGCGCGCCCTTTTCACCGATCGGGTCCTTCACGACCTGAACCAGAACTTCCTCGCCCTCATGCACGCAATCGCTGATCTTGGGGGCGCGTTCCTCATCGAACCCCGGCAAATCCGCCAGGCAGCGCGCCTCCCGTGCGCCGAGAAACCCGGCGCGATCGAGGCCGATGTCCACAAAGGCGGCCTGCATGCCGGGCAGCACCCGCTGAACCCGGCCAAGAATGACGTTGCCGATCAGACTGTGACCGTGGCGGCCACCATTGCGTTTGCGGACATGGCCGTCGTCGAGGCCGATGGTCCGTTCAAGGAGGATTTCCTCCAGACAGCCATCTTCGACGATTGCGACGCGTGTTTCCCCCGCTCCCACATTGATCAAGACTTCCTTGTTCATGCACGACTATTCTGAGGTGGCAAGCGAGACCTTAGCATGGAAAGGAATATCCGCACCCGCGAAGTAGAGTGACGGTTGCCGATAGTGGCAGCCCGACAACATTGGAATAGGGTCCGTTGAGCGCCTGCACAAAGCACTCGGCCCGGCCCTGAATCGCGTAGCCGCCGGCCTTCCCCACCCCTTCGCCGCTGGCGATATAAACCGCAATTTCTTCGGCATTAAGCCGCCGGAAAGAGACCCGTGTGGCCACGACACGGCGGCGCGTAAAACCGCCCGGCGCGGCAACAGCGACGGCCGTCAAAACCATATGACGGCGGCCGGAGAGCATGTTCAGGCAGGCCTCGACCGCGATTTTGTCCACAGCTTTCGGTAGAATTCGCCGCCCGCAGGCGACAACCGTATCCGCGGCCAGAACCAGACCGCCGGAAATACCGAAGGAATTTATAACAAATTCTGCTTTCTCAGCGGCCAGCCGGAGTGCGTAGTCCCGCGGCAACTCACCCGGGCGCGGCGTCTCGTCGATGCCGGCCGCGCAGACACGGTCGGGCACGATACCCGCCTGGGCCAGAAGGGCCAGCCGGCGGGGGCTTTCACTGGCAAGGGTGAGAGCGGGCATAACCCCGGAATCGCGTCTACTTGAAGCGATAGGTGATACGTCCCTTGGTCAGATCATAAGGCGTCATCTCGACCATGACCTTGTCACCCGTCAGGACGCGGATACGGTTCTTGCGCATCTTCCCGGCCGTATGAGCGATAATCTCGTGGCCGTTCTGGAGTTTTACGCGGAATGTTGCATTGGGCAGCAGTTCGCTGACCGTGCCTTCAAACTCTAATAGTTCTTCTTTTGCCATTATTCCTCTGGCGGTCTTCAGCGGCCCGCGAGAATGCACCGAAATCCGCGAAAATCAAGCGGAGGCAGGCAATTCCGCAAGCGATCACGATGTCCCCGAAAAGCGTTGCCGGATACGCGCCATCAACTGGTCCCGCACCGCCCGGTAGGCGTCAAGCTGCTGGTTTCGCGAGCCCTCAACCGCCGTAGGGTCAACCGTTGGCCAATATTCGATCTCCACAGCAGAGGTCCGCGTCAATTCAACGGCCTTGTGCTGTGCCTCCGGCGACAGGGTAATGACCAGATCGAAAGATGAATCCTCCAGATCCTCGAATTGCTTGGGTTTGTGCTTGCCGATTTCGATCCCGATTTCTTCCATGACTTCGGCCGCCATCGGGTCCAGTTCGCCTGCCCGGGCGCCCGCGGAATCGATATGGACGAATTTGCCGTAGAGGTGGCGCATGATCGCGGCCGCCATCGGGCTCCGGACCGCATTGAGCGTACACGCGAAGAGCACCGCGCCCGGCAGCTCCTCCCCATTCGGCCCACGCATCGTGTCAAGCCTTCAGATGCAGCACGCAGATCAGCGTGAACAGGCGCCGCGCCGTATCGAAATCAACGTCGATCTTCCCGGCGAGGCGTGTCTGCAGGAGTTGCGAGCCATCATTGTGCAAACCACGCCGGCCCATATCCAACGCTTCGATCTGCGAGGGTGGCGCATTGCGGATGGCCTTGAAGTAGCTCTCGCAAACCAGGAAGTAGTCCTTGATCATGCGGCGAAACGGCGTAAGCGACAGCATGATACGGCCATGCTCGCTTTCATCCTCCAGCCGGATATCAAAAACGAGCCGGTTCTCTTCCACGCCGAGGTGGAGATGATAGGGACCACCCGCCGAACCGGCCGGATGAAAATCATTGCCTTCCAGCAAATCGTAGATCGCGATTTCGCGTTCCTGCTCGATCTCCCGTGTACGGCGAACGACGGACCGCTCATCAAGCGTGACGGCAATAAGCCGAAAGGGCGACGATGCACTCATTTGCGGGAAAGCCGCACGGCAATGGACCGCGCGTGCGCACCAAGACCCTCCGCATCGGCCAAAGTGACCGCCTTTGGGCCAATCGCATCGAGCGCTTCGGTACCACAGGAAAGCAGAGTCGTCCGTTTCATGAAATCCAGAACGGAAAGGCCGGATGAAAACCGGGCCGTGCGTGCCGTTGGAAGAACGTGATTGGGGCCGGCAATATAATCCCCCATCGCCTCGGGGGTGGAGCGGCCCAGAAAGATCGCACCCGCATGGCGAATGCGATCGAGCAGACCGGCGGGATCGCTGGTTGCGATTTCCAGATGTTCGGGCGCAATACGATTTGCCAGTTCGCATGCAGCATTAAGATCGGGCACGACAATCACAGCACCATGGGCCCGCCAGCTTTCCGCCGCGATCGCCTTGCGGGGAAGTTTTTCCAGCTGGCTGCCGACCGAGGCCACAACGCGATCGGCAAAATCCGCATCATCGGTCACCAGGATGCTCTGCGATGATGCGTCATGCTCGGCCTGGCTCAACAGATCCGCCGCAATCCATTCGGGGTCATTCATACCATCGGCGATGATGAGAATTTCCGATGGCCCGGCGATGGAATCGATCCCCACCAGACCGAACACCGCGCGCTTTGCCGCCGCGACATAAGCGTTTCCGGGGCCCACGATCTTATCGACGGGAGCGACGGTTCGCGTGCCATAAGCAAGTGCTGCGACCGCCTGTGCCCCGCCGATGCGATAAATCTCGTTCACACCAGCGCGCTTTGCCGCCGCCAGCACAAGCGGATTGATCTGCCCGCCGCTGGCAGGCGTGACCATTGCGATGCGCCGCACGCCCGCGACACGGGCAGGAATGGCATTCATCAGAACGGAACTGGGATAGCTCGCCGTGCCACCCGGAACGTAGAGCCCGACACTATCCAGTGATGTCCAGCGCCAGCCGAGCTGAATTCCGGCTTCGTCTGTAAAAAAGCAATCCTGCGGAATTTGCCGTCCGTGATAGGCGGCGATGCGATTGGCCGCGAGGTCAAGCGCCTCCAGCATCTCCGGCGAACACGCCTTTTCCGCCGCGGCAATTTCCGACGGATCAAGGCGCAGGGTTTGCGCTGTCAGCGTGACGCGATCAAATTTCTGCGACAGCGCAATCAGGGCATCGTCACCCGAAGCCCGCACATCGGCGAGAATGGTCGCTACCGCGGCGGCGACATCTTCTTCGGTTTCGCGCTTGCCCGAAATCAGGGCGGTAAACGCAACCTCAAAATCCGGTGCGTTCGCGTTCAGGCGGCGGGCCATATCACTGCTCATCCGTATCGTGCGCGGGGCGGCCGCGTGCAGCCCAGGCATCGCTCAGATCCGTGAGCGTTGCATCAAGGCATTCCACGTCAAGGCGCAGTTCACCACCGCCAGCGAAGAGAAGATCGACGCGCCCGGTGCAATCGGCCGGATCGTTGGCGGTAAAGCGGATTGCGAGAAGAGACACCACCGCGAACGGATTGTCCTGCCGCAGATTTAACGCTTTCACACCCAACACATTCTCGAAATGCAAGCCGGACCGCACACGCAAATTGCGCCGCCCGCCCTCTTCCCATTTGAAGCGGTTGAACACACCCGCGAAGCGGCGCGTCTTCGGCAGATAGGCAAGATCGTGCACGCGGGCAATCGCGTCCTGCAACTGGGCCGAGATCACCGCCAGATCGTCAGCATCAATGGCCGCAATGATCGGACCGGCCTTCATCACTGAATCCGTTCAACCTGCGCCCCGACGGCGGAGAACTTCTCCTCCAGCCGCTCGAAGCCGCGATCCAGATGATAAACGCGATTGACGATGGTTTCGCCCTCTGCCGCAAGCGCCGCCAGCACCAGACTGACCGATGCACGCAAGTCCGTCGCCATCACCGGTGCACCCTTCAGGCGGGGTACACCCCGCACCGTCGCCAGATCGCCTTCGACCTTGATGTCGGCACCCATCCGCAACAACTCCGGCACATGCATGAAGCGATTTTCAAACACAGTTTCCCGTATATGGGAGGTACCATCGGCAGTTGCCATAAGCGCCATGAATTGAGCCTGAAGATCGGTGGGAAACGCCGGGAACACGCCGGTGTTCACATCGACGGCCGTGGGGCAGACCCCATTGCGATGCACGGAAAGCCCACGATTGGTTTCCTGAACCTCGGTCCCGGCCTGACGCAGCAGGGCGATCAGCGCACCGATGGCCGAAGCCTGTGCCCCGACCAGTTCAACCTCGCCGCCAGCAATGGCCGTGGCAATGGCATAGGTCCCCGCCTCGATCCGGTCGGGCATGACCGCATAAGTGACGCCATTCAGGGCTTCCACACCATCGATCACGATTTCACTGGTGCCGAGACCGGAAATTTTCGCCCCCATTTCGATCAGGCAATGGCCCAGATCCTGCGTCTCCGGCTCGCGCGCGGCATTCTTCAGAACAGTGCGTCCCTTCGCGAGCACCGCGCCGGTCATCAGGTTCTCTGTCGCGCCAACGGAGGCGAAGGGAAATTCAAACGTGGTGCCTTTGAGCCCCGCGGGCGCGCTGGCAATCACATAACCATCCGCCAGATCGATCCGGGCGCCCATCGCCTCGAACCCCTTGATGTGGAAATCGACCGGCCGGGCGCCGATGGCGCAGCCGCCGGGAAGGGAGATTTTGGCCTTGCCATGGCGGGCCAGAAGCGGGCCCAGAACCTGGAAGCTCGCGCGCATTTTGCGCACCACATCGTATTCGGCCGTGGTGTGAACCGCCGTACCGGCATGGAGCCTATAGCGGGCGCCCTCACCCAACCTGTTTCCGCCTTCGGACCGGACCGACACGCCCAGTCCGCGCAGCAAATCCGCCATGAAGGCGACGTCTGCCAGATTCGGCATATTGGTCAGGGTCATGGGTTGATCGGTCAAGAGAGTCGCCGCCATCAGCTTCAGCGCGGCGTTTTTGGCCCCGCTGATGGGAATCTCCCCCTTCAGGCGGGAGCCGCCTATGACCCGGATTTTGTCCATAACCCCTCGCGTCGCGAGAGCGCCGCTCGCTCAGCGCCCCTTGTAGCCTGTGATTCCCCGCGCGAACAGAATTGTTCTAATGCTGTTTCGCGGCGCCTTTAGGGCATACTTCGGGCGCGGCGGCAGCAGTCGAACGATCCCCAGCCTTGTCATTCCGATCTGCACCAGAATGCGCCTGCTTGCGGCGGCGGAGATTCTCTCGCAGGGCGGCGGCCAGCCGTTCTTTCCTGTTTCCGGATTTGCTTGTCACGCGCCCTTTCCCTGCCGCAAAGCATGGGTTATAGCGTCCGCGCCCAAGATTGCCCCGCAGCAATTTTGTGTTCGGATGCCGGAGTAGCGTAGTGGTAGCGCAACCCCTTGGTAAGGGGTAGGTCGTGAGTTCAATTCTCACCTCCGGCACCAGTTTTATATTTCATTTCAATATATTATTCGATATTCGCACCAGAACCCGACATTTGCGGGCTCGGTTCTTCCTATCCGCACGATGGACAGGGCATGCTTGCGGCCAACGGTTTCATACGGGGTGCACGCTCAACTTGTCAGCGGAGCCACAGCCCACTAAGTGTGGAACGCCAGAATATGGCGGGGGCAATCGATGGACCATGGCGAGTGACGGTGAATAAGAGGCAGCCAGCGCCGATGGGGCGGCGGGAGGCCGGCAAACGGGAGCGCCGCCGCCGGATTATCGAGGCCGCCCGAACACTGATCCGCGAGACCGGAAGCACCGGCCTTTCGATGCGGGCGCTGGCCGCGCGTGCCGGCGTCAGCCTGGCAACACCTTATAACCTGTTCGGATCCAAGCGCGCGATCGTTCTTGCCGTGCTGGAAGACGTACGGGAATTCCGTGAACGCTTCGCGACCCTGCGATCTGCCGACCCGGTGGAACGAATATTCGCCGCCGTCGATCTGGCGCTCGAGTATTACAAGAACGATTCGTCGTTCTACAAAACGCTGTGGTCGGCGGTGTTCGACACATCCGATCAGGTGCGCGCCGAAATTCTCAACCCGCAACGCTATGCCTTCTGGCAGGGATTGATCATCGACGCCTCGAAAGCAGGCGCCATTTCCAAAGAATTCGATGCGGATATGCTGGCGAGACAGCTCGACTTCATTCTGCGGTCCGCGATGCTGGACTGGGTGGTCGGCGATCTGGACAATGACAGGCTGGCACCGACAGTCTTTTGCGGCTTTGCGCTGATCCTGAAAGCGGCATCGACACCCGGCTGGCGCACACCACTTCAGGCGCGCCTGCTTGACAGCCAGGAGCGGATCATGGCGAGCACGCCTCCAAGGCAGCAAATTGCCGGGAACGCCTGACCGCCGCATATGGTGGCATATATTGCCCAGGATTTCGTGGCGGTGGCTTGACCACAATTTATAACGAAGACTAAAAATACAAAAAAGAACACGGCAACAGGCACCGGTCATACCGTGCCAAGGAGGAATGCCATGCCGGAAACCGTGAAGGATATCCCGAAGATTGCGGACCTTCTGAAAGATTCGCCCAAGAACTGGGGAAAATGGGGGCCGGACGATGAGGTCGGCAGCCTGAACTACCTGACCTCGGCCGAGGTGCTGCGCGGGATCGCGGCGGTGCGCAAAGGCAAGGTGTTCACACTGCAGGTGAAAATGGGCGACCCGGCGGGCGATCCACTATGGCCGGGGCGCACCCAGCCGACGCGGGTAAACCTTCTGGACAAAGGCCATTATCTCTGCGGGAAAGCCACGCACTTTCCGGGCGATCCGGAATTTTCCGACGATATGCTGATCATGTCGCTGCAGGGATCGACCCAATACGATGCCTTGGGCCATGCCTGGTGCGGTGATGAATTGTGGAACGGCTTTGACGCACGCTCGACAGCGGGGCGGATGGACAAGGCAAGCGTGCTGCCCATTGCGGAGCGTGGCGTCGTCGGCCGCGGTATCCTCATCGACATGGCGCGCCACCGCGGCAAATCCTTTCTCGATCGCGGGGAGACTTTCACCCATGAAGATGTGCTGGCGGCCGCGGAAGCACAGCATGTCAAGATCGAAAAGCACGACATCCTCGTCATCCGCACGGGATGGATCGGCTCATTCTACAAACGCCCGCGGGAGGAGTTCTTCCGCGACTATCTCGAACCCGGGCTGACCTACAGCCCGGCCCTGGTCGACTGGTTTCATGACAACGAGATTCCCAATCTGGTGACCGATACGATGGCGAATGAGGTGACGATCGATCCCGTCACCGGTGTCGCCTTGCCGCTTCACAATGCGCTGATGCGCAACCTCGGCGTAACCTTCACCGAAATCACGCAACTGGATGAACTGGCGGACGACTGCGCAGTGGACGGGCAATGGACCTTCCTTTATGCCGCCGCGCCGTTGAAGATCGTTGGCGGAACGGGCGCACCCGTGAACCCGATTGCGGTGAAATAAGCCAAAGACATATGCGGATACATTATGCGGACATATGGGGTGCGCACATCGCACCCGCACCAACAACAGACATGAGGAGGGCAAACAGGTGGCACAGAATACAGCAATCGCCTCGCAAGATTTCAACTGCACAGGTTTTGACGTTGTTGATCATGTCGCAACAATCACGCTGAACCGGCCGCAGCGGCGCAACGCCCTCAATTTCCGGGCGTATGACGAACTCGAATCCGCGTTTCGCATCGCTTCCGCCGATCCGGAGATACGCTGCGTGATCGTGACCGGGGCGGACCCGGCCTTCTGCTCCGGCGACGATGTGCAGGAGATCATGGCCGGGCCGAAAGCCGTATCGCAAACATCACAGCCACCGATCGTGCGCCCGAGACCGACCCCGGCCGCAATGGCGGCGCTGGATTGCGAATGCCCGGTCATTGCAGCGGTGAACGGCGCGGCCGTCGGATGGGGCATGGAACTGGCACTGTTCGCAGACATCCGCATCGCATCCCAGAAGGCGAAATTTGCGGAGCTGTTCGTGAAGCGCGGCCTGGTCAGCGATATTGGCGGTTTTTACCGGCTGCCCGCTATCGTGGGACCGGCCAAGGCAGCGGAGCTTCTGTTTACAGGCGCCGTGATCGATGCCGACGAGGCGAAGCGGGTCGGTCTTGTCACCGACGTAGTGCCCCACGAGCAACTGCTGGAGCGCGCACGCGCGCTGGCCGCCAGCATTGCGGAGAACCCACCACTCGCGGTGCGTTCATTGAAAGAAGGCTTGCGCCGCACCGCCTATGGCGATCCGAAAGAGATCGGCAGTTGGGCGATCGACCGGATCCGGCGGCTGATGCAGACCGAAGATCACAAGGAAGGCGTGGCGAGCTTCCTCGAAAAGCGCGCGCCCAAATTCAAGGGCCGCTGACCGTTCAGGCGGCAACGGGCGGGAAAGGCCCTGCCCTGCTGACCATGGCGGGAAGCTCCGCCAGATTGAGGCGTGGTGCGAGCCACGGCACCATGCCTGTAATCTTCGCGAGGTCGTAGCCCGTACTGAACCCGGACCGGTTCAGCATATAGAGCAGATCTTCCGTCGCGATGTTGCCGGTCGCGGCCGGCGCGAAGGGACAGCCGCCAATACCGCCAACACTGGAATCCAGCCGGCGGACACCGCATTCCAGGGCAGCGAATGCATTCGCAATGCCGGTGTTGCGCGTATTGTGGAAATGGCAGCGCAACGGCATATCCGGCAGCGCCTTACGCAACGCCGTCAGAAGCGATTTCGCCTGTGACGGCACGCCAACACCGACCGTATCGGCAATTGCGATCTCGACCGGTTCCGCCTCAGCCAGTTTCTGTGCCATTCCCACGACGCGGCTTTCAGGCACTTCCCCCTCAAACGGGCAACCGAACGCCACAGCAATTGTCACCTGCGCACGGCGGCCAGCACGTTTGGCATCGCGCAGAACGCGGCATGCCACATCCACGGATTCCGCAGATGTCTGTTTTTGGTTGCGAAGGCCGAATGTATCGGAAGCAACCGCGACCATGCCGATCTCATCAACCTTTGTCGCCAGCGCGCGTTCCAGGCCGCGCTCATTCAGGACCAGCCCGATATAGGTTGCATCTGCCCGCGACGGCAGCGCGTTCAACACCGCCTCACCATCCGCCATCTGCGGCACGCGCTTGGGATTCACAAAGCTGGCCACTTCAATACGGCGCGCGCCGGCATCGAGCAGGCGTATGATGAGCGAGACCTTGTCTTCCGTTGACAGGATCGCATCCTGATTCTGCAGCCCGTCGCGCGGGCCGACTTCGATGATTTCAACCTGCTCAGACATGACTTACGTCCGCGAACCAAGATCGATGATAGCATCTTTCGCCAGTGCCGCGAGTGCATCGGCATCGAGATTCAGGAGCTCTCCCAGAATCCGCGCGGTATCCTGCCCAACCGCCGGCGGGGCGGTATAAATTCGGAGAAAGCGTGCTTCAACTCATTCACCGGGGCGGCGGGGATGCGGTAGCGCGCCAGAGCTTCCAGCCAGTGCTCACAGGTCTCTTTCTCGAAAGCGGCCTGCACCCGCTCCTCAATAAACGCCTTGTTGGCAAGGCGGCCGGGCTGTTTGAGAAACTCCTCACGGCGCAGCGCGTCATCGCCCAAAAGATCAACCAGATTGACCCAGAAATTATCGGTGATGACGGCAATGATGAGATAGCGCGTCTTGGTGCGAAACGTATTGTAGGGCACGTGCACAAAATGCCCATTCCCGGAACGGCCAGGCGATATACCGGACATCAGATACATGGTCGCCATGTAATTCAGGAGCGACAACTGACTATCGAACATGGAGATATCCACGTTCTGCCCGCGGCCGGTGACATGGCGCGCCTGCAGCGCGGCCAATACGCCCAACGCACCAAACATACCACCGGCAAGATCGCCAATCGGAATGCCCGCGCGAAGTGGCTCACCATCCGGGTATCCCGTCAATGACATGCCGCCGCCCATACCCTGAGCAACCAGATCAAACGCCGGGCGATTGGGGTCCGGCCCTGTCTCGCCAAAGCCGGAAATCGTGCAGGTGATGATGCGGGGATTGATTGCCGAAAGGCTTTGATAATCGATCTTCAGCCGCCGCGTGACGCCGGCACCGAAATTGCTCATCACGATATCGGCCTTGCGCACCAGATCGTAAAAAAGGTTCAGGCCCTTTTCCGTTTTCAGATCGATCGCAACGCTTTCCTTGTTACGGCCGAGCGTGAGGAAATAGGCGCCCATCCCCTCCTTCGAAAATTCTTTCGAGGTTTCAAGAAGCCGCCTGGTACCTTCCCCCTTCACCGGTGGTTCGATTTTGATCGTGCGCGCGCCGAGATCCGCCAACAGCATGGTGCCATATGGCCCCGAGAGCATGTGGGTCAGATCCAGAACAACGACATCTTCAAGCGCACGCATTTGACACATCCTTTGAACAGCCCGGCACCGGAATACCTTTCCGGTGTTTCGCAGAACCGGGCATACAACATATTTCTCAACCCATTCGATTGCGAGAGGCGCTTATCCCGGACCCTCATCCGCCTCGCTTCGGGCCCACGATGTACGAAGCCAATCCTGTACACCCGGAGAAACCGGCGCGGGAATTTCGACCACCCGCTCGGGCACGTCATCATATTCCAGCCGCAACGCCCTGGTTGCCGTTGCATGCAGGCTGTACATGTTGACGGCATAAGTCAGTATCAGAATTTCATCATCGGAAAGGTGAGCGCGAAGGCTCGCAAAAACTGCATCATGGATACGGCCGTCTTCTAGGATAAGACCGTCGGTATAGGCAAGAACTGCGCGCTCCTGCTTGTCGAACACGTCCGACACCGTCCAGTACGGAATCGCCTTGATCTTCTCTTCCACTACGCCTGCTTTGCGGGCACTTTTGCTGTGCTGCGAAAACACAAACTGACTGGCACGCAGATAGCCCGTGCGGACCAGCGCAATCTCCCGCAGTTCAGCGTTCAAAGGGGCATCACGAAGAGGATATGCGCTAAAGGCGCCCAATATGCCCGGAACACGGGCCCACACCGTCCACCAATTGCCTGGCGTGCCGGTCACAGTTCCCTTCGTGCGGTCAGGCCCGAATATCTCGTTCAAACGCTGAGCCAGCTCCGCCGGCATAGTGTCAAATGAAAGCCCCTTTATTCTGGGCATTGAGGACCTCCTATGCCCTTGCCGCCGAAGCGGTGCCGGCGCCATCTTCCGCCCAGGCTTCGGCACGTGCGAGGCTCTCGCGGAACGGCTTCAACCCAAGCCACAGAATAACGATCACGATCGGCAATATCAGTGCTACGGCGGTCGATAGCGAATAGCCGACAGCGCCTTCGGAGCCATACCCATAGTCCGTGATCAGGGCCACGAAAGTCGGCCCCAACCCAAGCCCCATGATGTTTGCCGCAAACAGATAGATGGCCAGCACCTGCGCGCGCATCTGGTTCGGCGTAATGACCTGAAGCGCTGCAACGCCAACCGCAACAGGAAAGCTGCTCAACAATGTACAGACAGCAAGGAGCGCCAGCGACAATTCCGCCGTCGGCATCAGCGTACAAAGGAATTGTGGGATCGCAATCACTACGCAGACGATCAACGGCACGCGAAAATAAGCGTCCACATAACCCTTTGCCAGCAGCCGCTCCGCAAACCGGGCACCCAGAACAACACCGGCGGCGCCAAGCGTTCCCACCATCAGACCATAGACATATCCGATGTCATGCGCTTCCCAGCCATGGATACGGATAAAGTAAGAGGGCATCCAGGCCACTGTTCCAAAACCCAGGATCGAATGGATTGAGAATGCGGCATAGTGCGCGCCGAAGGCGCCTTTGTTCAGACGCAGGAATGCCCACAACTCCGACAGCGTTGCACCCTTGGCGGCCGGGCCGGACTTGCCATCCATCAAGCCGCGGCGGACAGGCTCCCGCACAAAACTGAGCGGTATCAAGACGAGTATCCCGATCGCGCCGACGGCCAGGAAAGTCGTCTGCCAAGGGGCGATCTGTCCGAAAAACGGCAAGACCGGCGGCGGCATCTGCGCAATCAGCTCGATCACCAACCCACCGACCACAAGCGCAAGCCCGGCTCCGACATATTGCGCACCGGAATAAACGCTAAGCGCACGGGCCAGACGATCCCGCGAGAAATAATCGCTGATCATCGATGTGGCCGAAGGGCCAAGCGTCGCTTCCCCCACACCCACGGATACACGGGCGAGAAACAACTGGAGAAAATTGCGCGTGAGGCCGCAGCTCATCGTCGCAAGGCTCCAAAACACAACGCCGATCATGATGATGCGCTTGCGATTGGAGCGATCCGCCAGCCGCCCGATAACGAGGCCAAACACGACATAAAAAAGAACGAAGGCAAACCCGGCCAGCAGGCTGACCTGTGTATCGCTGAGACCGAAGTCCTTCTTTATCGGCGCAAAAAGGAGTGTCGGGATGAGCCGTTCGACATACGACACCATATTGGTGAGCGCCAATGCCGAAACGACGAACCAGGCGTAAATTGCGCTTGGATATTCCTGTGCCGGAACGCCCGCACCATTGTGCAGCCGCTCGTCCGCCACATCCTGCACGGCTTCGGGTGAAGTGGTCATAAAGAGTTCGTCTTATCCGGGCCGCGCAACAGAAACATCCCGTTTCAGGGCGACACGTTCGCCGGATTCGTTGACGGGCTCATGGCGGACGTCGGTATCGTCAAAGGCACGCGTCAACGCCGCGAATTCCAGATGTATGCCATTGGGATCACGAAAATAGATTGACCGAATCCAGGTTGCATCACTGACTTCAGCCGATCCGTGCCGGTCAGTATCCTCGTGATTCAAAACCTTGATCTTTACACCCTTGCCCCGAAGGCGTTCTGCATAAGCGTCGAATTTTTCCAGCGGAATGCTGATGGCCAGATGGTTCATCGAGGCATGCGCGGTTTGCGATCCGACGGTCGCGTAGTCCGGATGCATCGATGCAATGCCCGGCGCAGCTTTGGGCGCGTTTGGAAACCAGAAGAACGCAACCGTGTCGCCGTTTCCACAATCGAAGAAGAAGTGCTGGCCACGACCGTTCGGAAGATCGAGGGTCTTGACCAGCTTCATCTCCAAAACGCGGGTGTAGAAGTCGACCGTTTCAGCCATGTCCCTGCAAACGAGGGCGACATGATTGACGCCACGGAACTCAAACGCTTCTTCGCCGTGAGACCCCTCAGCGCTGGTCATCTTCTAGACTCCCTTTCGTTCATTCCTCCACCGCCGGCGTTTTCGCCATTGCGTTTGCCCCCTATTCCGCCGGCGCATCGAACTTCACGTTCAGATTGATCCCGAACGTGCGCGGATCGGCGAAGTAGAGTTGCGTGAAGTCGTTGGTGCTCGGAACGGCCGACAGCAGGTGAACCTTGCCGGTGATGTTCTTCGCCCACAGCGAAATACCATAGTGCCCGATCGGGTCGGTATAGGTCAAACCGCCGCTCAGTATCGTATAAGCCAGCTGGGTGCCATATCGGAGACCGGACCACCTCACTCAATTGATCCACCATCCGAGGGCTCCGACGAGGCAGACGGCTGAGAAGGAAGAAGGCGTCTGCACGCTTGAGGCATCCGGACGTCACGATGCCAACCCAATAGAGCCTCGCCGTGTTGCACTTCGTTATTAATACATTAACGGCCTGCAAATATGATCCAAGCCTGTGTGTTCGTTGTGCAACATGTTGCAACCGAATGAGCGTCGGACGGTCGAACCTGCCCGCGCGGACGCTTTCCCCGTTGCCCCATTTCCTTAGAATACTTATCAATCCCACGCAGAGAATCAAGCGGATCTCCGATCACGGGGCCTTGAGAAGGGTACGCCGTGAGAACATTGTTAGAGGGATACACCATGAATATCCGGTCTGCCCTGATGATGGGCGCAGTGTCTGGCGTTGTTATGTCGATGAGTGGGGTCGCGCTGGCCCAAAGCACGGACACTGGCGGAATAGAAACAGTCACAGTCTCGGCGCGCCAATATTCGGAATCGATCCAAACTGCGCCGTTGTCGGTAACTGCACTCAGCGCAAACGACCTTGAGGGCCTGTTCGTCCAGAATCTTGCCGACGTCAATCACCAGGCACCAAACTTCACCATTCAGGGGGTAGGCGCCATTCACCGCAATGCGGCGGTCGTCTTCTCGCGCGGCATCGGATACGCCGGTGTCGACATGGGACAGGATCCCGCAGTGGGCGTGTCGGTCAACGGCGTGTTCATGCCGAGCAACATCGGCATGCTGAGCAATACGCTCGACGTCGACAATATCCAGATATTGCGCGGCCCGCAGGGCACGCTGTTCGGCAAAAATACCGTCGGCGGCGTCGTCAACATCACGACGAAACTGCCGGGCGATGTCTATAGCGTAGAAGCTATGGTTCGTGTCGGAAATTTCGGACGGCTCGACTTCTTCGGCGCCGCGGACATTCCGATCGATGATACGCTGGCGGCGCGCATCACACTTCAAAGCCAGACCTCTGGCGGCCCATTCAAGAACGCCTATACCCCGACGACCAGCACCCCGACCATTGCCAAGCATCTGGGTGGCGATGATATCAAAACAATCCGTGGCACACTGTTGTGGAATCCGGTTTCCAACTTTACGGCAACCCTGGTGGGCTCATACTCGAAAGATCGCAGCACGTCGGTCGGCGGTCAGAACGGTTCGATCCCCTGTTCTTACGCGACGGACCCGGCCTATCATGGCTATTGCGACGCCCTCGCCACATATTTTGGCCACCCCGGTTTCGACTACCGTACGCCCGGTCAGCCGTATCCACTCGGCCCCAATGCGCCTTACACAGTGTACCGCAATTTCCCGAGCGGGGACTATCAGGATACGACCAGCGTCTCGCTGAATGCGCGCTACCATACGGATATGTTCGATGTGGTGTCGGTGACGGGTTTCGTTCGCAATGGCAATTTGAGCTACAGCGACTATGACAACACCGAGCTGGATTTCTTCGAATCGACCTTCGGTCTCGATAACCGGCAGTGGAGTCAGGAATTTCGCCTCGAATCGAACGGCGATTCACCTCTGAAGTGGGTGGCCGGCGCGATCTATGTCGCGAAGACCTGGAGCGGATCCCAGTTGTTCACCTCGACCTTTCCGACACTCGACAACTACATCGATTATGCCAAGCAGAACGATGCTTCAGTCGCGGGCTTCTTTCAGGCAGACTATAATGTAACGTCAGCCTTGCAGTTGACGGCAGGCGTTCGCTACACGAACGAGCGCAAAGATATCGAGCGGGTCAATTCGCACCTCAACTCGCTGCCGCTGACGCCTTGCGATCCGTCAATCCCGAATTTTACGACCATCAACCCGGCCAGTGTCGTTCCGAACATGGCCTGTACGTACAATTTCAAGAAATCGTGGGGCAACGCGACATACCACATTGGTGCAAACTATCAGATCGACCCGGACAAGATGCTCTATGCGAGCTTCTCCACCGGTTTCGTGGCTGGTGGATTCAATACGCGCGTAGACTCCGAATTCCTGACAGGAACGCCCTATTCGCCTGAAACTGCGCAGGCATGGGAAATCGGCCTGAAATCGGACTGGTATGATCACCGTCTGCGGGTCAATGCGGCTGCCTTCCTGAACAAATATTCCAACATGCAGGTTGGCGCATTCATTCCTGGCGGCGGTCTACAGCAGGCCATTGTCAATAACGCCTATGAACGGGCGCAGGGGGTGGAGCTCGAGATAACTGCAATTCCGGTCGAGCATCTGACTCTGAAGGCAAGCGTCGGCCTGCTTGACGCCAACTATACGAGCTTCAACGCGAACGTGTTTGGGACAGGAACGGCAGACTATTCCTTCTTGCGCCCGGGCTTTGCGCCAAAGTGGACGATGAATTATTCCGCGTCCTACGACTTCGACCTCAATGGACACGGCGTCTTGACGCCGTCTGCTTCGGTGCAGATTGAAACGTCGCATTTCACGAACCTGACAAACAATCCGGTCGGTTTCCAGCCTACCTATGCGACGGTCGACGCCAGCCTCGTCTACAGTGAACCCCAGGGCCGCTGGCAGGTCGCGCTGTGGGGCAAGAACCTGAACAATGCCCTATATCGTCTCTCCGCGGTGCCGAGCTCGGGTTATTTCACCCAGCTTTATTTCGCCAACCCGGCGACCTATGGCATGGATTTGACCTTCAAGATGTGACCTGACGGTCAGCAGATTTTTGGGGGGCGCAGCTCGTCTGACGCCCCCCTTTTTTTGATCAGCACCGAATGGAAGAAGATATCGAGTGCTCGGCATCAGCGCTTCTGAGACAGGCTTAGAGGCTTGATGAGCGAAGAATTTCTGGCCCATTTAACCACCAGGGACTGGAGATAAGTCAGAAATCCGGAACTGTAGAATCGTCGTCCGAGCGGCTTGTGAAGAGCAAGCCGCCGGACAACCCGCAAGCACCATTCGTCGAAAGAGAAGATTCGTATCGCCCTGGAGATGGCCTGCGTGGCGCAGTTTGCCCGCCCGGTGCGCAAGGCGCGGCTGGCCAACGGGAAGTGCACACTTACTGTCAACAGTGTGCCGAGCTTTGCCGCTTGCTGGCTTCTGCCGCGATTGCCCGCCTTTTACCGAGAGCACCCTGGAATACAGCTCGAGATCAATGTTGTCGGCAATCCAGGGCAACCGATCGATATTGATCGTCAGCCGGCGTCCGGAAGGGTGACCCGAATGGCTTCAGGGTGCAGCCGGGAACGGCGCAAATATCACCGGAATGGACCCGGCAGCGGGGCCGAAATTCGACACGATCCAAACGGCAACATCGGCCGCGATTGAGGAATGGGGGATTGGGGGTCGCGATGGGGCGCAGGCCACTGATCGATAGCACCCGCGCCGACGGCCTGTTGGTCGCACCCTTCGGCCTCAAAATCCTCAGCAAGGCGGCTTACTGGCTGATCTTGCAGGCCGGGAACGCGGGCGGCGCTGATCGTCGAAAAATTGGCAATGACCCGGCAATGGCTACGCCGGGAACTGGCTGTGGGAGACAGAGCCGCAGGGCTATGCCGCCGTCTCCAAAGTGGCCGCCCGGCCCGCAACATACGCGTTCAAACAGGTACCCAAATAACAAGGGCGCGGCTGCCCATGTCAGGCAGCCGCGCCCTATTCAACCTCATGAATTGCGGCGCTTACTCCGCAGGTTCCATGACCAGTGTTTTCTTTTTGCCCTGCGCATCCACCGGTTCGTGGCGAACATCGACCTTCGGATCGAGCACGCGCGTCCATGCTGCGAATTCCAGACAAATACCGTCCGGATCAGAGAAATAGATCGAACGCACGAATGTTGACGGCGAAATTTCGGGGCTCACCTGACGCTCCGAATCGTCGTGGTTCATGATCTTCGTTGCTTTGATGCCGCGGGCGATCAGCTTCTGATAATATTCGTCGATCTTCTCCGCCGGCACGTTGAGCGCGACGTGATTCATCGAACCGTGCCCCGAGGCGATGGACCCTTCACCGGGCAGGTTGGCCGCAGACGAGACGCCGGGTGCCGCTTCGGGCGCATTCGGGAACCAGAAGAATGCAAGCGAGTCGCCATTCCCGATATCGAAGAAAAAATGCTGCCCCATCCCGTTGGGAAGGTCGATCGTCTTGATCAGCGGCATGCCCAGGACGTTGGAATAGAAGTCAACAGTGCGCGCCATATCCTTGCACACGAGGGCGAGGTGGTTGACGCCTTGAATGTCGAAAACCTTGTTCTGCAGATTGGCCATGTGATGTTTCTCCCTGGAGAGCCGGACTTCTTCATAACACTTTTTGCAACCGCGGACTATATAGAATTCTAAGCAATCCGTCTAAAACAGACCAGGTTCAAAAGGAGGAATATCAATGCCCAGACTGCGACAGGTCCCTCTTTCCGAGGCAACTGAAAATGTAAGAAAATTTTACAAGCAGCTTTTTGGCGACAGGGACCCGGTGGCGGAGCCGGGAACCGCGACCGGGACCCCCGGCAATTGGTGGACAGTGTTCGCATTGGTTCCGGCGATCTTCGATCACGCGACAGCCCAGTTCGGCATGTTCGGCATGTTTTCCGATCGCAGCGTCAGCAAGCTGGACCCCAAGGTTCGGGAAATCGCCCTGCTCCGGACCGGATTCGCCGTCGGTAGCCAGTTTGTCTTCTCCCAGCATTGCAAAGCGGGACGGCGGAACGGCCTTTCAGAGGAAAAGATTGCCGCTATCCCCGACTGGGGTGTTTCCGATGTTTTCTCTCCGCTTGAAAGGGCCGTCCTGGCCTATACGGACTGCCTCGTTCTGCAGCATGGCCGCGTGCCGGACGGGACGTTTAACGCCCTGCACAGCCTGATATCGGAAGAAGATATCCTCGAGCTAAGCTACCACGTCATGGCCTACAACCTGCACGCGGTGATGTGTAAGGCGCTCAAACTGGAATTTGACGATGTGCCGGAGCGGATTCGTGAACTCCCTGTTCCGAAGGACGGAAAGCTGACAGCCGATTGGGCCGGTGCGGCCTGGGCGAAGCAGGAAGGGTAAAGTTCCTGTAGCGACTGTTACACAAACGCCATAGCAGAAAAAAATCCCATGCGTGCCATTGAACGGTGCGCATGGGGACGCTATTTCGCACCCTTAGCATCCTAATGATTTTGTGTAGCGATGCAGGGGGAAAATATGTCTCGACTGAAGTTCAGAACATGCACGTCCGCCACGGCCCTGGCGGCCGGGTTCGGCGTCTCGGTGGCGCTTGCGGCGGGCAGCGTCGCGTATGCACAGGAAACCGGTGTTGAGACCGTCACGGTCACGGCACAGCGCGTAGAACAGAACCTGCAGCAGGTGCCTGTTGCCGTATCCGCTTTCACGTCAGAGCAATTGCGGGTGAATTCGATCAACCGTATCGCAGACGTTGCCCAACGCACCCCAAATTTCACAACCACGGCCTATAACCAGGCCGAACCGGAATACTACATCCGCGGCATTGGAACATCCGTCGGGGTGGCCGGAAACGCAGGCGGTGACCCGTCCGTTATCCTGATGCTGGATGGCGCCTATCTCGCCCGTGGCGGTGCGAATCTGGATCTCTACGATCTGGAACGGATTGAAGTTCTTCGCGGGCCGCAAGGGACGCTGTTCGGCAAAAACGCACTCGGCGGTGTGATGCAGATCGTCACGCGCAAGCCAACCGACGAGTTCTTTTACGAATTCAGCGGCACCTACGGGAATTACAACCGCACCGATGGCCGCGCGCTCGTGAACGGGCCGATCTCGGATAAGGTCAGCGGCACCGCCTCTCTCGCCATTACCCGGCACAACGGCTACACTTTTAACGAGACGACCGGCCATCACGACAACGATGACAACACCCTGGGTGGACGCGTTTCGCTGCGCTACCAGCCGAATGACGATATCGACTGGGTTGTCACCGCCGATATGACCAATGTGCACGCCAACGGAAACACCCGTCACAACAATTGTGACGCCTCGTTCCAGGGCGGCATCCACTGTGTCGGCATCAACCCCAGCCCGCGGGTGACGAACTCCACCGACGATGGATTTCTGCATCGCGATGTGTGGGGCATCAATTCGAGCCTGGACTGGAAGACGGAGTTCGGCACCTTCACCTCCGTTACCGCCTATCGCGATTCCAAATACGATCATCTGGACACGTTCTTCAGCAATCCGATCAACCCGCCCAACCAGATTGAATCAATCAACCGGGTGACGGAGCATTCCAAGGATTTCAGCCAGGAATTCCGGCTGGCCTTCAGTGCGCTTGACGACAGGCTGACCGGCCAAACCGGCGTCTATTATTTCAACGAACGCGTGGACCGGAATTATTGGCTGAACCAGATATTCCCGGTGCCCGCGGTGACCGGAAAAGTGCAGTTTCCGCAAGTCGTGAATTCGCAAAGCACCGCGGTGTTCGGTCAGGTCAATTACAAGATTATTGACGAGATCACGCTTACAGCCGGCCTGCGCGCCACGTGGGAGTCAAAAACCGCCCGCCTGCAGGGCGAGGTACTTGCCGGACCCGGCTTCGGCCCCCCGCTCTCCACCCCTTATGACGTGAAAGCCGGCAAGAGTTGGACCGCGATGACACCGCATTTCGGCATCGAATGGCGGGCGACCGAGGATGCCATGCTTTACGTCACCGCATCGCGCGGTTTCAAGAGCGGCGGATACCAGGGCAGCGCAAGTGACGGTGCCAGCGCGGCAACGGCCTATAATCCGGAATACGCATGGTCATACGAAATCGGCGCGAAGACACAATGGCTCGACAACCGGCTGCGGCTGAACCTCGATGCCTTCAAAACCCTGCATAAGGACCTTCAGGTTTCGCAGCTTGTGCCGCTTTGCTGCATTGTGATCGGAAACGCAGCCCGCGCACGCGAACAAGGCGTTGAAGTGGAGATGGTCGCCGTTCCCCTGCCCGGCCTGCAGATCAATGCGAGCTATGGCTACCTGGAAGCGAAATATACAAGTTTCGCGACGGGCGCCACGAGCGACAATACCGGCAAGCGCCTGCCACGCGCACCGCAGAACAAGATCAACATCGGCGCGCAATACAGCTTTCCCGCATGGGGATACGGGATTGGCATGATCCGCGGCGACTGGAGCCACCAGTCCAGCATCTTCTTCGACCCGAGCAACAACCCGACGACGTTGCAGGATGGCTACTCCACCTTCGACGCCAGGCTGTCGCTAACCTCTGAAGACGGGCGTTGGGAAGCAGCCCTGTGGGGTAAGAACCTGACCGATGAACTGGTAAAGGACTACATCGTGGCGTTTGATGCCTATCACCAGCAGTTGAACACCTACACGCCGCCGCGGACGTTCGGGATCACGCTCACATTTCATTCGTGATCTGGTCATTCGTGATCTGGCCGCTTGCAATCTGAGCGCAAGCATTCAGACAAAAAGCGGGCGCACCTTTCATCAAGGTGCGCCCGTTCTGCTTTCCAGGCTCTGATAAACCTCAGACCCGCTTTCCGATCCAGGCCGCAATCATATCCGCGACCTGGCCGCGATATTCCGGAGCATCTTCGAAATAATGCGCACCGGGCGGCGTTTGAAGAGTCTTGTCCTTGGCACCAAGCGATTCAAGAATCTGTTTGGCATCACTCGGGAACACCCCCATGTCACCGGTGCTCTGGATCACCAGCGAAGGCATTTTGATATTGCCGAGATGCACTTCGCCGCGGCATTGCGACGTCTCCAGACTCCACATTGAAAGCCAGGTCTTCAATGTGTTGGCACGGCCGATGCCGCTTGGGGCGCGGTTGGCGACCGCCGGATCGCCCCTGTAGCAGCCCGGGCATGGCCGGGTGGATGGATCGATGGCCGGATCGATAAAACGCAAATCGGCCCATGTCCGGAACAGCGGGAATATGCGATCGGGAATACCGGCCTTGTTGAGGCGCGCCAACTCCGCCTTGGCCCAATCCGTGATCCGCTGATTGCGCGCCCGCTGCGCCGCCCGGTAACGGGTGATAAACGCCTGTGAGAATGGCGGGCCGTTATCGGGATTGAACGGATTCAGGCTTTCATCTGTTTTGGTGGGATCGGTTTCATCGGTCACCGAACCGTCCATCCACGCCGTCAACACTTCGGGCCTGCCCAGATGGGCGTTCAGGGAAATATAGAGATCGGCTTTGGGAAGCCCCTCTAACGCTTCCTTCACAGGCCCCTTCATGGTTCCCGCAAGGGCCAACGACTGTGCTTCACCCTGATACGCCGCCATAAGCGAACCACCACCGGAATTGCCGAGGATGACGACCTTTTCCACACCCGCCTTTTCCCGCAACCATTTCATGCCGACGCCGATATCGATCAGCGCATGCTCAAGCAGGAACTGGTCTTCAGCCCCGCGGAAACGGGTGTTCCAGCCGAGGAAGCCATATCCACGTTGGGCCATGTAAGGAGCAAGGTAATGCTCCATAAAGTCCACATTGTAGTGGGTGGCGATGAGCGCAACCCGCGGCTTCTTGCCTTTCGGCGTCCAGTACAATCCCTGGCAAGGATGGGTGCCGTGCCCGAAGCGCGGCATCGTCGGCGATACCAACCCGACAAATTGGTTTTCGATATCGCTCGAAGAGACGTCAGCAGTCATGATTCCTCCGGAAAAAGTGCGGCATTCCGCACCGCAGCGGTTGCGCCCTATACTAGACACTTCGAATTCGAATGAATATTATTCGTACTATTATAACAGGTCCAGTGACTTGATTGATGTTCCACGCATAGAATTTGCCTCGCTGCCGGAGCAGTTGCAGCGTGAACTCGACTCCAAATTCAAGCGCCTTGGTTATCTGGGCGAATTTTTCCAGGTCTGTGCGCACCAGCCTGACGCGCTTTTCCACTTCAACCGCTTCACCGAAACCCTGAAGACCGCACTTCCGGTCAATCTGGTTGAGCTTATCGCGTTGACCGTCTCGACATGGAGCGGCAATGCCTATGAGCGGGTGCAGCATGAGCGCCTGTCGCTGAAGCTGGGGTTGCCGGCCGAATGGATACGCGAAGTGCAGAAGCTCGCGCCTGATACAGCCCATCTGCCGGAACTGGAGAAAGCGGCGCAGCGCGTTGCACTCGCCATGGTAAAGACGCAGGGCCGCGATGCGCACGAACCCGC
>JAFKEW010000055.1 GCA_017308375.1 Alphaproteobacteria bacterium
TCCTCGTGGTGCCGGATTCGATGTCGATCGAACGGCGCAAGATGCTGGCCCTTCTGGGTGCCGAACTGGTGCTGACCGAAGCACCGAAGGGTATGAAGGGCGCCATCGCCAAGGCGCACGAAATCATCGCCAGCACGCCCGGCGCGGTGATGCCGCAGCAGTTTGAAAACCCGGCCAACCCGGCCATTCATCGCACCACCACGGCCGAGGAAATCTGGAACGATACCGAGGGCAAGGTGGATGTGGTGATCTCCGGCGTCGGGACCGGCGGCACCATCACCGGTGTCGGCGAAGTGTTGAAGCCGCGCAAACCGTCCGTGCGCATCATCGCGCTGGAGCCTGAGGATTCGGCCGTTCTTTCCGGCGGCCCTCCCGGCCCGCACAAGATTCAGGGCCTTGGCGCGGGCTTCGTGCCGCCGGTGCTGAACCGCGACGTGATCGACGAGGTGGTCACCATCTCGAACGAGACCGCGTTTGAAACCGCGCGTCAGGTGGCCCGTACCGAGGGTATTCCCGTCGGCATTTCCTCCGGCGCGGCGATTGCGGCGGCGCTGGAAGTCGGCGCGCGTCCGGAAATGGCGGGGAAAATGATCGTCGCGATCATCCCCTCCTTCGCCGAACGCTATCTCTCCACTGCCTTGTTCGAAGGGCTCTGAACCGCCCGCCATGTGCGGAAAATTCACCCAGATGCTGTCATGGGACAGGTTGGTGGATCCGGATGAATTGATCCGGTCCACCAGCGGCCCTCCCGAAACCGTTACGCCGATGCGGTTTGCCACCGTCATCTGTTACAGCGATGGCGAACGCAAAACCCAGCGCATGCGCTGGGGCTTTGTGCCTTCGCATGCGCATGATCCGATGGTGGGCACCAAATTCATCCACGCCCGCGCCGAAACACTGGACGAGAAGCCGACCTTCCGCGACGCCTTCTTCAACCGGCGCGGTCTTGTCGTCGTTCACACCTTCAACGAAGGCAGGGAAATCACACCCCGCAAGACCGAGCAGCACGTCATCACCCCGCGCGACGGCAAACCGCTCGCCATCGCCGTGATATGGGAACATTGGGCGGGCGCCCCCGCCCCCGGTCTCGACAGCTTTGCCATGGTGACGGCGCCGGCCAATCGCCTGATCGGCACCATCACCGACCGCATGCCAGCCGTGGTACCGCCGGAGGATTGGGCAACATGGCTGGGCGAAACGCCTGCGCGTGTGGACGAGTTGAAAGCCATCCTTCTCCCCGTCGAAAGCGACTGGGAGATGCAGCCCGAAAAACCGAAGCGCGAACCGCCGCCACCCCGGCAGGCCAGCCTGTTCTGACCGCCCTTACGTTCTGATCCAGTGCGCATAGGGTGCGGGCAAGGTCCATTTCGCGTTCGGAACGCCCAGTGCCTTTGCCGCATGATAAGGCCAGTGCGGATCGTCCAGCATGATCTGCCCCAGAAAAATCAGATCCGCCTGCCCATCGCGCAGAATGGCTTCGGCTTGCGCCGCCTCGGTGATGAACCAGCTGACGGCGGCCGGAATCTCCGCTTCGCGCCGCACGCGCTCCGCAAACGGGGCCATGAAGCCCGGTCCCCATGGCACGCCGGAAACATCGGGCGTGTTGAACCCGACACTGACATCGATCAGGTCGAGGCCCAGCGCCTTGAACCGCCGCACCAGTTCGATCGATTCCTCAATCGGCTGGCTGCCCTCCTGAAAATCGCTGATGCCAAGGCGCACGGTCAGCGGCAGGTTCTGCGGCCACACTTCGCGCACGGCGGAAAATGTCTCCAGCAGAAAGCGCGCGCGGTTCTCGAAACTGCCACCATATTCATCGGTGCGTTTGTTGGCCAGCGGCGAGAAAAAACTCTGCCCCAGATAGCCATGGGCGAAATGCACTTCCAGCCATTCAAAACCCACATCGCGCGCCCGTTTCGCGGCAGCCACAAAATCACCGCGCACCCGCGCAATATCGTCCCTGGTCATCGCCTGCGGCACGCGCGGCAGATTGGCCCCGAACGCATTGGCCGAAGGCCCGATCGGCTGCCAGGTGCGCGGGTCATCCGGCTTCATGTGATCGTCGCCTTCCCACGGCCGGTTGGCGGCTGCCTTGCGGCCCGCATGCGCAATCTGGATTCCCGGCACCGCACCATGCGTTTTCAGGAACGAGACCACCGGCGCAAAGCGCGCCGCCCGGTCATCGGACCAGATGCCGGCGCAGCCCGGCGTGATGCGCCCCTCCGGTGCAACGGCGGTTGCTTCCGCGATCACCAGACCGGCCCCGCCAATTGCATGCGCACCCAGATGCACCAGATGCCAGTCATTGATGAAACCGTCTTCCGCCGAATACTGACACATCGGCGAGACCGCGATGCGGTTCTTGAGCGTGATGTCTTTCAATCCGAATGGTTCAAACAATCTGGGCATGCCCACGCGCCTTCATGGTTCGAGGTTGGATTTCAGAATATCGGGCCGGTCGGTGCAGATCGCATCGATGCCAAGCGCGATCAGATCGCGCATCGTCTCGGCGTCATCCACCGTCCACGCACCGAGCTTCAGACCCAGCGCGCGCGCATCCGCCACCATCGGCGCCGTCAAATCTTCCCAGGTAGGAAACCAGCCCGCACCGCCAGCCGCCGCAATCGCTTTCAAAATCGAGCCACCATATTTGACCGCATCGAAACCGCCCGCCCATGGCGAAATCCCTTCCCGCGCCCAATAACGCAAGGCTTCCAGCGCGGGCGGCGATGGCGGCCCGCTTTGCGGCCGCGGCGGGCCATCGGAAAACCAGCTTTGGTCCAGTGTGGTGAACCAGCACGCGATTTCCGGCGCCAGCTTTTTCGCATGCAGCAAACCGGGCCAGTCAAACCCAACCAGCACTGTGTTCGCGATGAAATCTTCCTGCCGCAGAACCGCGATCACCTTTTCCGCCAGCACATCGGGCTGGGCCGAAACACCGCGATCCGCGAATGAGGTTTTCAGTTCGACAAACAGATGAAACGGTTTTGCCGCGCCCTTGGCAATCGCGATCACATCGGCAAGGCGCGGAATGCGCTCGCCATCCACCGCGGCCACATCGGCGCGATCGCGGGCATAGGCGCTTTCGGGATCGGCGCGGCCAATGTCGAAGGTCTGCAATTCTGCAAAGGTCAGATCCTTGATCCGCGGCGTCGGCTTTTCCAGCCAGCGCCCATCGGGCCCGCGGCAGATTTCCGGCTTCAGACGGTAATCGTGAAACACGATCACCTCGCCATCCTTGCTCAATTGCACGTCCAGTTCGGCGCCATCGGCGCCCAGCGCCGCCGCATGGCGAAATGCGGCCAGCGTATTTTCCGGCCAGAGACCGGCACCCCCGCGATGGGCAATGTTGCGTGGTTTCATCGTGCCCGGAAAAGATCGGCTGCAGAGTCATAGCTAAGCACGCCGCCTGCCATTTCAACAACGCCCACCCTTCAAACAAACGGCCTGCACGGATTTATCCGCACAGGCCGCAGTGTTTTCCCGGTGGGGCGTCCCCCCTCGCAGGTTACGCGCGCGATCCTTCACGCGGCCGGTTCTTGCCGATGAAGCCGAACATGTGGCCGCCCACATTGCGCATCTGGATTTCTTCCGAACCTTCGGTGATGCGATAGCGGCGATGGTGGCGATAAATGTGCTCGAACTGCTTGTGGCGGGAATAGCCCATGCCGCCATGGGTCTGCATCGCCTGATCCGCAGCCTGACAGACAAGACGATTGCCCCGGTAATTGCACATCGACACCTTGTCGGAGAGATAGAGCTGAATCTCCGGCCCCGTCATACGGTCCATTTCCCACGCGGTACGATAGATCAGCCAACGCACCATCTCGGCTTCCGTCTGCAATTCGATCAGCGGCCACTGGATCGCCTGATTGCGCGACAGCGGCTTGCCGAAGGGTTTGCGGAAATTGGCGTAATCGACGCTTTCGTTGATGCAGTACTGCGCCGCGCCAACGCCGCTTGCCGCCTGGCGGATGCGGTTTTCGTGTACGAAGTGGCGTGCCAGCACCAGACCATTGTCCGGCGGGCCGAACACCGCGCTGTCCGGCACCCAGACATTGGTGAAGCTGACATGGGCGTGGTCGGTCGGCATGTTGAAGGTCCAGTAATATTTCTCGATCTTCACGCCTTCCGCATTCATCGGTGTGATGAAACAGGTCAGCCCCCGCGCATCGCCGTCATTGCCGGAGGTGCGGGCGAACACAAGATCGTGCGTTGCGGTGTGCACGCCCGTGTTCCACATCTTCGCACCGTTGATGCGCCAGCCATTGCCGTCTTTCACCGCACGCGTTTCCATCCAGGTCGCGTCCGAACCGTGATTGGGTTCGGTCAGGCCGAAGGCACAGCGCGTCTTGCCCTCCAGCGAGCCTTTCAGGAAGGTCTCCTTCTGCTCCTCGGTTCCGAAATCGCGGAACATCAGGATCTGCGGGAAATTGCCCACGACCGACGTTTCGTTCTGCAGATCGTTGTGCAGGCCAAGCCCCTTGGTCGCCAGATGTTCGCGGATGATCGCCATCGCCAGATTGCCGATGTTCTTGCCGCCATATTCCTCCGGCAGGGCAAGGCGCAGGAATCCGGCCTTGTCGGCGCGGCGGCGCATTTCACCCAACAGGGCCTCCCATTCCGGGCGCGGCAGGCCGCCATTCTCGAAATCGGTGCGCGCCCACTCGCGGCGGTGATCGAAATAGCGCTCGTTATCGTCCTGGGCCTGAAGCGGCTTGATCTCCCGCTCGATGAAGGCGTCGATCTTCTCCAGAAGTTCTGTGATGTGCTTTGGAATTGTAAAGTCCATGGTCCGTTCCTCATTGCATAGTTATTAGAACGGACTCTAAGACCTTGGATCGGCTGGGGTAAAGCGAACCGTCCGGCGGCAAGACAGCGCGAAGGGCGGCGGCCCTTCCTCTTGCACTGCAATACGGTTGCGGTCGCATGGCCTGCGATGCAGCCGCATCACACGCGCTGGCCGAATAGCAGCCCCGCACCTGCGACGAGTTGACTTGCCCCGTTTCCGGGCGTACCCACGCCAGCGTTGCGGGAATCTCCCGCACGGACCAGGAGAACCGGCAAGCATGAACGACAGCATCGCTATCATGCGCGATTGCGGATCGGCCGTCCCTTTGGGCGGCGGTTTCGCCGGTGCGTTGGTTCGTGAGGTGAACGCGGCCTAGGTTTCCCGCCCGTTCTGGAATTCATCCCCCTCCCGAGCCGGAATGCGCTTCGGAGGGTTTTTTTGTATCTCGCGCCTCTTCCATGCGCCGCTTCCGGCCCGGGCAACAAAAGAAAAGCCCGTGTCATGACGGACGTTGCAGAACTCGATCTCGCCAAGGCCGGCCCGCGTATTTCGGGCCAGGGGCTGGAGGCATGGGTTGCCGAATCGCGGGAGCTTCTGAAGCTCGCCGCCCCCTTGGTGCTGACCCAGCTCGCCCAAATGGCGATCATGACGACCGACGTCATCATGCTCGGCCGCCTGGGCAAAACGGCGCTTGCCTCCGCGGCACTCGGCAATACGGTCTTCTTCTTCACCTGGCTGATCGGCTGCGGGCCGGTGGCCGCGGTGGCGCCGATGATCGCACAGATTCTGGGCGCCCATCCGCGCGACCGGGCCGGCGTACGTGCAGTGGTGCGCATGGGCTTCTGGTCTGTGCTGATGGTCTCCCTGCCGCTGCTGATGTTCCTGCTGTTCACCGAACAGGTGCTGTTGCTGCTGGGTCAGGAGCCTGAACTTGCCCATGGTGCGGGCATTTTCGTCCACTACCTGTGCATCGGCCTGCCCTTCTCGCTCGGCTATCAGGTGCTGCGCAATTACTCGACCGCGCTGTCGCGGCCCAATGCCTCGCTGTGGGTGATGGTGGTCGCGATCTTCTTCAACGCGTCCCTCGATTACGCGCTAATCTTCGGGCATTTCGGCTTTCCCCGGCTGGAACTGCGCGGGGCCGGCATTGCCAGCGCGTCGTCCTATACCTTCAGTTTCCTGGCCATGGTGCTGGCGGTCTGGCTAATCCCGGAACTGCGCAAATATCGCGTCTTCCGCCGTTTCCATCGCGCCCATTGGGATCATCTGCGGGAGGTTTTCCGCCTCGGCATGCCGATCGGGCTGACCATGATTTTCGAGGCGATGCTGTTCAACGCCGCAACCCTGATCATGGGCACCTTCGGCACCGCCGCCGTCGCGGCCCACCAGATCGCGATGAACGTCCCCTCGATCACCTTCATGGTGCCGCTTGGCATCGGCATGGCGGCCACCGTGCGCGTCGGTCTCGCGGCGGGTGCGCGCGATGGCGATGCGGTGCGGCGGGCCGGTTATTCCGCCATGATCATGGCGGCATCCTTCATGACGGCGACGGGAATTCTGCTGTCATTGTTTCCGTCTGCCATCGCCAATCTCTATTTCGCCGATACGGCCCACAACCAGGACGTGATCGCGCTGGCCATCGTGTTCCTGCATGTGGCCGCCGCGTTCCAGGTTTTCGACGGGTTGCAGGTGGTCGGCGCCCTCTCCTTGCGCGGGTTGAAGGATGCGCGTGCACCGATGTGGATCGCGGGCTTCAGCTATTGGTTGGGCGGTTTCCCGGTCTGCCTGTGGCTGGCCTTCGGCATGAAAATGAACGGATTCGGCATCTGGATCGGGCTGGCGTTCGGCCTGTTTGTGGCCGCCGTAACCATGACGACCCGGTTCTACGTTCTCTCCCGCCGGTACTGAAAACGGGGGAGAACGCAACGGGAATATCTTGGGAAACCGTCCCTTTGGGAGTAGACTTCCAAGCAGCAGGAGGAACGTACCGAGGCTGGTTCGATGCGTAAAATCGCGGCGGCAATCACAGGTTTGACCATGGCGGGTTTCATGCCCGGCCTGGCCGCGCCCGCGCTTGCATCGAATGCGGATATACCGGCGATCGCGCCGCCCTATTCCGTGGATACCAGCATGGGCACGATCCCGGCGGTGATTCCGGGCGATCACATCGCAGTTGCTTGTGCTGCACTCGATTCCAGCAAGATGGGCAATGATGTGCGTGTGGTGCTGCGCTTCGCACCCGAAGCGGGTGAGCCCGCAGCCGGGTTCGAAGCCGTCATCCCGACCGATGAAGAACGGATGCATGGTTCCATCCGCTTCCGTGTTCCGAAGATGCAAAGCCTCGTCAACCGCACCATGCGGCTGAAGGTTTATGTGCTCGGCAATCAGGGCGCACAAACCTGCGACGGCGGCCTCGTCAAGATCGTCTGAGACTTTCCATTCATACCCAGATTGTCATGGCCCGCGAATGCGGGCCATCCAGGTGACATCACGTTTCTGTTTGCAGGATTGTCTGCGCTTCCTCCGGGAGGATCATTCCAGATTGCAACTGGATGGCCCGCATTCGCGGGCCATGACAGATTATCGATCCATCCCTAGTAACGAAAACAATCTTCAAAACAGCGACGCCGCAATCGCCCCCAGCGCCGCCACCATGATCCACACCGCTACCCGCACATGGCGCGTGCGTGCGGCCTGCGCCAGTGCAATGGCGCGCGCGCTATCGGGGTGAATGCGGATACCGCCTTCGGCCAGCATCTGCGAAACATTTTCCGCGTTGCGCAGCAGTTGCGGCAGGCTTTGCGCCAGCTTTCCAAGCGCAGTCATACCTTCCGCCGCATCGCGCAGGCGTGCTTCCGGCCCCACATGCCCGATCATCCAGTCCTCGATCACGGGACGGGAGGCGTCCCAGATATCGAAATCGGGGTCCAGGCCGCGCGCCACGCCCTCCACCACCATCATGGTTTTCTGCAACAGGATCAGTTGCGGCTGGGCCCGCATATCGAAGCGGCGCGTGGTATCGAACAATTGCTGCAGCAGGCGCCCCATCGAAACATCGCGCGCGCGCCGGCCGAACACCGGCTCCCCCACCGCGCGAAGCGCCTGTGCAAACGTGTCCACCGGATGGTACGCGGGCACGAAGCCGTATTCGTAATGCACATCGGCCACCCGGCGGTAATCGCGCGCCAGAAATCCGGCCAGTGTTTCGGCCATGAAGCGGCGCATATCGGGGTCGAGGCGGCCCATGATACCGAAATCCACCGCCACCACCCGCCCGTCAGCATCGACGAACAGATTTCCCGGATGCATGTCGGCATGGAAAAATCCATCGCGCAGCGCTTGTGTCAGAAAACTGCGGATCACGATGCGCGCGATCTCCGCCGGGTCGAAACCAGCCGCGATCAGGGCCGCGCGATCGCGGATCGGCGTGCCATCCACCCATTCCGTCGTCAGCACGCTGTCCTGTGTGCGTTTCCAATCCACTGCCGGAATGCGGAAATCGGGATCGGCACGAGTACGCTCCGCAAGCTCCGATGCCGCCGCCGCCTCCATGCGCAGGTCAAGCTCCAGCGCCACCGACCGCGCCAGTGTCTCCACCACCGCCTTCAGGCGCAGCCGCCGCGCCTCACGCGAAAACCGTTCGGCGATCCGCGCGGCCAGCGCAAAGGCGCGCAGATCACGGGCGAACTCATCACGCACCTCTGGGCGCAACACCTTCACCGCCACGCGCTGGGGCGGGTCTTCAGTGGTCTGGGCCAGATGCACCTGCGCGATGGAGGCGGCAGCAACCGGTTCCGAAAAACTGGAGAACAAATTCTCCAGCGGCATGCCCAGCGCCTCGGTCACCACCTTCCGCGCCACATCGGTCGGGAACGGCGGCAAGCGATCCTGCAGCGACACCAGCGAACCCGCCACATCGCCGCCAACAATATCGGGCCGCGTGGCCAGCACCTGCCCCAGCTTGATGTAAGCCGGCCCAAGGCTTTCCAGCGCGAGCGCCAGCCGCTTGCCCGGCGTCGAGTCCGCATCTTTCGCCTTGCGGCTGCCGGTCAGCGTGCGCGCCATGCGAAAGGAGGGCGGCAAGCGTTCGGCATATTCGCGCGGGATCAGCGCATCATGCCGCGCAAGGGTCCGGACCCCGCGCCACAGCCGCCGCAAATCGCCGAACACCCCCATCAAATCCGCCAGGCCGAATGCATGGCCGCGATGCCGCCGCTCAAATTGCGCACCTTCACCTGTGAAAGCCCGGCATCGGCGATCATTTTCGCGAATTTCGCCTGCGGCGGAAACCGGCGGATGCTTTCGACCAGATAGCGATAGGCCTCGCCATCGCCGGCCACGAACTCACCCAGCCGCGGCAACACCGAAAACGAATAGCGGTCATAGATGCTGTCGAGGATCGGCGCTTCCACCTTAGAAAATTCCAGACACAGAAACCGCCCGCCCGGCCGCAGCACGCGCCGCGCCTCGGTCAATACGCGGTCGATATGGGTGACGTTGCGGATGCCGAAAGCGATGGTGAAGGCATCCATGCTGGCATCGGGGATGGGAACGCTCTCGCCATCGCCGCAGACCCAGCGGATATTGCCCGCTTCCAGCACATCGGCGCGCTTCAGCCCCGCTTCCAGCATGGCCGGATTGATGTCGCAGATCACGATTTCGGCATCGCCGCCGCGCATCCGCGCCCGCTTCGCGATCCGCACCGCAATGTCGCCGGTCCCGCCCGCCACATCCAGCACGCGCATGCCCGGCTGCGGGTTCAGCCAATCGACAAAGGCATCCTTCCACAGCCGGTGGACACCCGCGCTCATCAGATCGTTCATCAGGTCATAGCGGTTCGCGACCGAGGTGAAGACCCCGCCCACCAGACCCTTCTTTTCTCCTTCCGGCACATCGCGAAAGCCGAAGGAGGCGCTAGACTGTTCTGCGTCGCTCATTGCTCTGACACTACACCACAGAGGATAAGAATGCCCGAATTGCCTGAGGTCGAAACCGTCCGGCAGGGTCTCCTTCCTGCCATGGAAGGCCACCGGTTTACCAAGGTCATCACCCGCCGCGGCGATTTGCGCCGCCCTTTTCCAAAAGATTTCGCCACCCGGCTGACCGGCCGCCGGGTCCTGCGCCTCGCCCGCCGGGCCAAATATATCCTGGCCGAACTGGACAACGGGGAGGACCTCGTCATCCACCTGGGCATGAGCGGGCGGATGAGCGTGTCGGCCGACGCAGACGGCGCCCCCGGCAAACACGATCATGTGGTGATGGAGACCGATGCCCCCGCCCGCATCATCTTCACCGACCATCGCCGCTTCGGGCTGATGACGTTGCTGCCGCATGATGGTCTCGACAGCGATCCCCTGTTCAAGGGCCTCGGGCCGGAGCCGTTGTCGCCCGCCTTCGATGCCGCCTTTCTGAAAAAAGCGCTGGCGGGCAAACGCACGCCGATCAAATCCGCCCTGCTCGATCAGCGGCTGATTGCGGGCCTCGGCAACATCTATGTCTGCGAAGCGCTCTACCGGGCCGGTATCTCACCGAAAAAACTGGCCGGTTCGGTCAGCGCGAAAGCGATCACCCCTCTTGCCCGCGCCATCAAGGCGGTTCTGGAAGATGCGATCAAGGCCGGCGGCTCCTCACTGCGCGATCATAAACAGGTCAATGGCGAACTCGGCTATTTCCAGCATCGCTTCCGGGTCTATGACCGCGAAGGCACGCCCTGCCCACGCTGCAAAACCCCGATCAAGCGCATCGTGCAGGCCGGCCGCTCCAGCTTCTATTGCCCGAAATGTCAGAGATAGCTCACACCGCCATAATTGATCTGCCATGACACGCCGAAGCGATCATTGGTCCAGCCGAATTTCTTGCTGAAGCCATAGTCGCCCAGCGGCATCAGGATTTGTCCGCCATCCGATAGCGCGGCGAAAATGCGGTCGAGTTCCGCTTCGCTTTCGCAATCGACGAACAGTGACATCGATGGTGTGAAATCGAATGCGTGCACCGGCGGGCTGTCGAAAGCGGCATATTCGACGCCGTTCAGCGTGAACAGAACCTGTTGCACGCTGCCCTCTTTGCCCTCTCCGCCCGCACCCCAGCGCGTGAGCGTCACGATTTCGGAATTGGGGATCAGCGCTGTGTAGAGGGTGATCGCCTCCTCACAACGGCCGGTGAACATCAGAAAAGTTCGCACGGTTTTCGCCATCTCATACTCCCTGGGGTGCGCCGGTGCGGGAACCATTGCACCGCTGACGGCGACAGATAAGATCGGGGCAGTTTTCCTTCGATAACTTGAATGCTTCAGGAGTATTCATGACCCTAACAGACCTTCTTGTGCCGACATACACGCAGATGTTGCGGGCACTATCGGGCTGGCTCGACAAGGCGCACAAACAATTGCCGAAAGCGGAAGCAGAGGCGCTGCTATCAGCGCGGCTCGCACCCGATATGTTCCCTTTGTCGACGCAAATCCGCTTTGCCTGCCTGCAGGCGCGGGAAGCGTCGTTCAGGCTCCGCGGCGAACCTCTACCGGAAGCGCTGGAGCAACTGTCCCGTGAAGCCAGCAATGCCGGTGAACAGCCGGGCTCGATCGCCGATGCGCAAGCCCGCATCGCCGAAACCCTGTCGGCCTTACGCGAACTTCCTGCAAACGCCCTTGATGCCGGCGCGCAACGGACCGTGACGCTCGCGCTTCCGAACGGCATCATATTCGACATGACAGGTGCGCAATACGCACGCGACTGGGCGCTGCCCCAGTTCTATTTCCACCTGACGACCGCCTATGCGATTTTGCGCAGCCGGAACATAGAACTGGGAAAAGCCGATTACGTGGCGCATATGCTCGGCTATCTTCGGCCCGGATCTGCGCCGCAAGGTTGATCTCACACTCCTTGCGCTACCACAGCGTTGCGGCCGTACCGGTTTCGAGCAGCGTTTTCAGATTGGAAAGCACCTGCGGCCAACCCTCGCTGATGCCGCGTTCCATGCCGGAGCCGGGCTCAAGGTCGTAATGCGTGACCGTCAGGCGCACCACGCCGGGTTTATGCTCTGCAAGGTCGAACCGCACGCGGGACACTTTCGCCGGATCGGACTGTTCGCCCGGCGCCGCCCAGCTAAACACCAGCCGTTCTTCCGGCACGTTTTCGATCACGTGCCCGACGACATCGGCCACTCCCGATCCATCGATACGCTGATGCTCCCACACCGAACCGGGCTTCCAGTCCGAGATATTGGCGTGAATCCAGTAACGCTTCGTGACTTCCGGATCGGTCAGCGCCTGCCACACCGCGTCCCGTGTCGCGACGATATAGGTGACATAAACAAACTGTGTTTCTGCCTTGCTCATCTCACGCCCCCGCCCCTTGGTGGCTCGACGGTATCGGCGTGCCGGTTTCAAGCAGACTCTTGAGGCTCGACAGGATGCGCGGCCAGCCGCCGGATACCGCTTCGATCAGTTTTGCGCCTTCGCGGTCTATGGAATGGGTGATCGTCAACCTGACGACATCGCCGTCCGCCTCGATATCGTAAACACAGCGGGCATGTCCTTCCGCTGTCAATTCAGGCTTGAACTGGTTTTGCCAGCTAAGCACGAGGCGCCGTGGTGGATCGCTCTCCAAAACTTCGCCCGCATCCGCAACGCGGCCGTCGGAAAACAGCAACTTCCATGGCGACCCGGCCTTCCATTCGGATTCCTGGTGCATGCCAAACCAGTATTGCTTCTGGAATTCAGGATTGGTCAGTGCGTCCCACAGCTTTTGCGGCGTGGTGCGGATGTAGGTCACATAGATGAATTGCGATGTGCTCATGGCTGCAACTCCTTTGGTGGCATGGGCGTCGGCACATTGAGCGCGTTGCCCGTTTCAAGCAGCGATTTCAGTCCCGACAGGATCATCGGCCAGCCCTTGCGCCCGCCCTCCAGCAGCCCCTTTGCAATCGGTGTCGGGTGCGCCTCCGTCATGGTCAGGCGCACAACGCCATCGAACGCCTGTTCGATGTCATAGGTGACGACGCATTCGGGAAATTGCCCTGGTGCCCAGGCAATGTTCCAGGTCAGAACCAGCCTGCGCGGCGGATCGCATTCGCGCACCACGCCGACAATGTCTTCGCGCCCGTCGGGCATACGCAAGAGCCATTTGGAACCCTGCTTCCAATCGCTTTCGACCGAACGGCCGAAGAAATAGCGCGCGGTGAACTGGCTTTCGGTCAGTGCCCGCCACACCTGCTCCGGCGCCACGGCGATATAGGTGACATAAATCGTATCCTCGGTGGTGAGATCGCTGCTCATCCTTCCCTCCATCCGTCATAGCCAGATACTCCCCAACCGTCATGGCCGGGCCATGACGGGTATGAAGCGGCACCAAAATTCATCATTTCTCCTCCAACTGTTTTTTCAGATCGGTCAGCGCCTGAAGCCGGCCACGCTCGAACTTGCCGATCCAGCGTTCGGCGATCTCGTTGATCGGAACGGGATTGATGAAATGGAGCTTCTCGCGGCCCCGCCATTGCACGGCGATCAGGTTTGCCGCTTCCAGAATGCCCAGATGTTTGGCGACGGCCTGCCGTGTCATGCCCATCTCGTCACAAAGCGCGTTCAAGGTCTGCCCGTTCCGGGCGTGCAGCCGGTCCAGCAACCGGCGCCGGTTCCTGTCTGCCAGCGCCCGGAAAACCGCATCCATGCTCATAACTCTAATATGCAACCATTTGGTTGCCTGTCAAGTGTGCTAGAAGAAAAACATGACAAAGATTCCGGTCACGGCCCGCATTGCGATTGACGACAGCCTGCTGTCGGAGAGCTTCATCGCCTCCTCCGGGCCGGGCGGCCAGAATGTGAACAAGGTGGCGAGCGCGGTGCAGCTCCGCTTCGAGGCGGCACGCGCAAATCTGCCCGCCGATGTGCATGCGCGTTTGCGCATCCTCGCCGGGGCAAAGCTGACGCGTGACGGCGCCATTCTCATCACCGCGCGCCGCTTTCGCGATCAGCAGAAGAACCGCGACGATGCACGTGCGCGTCTGTTCGACCTGATCAGCAGGGCCTCGATTGCACCGAAGACGCGCAAACCGACCAGACCGACAAAGGCGAGCAAGGAACGGCGGCTGGAAGGCAAGAAGGTGCAATCAAACCGCAAACGCCTGCGCGCCCGCCCGTTCGGGGACTAAACTTATCCACAGCCATCGCGGTCGCCGCCGTAGAGCGCTATCCAAATTAAGACAAACAGAGGGGAATCGAAACAGTGGCACTTGACATAGATTCCAACCCAAGCGTGGTGGCGGAATTCATGCAGTCCCAACTAGCAGTGCGAAAGCTATCGTCGATTACGACCCCATAGGATGGCTTGCGCCCATCCTATGGGGATTATTCTGTATTAGAGCCCACTCTGGTCTTAGCAACGCGCTAAGCTATTGCCGGTAGTGGGACTTCACCGTCAGTTGCCACCGAATCGGAACTAGGTAGTTCGCATGCTGGTGATGGTTCTGCGGCGGTAAGTGATGCTCGTAAACTGATGTGACACTCAGCCCGCAACCGGTACATCGGTAAATGCCGGAGAAGGGCGTTGCGGTTGCTGGCGGGTGGATCACGTCGAACTCGGTACCTTGCTGCTGAGATAAAAAATTTGCGTATTTGTAATACGCCATGGCGACCTCCTGCATGCAAAATGGAGCGCCGCTTGACTTAAGTACACGGAGTCGGATTTTGTCCGACTTGCAAGTGGGCTTTCCCGGCGGCGCTCCGCTGGGGGAACCAAGAGGGGCGGTGGTAACGACACCGCCCTTCATCTCTTGGTAGTCATCCGACCAATCGAAGTGATTCGCGCATTTCCGTCAACGGAACCGTTGCGTAATGCTGTGGATGGGATGAACTTAAGGCCGATGGCGATTTTTTGCGCATCCCAGTTTTCAGCTAATTTGAATCGACCAAAGAATTGAAGAATTCCGCCTGAACTGTTCGGGCGGTTATCCACAGCCAACGCGCTCGCCGCCCCTTGGCAGCGTCACGCTCCATCCCCATATCCGCATCATCTCCAGAATTGTGCCCGACGTCCTCGCTCGCGCGCCGCGCGGCCGTTGCCGTGCGCGTGCCACCGTGCGCAGGCAATACAGCGGGCGAACAACAGAGCCTTACTTTAGATATGCAGCCACATCGCCACGCGCGCGCTCAAAAGGCGCCACACCATCCGCATGGGAAAATTGCGAAAGGCCGGCGCATCGCGCGGCAACGTCTCGGGGCTGAGCGCATAAGCCGTCTTGTTGCGCATCTCGAGCGGCGGCGCCGCATCGCCGAAACGACCCCGGTAAACCGATGTCCACCACCCCGGCCCATACTTGAGAAAGATCACCGTGTTGCAACACGTCGTCATGTATCGCGTGGTCGGTGCATCTGGTTTCAGCTTGAAGCCGCGCACCATCTCCCTGCCCTCGAGCCAGTCCAGCCGGTCGTCGCGATAGGAGAGATAGGCCGTGCCGCCCCATGCATCACAGAAGCCGGGCCGCGCGCCTGCCCCTTCCATCAGGCAGGCGCCCGCCTGGCAATCGCTGCAATGGCAGGCACCATTGACGATCGGCGTTCCACGCGCGCTGAGCCGTACCTTGCCACAGGCGCAGGCCGCAACCCGTTCAACCGTTGACATGATCGGCGTTCCTTCGCGATTGCGTCCGATGGCAGATGGCTTGCATTCCACCCCCGTCCGCGCCACGGATGGGCCAGCCCATGGAGTTTGAGAGATGACCTACAACAACATCCTTGCCACGGTCGATGGCGGCGTCGGTGTGATCACACTCAACCGGCCCAAGGCGCTCAACGCGCTGAACAGCGAATTGCTGCAGGAACTGGTCACGGCGCTGGAGGGGTGGGACCAGGATGATGCGGTGCGTGCCATCGTGCTCACCGGGTCCGACCGCGCCTTCGCCGCCGGCGCCGATATCAAGGAGATGTCGGGCCAGTCCTATATGGATATGTACAAGGCGAATTTCTTCGCCGCGGCGAATGACCGGATCGTGGCCATCCGCAAGCCCATCATTGCGGCCGTGGCAGGCTGGGCGCTGGGCGGCGGGTGCGAGCTTGCCATGTTGTGCGACTTCATCATCGCCGCCGATACCGCGAAATTCGGCCAGCCGGAGATCAATCTTGGCGTGATGCCGGGCATCGGCGGCACCCAGCGGCTGACCCGTTTCGTGGGCAAGTCCAAGGCGATGGAAATGTGCCTGACCGGCCGCAACATGGACGCAGCGGAGGCGGAACGCGCCGGCCTCGTCTCCCGCGTGGTCCCGGCTGCGGATCTGATGGCCGAAGCGATGAAGGCCGCCCGCACCATCGCCGGGAAATCCCTGCCCATCGTGATGATGACCAAGGAGACCCTGAACCGGGCCTATGAAACCACCTTGAGCGAGGGGGTGCGCTACGAACGCCGGGTGTTCCATTCGATGTTCGCGACCGAGGACCAGAAGGAAGGCATGGCCGCCTTCAGCGAGAAGCGCAAACCCGCCTTCAAGGACCGCTAACACCTGCCCAATTGACCCCCCGGCTGCCGCGCGGTATACGCCGCGCCTTCCGGAATGACGAAGGACGTCCCATGCCCAATATTGCTTCGGCCAAAAAGCGGGTCCGCACCGCGGCCAAACGCACCACGGTCAACCAGGCCCGCAAGAGCCGTATCCGCACCTTCACCCGCCAGGTGGAAGAAGCGATTGCCAAGGGCGATCAGGCGGCGGCCAAGGCGGCGCTGAAGGCGGCAGAGCCCGAAATCATGCGCGGCGTCTCCAAGGGAGTTATCCACAAGAATACCGGCGCCCGGAAGGTCTCCCGGCTGTCGAAGCGTGTGGCCAAGCTCGGGGCTTGATCGGCCTACGAATTCTTGAACGTCTGAAATGCTGGCGGGTCCGGATTGGCTTCGGGCCCGCTTTTTATTGTCCGTAGACTGACTGACGTATTTCTTTCACATTTCGGCAGCGCAACATCGCGCATCGAACCTTTAAGTCGCTGATTCGTCACGACTCGCCGCCACACAGGATTTTCCGTATACGGTACATACGCTTAGCGCCGGCATCGAAGTGCGGCCTGCTGTCGAATCAGCACTGATTCGCTCTTTGTTCCCTTGCAGCCACGCGCCCCTTAAGCGTATCTTCTTTTTGCGCGGCGGTTGAACGGACAAAACAATGACAAGAGAAAATAATAAGAAGATTCAGTCATCTACGGCACATGGCCGGTCCAGGCAAATAATCGCCAAGTATTAAATCTCGTTTCTTTCAAATTTTCGCAATGCAGTGACGTGGCGATTGCCGCGCACGGTAGAGCTTTGCCGGATTCAGTGCCATGAGCGATGCCAATACCCCTTCCGATTACGCTGGCGATCTTACGCCGCAGGATGCGTGGGCCCTCTGCCAGGCGGAACCGGCGGCCCAGATTGTGGATGTGCGCACGGTGGCGGAGTGGAACTTTGTCGGCCTGCCCGACCTCTCCTCTCTGAGCCGCGCGGTCCATTGTGTGGAATGGCAGCGCTTTCCCACCATGGCCGCCAATCCCGATTTCGTGGCCGAGGCGGGTGCGGAAATTGCGAAGGCGGGCGCGGACAGGAACGCGCCGGTCCTGTTTCTCTGCCGCTCCGGCGCCCGTTCGCGCGCCGCTGCCATCGCCATGACACGGGCGGGCTACACGCGGGCCTACAACATTTCTGGCGGCTTCGAAGGCGATCTGGACGGCCAGCGCCATCGCGGCGGTACCAATGGCTGGAAGGCGTCAGGTCTGCCCTGGCGCCAGGGATAAGTAAAACCAGGGATAAAAAACGGAGGGGCGGATGCCGAAGCAGGAGAGATTTCGATCGCGCTGAAGGCGAGCGGGTCCAGGGCACAACAATAACAATCACTCCGGCCAAAAGCGCCGGGTAAACCGGATTAGGGATAATGGCACAAAGTATGAGCAGGCCGTCGCGCCCCGATTGGGGCGCGGCGTGGACAGCCGCCCGTGAACGGCTGCGGCGCGATCTTGGTGAAGCGGTATTTGACGCCTGGATCGGGCCCTTGACGCTCGTCTCGCATGAGCGTGACGAACTCTGCATCGGTGCCTCGAAGCCTTTTGTGCGCAACTGGGTGGCGAACCATTATGTCGCCCGCATCGACCGCGCACTGCGCAGCGAAGGGGCGGAGCCTGCCTCCATCAGCATCGTGCTCAATGCGGTGAAACCCGCGATCGGCGGCAACATCACCCGCGCCGTTCCGGTCACGCCTCCGCCACCCGTTGCGCTCGCGGGCTATGGCGCCACTCCATCCGCCGATACGGCCAAACCGCAAGGGCTGTGGAGCCGGATCCTGCATCCCGCGCAATCGTTCGACAGTTTCATCACCGGATCCGCGAACGAATTCGGCCACCGGGCCGCGCGCGCCTTTGCCGAAGGCAGCGAGGACGATCTCGCCCTGCTCTACATTCATGGCGGCTTCGGCTACGGCAAAACCCATCTGCTGAATGCAGCGGCGCTCGAATTCCGCAAGCGCGGGCGGCGCACCCTGTTCCTGCGGGCGGAAGATTTCATGCGCCACTTCCTCAGCGCGCTCTATCGAAAGGACACGCTGTCCTTCAAGGAAGAGCTACGCACCGCCGATGTGCTGATCCTGGACGATCTGCAACACATCTGCCGGTCGAGCGCGACGGGTTCGGAATTTCTCTACACCGTGAACGCACTGGCCGATCTGCGCCGCCGCGTGGTGATCGCGGCAGACCGGCCGCCGGCCGCCCTGGAAGGGTTGGGGGCCGATATCCGCTCCCGCCTCGCGGGCGGGCTTGTGGTGGCGCTGGAAAAGCCGGATCGCGGCACCCGCCTCGGTATTCTGGAATCGCGTGCAGCCGAATTCACCCGCCAGCGGCCCGGTGTCAGCCTGCCGCAGGAGGTGCTGGAGCGGATCGCGGATATGGACAATGCCTCGCCCCGCGAACTGATTGGTGTCCTGACCAAGATCGCGACCTATAGCGACCTGACCAAGAAGCCCGTGACGCTCGACATGGCGGAAGATGCCATCGGCGCGCGCGTCGGCTCGCTCAAGACCTCGATCGACGACATTCAACGCAAGACGGCGGAGTTCTACAAACTCGACGTACGCGATTTCCATTCGCCGCAGCGCGCCCGCCGGGTGGCCCGGCCGCGCCAGGTTGCGATGTATCTTGCCCGGCAATTGACCACGCGTTCGCTGCCGGAAATCGGCCGCCGTTTCGGGGGCCGCGATCACACCACGGTGCTGCACGCCTGCCGCCGGGTGGAGGCACTTTGCAACGACGATCCTGTTTTCCGGCAGGAGGTGGATTTCCTGAAACAGGTCCTCTCCCGCAGGAACGATCACTAGCCTCTTTTTGGTATTTTCCGCCCTTTCCGGCCCCGTTTTCAGGGGCTGGAAAGGCTGCGGAAAACCCCACAAAACCTGTTCACCGCTGACGCCGCCTGATATAGTGCGGTACTTGAGTCTCGCCCTATTGGAAGCTCAAGTGATTCAATGGGTTACAGCCCGGCTTTGGCCGGGCTTTTCATGAGACCGAAGCCAGCGGAAACGAAGCGCGAGAGCAATGAAAATCAACGTCGAACGCGGCGCCTTCCTGAAGGCGCTCAGCCATGCGCAAAGTGTCGTCGAACGCCGCAATACCATTCCTATTCTGTCCAATGTGATGATTGAGGCGGCCAAGGGTCAGCTCAAGCTCACCGCGACCGATCTGGATATCGAAATCATCGAATCCCTGCCGGCCGATGTGCTGCGCAACGGGTCGGCCACTGCGCCCGCGCACATGCTGTACGACATCGTGCGCAAGATGCCGGACGGCTCTCAGGTACAGGCCGAATTGCTGACCAGCGAAGGCGGCCGCCTTGCCATTTCGGCCGGCAGCGTGCGGTTCGAACTCGCCTGCCTGCCGCGGGAGGATTTTCCCCAGATGACGGCGGGCGCCCTGCCCCATCGTTTCCGCATCGCGGCGGACGATCTGAAGCGGCTGATCGACAAGACCCGTTTTGCGATCTCCACGGAAGAGACCCGTTTCTATCTCAACGGCATCTTCGTGCATGCGACCAAGGACAAGCAGCCGGTGCTGCGCGCGGTGGCGACCGATGGCCATCGCCTTGCCCGTTACGAACTCGATCTGCCGGATGGGGCGGCGGATATTCCGGGCGTGATCATTCCGCGCAAGACGGTGGGCGAACTCCGCCGCCTGCTGGACGATGCGGAAGGCGCGATTGAGGTTTCGCTGTCAGACACCAAGATCCAGTTCGGCTTCAACGGCCTCGAACTGACCTCGAAACTGATCGACGGCACCTTCCCCGATTATCAGCGCGTGATCCCGGCAGCGAACGACAAATCACTGATGCTGGATTCCGGTGATTTCTCGAATGCGGTGGATCGCGTCTCCACCATCTCGGCTGACAAGACCCGTGCGGTGAAACTCCATATTGCGGAGGACAAGGTGACGCTGTCCGTCGTCAATCCGGAATCCGGCACGGCGACGGAGGAAGTGGGCGCCACCTATACTGCGTCTGCCATCGAGATCGGCTTCAACGCCCGCTATCTGCTCGACATCACGGGCCAGGTCGAAGGCAAGGAAATCCATTTCCTGCTTTCGGATGCCGGCTCGCCGACCGTCATCGAAGACAAGGACGACAAGCGTGCGCTCTACGTCCTGATGCCGATGCGGGTGTAGCTCCTTGTCCCTGTCCTCCGATCCGCGCCCGTTGGGCGTGCCGTTTGCCGTGGGGGCATCCCGGCTCGCCGTTACCCGGCTGGTGCTGCGCAATTTCCGCTCCTACGTGGCGGCGGAGATTGCGGTTTCGCCGCGCCCGGTGGTGCTGGTGGGGCCGAACGGTGCAGGCAAGACCAATGTGCTCGATGCGCTCTCGCTGCTCTCTCCCGGCCGCGGCCTGCGCGGCGCGAAGCTGGGCGAGCATGTGCGCCGCGGCCCCGCGGTGCCGGACGGGCCGCAATGGGCGGTGGCCACCACCGTCCTGCGCAGCGGCGAAGAGTATGAGATCGGCACCGGCCTGACCCTCGGCCCCAATGGCGGGGAACGGCGGCATCTGCGCCTGAACGGCGCACCGGCAAAGAACGCCGCGGATCTAAGCGAGATCGCGCCGGTCAACTGGCTGACGCCGGCGATGGACCGTCTGTTCATCGAAGGGGCCAGCGGGCGGCGCAAATTCCTCGACCGGCTGGTGTTCGGTGCCGACGCCGGTCACGCCCGCCACGTCACCCGCTACGAAACCGCAATGCGCGAACGCGCCCGTCTGCTCAAATTCGGCCCGCGTGACCGCGCCTGGCTGGAGGCGCTGGAGCGTGAAATGGCCGAAAGCGGTTATGCCGTGATGGCTGCGCGCAGTGAAACCGCGGATCGTCTCAACCGCGCCCTGACCGAGCGCGGCGAAACCGGCGCCTTCCCTTGCGCCCAGTTGCGCATCACGGGCGAGGTGGAAGACCTCGCCGCAGCCGAAGGCGAAAGTGTGATCGACACCATCTGCGAGAAGCTGGAACGGATGCGCGCACGCGACGCGGAATCCGGCCGCACCAATTTCGGTCCGCATCTGAGCGATCTTGCCGTGCGCCACACGGTGAAATGCGCCGATGCGCGCGAATGCTCCACCGGCGAACAGAAAGCATTGCTAATTTCCATCGTGCTGGCCGATGCGTGGGAAGCCTCGCACCGCGCGGGTGGCCACGCACCCGTATTGCTGCTGGATGAGATTGCCGCCCATCTGGACAGGGGCCGCCGTGACGCCCTGTTCGAAGAAATCCTCGCTCTATCCGCCCAGGCCTGGATGACCGGCACCGACAGCGAACTGTTCGCCGCCCTTGGCGGCCAGGCGGATTTTCTTGGCGTTGAGAACTCCGTCCTCACGCCCATCTCCGGTTGAACACCATGAGCACACCTACCGAACCCAACGAATATGGCGCCGATTCCATCAAGGTCCTGAAGGGCCTCGATGCCGTGCGCAAACGCCCCGGCATGTATATCGGCGATACCGATGATGGCTCGGGCCTGCACCACATGGTGCATGAGGTCGTGGACAATGCGATCGACGAAACGCTGGCCGGCTATGCCGACCGGGTGGATGTGATCCTCAATCCGGACGGTTCCTGCACCGTGCGCGACAATGGCCGCGGCATCCCCACCGGCATTCATGAAGAAGAAGGCGTTTCGGCTGCCGAAGTGATCATGACCCAGCTTCACGCCGGCGGTAAGTTTGAACAGAACGCCTACAAGGTTTCGGGCGGTCTGCACGGCGTCGGCGTTTCGGTGGTGAACGCGCTGTCGGAATGGCTGGACCTGCGCATCTGGCGCAACGGCAAGGAACACTACATGCGCTTCCGCGACGGCGTGCCGGAAGCGCCGCTGGCCATTGTGGGAGAAGCTGCCGGTAAACGCGGCACCGAAGTCACCTTCCTGCCCAGCACACACACCTTCACCAAGACAGAGTTCGATTACGCCACCCTCGAACACCGTCTGCGCGAACTCGCCTTTCTGAACTCCGGCGTCACCATCGTGCTGGCTGACAAGCGCGGGGTGGAGAAGAAGGAAATCACGCTGCATTACGAAGGCGGGCTGGAAGCCTTTGTCCGCTTTCTCGACCGCACCAAGAATGCCCTGATCCCGGCGCCCATCCTGCTCACGGCGGAGCGGGACGATATTTCGGTCGAAGCCGCCATCGTGTGGAACGACACCTATCACGAAAGCATGCTGTGCTTCACCAACAACATCCCGCAGCGCGATGGCGGCACCCATCTGGCCGGTTTCCGCGCTGCGCTGACCCGCGTGGTGACGAAATATGCCGACGAATCCGGCATTCAGAAAAAGGAAAAGATCACGCTGACCGGCGATGATTGCCGCGAAGGCATGACCTGCGTGCTCTCGGTGAAGGTGCCGGACCCGAAATTTTCCTCGCAGACGAAAGACAAGCTGGTCTCCTCCGAAGTCCGCCCGGTGGTGGAAGGCGTAATGCTGGAGCAGTTGGGCCGCTGGTTCGAAGAACATCCCCAGGAAGCCCGCGCCATCGTCGGCAAGGTGGTGGAGGCCGCTGCGGCCCGTGAAGCCGCCCGCAAGGCGCGCGAGTTGACGCGGCGCAAGGGTACGCTCGATTCCTCGTCCCTGCCCGGCAAGCTCGCCGATTGTCAGGAGCGTGATCCCGCCAAATGCGAACTTTTCATCGTTGAGGGCGACAGCGCCGGCGGCAGTGCCAAACAGGCGCGCAACCGTGCCAATCAGGCCGTGCTGCCCTTGCGCGGCAAGATTTTGAATATCGAACGTGTGCGGTTCGAGAAGATGCTCTCCAGCGAAGCCATCGCGATGCTGATCACCGCGCTCGGCACCGGCATCGGCCGCGATGAATTCAATGCGGACAAGCTGCGCTATCACAAGATCATCATCATGACGGACGCGGACGTGGACGGCGCCCATATCCGCACCCTGTTGCTCACCTTCTTCTATCGCCAGATGCGCGAGATCATCGAGCGCGGGCACCTCTACATCGCGCAACCGCCACTCTACAAAGCCACCCGCGGCAAGTCCGAACGCTATCTGAAGGATCAGCGCGAGTTGGACGACTATCTGCTCTCCGAAGGCGTCACCGGCGCCACCTTCACCCTCTACACGGGTGAGGTTCTCTCGGGTGCCGATTTCGAAAACGCCGTGGAAAAAGCCCGTGCGGCCGATGCGGCGCTGGCCAATTTCCCGCAGCATTATCCCCGCTTCGTGCTGGAACAGGCGGCGATCGCCGGTGCCCTCAATCCGGAAACGCTGGGCGATCCCACCCGCGCAGCCGAAGCCGCCGCCTATATTGCCCGCCGCCTCGATACGCTGAGCGATGAGACCGAGCGCGGCTGGCATGGCGAACCAACCGATGACGGTGGCCTGAAATTCTGGCGCGAGGTGCGCGGCGTGCGCGAAACCGTGGCGATCGATGGCGCCGTCCTGTCCAGTGCCGACGCAAGGCGGCTGGACCGCATGGCTGCCGATCTTCAGGCGGCCTATCTGCGGTTCGGCGTCCTGCGCCGGAAGGACGAACAGGTGGAAATCCGCTCCCCCGGTCAATTGCTGCGCGCAGTTCTCGAATGGGGCCGCAAGGGTCTCGCGCTCCAGCGTTATAAGGGGCTGGGCGAAATGGACGCTTCACAATTGTTCGAGACCACGCTGGACGAAAACGCCCGCACCCTGCTTCAGGTCAAGGTGGAGCATGCGGACGAGGCGGACGACCTTTTCACCAAGCTGATGGGCGATATCGTGGAACCGCGCCGCGAGTTTATTCAGGACAATGCGCTGACGGCTGACCTCGACGTTTAGCGGGGAGGCGTTTAGCGGGCGGCGCTGGCGAGCCAGCACGCCGCCGGTGCTGCAATGCCGTCGGGCGTTTCGTATTGCGCCAATGCCGCGCGAATGCGTTCGCGAACGACCGTAAGCGTTTTTTCGTCGGCGCCGCTCGATGCCCGCGCCACCGGGCCAAGGCTCAGCGCATTTTCCGCGGCTGCATCCAGCGAACTTCCCATCCGCATCACGCTGTCGAGCTTTTCAACACGGACGTCATGGAACCCCGCCTGTTCCAGAATGCGCCCCACACGGCCGCCATCGGCAAAGGCGTAGGGACCGGGCGCGTCCGGATCGCCCTTCTCCATCGGCGGCAGAAATTCGCGCGCCGCCTCGAACGGAATGGCGGACCAGGCATTCTCATCCGCCGCGCGCCAGCACACGAAGAACAACCGCCCTTCTGGCTTCAACGCCCGGTGGATGTTCGCGAAAGCCGCCACCGGATCGGCAAAAAACATCACCCCGAAGCGGGAGAACACCAGGTCGAACACCGGCTGAAAATTGAAAGTCGCCGCATCGGCCTCGGCAAAGCGGATTTCCAGGCCCGCACTGTGTGCCCGCGCACGTGCTATGCGCAGCATCGGCTGCGATACATCCACCCCCATCACCGCGCCATGCTCTCCGACCATTTCGCGCAAACGAATGGTGGTGTCGGCACAGCCACAACCGATGTCGAGCGCCACAGCCCCTTGCACCGGTGCCGCCTTTTCCAGCGCCGCATCGGTGATCAGCCCCAGTCCGTAGTCGATGAACTGCTGGTGGCGGGCAAAGCGTTCGCCGCCAGGCCCATTCCAATATTCGATCTGTTCGGCGTTCGCGTTCGTCATGCACCCGTCTTCCGTTTGCGCATCGCCAGCGTCCGCAGGCGCAGCGCATTCAATTTGATGAAGCCCTGCGCATCCTTCTGATCGTAGGCGCCGCGGTCATCCTCAAACGTCACCAGATCCTGGCTGTAAAGCGAATGCAGCGAACTGCGCCCCACCACGATCACATTGCCCTTGTAGAGCTTCAGCCGCACCGATCCGGTCACATGCTCCTGGCTCTTATCAATGGCCGCCTGCAGCATTTCCCGCTCCGGCGCGAACCAGAAACCATTGTAGATCAGTTCGGCATAGCGCGGCATCAATTCATCCTTCAGATGCGCCGCGCCGCGATCCAGCGTGATGCTTTCCATCGCCCGATGGGCAGCCAGCAGAATAGTGCCGCCCGGCGTTTCATAGACCCCACGTGACTTCATGCCGACGAAACGATTTTCAACAAGGTCGAGCCGGCCGATCCCATTGGCCTTGCCCAGATCGTTCAACTGCGCCAGCAAAGACGCCGGAGAAAGCTTTGTTCCGTCAATAGAAATGGCATCGCCGCGCTCGAAACCTACCTCGATGTAGACAGGCGAATCCGGCGCCTCCTCCGGCGACAGCGTGCGCTGATAGACGATCGCATCCGGCTCCGCCGCCGGGTCTTCCAGCACTTTGCCCTCGGAGGAGGAGTGCAGAAGATTGGCATCCACCGAGAATGGCGCCTCGCCGCGCTTGTCCCGCGGAATCGGAATCTGATGCGCCTCGGCAAACTCGATCAGTCTGGTGCGGCTGGTCAGGTCCCACTCGCGCCACGGCGCAATCACCCGGATATCCGGCTTCAGCGCGTAATAGCCAAGTTCGAAGCGGACCTGATCGTTGCCCTTGCCGGTTGCGCCATGACAAACGGCATCGGCGCCGACCTTTTGCGCAATCTCAATCTGTTTCTTGGCGATCAGCGGCCGCGCGATGGAGGTGCCGAGAAGATAGACGCCCTCATAAACCGCATTGGCGCGGAACATCGGAAAAACGTAATCGCGGACAAACTCTTCGCGCAGATCTTCAACAAAGATGTTCTCTTTGCGGATGCCCAGCAACTCCGCCTTCTTGCGCGCGGGCTCCAGCTCCTCGCCCTGCCCCAGATCGGCGGTGAAGGTGACCACCTCCGCACCATAGTGGGTCTGCAGCCATTTCAGGATGACCGAGGTGTCGAGCCCCCCGGAATACGCCAGAACGACCTTCTTTACCGGCTGCGCCGCCATCTTGTGTCTCCTGTTCGATCTGGCCGGGCACTACAGCAAGAACGCCCCCGAATCCAGCGTAGGCCTGCCGCAACGGTTGCAGAAGCGGCCTTGGAGCATAAACAATCTGCCGAAACCGATGGGGTCCTGCCATGGCCGCGCCCGAAATCACCTTCTGGTACGAATTCGCCAGCACCTATTCCTACCCGGCCGCCATGCGGGTGGAGCGGCTGGCGGCGCGAGCCGGCATGGCCCTCACCTGGCGCCCGTTTCTGCTGGCGCCGATTTTCGGGGCACAGGGCTGGAACGACAGCCCGTTCAACATCTACCCGGCCAAGGGCCGCTATATGTGGCGCGATCTGGAACGCATTTGCGACGCTGAAGGCCTGCCCCTGAAAACGCCGCCGCACCGTTTTCCGCAGAACGGGCTGAAGGCGGCGCGCATCGCGCTGGCGCTCGCTTCCAAACGCCGGACCGGCGAATTCACCCGCGCTGTCTATACCGCCAACTTTGCCGAACAGCGCGACATCGCGGACGATGCCACACTCGCCGGCATCCTCACCGGCATGGGGCTCAATGCCACCGCCATAACGGAAGCCGCCAACACGCCGGAGAATAAACAGGCGCTGAAACAGCAGACAGACGATGCCATCGCGCGCAGCATTTTCGGCGCGCCGTCCTTCACGGTGGGCAACGAACTGTTCTGGGGCAATGACCGGCTGGAACAGGCGCTTGCCTGGGCCCGCGCCGGTTCACCTTAACGCCGCCTCATTTCACCAGGTGCCGCCGTCGACGCGGATCACCGTACCCGTGGTGTAGGACGAGGCATCGCTGGCGAGATAAAGCGCGGTGCCGACAATCTCCTCCGGGCGCCCGAAGCGTTGCAGCCCCAACGATTTCTCGTAAGTCTTGTTCTCCCGCCACACGGTCGAAACATCGGTCAGGAATGGCCCCGGCGCGATGCAGTTGACGCGCACTTTCGGCCCGAACGCCTTGGCCAGCGCCACGGTCATCACATTGATCGCAGCCTTGGCCCCGCCATAGGGAATGGTGTGCGGTTCGGCCTTGAAGGCTGCCGTGCTCGACAGATTGATGATCGCCCCGCCGTCGCCCTTCATCATCCGTTCCCCGATCAGGGTAGAAAGGCGGAACGGGCCTTTGAAGTTCACATCGATGACCTTATCGAACAACGCTTCGCTGGTTTCGAGCAGCGACGGCGCCAATGGCGACATGCCGGCGTTGTTCACCAGAATGTCCACCCGGCCGAATTTGGCATAGGCTGCTTCGGCCAGCTTGTCATTGTCGGCCCAGGTGCCGACATGGGCTGCCACCGGCAACGCTTTCCGGCCAAGTTTTTCCACCTCGCGCGCCACCGCTTCGCAAGCCTCCAGCTTGCGGCTCGCGATCACGACGTCGGCCCCGGCCTCGGCAAAGGCCAGCACCATCTCGCGGCCCAGCCCCCGGCTTCCCCCGGTTACGACAGCGACTTTGTTGGATAGATCGATGCTACGCATGGCTTCCTCCCAGTGTTCTGGAGGCATTATTGCCACGCAGCCCGGCGGCAGGCCACCCGCCAGCGGCCGCCAATCGTCAGCCCGGCATCCGGCTCAGTTCGCGGGAGTGCATCTCGGCCATGCGTTCGCTGGCCCGTTTCTTGACGCTTTCGCTTTTCAATTGCCCGCAGGCCGCCATGATGTCGCGTCCGCGCGGCGTGCGCACCGGGCTGGCATAGCCGGCGCGGTTGACGATCTCGGCAAATTTCTCGATCTGCGCCCAATCGGAACATTCGTAAGGTGCGCCCGGCCACGGGTTGAACGGGATCAGATTGATCTTGGCCGGAATGCCGCGAATGATCCGCACCAGTTCGCGCGCATCCGCCAGGCTGTCGTTCACATCTTTCAGCATCACATATTCAAACGTGATGCGCCGCGCATTGGAGAGACCGGGATAATCCCGGCACGCCTGCAATAACTCGGCAATCGGATATTTCTTGTTGATCGGTACGATCACATCGCGGATTTCATCGCGCACGGCATGCAGCGATACGGCAAGCGCCGAACCGATCTCCGCACCTGCGCGCGGGATCATCGGCACCACACCTGCCGTCGAAAGCGTGATCCGGCGTTTGGAGAGCGCCAGCCCATCGCCATCGGCCACGATAGCCAGCGCGGCTTTCACATTGTCGAAATTATAAAGTGGCTCACCCATGCCCATCATCACCACATTGGTGATGCGCCGGTTCTCACCCGTGCTCGGCCAGTCGTTCAGGGCATCGCGCGCCACCAGCAATTGGCCGATGATCTCGCCCGGCGTCAGATTGCGCACCAGTTTCTGCGTGCCGGTGTGGCAGAAGCGGCAATTGAGCGTGCAGCCCACCTGGCTTGATACGCACAGGGTGCCGCGATCTGCCTCGGGAATGTAGACCGTCTCAAACTCGATCCCCGGTCCCGTGCGCAAAAGCCATTTGCGCGTGCCGTCTTCCGAAATCTGTTCAGTCACCACTTCGGGCCGGGCCAGATCGAAGCGGGCATCCATCGCGGCGCGGAAATCCTTGGCCAGATTGGTCATGGCGGCGAAATCGCGCGCGCCATGGACATAGGCCCAGTTCCAGATCTGGCGCATGCGCATGGGTGCGGCCTTGGCCGCCACCCCGGCATCGATCAGGGCGGCCTGCAACGCAGCGGGGTCGAGGCCGATCAGGCCCCGCCGCTCAGCGCCAGCCGTTATGAGTGCCGTATCTGTCATCGGGGCACTATAGGCGGTCCGGCGGCGAAAATCGTCAACCGGGTCCGCCCGGATGCCTACATCTTGCACTCTGCGTGGATCTTATCCAGCGCGGCGGAAACGCCGGAAAGCGAATAGGAATCGCGGGTATCGGTGCCGCGGGTGGAGGTACCCGTCACGATCAGGCGCGAGCCGCGGCGCATCGCCTCAACCAGGCGGACTTCGTCGGCATTCTCCTTCACCCAGGCGCTGCCGCTATTGCCGTCGTTCTGGGTGAAGAACGTGAACTTGTCCTTGCCTACCTGGGCCGTCACCGTGCTGCCCACCTTATAAGGGTAGCCCGGCACCACCTCGGGTTCCGCCTTGCTCTTGCGGCTTGGCCAGTCACTGACCAGAAAAAACACCGGATCGCGCTTGGCGCCTTTCGGCTCCATCGATTTGGGCTGGGACAGCGCATAACAAACCTTCCCGTTGCCCGTATCCGTCGTATAGGCGGACCAGTCCTTGAACGAACCGAGAAGCGTCGGCCCGGTGGCGGCCATGGCTGGCGGCGCAGCCACCATCATTGCACCACAGACGATAAAGGATGACAGAGCGATGTGCATACGCATTGCATTCATGACGTCAACAATTCCCCGAGGTCTTGAAGTGAATCAGCACAGGCGCTGAGTCTTGGGCACAAATCGGGCGGTTGTGTGATGAATGTGTTTAAGGCCGCATGTCCGCGATGTCCATGCAGCAGTACGCCGGAAGCGAAAAACGCTGTGTTAAAGGCTGGAAACGCGGACGATTTCAGCTTCGACTTCGCCAAGCCGGTCTTTGCCGAAATAGATTTCGTCGCCGACGAAGAATGTCGGGCTGCCGAATGCACCGCGCTCCACCGCTGATTCGGTATTGGCCATCAAACGCTGCTTGACCGGTGCGCTTTGCGCGGCTGCCATCAATGCCTGGGCATCGAGACCGCCTTCGCGAAGGACGGCTTCAATCTCTGCCGGATCGTCCATCTTGCGCGATGTCTCCCACATCGCGCGAAACATGACAGTCATGTAATTCGCAAGCGCGCCATCCATTTCCGCCGCCACCGCACCACGCATGATGGCAAGCGTGTTCACCGGAAAATGCGTGTTGAAGCGGAATTCCTTCAGGAAGTGACGGCGCACGAAACGCTGCGTCTCCAATTGCTCATATTGCAGCTTGTTGCGGATATGGCCGAACGCCGTCATCGGCGACTGGTTGCCGGTCAGCTTGAAAATCCCACCCAAAAGCACCGGCACGGGTGCAAACCGCACGCCAGTGCGCGCCTCGATGGCCGGGATCACGCGCCAGGCCAGATAGGCATTGGGGCTGCCGAAATCGAACAGAAATTCTACCTTGGGCATCACCATGGCTCCCGATAGGGCCTGAGATCGAGCTCGAAGGTCCAGCCGTCACGCGCCTGATTGTGCAGCATCCAATAGGCGTTGGCGACCGATTCCGGATTCATGAGTTGATCCGGCTCGATCTTCGCCAGTGCCGCTTCGCCGCCGCGGGCCTTGATGCGCTCGCGCACAAAGGCGGTATCGACACCGGCATCGATCACCAGATGGGCGACATGGATATTCTTCGGCCCCAATTCGCGCGCCGCACTCTGTGCCACCGCGCGCAAACCGGCCTTGGCGCTGGCGAAAGCGGCATAGCCCACCCCACCACGCAGGGAGGCCGTGGCGCCAGTGAACAGAATGGTTCCCCGCCCATGGGGCAACATCAGTCTGGCTGCTTCGCGTGCCGTCAGAAAGCCAGCATAGCACGCCATCTCCCACACCTTGCGGAAGACACGCTCGGTCGTATCCAGAAGCGGAAAATTCACATTGGCGCCGGCATTGAAGATGCAGACTTCCAGCGGTGCGGCCGCATCGGCCTCGGCCAGAAAGGCGGTGATGTCGTCTTCCTTGCGCGCATCCAGCGCGCGGCCTTCGCAGCGCCCACCTGCGGCTTCAATCGCCTGTTTCAGGGGGACCAGCTTGTCCGCCGTGCGGCGCCCGGCAAAGACCAGATAGCCTTCCGCGGCAAAGCGTTTGGCGATGGCCGTCCCGATAAAATCGCCGGCTCCGATTACGGCGACAGATGCGTTGCGCTGCATGTCCGGCCTCATAAGTCTTATTTCAAGACTAATAAATCTTGAAATAAGACTTTGTCAACGGCATGCTGCCCGCCATGAAGTGGAATGCACTATCGGAAGAGAACTGTTCGCTCGCCCGCGCCATGGCCGTGGTGGGGGATCGCTGGTCCCTGCTGATCCTGCGCGATGCGTTTTTGCGCGTGCGCCGGTTTGAGGATTTTGAGAGCAGCCTGAAAATTGCCCGCCGTGTGCTGGCTGAACGGCTGGCGCATCTGGTTGCTGAAGGCGTGCTGGCCAAACTGCCTTATCAGGAACGGCCCGTCCGCTACGAATACCGGCTGACCGAAAAGGGCCTTGCGCTTTACCCGGCGCTCATCGCGCTGGTGCACTGGGGCGATCATTATTACGCGGATGAAAACGGGCCACCCATCATCCATCGCCACCGCAATTGCGGGCACGATTTCCGCTCGGTGATGACATGCAGTGCCTGCGGCGAAGCATTGGACCCGCGCGATGTCGACATTCGTCCCGGACAGCCTCGCCAGCCGGCAAGCGTCATTCCCGCAAGCCGTAGCCGATCGCGTAAAGCCGCCACACAATCACGAACATGACGGCGCCAAGCCCGATCGTCACACCGATGCCCAGAAGCTCCGGCGCTTCTGTAAAGCCGATCATCGAATGGCGCAGACCATTGATGAAATAGAAGAACGGATTGGCCCACGCCATCCATTGCAGCCATGACGGCAGCATATCGATGGTGTTGAACACACCGCCGACAAACGACAGCGGCGTGATGAAGAACACGTTCAGGATCGTCAACTGCTCGAAATTGTTGGCCCACAGCCCCACCAGATTGCCCAGAAGGCCGAACACGATCGCCACACCGACAACCCAGAAAACGAATTCTCCAACCCCCGCCACCGACGAGGCCCCGAACAGCGCCGCGATTACCAGGATACCCAGTGCCGTCACGACCGAGCGGAACACCACCGTGACCAGAACGCCGCTGATCATCTCCACATAGGACAGCGGCGAGACCAGCGTCTCTTCGACATAGCGCATGAAGCGCGCGAAATAGACCTGGGAAGAGGATTGCAGGAACGCGGCGTTGACCACGTTCAGCATCACGATGCCCGGCAGCACGAATTCCAGATAGCTGTGTCCGCCGATCTGCGAAATGCGCCCGCCCACCACATAACCAAAGATGAAGATGAACAGCAGCGCGGAAATCCACGGCGCGACAAAGGCCTGAATGGGCACCCGCAGCAGGCGCGTCATCTCGCGCCGGATGATGGTCAACAGTCCGACCCAGTTGATGCTCGCCCCCATTGGCTTCAGCGCCCCGCCGCCGCGGCAATGCGTTCCGGCGTGGCGCCGGTTGCCCGCAGATAGGCCTCTTCAAGCCCGCCTGGCTCAGTGAAAAATTCGTTCTTGGGTCCGTGCTGCACGATCTTCCCTTTGTTGACGATGGCAATGGTGCGGCACAGCCGTTCGATCTCTTCCAGATAGTGGGAGGTCAGCAGGATCGTCTTTCCATCATGGTTCAACTCCTGCAGATAACGCCATAAATCCATTCGCAATTCGACGTCCACGCCAGCCGTCGGCTCATCCAGGATCAGAAGATCGGGATCGTGAATCAGGGCGCGCGCCAGGACCACCCGCCGCTTCAATCCGCCCGACAATTCGCGGAACTGTTTGGTCGCATGGGGCACCAGATCGAACTTTTCGATCAGCATTTCGGCGCGCCGTTTGCGCTCGGCCCGCTCCATCCCGAAATAGCCGCCCATCCAGTCCAGAATCTGGCGGCAGGTGGCAAAGGTGTCGACGTTGAATTCCTGCGGGCTCAGCCCGATGCGCCGCCGCGCTTCGCGGTAATTCTTCACCGCATCGACACCGAAAATCCGGATTTCGCCGGACGTGACCGTGGAAATTCCGGTAATACAGTGAATGGTGGTGGATTTTCCCGCCCCGTTGGGGCCCAGGAGGCCGAAGAAATCTCCGGCCGCAATATCCAGCGACAGATCGTCAACCGCGACCGTACCGCGGGCATACACCTTGCGCAGGTGTGAAATCGAAAGTGCGGGGGTCATCGCCTGAATCGTTGGTTCATTGTTTTGCAGTATATAGAAGTGGCTGGGCGCCTCGCACAAGATACCCCCAATGAATGCCCGGAAATCCACCCCTGATTCCGCAAGCCCGCTGCCGGTTCTGCCCGATGTTCTGCTGCCGGGACTGAAGCTCGTCTTCTGCGGCACGGCCGCGGGCACCGTATCGGCCCAGCGCGGCCAATACTACGCGCACCCGCAAAACCGTTTCTGGGAGATATTGTACGAGGCAGGCTTCACCCCGCACCGGCTCGCGCCTGCGGATTACGCGTCGTTGCCGGCCCATGGCATCGGCCTGACCGATGTCGCCAAACACAGCTTTGGTATGGATCACGAATTGCCGCGTGATGCGCTGGGCCGCATGGCTGCGGACGCTCTGCGCCAACGCATCGTGCAATGTGCGCCGCGCGCACTTGCCTTCACCAGCCTGAAGGCCGGGCGCAGCGTACTGGGACCGAAAACCGTCATCGGATTGCAGCCCGTTTCATTCGGGCTGACGCAGATCTGGGTGCTGCCATCGCCCTCGCCTGCCGCACGCAAAAGCTGGGATGCGCAGCCCTGGCACAATCTCGCGCGAACCTTGCGCGAGACCATGCCAGGCTGAACTCACACATCAGCCATATTGCTGGCCGATGCGCCCGACTGTGGCATGAAATTCCGCCACGGTCTCAGCAATCACCTGCGCCACCGGCTTGATCGTGTCGATCCGCCCGGCCACCTGTCCGGTCAGCGCGATGGCCGCTTCCATATCGCCCCCGAAATAGAGGTCTTTTGCACGCTTCAGCTCCGCCATGATGTTCGGCGGCGGCTCCTTCTCCAGCCGCGTGGTGTTCTCGGTACGCAGTGCGCGCAAGGCCGGCCCCGGCCCGAAGCGGTTCAGAAACACCGTATCGGTTTCTTCCGCCGACACGATGGCATTCTTCCAGTTGACGTGCACCGGCGATTCCGCAGACGAGACCATGCGCGTGCCCATCTGAATGCCTTCGGCGCCCAGCGCGAATGCCGCGGTCATCGTGCGCCCGTCCAGCATGCCGCCAGCCGCAATCACCGGCACCTTCACCTTTTCACAGACCAGCGGCAGCAGAACCATGGTCGCCACTTCGTTCGGATTCTTGAAGCCGCCGCCCTCGCCGCCTTCGACCACCAGACCGTCAACGCCCGCTTCCACCGCCTTCAACGCCGCCTTCAGGGACGGCACGACATGGAAAACGGTCAGCCCCGCTTTCTTCAACGCCTCGCAATATTTGCGCGGATCACCGGCCGAGGTGGTGACGAAATTCACCCCCTGATCGATCACGAAGGACACGATATCCGGGTCGCGCACAAAGGCCTGCGCGATGTTGACGCCGAACGGCTTCTTGGTCAGCTCCCGCATCTTGCGGATTTCGCCGCGCACCGCGTCCAGTTCGCCGGAGGAGGTTTCGATGATCCCCATGCCCCCGGCATTCGATACGGCGGAGGCCAACTGGCTGCGGGCGATCCACCCCATCGGCGCCTGCACGATGGGATAATCGACGCCCAGCATCTCGGTAACCCGGTTTTTGATCGGCTTTGACATATCTTTGGTCTTCCCCTGTTTCGCTGGCGCCAACCTAGCTTCGCCATAGCCGCACGCCTAGACCGCGGGCGAAAAAATGTGAAGCGAAATTCCTATTATTCAGCTTGCCGGCCGATGGCGCCGGGGGTGCGTACCGCCAGATTTCACACTAAAGTTTCTGCAAAGAACCACAGACAGAAACGGGAGGATCACCATGCCAAAGCTCAACCGCGCTGGGGTGAATATCCATTACGAGACCCATGGAACCGGCCCCGTTCTGCTCCTCACCCACGGCTATTCCGCCACAGCGGAAATGTGGAAGGGGCAGATCGCGCCATTTTCCCGCGGCCACACGCTGGTGCTGTGGGATATGCGCGGCCATGGCCAAAGCGATTACCCGGAAAACCAGGACGCCTACAGCGAGGCGCACACGGTGGCGGATATGGCGGCGATCCTCGATGCGGTGGGGGCGCAATCGGCGATTATCGGCGGGCTGTCGCTGGGCGGCTACATGTCGCTTGCCTTTCACCGCGCCCACCCCGAACGGGTCAAGGCACTGCTGATCATCGACACCGGCCCCGGCTTCAAAAGCGATGAAGCGCGTGCCGGCTGGAACAAGACCGCCGAAGCCACCGCGACGCGGTTCGAGCGTGAGGGCCTCACCTCGCTTCAGCAAGCGAGTGCGGAGCGCGCCACCAGCCGCCATCGCAATGCAGACGGTCTCGCCCGCGCCGCGCGCGGCATGCTGGCCCAGCGCGACGACCGCGTGATCCGCAGCCTGCCGGAGATCAAGGTTCCGTCCCTTGTACTGGTCGGCAGCGAGGACAAGCCGTTCCTCAACGCGGCGGACTACATGACGGCGAAGATTCCCGGTGCGCAGAAAGTGGTGATTCCGGGCGCCGGTCACGCCGCCAATATCGATCAGCCACAGCGTTTCAATGACGCAGTTCTGGCCTTCCTCAAGCAAGCGCCTGAATAGGCTTGGAAACCCGAAATGGCCGGTTTTGTACGCCAACCTTGACGCGGCGGTCATGAATGCCAAACTATTGCTATAACGCATAACAATATTTGAGGGACGCCATGGCTCAGGATTTGTCTCTGCTCAAACAGGCCCTTCAGGAAGCGCATCTGCCTGCCCTGATGGTTTCCCTGGTGCACATGACCGGCAATGCCGATCATCTCACCGCGGACAAGACGCCGGTCTATGATTTCTTCGGCGACAGCAGGGTTGGCGGCCTCTCGGAAGAAAAACAGGCGGAGATTGTGGCCTTCGCTGAAAAGGTGATTACGGACTACATGACGTCCGGCAAAAAGACGCCATACCAGCCCTCGCCCGAAACACTGCGCCGGATGATGGATTACGTCGTCGGTGCGCCGATCCCGGAACACTACGTCCCCTTCCTGAAGGAAGAACTTGCATTCGATGGCGATGCCAAGCTGCCGGAATGGAACACGCCGCAACTGAAATCCGCGGCTGAAAAGCTGCATGTGATTGTGGTCGGCGCCGGCATGTCGGGCCTTCTCTCCGGCATCCGCCTGCAACAGGCCGGCATCTCGTTCGAGATCATCGAGAAGAACGCCGATGTCGGCGGCACCTGGTACGAAAACACCTATCCGGGCTGCCGGGTCGACAACCCCAATCATATGTATTCGTTCTCGTTCGAGCCGAACCACGACTGGCCGTATCACTATTCCACACAGGATGTGCTGCTCGGCTATTTCCGCCGCACGGCTAACAAATACGACCTGCGCAAACACATCCGCTTTGAGACCCAGGTGGTCGAAGCCCGCTTCGACGAGGCTTCGTCGCAATGGCATGTGCGGGTGAAGGACAAAAACGGCCGCGAAGAAACCCTTACTGGCGATGCCGTGATCAGCGCGGTCGGTCAGCTCAACCAGCCCCGAAAGCCAGACATCAAGGGCGAAGGCAGCTTCAAAGGCCCCACCTTCCATTCCGCGCAATGGCGCCACGACGTCGATCTCAAGGGCAAAAAGGTGCTCGTCATCGGCACCGGCGCATCGGCGTTTCAGTTCGTGCCCGAAATTGCGAAAGACGTTGCCGACCTCACGGTGTTTCAGCGCACACCGCCATGGCTTGGCCCGACGCCCGACTATCACGACAAGGTAGGCGAAGGGAAAAAATGGCTGCTGGAATACATCCCCTTCTACGCCAAATGGTATCGCTTCTGGCTATTCTGGATGCTGACGGACGGCCTCTACGATTACGTCAAGGGCGACCCCGGCTATAACGGTCCGCCCACCGCGGTCAGCGCCGCCAATGCCGAATTGCGCGAGATGATCGTGACCGCGATCAAGCCGCAGGCCGATGGCGCGCCCGATCTGCTGGACAAGATCATCCCGGCCTATCCGTTCGGCGGCAAACGCTCGCTGCGCGACAACGGCACCTGGGTCGAAGCGCTGAAGCGCCCGAATGTCGATCTCATCACCGACCCGATTGCGGAAATCAACGAAACCGGCGTGAAGACGAAATCCGGCAAGCAATATGACGGCGATGTGCTGATCTACGGCACCGGCTTCCAGGCCAGCAATTTCCTGCGCACCTACAAGGTGGTGGGCCGCAATGGCGTCGAATTGCATGACCGCTGGCACGGCGATGCCCGCGCCTATCTCGGCATGACCGTACCGGGTTTCCCCAATTTCTTTATGATCTATGGCCCGAACACCAACATCGTGGTCAATGGCAGCATCATCTTCTTCTCCGAATGCGCCGTGCGCTACATCGTGGGCAGCCTGAAGCTGCTGGCCGAAACCGGCCACACCACGCTGGAACCGAAGGAGGAGGTGCACGACGCCTTCAACCGCAAGGTGGACGAAGCCAATCGCTGGATGGCGTGGGGCGCACCGCAGGTGACAAGCTGGTACAAGAACGCCACCGGCCGCGTCAGCCAGAACTGGCCTTTCCCGCTGGTGGATTACTGGAAAGCGACGCTGAAACCCAATCCGAACGACTTCATCTTCGGTGACAAACGCTCACAAAAGGCGGCGGCGTAAAAATATCGCTATGCAACACTTGCAAGCGTAACGCTCCTTCCCTATCTGATCATTATCTCCAGAATTGCGCGAAACGCCTCGGCCCTCCGGGGCGTTTGCTTTTTTTGCCCAGTCATGGCCCGCCGAGTGCGGGCCATCCAGTTGCAATCTGGAATAGCCATGCCGGAAAATCGTTGCCAGTTCTGCCGGTAGAGAAGCGGTGTTACCTGGATGGCCCGCACTCGGCGGGCCATGACATTTTCATTTCGCAGTCACCGACAGATCGGATGGGCGCACGCAACATCGCGCCTCATCACCCGGAGTCACTTTCAATACACCACCACAGAACGGATGGATTTGCCTTCATGCATCAGATCGAATGCCTCGTTGATCCGGTCGAGCGGCATGGTGTGCGTAATCAGATCGTCGATATTGATCTTCTTTTCCATGTACCAATCGACGATCTTCGGCACATCGGTGCGGCCACGCGCGCCACCGAAGGCGCTGCCGCGCCACACCCGCCCGGTCACAAGCTGGAACGGCCGCGTCGCAATCTCCTGCCCCGAACCGGCCACACCGATGATGATGCTTTCGCCCCAGCCGCGATGGCAGCATTCCAGCGCCTGCCGCATGGTGTGCACATTGCCGATGCACTCGAAGGAGAAATCGGCGCCACCGCCGGTGAGATCGACAATAGCCTGCACCACCTTGTCCCGCCCCACCGCATCGGGATTGATGAAATGCGTCATGCCGAATTTCTCCGCCATTGCGCGTTTGGCGGGGTTGAGATCGACACCGATGATCTTGTCCGCACCCACCATGCGCGCGCCCTGGATCACGTTGAGCCCGATACCACCGAGCCCGAACACCACCACATTGGCACCAGGCCAAACTTTAGCAGTGTAGATCACGGCGCCGATCCCGGTGGTCACGCCACAGCCGATGTAACAGATCTTGTCGAAGGGCGCGTCTTCGCGAACCTTCGCCACTGCAATCTCCGGCAGCACGGTGTGGTTCGAGAAGGTCGAGCAGCCCATGTAGTGCAGCAACCGCTCCTTGCCGATGCGGAAGCGGCTGGTGCCGTCGGGCATTACGCCCTGCCCCTGTGTGCCGCGGATCGCGGTGCAGAGATTGGAACGGTGGGAGAGGCAGGTTTTGCATTGCCGGCATTCCGGCGTGTAGAGCGGGATGACGTGATCCCCCGGCTTCACACTGGTGACGCCGGCCCCGACCTCCAGCACCACACCGGCCCCTTCATGACCGAGGATGACTGGGAATTGCCCTTCCGGGTCAGCACCGGAAAGCGTGAAGGCATCGGTATGGCAAATCCCGGTTGCCTTCAGTTCGACCAGCACCTCGCCCGCGCGCGGGCCATCCAGTTCGACTTCCTCGATCGAAAGCGGTTCGCCCGCTTTCCACGCCACTGCTGCCCGCGTTTTCATGCTGCCTCCGCGACTTTGTAACTTTGAACGGCGAATAGGCTAGGCGAAGCCGCCGTTTCCGACTATCCCTTCCCCGCAACGCTAACCATTAGGATACTAACGATCGTGGCTACGGAAAGCCGCTTTGTCCTTACACTCGCCTGCCCCGACCGCAAAGGCATCGTGGCGGCGGTCTCGCACTTCCTGCTGGCGCATCATTGCAACATTGTCGATAGCGCCCAGTTTGGCGATGCCTCCAATGGCCGCTTCTTCCTGCGCATGTCGTTTCAGTCCGAACGCCCCGCCAGCCGGGACGAATTAACCGCAACCTTCGCCCCCATCGCACAGGATTTCGCGATGGAAAGCACCTTTCACGACGTTGCGCGCAAGGTGCGCACCCTGATCATGGTTTCGCAATTCGGTCATTGCCTGGTGGACCTACTCTATCGCCACCGCATCGGCGCCCTGCCGGTGGAGGTTGCGGGCATCGTCTCCAACCACCGCGATTTCGAGGATGTGGCGGTGGCCCACCATATCCCCTTCACCTATCTGCCGGTCACGCGCGACAACAAACGGGAGCAGGAAGATGCCCTGCTGCAACTGGTAGGGGCGCTGAACGTCGATCTCGTCGTACTCGCCCGCTATATGCAGATTCTGTCGGCGCGGGTGTGTAACCCGCTTCACGGCCGCATCATCAACATCCACCATTCCTTCCTGCCCAGTTTTCAGGGGGCCCGGCCCTACAGCCAGGCCCATGCCCGCGGCGTGAAGCTGATCGGCGCCACGGCACATTATGTGACCCCGGAACTGGATGAGGGCCCCATCATCGAACAGGCAGTGGAACGGGTGACCCATGCCCTATCACCGGAAGATTTCGCCGGCGTCGGCCGCGACATCGAAAGCGTGGTGCTGGCCCGCGCGGTCAAGTGGCACGCGGAATACCGGATTCTGCTCAACGGCCGCAGAACGGTTGTATTTCGGTAACAGTACCCGCCGCCGGGTACGGAATTTAACCAATTTTAGGAAATGGTTAATTCTTTGCTGCAAATGCTGTGTAACAAAGCATTGGCCTCTAAACGCAGGCAGTGTATCAATATTTCATGTCGGGAGGGCCGCCTCCCTCAACAATTGCGGGGATATTCTCTCATGGTTGCGAAATTCACTTCGGTGATTGGTGGCGTGCTGCGCCGGCTTGGGCTCGTTGGCGCTGGCGCGGCGGTTCTCATTCTGGCCGGGTGCGCCGGTTCGGGCGAGGCCCCGCCGCCGGTAACGAACGCCGCCAGCCAGTCTGAATACCTGATCGGCCCGGGCGATTCGCTTCAGGTGTTTGTCTGGCGCAACCCCGATCTGTCGACCACGGTTCCGGTCCGCCCCGACGGGCGCATCTCGATCCCGCTGGTGGAAGACATCGTGGCGGCCGGCAAAACGCCGACCGAACTGGCCCGCGATCTGGAAACCCGCCTGAAGAAGTATGTGACCGATCCGGTCGTGACCGTGATCGTCAGCAATTTCGTCGGCGCCTCGGGCCAGCAGATTCGCGTGGTGGGTGAAGCCGCACAGCCGAAGGCCGTGCCCTACCATGCCAAGATGACGGTGCTGGACGCGATGATCGATGTTGGTGGGCTGACACCCTACGCATCCGGCAATCGCGCCACCCTGGTGCGGACGGTGAACGGCAAGCAGACGAGCTACAACATCCGGCTCGACGACCTGTTGAAGGACGGTGATATGTCTGCCAACGCGCCATTGCAGCCGGGCGACGTCATCATCATTCCGCAAACCTACTTCTGAGCGCGTGTTTTTTGACCGGACGAGAGGGTCGCGCCCAGCGGGAGCGAGTTGCAAATGATTCTTGAAAGGCTTCGATTTGGCAGGGGCGCACGCAGTGTGCGCCCTGCAGCCTTGAGGCTGGCTGCCGCAACAGCGGTTCTGGTCGTGGCGGCGCCATCGGCGTTCGCACAGATCACGCCCATGACCACCCGGGACAATACCCATCGTCAGGAACGCGCCCAGCGCGCGCAGGATCAGGCAGACAGGGCCGAAAAAAAGGCCGCGGAGTCCCAGGGCATTAGCCTGCCGGGCGGCTCTGAAATTCCACCTCTGGAAGTCACTGCGGCGGTCGATCTGGCAGAGGTTTACACCTCGAACGCATCAGGCACGACGGGCGGCGGTGGCCGTTCGGATTTCTTCACGCGTCCGGGCCTCAACCTCGGCCTGCGCGCCAATACGGCACGCTGGGTCGTGGATGCCGACTACTTCCTGACGGGCGAGTGGCACATGCGGAACCACAGGCTCGACCGGATCAACAATCACCTCAACATGCTCGCGCAGGGCGAAGTTCTGCCGGAAACCCTGTTTCTGGATGCGCGCGCTTTCGCGACCCCGGCCGTCCTCTCCCGCGCAGGCTCACTCACTGCCGATCAGGGTTCCTATTCCTCAACCAATACGCGCGACACTTACGGCTTCACCTTCCGGCCCGACCTGCGGCACACCTTTGGCGGGTTCGCGCAAGGTGATTTGTGGGTCGCGCAGAGCGGCATGTATTTTGTGAAGCCCTCCGGCGGGATACCGACGCCGCTGCCGACCTTCTTCCAGCCGGCGCAGAACACCAATTCGACCACGCTGACCGCCCAGCTTGCCAGCGGCACCGACTTCACTCAGTTCACCTGGGTCGGCACCGCTTCGGCCACCGATACATTCCAGGAAACAGTCTGGCAGAAACAGCGTTCGGCCGTTGCCAATTTCCAGTATGCGCTAAGCCGTTCCTTTGCCCTTGTCGGCACCGGCGGTTACTCGACCTACAAATCGTCGCTACCCCTGATAAAAGACCTGGACGGGCCGATCGGGCTTGGCGGCTTCCGCTACACCCTGGACCAGACATTCCTGCTGATGATCCAGGGGGGGACACAAAACAACTTCCCGACCTATATCGGCAGCCTGCAATGGCAGATCGGCCCTTCAATGGCCTTCCTCGCCTCCGCCACCGATAGCGTGTCCACGCCTCAGGAGCGCGTTCTCGGCAATCTCGGCAATATGGGCTCAACCGTTGGCGGCAATTTCTACAACGGCTCCACCGACTTTCCGTTCGGGGGCTTGGGGTCGCCCGCCCCTTACGGCCTTGGTGGTCAGGGGGCTACACCGCTTCCAGGCGACATGCTCTCGTTCGACAACCAGGTCTCCCGCTATCGCTCCTTCCAGGCATCGCTGAGCTATCAGGTGGAGCGGACCAGCTTCCGTCTCACCGGCTACAACACCATCCAGAACCGGCTGACACAACCGATACCCGGCATCTCGCCGCGCACCACCGTTTACGGCGCACGCTTCGACGCATCGCGGCAAATGTCGCGTGAGATGACGGCGCTTGCCTCGCTCGAAGGCTCCAGGGCGGAAGAGTTCGGCGGCAATGACCGCATCCTCCGGGCGAGTGTTGGCCTTCGTTATCGCCTGAGCATGACATCCAGCGTCTACACCGACGCAACGATCCTCAATCGCGAATCCGAAGGTCTGCTCGGCGGCTTCCAGAACGGATCGCTGACGGACCTGCGTGTGACGGTTGGCATCCGCAAGAGCTTCTGATTGCGATGACCCACGAATTGTCTGCTTCCGCAGCCGCCGCGGATTCGGGCCGGGCTGCGGCGCCGGATGTTACGGTCGCGCCGCTGACGCCAGCGCGCATGGCCGAATGGGATGCTTTCGTCCTGCAAGCCGAAGGCGGCACCTTTTTCCATCGTGCGGGCTGGCACGGCATCTTCCGTGACATCTTCCGCCTGGCCCCGCATTTCCTGATCGCCCAGCGGGGTACGCGCATTACCGGCGTCCTGCCCATGGCGCATCAGAAAAGCCTGCTGTTCGGCAATGCCCTGATCGCGGCGCCGTTCTGCGTCGAAGGCGGGCCGCTGGCGGTCGATGACGAATCCCGCATCGCGCTCGACCGCGCCGCAACAGAACTGATGCAGTCGCTTGGCGCATCCTACCTCGAATATCGCAGCCGGAAGGCGATACGTGCGAACTGGCAGGTGCGCACGGGCCTTTACGCCACATTCTCGCGCTCGCTCAGCGCGGATGACGATGCTAACCTGAAGGCTATTCCCCGCAAACAGCGCGCGGTCGTGCGTAAGACACTGGAATGCGGCCTGACAAGCGATGCCGAACGGTCGGCGGATAACCTTTTCCGGGTCTATTCCGAAAGCGTGCGCAATCTGGGCACGCCGGTTTTTCCGAAGCGCTATTTCCGCGCGCTGCTCGAAACATTCGGCACCGATTGCGATGTCGTCACGATCCGGGATCAGGGCACGCCGGTCAGTGCCGTGCTGAACTTCTATTTCAAGGATACGGTCCTTCCCTACTATGGCGGCGGCACACGGGGCGCACGGCGGAACGGTGCCAACGATTTCCTATATTGGGAGGTGATGCGCCGCGCCGCGATGCGGGGCTATCGCCGCTTTGATTTCGGCCGCAGCAAGGCCGGCACGGGCGCCTTCTCGTTCAAAAAGAACTGGGGCTTCGAGCCGGAATGGCTGGAATATGAATTTCACCTGAAGCCAGGAACGCAATTGCCGGAGAAGAATCCGAACAACCCGAAATTTTCTCTTGCGATCGAAGCGTGGAAGCGTTTGCCGCTTCCGGTCGCGAATTTCATCGGGCCGTTTCTGGTACGCAGTCTCGGCTGACGATTTGCGAGGCCTCCACTGATGGCGCTCTCCGTCGATCTGTCGCCGCTGGACGATCTCGCTGCGCTTGAGGCCGAATGGCGGGCGCTGGAGGCAGAGGCCGAACCCAATTTCTTTCTTTCCTGGACCTGGATGGCTGCCGTACTCAGCCTTGCACGGGAACGCCCGCTTGTCTTACGCGCGCGTGACGGCAATCGCCTCATGGCGCTTGCCTGGTTAAGCCCTGTGTCAACCAGACGGCATCTGATTGTGCGATCCCGCCAATTGTGGCTGCACGAAACAGGAAATCCGGCGCTTGACCGCATCACGATCGAACACAATGGATTTCTTGTCCAAAAGGGCTCCGCGCCTAATCTGATGCAGAATGTTTTCATCAGTCTTCTTCACCAACGCCAAAACCTTGGCTGGGATGAGATTGTGCTGGGCGGTGTCGGCGCAGCCATTCTGGATGCCGCGCAACAGGCAGGACTGACGCCGGCGCTCGACCGCCAGAGCAACACCTATGCCGTTCCCCTCGCCCATATCCGGGCATCCGGTAAAACCTGGCTCGATACGCTGTCGCGCAACACACGCTCCAAAGTTCAGCAGGCATGCCGGTTCGCCGCGCAATCCGGTCCGCTCAAAATCGACGCCGCGCGTGATCTTCCGGAAGCAATGGATTTTTTTGAACGGATGCGGGCCTTACATCAGGAACGGTGGAAGCAGGCCCCCGCAGGTGGCGCATTCTCGACAAACGAAACGCGCACCTTCCATACTCACCTGATCACGGCAGGGATGGCGAACGGCACCATCGAACTGCTCCGCGTCTCCGCAGGCGATCAGCCGCTTGGCTATCTCTACAATCTGATTTCGGGCAATGCGGTCTACAATTATCAGAGCGGATTTCAACGACAGGACGACAATCGCCACCGCCCTGGCCTTGTCGCACATCGCCTTTGCATAGAGCGGGCGTTGGCTGCCGGTTTCGGCGCTTACGATCTTCTTGCGGGCGATATGCGTTACAAGCGCAGTATTGCCGAAGCTGGACCCGCGCTCTTTTGGGCGCGGGCGCAGGCGGCACACCCAATTCTGGCGGCCGAACGAATGGCGCGGGCGGTAAAGGCCAAACTGCTCAAAGCCTGACAGCCAAACGCTGCGATTAACGGCTTACCGCCGGGCGGCTGAAGCAGAACGCGCCATCAAAAGTCGCACTGCTCCAGCCGTTTCCCGATAGCACAAAGCCCGGATCGTTACTTCCATTCCGCTGCAAGCCGGCTCGCCTGATCGCGGCTGTCAAACTTCGCACCGGAATCCAGAAGCTTCTTCAGCAACGTCTTGGCTTCGTTCCGCTTTCCGGCAGCATCCAGGGTTACAACATAATGATACGCAATTTCCGGATCATTCGAATCGAGCCGGTGCGCACGCTCCAACAGGGCAATGGCGCCCTTCTTGTCATTCGCCTGCCACTTCAGCCAGCCAAGCGTGTCCAGAATTGCGGCCGACTGCGGTTGGATCTTGGCGGCCAGACCCACGAGTTGCATGGCCCGCTTCGGATCCTTTTTCTGGATAAGCCAGCCGACATTGTTGAGCGCAACCACATCGTAAGGCTGTTGCTTGAGTACCGCCTCGAACTGCTGCAGGGCCCCGGCATCGTTCCCCGAGGTCAACAACAGGCTGCCATATTCCCGGCGCCCGTCGATGTCGGACGGATTCTTGCTGACCCATCCCGAAAGGATCGAAAGCGCTTTTTTCTGATCGCCTGCCACCTGGGCCATCCGGGCATATGCGATTGCCAGTTCGGCCGTTGGATGCGTCTCGTAACCCTTGGCGAGGGTATCCTGCGCCTCCTTATACTTCTTCATCTTCGAAAGCGTACTGGCCATCAGAATGTCGGCCGTCGCGCCGGGGTAGGACTTGGCATATTCCTTCGACACGTTGAGCGCACGATCGCCTTGACCGGACTTCAGGGAAAAATCGATCAAGGCGTTGCGCGCCTGAATCGATGTGGGATCAAGTTCCACGGCACGGGAAAACGCAGAGAGCGCGCCGCCCTGATTTTTCGTGGCCGCCAACGCATTTCCAAGCAACATCTGCGCGCCCGAGGACTGAGGCATGATGTTCACGAGGCGCCGGAAGGTTGCAGAGGCCTGATCATGCGATCCACGCGCAAACTGAATCTGCCCGAGAAGCGCAACACTCTCCTCGCTGTTGGGCGAAATTTTCAGCGCATTATTGGCGTAGTTCTCGGCCTGCTTGTAATCCTTCTGCGAAAGATAGTAAGTCGCCAAAACCATGCTGGGCGTCGGGTCGCGCGGCGCGGCTTCGATCGCCTTCTTCAGGGACGGCACCACCGTTTCCTCGCGCCCATCCTGAATGGCAAGCTGTGCCTTGCGGATCAGCGCCAAGGCGTTTTTCGGATCCTGCGCCAATACGCGGTCCAGTTCCTTGCCCGCCTCGGCCGTTTCGCCCTGTGCGGCAAGAACCTGCGCGCGATAATACCGTGCCGGTACAAACTTGGGATCGACCTTCAATCCGTCAGAGAATGCGGCGGCAGCTCCTTTCAGATCACCGCGGTACATAAGAACCTGCCCGCGATAGAGGTAGGGCAGCGGCTTTTTGGGCGATGCTTTCACCAGATTGTTGGCGACCTTCAATGCATCGTCAAAGCGCCGCGATTGAATCAGCGCGGCAATCAACGGCCCGGCCGTTTCCGGATTGTCGGGGTTCTGGGCATTCAGCTCGCTCAATTGCGAGATGGCGCGCTCCGATTGCCCGGTCTTCAGTTCCGTCAGCGCCAGTTGCGTTTTGATGACGTTGTTGGAAAGCCCGGCTTGTGTGGCACGTTCAAAATACTCCGTCGCCTCTCCATATTGCCTGGACTGGGCATATGCCTGCCCCAGCAAAGCCATGGCGCGCGGATCTTTGGAATTCTGCAGCGGCTTCAGGATCGTCAACGCCTGTTCCGGTGCCTTCTGGCGCAGACGGAGGGCACCCAGCCTGATCCTGGCCTCAGAATCCTGCGGGAAGCGCGTGACGGTGTTGGCCAGAATGGAACCGGCCGTTTCGTCATTGCCGTTGTCCAGCGCAATCTGCGCAATCGCGACACCGATCGCCGGTTGCGAGCCGACGAATTCCGGCGGCAGCGACTGCGCCAGCTTCCACGCAGTCTTTATGTCCTTCGCGCGTGCCTTGAGGATGGCCTGATAATAAACGCCAATCGGCAAACCGGGCTGCTTGGCCAATATCGCGTGAATATCGCTTTCCGCCCGCTTGTCGTCACCAAGCTTGAACAAGACCCCGATGCGGGCAACCTTCGGCGCCGGCGTATCCGGGTAATAGCGTACCAGACGGTCGGCGACCTCAAGCGCCTCCTTGTTTTTCCCTGCCGTCTGTAACAGCGAGATTTTCATCATCAGCGAACCGGCATCGGTCGGCGCCATTTTCAGCGCTTCGTCAGTGATCCGGTTGGCCGTTTCAAGGTCGCCCTGCTCCTGCGCCAACGTCGCGCGGGTCAACAGGCTCGGCGCATCGCGGCGGATCGCCAATGCACGATCCATCGCGTTGTTCGCTTCCGTGGTCTTGCCGGTTTTTTCCAGCGCAATGGCACGGGCGCGCAGAATGTCCGCCGCGCGCGTGCTCTTGTCGGATGCGGACGGGTCGGGGAACTGCTCCAAAATATCCGCAGCCTTGCCGCGTGTCAGCATGGCCTGAAACAGGCTTGGCAGAACGGCCTCGTCGGGGGCACCGTCCGCGCGGGCCTGCCGTAGCTCGCGTTCCGCCGATACGGCATCGCCGGTCCGCAGCAGCAGATATCCCAGTTCGGCGCGGACCTGGCCATTTTTCGGCGCCACGGTCACCGCGTTCTTGAGATAGATGATTGCCGTTTTGACGTCGCCCTTCTTCAAGGCATCATGAGCCTGCTCCACCATCCGGCGCAGGCCGGGGGCATCGGCACCGCCCTTTTTACCCGTTGCCGGAGACGTCGCCTCATATGCGGCGGCAGCGGGCGCAACACCATGCACCAGATCACCACCCACCAGGCCAAGAACGCCCACCAGGGCGGCACCCAGCAGAAGGCGGTTTGTCGTATGCGATTTCGGAGTGTACCTCGTCACGGAAAAATCCTCCTCGATCTCACGCTGCTGCCGTCACAGCTCGCGCAGTTTTTTCAGGTTGTAGAGATGCGGCCGGCTGATGCCCAGCAGCTTTGCGGCTTTCGAAATGTTTCCCTGTGAAACAGCCAATGCTTCATTAAGCAAAGCCCGTTCCAACTTTTCTGTCTCGATTTTGAGATTCAGGCTGCGCGGCTCAGCCTCGCTCTGCTTCAGGTCGAGGTCCACCGCCGTGATGACAGGACCTTCCGACATAACTACGGCACGCTTCATGCGGTTTTCCAGTTCGCGCACATTGCCGGGCCAGCGATAGGACCCGATGGCGGATATCGCATCATCGGACAGCCCGCGCAGATTGCGATGATTGGCCCGGTTATAGATATGGAAGAAATGGTGCGCCAAAACCACGGAATCGCTCTCCCGGTCGCGCAGCGGCGGCAGATCAATGCGAACCTCGTTCAGCCGGTAATACAGGTCCTCACGGAAGCGGCCGTCCGCGACAAGTTCGTCAAGCTGTTTGTTGGTCGCGGAAATGACCCGCACATCCACCGTTATCGTGGCACGCCCGCCAATACGTTCAAATTGGCGGCTTTGCAGGAACCGCAACAACTTCGCCTGCAACGCCATCGGCATATCGCCGATTTCATCGAGGAACAACGTACCCTTATCCGCAACTTCAAATTTCCCGGGCGTCTGCTTCACGGCACCGGTGAACGCGCCCCGCTCATGGCCGAACAGCTCGCTTTCCAGAAGGTTCTCGGGAATCGAGGCACAATTGATCGCAACAAATTTCCCCGTACGCCGGTTGGATACGTCGTGCAGCCCGTTGGCAACCACTTCCTTGCCGGTGCCGCTCTCGCCCAGGATCATCACACTGACTTCGGTCGGCCCCACACGCTCGATCATGCGGCGCACTTTCGCCATCGGCTCTGATCCGTAAACCATACCCGGAAGGCTTAAGTTGCTGGCCTCCCGCAACGTGCGATTCTCTTCCTCCAACTCGTACATACGCACGGCGCGATCGATGATCAGCTTCAGAACATCGATATCGATGGGCTTTGAGATGAAGTCGAAAGCGCCTTTGGAAACAGCCTTAACCGCATTCGCACGATCAGCATTGCCGCTGACGACAATCACCTTTGTTTGCGGCGCTGCGGCCAGCAATTCTTCCAACGCCTTCAGGCCTTCGCTGGCGCCGTCGCGATCCGGCGGAAGCCCAAGGTCCAACAGCACGATGCGAAAGCCGCCGGCAGACCGAAATTGGCGCAACGCTTCCGAGCGCGAATCCACGACCGTTGCGTCATAAGGCGTCAGCGCCCATTTCATCTGCCGTTGCAAGCCGGGATCGTCTTCGACCAGGAGAATGCTTTCACCCGCACCCATCTCCGGCTCGGAATTTTGGGCTGCGCTGCTCATGCTGGAATCCGCTGTTCTTCAAACTTCGATACAGGCAGTACAAGCGAAACCGTCGTCCCTTGGCCGACAACGCTCGAAACCTCAATATCGCCACCGAAGCGCCGCATCGTTTCGCGTGCCTGATACGCCCCGATGCCGAGGCCTTTGCCCTTTGTCGAGCGCAAAGGCCGGAACAATTCCTGCGCAATAAATTGCGGCGTCATGCCCGCACCCTTATCGGCAATATCAATGCGAACGTGATCGGCCATTCTCGTGAGCCGAAACGAAACCGGCGTTCCTGATGGGCTTGCTTCAACCGCGTTGGCGAAAACATGCTCAAGCACGCTCAGAAACGCCGCGTGGTCCGGCACACGGGCGAACGCCTGCGCGTCTGGAAGATCAAGTTCGATATCGAGGCCGATACTGCGTTTATGCAAAGCGAAATCCGCGATCAGATTGCAAATATCGGTTCCCTGAGCGGACACCTGCGCTCCGGCGTCTGCAACCGGCTCACCACGCAACCGCGCCAGCAATTCCTGCAACTGATCGACGGAATGCTGGATAGTCAGCACCATATCCTTGCGGAACTCTTCCCGGTGTCCGAACCGTTCCGCATTGCGGGCAATCAGGCTGAGTTGTCCGATAGTATTTTTGATATCGTGCAGAATAAAGGCGACTCTCTTATTGAATTCTTCCAGCTGCCTTGCATCGGCAAGGGCTTGTGCCGTCTCCTCCTGTACCAGATAGGCAGAAAGCTGCATCGCAACGAGGCCGATCAGATTCCGGTCTTCCCAATCAAGTGGCCGTATCACCCGCGGCCGATTGAGAACGGCAACCCCGACCAGCGACGACCGGTACCGCAATGGCACGGCCAGCCACGCCGCCGGGAACATCTCGTGCCACAACGCCTGACCGGGTTCAGATTCCGCCGCCTGCAATTCCAAATAAGTCAAATCCTCGTTCTCGAAACACTTCAGATATTCCGCATCACGCGCGATGGGTGCCAACTCGCCAGGGAACGACCATTTCGCCACCGGCATAAACTGGTTCCAACTCTCCCGGAACGACCACAACCCACCGCCATTGCTGTCCAGCAGCTCCGATAACGTGCGCAATACGCGCAGAGGGACATCACCATCTTCCCACGCCGAGAGCGACTGAATGAATTTCTGCCATTCGACACGATAGTCGTACTTGTAGCTGAAGAAATTTTCGTTAATGAACCGAACAGCATAGGATCGGAAACTGGCCGAACTGACCGCAACCGCCAGCCCGACAAGCATGACGAAAATCAACAAAACAGAAAGAATTGTGGCACTGCTGCCGCCATAGTTACGAATATAATAGGCAGCGATGGCGGTCCCTTGCAGAAGTACGCCGGCTGAAACCAGTGCCGCGGTGTGGAACACGATTTTGCGGGAGGAATGCACCCCCAGCCGCAACAGCGGTGTTCGCACTGCCGTCACGACGAAAAGCGGCAAAACAAGAATAAAAATCAGCGGCTGTGCTGCGACCAGATCCTGATCGGGCATGTGGGTGAGGAATTGCGGAATGCGCAGCACCAGATTGAAGACGAAAATGGCGGTCAGTCCGATGCCCAGAAGCTTTGTCGACCAAAACTGATCGATACTCATGTTCCGCAGCAGATTTTCCACCAGCACCAGCCCCAAGATCGAAACCACAATTCGCGTGATTTCAGAGTCGAGCTGGATACCGCCGATGGTCCCGAAATTGAGATGGAAGGCGCCGAACGCGATATCGACCGCCACCGCCACCGCGGTCAGGACCGCCAGACGGCGCCAAAGTGCATTCTGCTCATCAGCCGCGCGGAATATGCCGAGAACGACAGCCAGCCAGCTGCCATCCCGTAACGGCGCCAACGCCATCGGGACCGCCATGGGCAGAAGATCGAGGTCGGCCAGGGTCCAGGTCAGCGACCACAGTGCCGTCACGGTTGCCGCGACGGCCAGCAGCGCCGTTAGCCAGGAGCGGGCGCCACGGAATGCCAGAAGACCGACAAAAACGGCATAGCCCAGCGCGGCCGCTGCATGAGTATAAAAAGC
>JAFKEW010000004.1 GCA_017308375.1 Alphaproteobacteria bacterium
TCGTCGAACAGGATCGGTTCCTGCGTCACCAGCGCGATCTGTGCCCGCAGGGATGCAAGCGTCACGTCCGCAATGTCCTGTCCATCGATGTCGATCGTGCCGCGGTCGCATTCGTAAAAGCGCAGCAGCAGATTGAACACGGTGGATTTACCCGCGCCTGACGGACCGACCAGTGCAACTTTTTTCCCGGCCGGAATGGTGAGCGTCACGTCTTCCAGCGCGGGTGCACTTGTGTCCTGGCGATAGGAAAAGCCGACATCGCGGAACCGCACCGCGCCGCCATGCGCGGCAAGCTGCAAAGGCCGCGCGCCTTGCCGGTCGCCGATCTTCGGCGCCTCGTCGATCAGGGCGAATATCCGATCCGCCGCCGAAATGCCGGATGAAGCGGTCGCCCACAATTGGGTCAGATTGCGCACCGGCTGCAGCGCCAGCAGCATCGCCGCCAGAAACGATGCGAAATGGTTGATGCCGATTTCGCCGTGCATGGCCTGATAACCGGCATAATAAATCGTGGCGGCGATCACGCTGCCTGCGAACAGATCGCTGGCCGGCACCGCGGCGGCGCGTGTGCGCACCACCCGCAAAAGATATTTCAGCCGCATGCCGATCCGCGCATCGGCGCGGCGCGAAACATGCGCCTCAAGGCCGTAGGCCTTGACGATGCGCTTGCCGTCCAGTGCTTCGGACAACACGGTGGAAAGCTCTGCCGTTTCGGCCATGCCGCGCGAGGAGGCGCGCCGCAACGCGTTGCCGATCTTCTGTGTCACCCAGCCGACACCGGGCAGCACCACGACCGAGATCAGCGCCAGCCGCCAATCCTGATAGACCATCACACCGGCCAGTGCGATCAGCGACAATGTTTCAAGCCCGATGCCCGCAATGCCGCGCACGATGGCATCGCGCATCAAGGTGGTGTCGTAAATGAAATTGGAAACGAACTGGCCCGAATGCACCGCGTTCAGCGAAGCCAGATCGCGATGCACAAGGTTCGCGAACATGTCGCGCTGGATGTCGGCCACCGCACGCTCGCCCACCGTGTCCACCAGCGCCTGTTGTGCAAAGGTGGTGAGGGCGCGCAGCACGATCACGCCCAGCACGGCCAGCGGAATCAGGACCAGCATATCGCGGCGTTTTTCGAGGAAGATTTCCTTGATCGCCGGGTCCAGCAGCCAGGAAAGCGCCGCCGTCATGGCCGCGGTCAGCACCATGCAGAAAATCGCCACCGCAAGCGTCGGCCATTGCCGGTAGACATAGCCGCGCGCCAGCCGCCGGATAATCGCCGCGTTGCCGCCCGGTTTTGCCTCCGGCTCTGCCGGCGCGGCCGCGGCTGCAACCGGCGCGTGGCCTGCGGCGGCCTCGCGCCCGGACGTGATGCTGTCTGTCATGGGCCGGGGGTTTAGCATGGTGCGCCGCAAGCTTGCGAGCCGTTATGCCGCGCCCTCTATATCGGGCTCCATCAGTTTGTGGATGTGCACCACGAAATAGCGCATATGCGCGTTATCCACGCTCGCCTGCGCCGCCCCGCGCCAGGCGTCATAAGCCGATTTGTAGTCGGGGAAGATACCCACAATGTCGAGTTTCGACAGGTCCTGGAATTCCAGGCTGTCGGTCGCTTTCAGCGTGCCGCCGAAAACCAGATGCAGAAGCTGTTTCGGTGTGTGTTCGGTCATGGCGTTTCCTCAATGGCCGGGCTCAATGGACTGCCTCGATGGATTGCCTCAATGGGCCGGAAGGCGGATGGGCTTTATGCGCGCCAGCAATTGCGGGTGCAGCGCCGCGCCCGCGCCCAGCACCGTTGGCTGGATGGCCGCCGGGCTATTATAGCGCAAGGGCGTGCCTTCGTGACCCGTCACTTTGCCGCCCGCCTCGCGCAGGATCAGATCGCCCGCGGCGATGTCCCAATCCCGCTTGGCGGAAAGCGCCAGCATCGCATCGAATCCGCCCCCGGCCACCAGCGCCATGCGATAGGCGACGGAGTTGCGATTTTCGATCTCCATCGTGGGCCATGGGCGCAACGGCGGAGTGTTCCATCCCGGATGGGCGAACATCGTCTTGTCGGCCAGCATGTGACAGCCTTCCACCTCGGTGGCGGCGCTGGTGCCGATGGCACGCCCGTTCAACTGCGCACCGCAGCCCGCGATCGCGGTGAAGCACTCGCCCGTGATCGGATTGAGGATGGCGCCAACAACCGGCACTTCGTCCGTCACCACCGCAATGCTGATGGTGAAATGCGGCCGGCCTTTCATGAAGGCGATGGTACCGTCGATCGGGTCCACCACGAACAGGGTTTGTGTGTCGAGGCGCGCGAGATCGTCCTCCGTTTCTTCCGACAGCCAGCCGTAATCGGGCCGCGCCGCGCGCAGGGTTTCGCGCAAGAAACGGTCCACCGCGATATCGGCTTCCGTCACCGGCTGGCCCTTGCCCTTGTCCCAGCGTTTGAATGTGCCGCCGAAATAACGGCGCGCAATCGCACCCGCCTCGGCGATCACCGGAACGATCAGGGCAAGATCGGCATCAGGCGCCTGCAATCGTCATGCCTTCGACACGCAGCGTGGGCGCGTTGGTGCCATAGCGGAAGACCAGATCGTTGGCTGGCGTAATGGCGCGGAACATCTCCTTCAGATTGCCCGCGATGGTGACTTCCGAAACCGGATAGGCGATTTCGCCGTTCTCGATCCAGAAACCGGCGGCGCCCCGGCTGTAATCGCCGGTCACGCCGTTCACCCCCATGCCCATCAATTCCGTGACATAGAAGCCCTGCTTGATGCCGCTCATCAGTTCCGCCGGTGTTGCCGTGCCCGCTTCCATATAAAGGTTGGTCGGGGCGGGGGCGGGCGGTCCGCCGGTGCCGCGCGCGGCATGGCCGGTGGTGGCAAGTTTAAGCTGGCGTGCGCTGGCGCAATCCATGATCCAGGAGGTCAGCACGCCTTTTTCGATGAAGGCGCGGCGGCCATTGCGCACGCCTTCGCCGTCAAACGGTTTGGAGCGCAAGCCCCGCACCCGGTGCGGATCGTCGATGATGGTGATGTGCGGCGCGAAGACGTCCTTGCCCATGAATTCTTTCAGGAAGCTCACGCCGCGCGCGATGGCTGCGCCGGAAATCGCGCCCGCGAAATGGCCGATCAATCCGGCGGATACGCGCGGATCGAACACCACCGGCACGGCCTGCGATTTTACCTTGCGCGGGGAAAGCCGCTTCACCGCGCGTTCGCCCGCGTGACGGCCCACAGCCTCCGCACTTTCCAGATCGCCGCCATGGCGCGCGCTGGCGCTGTCGTAATCGCGCTCCATGCCGGTGCCTTCCCCGGCGAGTACCGCAACACCGATACTGTGGCTGGTCCCGGCATATTGTCCGGCAAAACCCTCGCTGGTCACCAGCGTCACCGCGCTGCGCCCGAAACTGGCGCCGCCGCCTTCCGAATTGGTCACGCCGGCAACGGCCAGCGCCGCGCCTTCCACCGCACGCGCCTGTTCGATCAGCCGGTTGGTGGGCGGCTCATTCGGATCTTCCAGGTCGAGGGCCGGCCAATCTTTCGCCAGCAATTCGCGCGGCGCCAGACAGGCGAATTCGTCTTCCGGCGCCAGCTTTGCCATTGCGACTGCGCGCCCCGGTAACGCGGCAAGCGCATCCGCGCTCAAATCGGTGGAGGAGACGAACGCCACCCGTTTTCCCACGAACACGCGCAGGCCCAGATCGGCGGCCTCCGCACGCTCCACATCCTCAAGGTTGCCCATGCGGTAGGAAACGCTGGAGGCAACGCTCTCCACCAGCAGCGCGTCAGCCTGATCCGCGCCCGCCTGTTTGGCGGCACGGATCAGGGTTTCCAGTCTCTCGCGCGGGTCTGTTCTGGTGCTCACGCCGTCAGGATGCGGCGGCTTGCGGGAAGAAGACAAGCCACAACAGCGAAACAATGCCGACGATATAGGCGATCCATGTCAGCATGACGCCGAGGAAACGCGGGCTCGAAGTTCCAATCCCGCGGGAAAGGCCGAAGCCATGCAGAAGCCGCCCGATGGTCAGTGGCAGGCCGATGCCGTGCACCATCCAGACGGAACCGCCGATGGGCAGAAGCGCCCACATCAGAAGCAGCGCGGTCGGCACATATTCGGTGTTGTTGGCGTGGGCGCGTAAGGGGCCGGTCATTTCGGGCTTGCCGCCATCGCCGATTTCAACCTGATTCTTGACCCGGGCGCGCGTCACCAGCAGCGCCAGAATCAGCATGATCAGCGCATTGATCGCGGTATAGAACGCGACCATGGCAAAGCCGGATTCGTAGACGTAGGACAGCATTCCTTCCCCTTCCGCAGCCAGTTCGATGGTCAGCGATGTGACGGGTTTGCCCCCGCCCGGTCAAGCACCCGGCCGCAATTTACTGTGCATCGGCTGCGGTGGCGTAAATCTCAGCAGCAGGTGCGGGAAATGGGGAAGAAATTCGCCCGGCTGATTCTGCATCTTGTCGGGAATGTCCCATCGCGCGCGTTGTCTTACCTTGTCGTCGATCAGCAGAATCGTCGGCTTGGGCATATTGATGCCGCCGATGGAAAGGGATTCGAATGGTGCACCATAGACCACCGGTTTGGCGGGATTTCCCGTTTCATAGCGTTTGATGGTGGGGGACGTCTCATCGATGCCATAGACCTGTGACGCCACTCTACTGTTGATGTAGGTAAAGCTGGCGCCGGTATCGAGCACGGCGTCGATGTCACGGCCGTCGAGTGTCATCTGAAGCGCGATCTCATCTCCACCGATCAGCTTGAACGGCACGCTGACGAAATTTCCGGACCAGTAAACAACTTTGCCCTCGCAATGATCCTGCGAGAAGAACCGTACTTTTCTGGCCGCGAAATCAAATTCGATGTCAAAGGGCTCCAGCGCGGTCTGGCCCAGACTTGCGGTGACGCCTGCGTCCCCATGGAATATATTGTCTGCCACGATGAAATCGGTATTGCGGATGCGCAATGGTCCGATCTCCAGTTCCGGCACTGTTGCAAAACGATCGTAACGGCGCCCGCCGGCGCTATAGATCATCATCGTTTGTCGGACCGGTCTTGTTGTCAGCCCCAGCGCCGTGGCAGCACTTGCCTCCATCAAACCCGCTGTTGCACCGGTGTCGATGAGTGTTGGAATTTGTTTGCCGTTCATCGTGATTGGCACCACGATACTTTCGGCTGGGTTGCCTTGCATGTCGAAGCTGGCAATCAGCTTGAGTTGGCACTGTTGCGCGATGGCACCTTGCGCTGTCAGCAGGCCAAGCGCCAGCGCGCACAGCCCAAGCCATACCCCCTGTTGCGCATCGGTTTTCCCCCCAGAACCGCGAGCCCCGTGGGAACCTTGCCGTGAACCGGCCAAGCGGACAAGGTCCTTTATCGGGATGCGAGGGGTTACCAGATCGGCTTGCCGCTGCCGGGCAGGCCGAGCCGCTGCCATTTCTCGGTCACCGCGCGCACCACATCCTCGTCCATGCGGATTTTGCGACCCCATTCGCGTTTGGTTTCGGGCGGCCATTTGTTGGTGGCGTCCAGTCCGATCTTGGAGCCGAGCCCGGATTCGGGTGAGGCGAAATCGAGATAATCGATCGGCGTGCCTTCCACGATGGTGATGTCGCGCGCCGGGTCCATCCGGGTCGAGAGCGCCCACATCACGTCTTTCCAGTTTCGCGCGTCGATGTCGTCGTCCACCACGATCACCCATTTGGTGTACATGAACTGGCGTAAGTAGGACCACACCGCCATCATCACCCGCTTGGCGTGGCCGGGATAGGCCTTCCGTATACTGACGACTGCGATGCGATAGGAGCATCCCTCCGGCGGCAGCCAGAAATCCACGATCTCAGGGAATTGCTGGCGGAACAGCGGAATGAACACTTCGTTCAACGCCTCGCCCAGCACACTCGGTTCATCCGGCGGCCGCCCGGTATAGGTGGAAAGGTAAATGGGATCGCGCCGCATGGTGATCGCGGTGATGCGGAACAGCGGAAACTGCTCCACCGAATTGTAGTATCCGGTGTGATCGCCGTAAGGCCCCTCATCGCGATAGTCGGAGAGTGAGACTTCCCCCTCGATCACGATCTCCGCTTCGGCCGGCACCTTCAACGGCTGGCTGACGCATTCGACCAGTTCCACCCGCTTGCCGCGCAGCAATCCGGCAAACTGATATTCGGACAATGTGTCCGGCACCGGCGTTACCGCGGCCAGAATGGTGCCGGGATCGGCGCCGATCACGGCGGCGGCGGGCAACGGCGCGGTCTTCTCTTTCGCCCAGCGCGCATGGTGCTGTGCCCCGCCGCGATGTTTCAGCCAGCGCATGATGGTTTCGTTCCTGCTCACCACCTGCATGCGATAGATGCCGAGGTTGTAATTGTCCTCGCGCGCGTCACCGGGCCCCTTTGTCACCACCAGCGGCCAGGTGATCAGCGGTGCCGGCTCCCCCGGCCAACAGGTCTGGACCGGCAATTTGCCAAGGTCGATGTCGTCGCCGCGCCAGACGATTTCCTGACACGCGGCGGACCCGGCTGTCTTCGGCCGCATGCTCATCACGGTTTTCGCCAGCGGCAGCAATTCCATCGCTTCGCCAAGGCTGCGTGGCGGCTCCGGCTGGCGCAGGGTGGCGAGCATTTCGCCCACTTCGCGCAATGCATGCGCATCGCGCCGTTCCACCCCGCCCATGGTCGCGCCCATCGCCACGCGCTTCACGGTACCGAACAGATTGGCCAGCACCGGCATGGGCGAAGGTGTGCCGTCGGCCCGAACCGGCTTCTCGAACAGAATCGCCGGACCCCCTTCGGCGATGATTCGGGTCTGGATCTCCGTCATCTCCAGCACGGTGGAAACGGGTTCTGCCACCCGCACCAGTTCGCCTTCGGCTTCGAGCCTTGCGATAAAGTCCCGTAGTGAGCGGTAGGGCATATAAGATGTCATCCTTGGCGGCCGTGGTGCAAAGCCGTGCACAGGGGCGGGGCGCGGGGCAGCGACGCGCCCCGATAACCCTCTCAGGCTTGCGCCCTCCGCTATAGCAGTTAGGCTCGCGCCCCAGAAAGGGCGGCCGCGAATCCGCGGCTCAGGGAAGGGTCGTCTATGCTTTTTGGCCGGATCAAGCCGCTGGATGCGATTATCGCGACCGCGGAAAAGAAATCGCTCAAGCGATCGCTTGGACCGTTTCAGCTCACCATGCTCGGGATCGGTGCGGTGATCGGGACAGGTATTTTCGTCCTGACCTCGGAGGCCGCGCAAAAGGCCGGGCCCGGCATGATGATCTCCTTCATCATCGCCGGTTTCGTTTGCGCATTGGCGGCGCTTTGCTATTCGGAGCTTGCCTCCATGGTCCCCGTCGCCGGGTCCGCTTATACGTATACATACGCGGTTATCGGCGAAGTGCTGGCCTGGATGGTCGGCTGGGCGCTGATCCTCGAATATGCCGTGGGGGCAAGCGCGGTTGCGGTGGGGTGGTCCGGCTATTTCATCGGGTTTCTGAAATCCTCATTCGGCTGGAATATCCCGCTATGGCTTTCGGTGGGGCCGAGCCAGGGCGGCATCATCAATCTGCCGGCGGTTTTCATCTCCGCGCTGGTGACCGGTCTTCTCATCATCGGCACAACCGAAAGTGCGCGGGTGAATGCGATCCTCGTGGCCGTCAAGGTTGCGGCGCTGACCCTCTTCGTCGCCCTGACATTGCCGATGGCGAATGGCGCGAATTTTGAGCCGTTCTTTCCCAATGGCTGGGGCACGATCGGCGTGATCGGGGCGGCGTCCTCGATCTTCTTCGCCTATGTCGGTTTCGATGCGGTCTCGACCGCGGCGGAGGAAACCCGCAACCCCCAGCGCAATGTGCCCATTGGATTGATCGGCAGCCTGCTCATCTGCACGGTCTTCTATCTTCTTGTCGCCGCGGGTGCGATCGGAACGATCGGCGCGCAGCCGGTGCGCGGCGCGATGGGGCAGGTACTCGCGCCGGGGACGGCCGAACTCGCGCAGCGTTGTGCCCAGATCGTTGCGGGCGGCGTCACCAAACCGCTGGCTTGCAGCCACGAGGCGCTGGCCCATGTCTTGCGCGTCGTCGGCTATGTGCCCATCGGCAACCTGATCGGTCTGGCGGCGTTCCTGGCGCTGCCATCGGTGGTGCTGATGATGATGTACGGCCAGACGCGGGTCTTCTTCGTAATGGCGCGCGACGGGCTGTTGCCCGGCAAGCTCGCCTCGGTTCATCCGCGCTGGCGCACGCCGCATGTGGTGACGGCGTTCACCGGCATCGCCGTCATCATCATGTGTGCATTCCTGCCGGTCGGCACGCTGGCCGATTACTCCAATTCGGGCACCCTGTTCGCCTTCGCGATGGTGGCCATTTCGGTCCTCGTCCTCAGGCGGACGGACCCCTCGCGGCCGCGCCCGTTCCGCACACCGGCAGTTTATATCGTGTCGCCGCTGGCGATCATCGGCTGTGTGATTTTGTATCTGAAGCTGCCGTTGATCGCGATCCTGGTGCTGCCGGTGTGGGGTGCGGTTGGGTTGCTGGTCTATTTCGGATACAGCCGTTCGCGCTCCTATGTTGGCCGCGGGATTATCGAGGTCGAAGAGGAAAGCGACCCGCCGATCTACGGCATCGGCCCGACATAATGTGATTGCGGCCTGAGCAGCCGCCCATGCAATTGCTGCTCGCGGGCGTGCGCCGTCCACCCTGCCGCGCGCGCGGTGGCAAAGATCGGCGTGAACGCAGCCCGCGGGATGGCAAGCGCGTCGAGCAGGATGGCCGTGAAGAACTCCACATTGGTGTCGAGCGCGCGTTCGGGATTTTTCCGCTTCAACGCTTCGCGCGCATAGGCCTCCACATCGGCGGCGAAGGGCAGGTCGGCGTGATTGGCCGCCAGTTTTTCGATTGCCGCTTTCAGCACATCGGCGCGCGGGTCGCGTACCCGGTAGATGCGATGGCCAAATCCCATCAGCCGGTCGCCGCGCGCCAGCGCCGCGTCGATCCAGGGCTTGATGCGTTCGCGACTGCCGATGGCGTTCAGCATTTCCAGCACCGGTTCCGGCGCGCCGCCATGCAGCGGCCCGGTCAGCGCGCAATAGGCGGCGGT
>JAFKEW010000056.1 GCA_017308375.1 Alphaproteobacteria bacterium
TCGCGAGCGTAAATATCATGAAGCAGACCGCATAAAGCGGCATCCGGTTCACCAGCCCGCCATAGGCGTCAATCTCGCGTGTGTGCATCCGGTCATAGAGCACGCCAACACACAGAAACAACGCGCCGGAGACGATGCCGTGGCTCAGCATCTGATAGATGCCGCCCTCGATCCCCTGATGCGTCAACGTGAAAATTCCCATCGTCACAAAACCCATATGCGCGACGGAAGAATACGCAATCAGCTTCTTCATATCCTCCTGCGCCAGCGCCACCAGTGATGTGTAGATGATCGCCACAACGGAGAGGACGAAGATGAACGGGGCAAACGTATCCGAAGCAATAGGAAACATCGGCAAGGAAAAGCGCAGGAACCCATAGCCGCCCATCTTCAGAAGGATACCGGCAAGAATAACGGAACCGGCTGTCGGCGCTTCCACATGCGCATCCGGCAGCCAGGTATGAACCGGCCACATCGGCATCTTGACGGCAAAGGAAGCAAAAAAGGCGAGCCACAGCCATGGCTGCATCGCAGCCGGGAAATTGCTGGACTTCAGCAAGACTTCAATATCCGTCGTTCCGGCGTAGTAATACATCGCCATGATGGCGAGCAGCATCAGAACGGAGCCAAGCAATGTGTAGAGAAAGAATTTGAAACTGGCGTAGACGCGCCGTTTGCCGCCCCAGACACCGATGATAAGGAACATCGGGATCAGGCCGCCCTCGAAGAACACGTAGAACAGCACGAGGTCGAGTGCACAAAACACGCCGATCATCAGCGTTTCCAGGACAAGGAACGCGATCATGTAATCCGGCACGCGGCTCTTGATTGATTCCCAGCTTGCCAGAATGCAAAACGGCATCAGCCCGGCCGTGAGCACGACAAACAGCATCGAAATGCCGTCCACCCCCATATGATAGGTGATGTTTCTGCCGAGCCATTCTGCACGTTCTGTGTATTGGAACGCGGCCGTGGTTCCGTCGAACCCGATCCAGATCACGATCGCAAGCACCAGCACAGCAAGCGTGGTGATCAGCGCGATCCAACGGGCCGCCGTATCGGCAATCGCCGAATTCCGCCGCGCGATCGTGATCGCCAGCACGCCGAGAAGCGGCAGGAATGTTGTAACGCTCAGGATAGGGAAATGGCTCATAGCGGCGACCCCGCAACCATGAACCATGTCACCAGCGCCACAATTCCAAGCAGCATTGCGAGGGCGTAGTGATAGACGTATCCCGACTGCAGGCGAACCGCCTGCCGCGTTGCATCCAACACCCGCGCTGAAACGCCGTCCGGCCCGAGCCCGTCAATGATCAGGCCATCCCCCACTTTCCAGAAAACGCGGCCAAGCCATTTTCCAAAGCGCACGAATATCAGATCGTACAATTCGTCGACGTACCATTTGTTATAGATGAACGTGTAGAGCATGCCGCCGCGTGCCGCCATTTGCGCCGGAAGATCCGGATGCAGGATGTAATAATAGAAGGCAATGGCAAAACCGATGATGGTCATGACAATCGGCGCCAGATCGACCCACAGCGGCAATTCGCCATGCCCATGGTGGCCCGTAATGCCGGCCACGGCCCCTCGCCAGAAGCCCATGGCATCGCCGCCAATAAACCAGTGCGCGAAGACAGCACCAGCAGCCAGTGCGCCAATGGCAAGCACCGCCAGTGGCACCAGCATGGTCCAGGAAGGTTCATGAACCTCTGAAAGCTGAAGAGGCCCGTGGTGCCCGCCATCATTATCATTGTGATGGGCCAGATGCGGGTCGTGATCGGCGCCACGGTACCGACCATGAAACGTCATCAAAAACTGCCGCCAGGAATAGAAGGAGGTCATAGCTGCAGCGATGACCGTCATGACGAAGGCATATGTCCCAATTCCGCTTCCGGCCAGGAACGTGGAATTGATGATGGCGTCCTTCGAATAGAAACCGGCGGCGCCAACGCCCAGCAACGGAATGCCGACGCCGGTCAGTGCCAGATTGCCGATCAGCATGACGGTCCACGTCACCGGAAGTGCGCGCGCAAGCCCACCCATTTTGCGCATGTCCTGCTCATGGTGCATTGCGGTGATAACGGCGCCTGCCGAAAGAAACAGCAACGCCTTGAAAAAGGCATGCGTGAAAAGATGGAACATCGCCGCGTTGTAGGCGGAGACGCCGGCCGCCGCGAACATGTAACCCAGCTGCGAACACGTCGAATACGCAATCACGCGCTTGATATCGTTCTGGAACAACCCGATCGAGGCTGCGAAAAACGCCGTGGTGGCGCCAATGAAGGTCACAAACCCAAGCGCGATGGGTGCAAGCTCAAACATCGGCGAACATCGGCAAACCAGAAACACACCGGCCGTAACCATCGTCGCCGCATGGATCAGCGCCGAAACCGGTGTCGGCCCTTCCATCGCGTCCGGCAGCCAGGTGTGCAGGCCAAGCTGCGCCGATTTGCCCATCGCCCCTACAAACAGCAACAGGCAAAGCGTGGTCAGGATATCGACGTTGTGGCCGGCAAACAGGAACGTCTTACCTGCAACGGACGGTGCTGCGCTGAAAACGGCGGTGAAATCCAGCGTCCCGAACACATAGAAGACGCCGAAGATTCCGAGCGCGAACCCGAAATCGCCAACACGGTTGACGACAAAGGCCTTGATCGCAGCCGCATTGGCCGATGGCCGCGTGTACCAGAAACCGATCAAAAGGTAAGACGCCAGGCCAACCCCTTCCCAGCCGAAGAACAGCTGCAGGAAATTGTTCGACGTCACCAGCATCAGCATTGCAAAGGTGAACAGCGACAGATAGGCGAAAAAGCGCGGGCGGCTGGGATCATCGCGCATGTACCCAATCGAGTAGAGATGCACGAGGGAGGAAACGCCTGTCACCACGACCAGCATTACCGCAGTCAAGGTATCGACCCGGATGGTCCAATCTGCTGCAAAATCCCCGGAATGAATCCACTCGGCAAGCGGCATGATGCCGGAATGGCCCAGAAGCGCGACATCGTAGAATGCGAAGCAGGACAGGACTGCTGATACGAACAACAGGCCGGTCGTAACGATCTCCGATACCCGCGCGCCGATGAACCGGCCAAACAGGCCTGCGATAAGAAATCCCAGCAGCGGAAGAAAAACGATCGCGGAATACATTCGCGCCTCAGCCTTTCATCAGGTTGACGTCTTCCACCGCAATCGTGCCGCGATTGCGGAAGTAGACGACGAGGATGGCAAGGCCGATCGCCGCCTCGGCAGCGGCCACTGTAAGTACGAAAAGCGCGAACACCTGCCCGACGAGGTCACCGAGAAAGCTCGAAAACGCCACAAGGTTGATATTTACCGCCAGCAGGATCAGTTCGATCGACATCAGAATGATGATGACGTTCTTCCGGTTGAGGAAAATGCCCAGAACGCCGATCGTGAACACGATGGCGCCCACGGCCAGATATTGCGGAAGCCCGATAGACATCTATACCCCTTCCCCCGGCCGTGGATTCTTCAGTTCCATGGATTCGGCAATCGTGCGTGCGTTCTGCGCCACAATCGATTGCCGGCGCACGCCCGGCCGGTGGCGTAAGGTCAAGACAATGGCGCCGACCATTGCCACCATCAGAATGAATCCGGCCGTCTGGAAATAGAAAATGTAGTCGGTGTAGATGATATGCCCGAGTGCGGCGGTATTGGACATTCCGGCCGGCGTCGCGTGAGCCAGCGCATGCGGTGCTGATGGCGCCACAACCCAGGTCACGCTGACCAGAACCAGCTCCGCCACCAGCACGATACCCGTCAACGCGCTGACTGGCAGATATTGCAGAGCGCCACGCTTCATCTCCGCAAAATCGATATCGAGCATCATCACAACGAACAGGAACAGCACCGCAACAGCGCCGACATAGACAACCACCAGGATCAGCGCGAGAAATTCCGCCCCCAGTAACACAAACAGCGCCGCGGCATTGAAAAAAGCCAGAATAAGATAAAGCACCGAATGTACGGGGTTGCGCGACGCGATCACCATCAACGTCGCGGCGATCAACACCGCGGAAAACAGGTAAAAGGCAATCGCCGTTAGCATGATCCCCGCTTCATCCCCTCTGTCGGCTCAACGGTACGGCGCATCAAGCTCGAGATTTTGTGCAATCTCACGCTCCCACCGATCCCCATTCGCGAGCAGACGCTCCTTGTCATAGTAGAGTTCTTCGCGTGTTTCGGTCGCAAACTCGAAATTCGGCCCTTCGACAATCGCATCAACCGGGCACGCTTCCTGACAAAGGCCGCAGTAAATGCACTTCACCATGTCGATATCATAACGCGTGGTGCGGCGGCTCCCGTCTTCACGCGGCTCCGCCTCAATCGTAATCGCCTGTGCCGGACAAACCGCCTCGCACAATTTGCAGGCGATGCAGCGTTCTTCGCCGCTGGGATAGCGGCGCAAAGCATGCTCACCCCGGAAGCGGGGGCTTAGCGCCCCTTTTTCAAACGGGTAATTCAGCGTGGCCTTCGCCCCAAAAAAGTAACGCATGGAGACCCAGAAGCTCTTCACGAATTCCCAAAGGAAGACTGTCCGCGCAGTGCTATCGAGCCAAGCCATACCGCCTCACAATCCCTGACCGCGGAAGACGAGCACCCAGCCCGCCGTCAGCACGACCCATACCAGCGATAGCGGCAGGAACACTTTCCAGCCCAGCCGCATCAACTGGTCATAGCGGTAACGCGGCACGAATGCGCGCACCGTCGCCATGCAAAAGAAAACAAACCAGAGTTTGAGCAGGAACCAGATGATCCCCGGCACCGCGTTCAATGGCCAGATATCCCAAAGCGGCAGCCACCCACCAAGGAACAGGATTGTGACCATCGCAGACATCAGGACGATGTTCACAAACTCGGCCAGGAAGAAAAGCAGGAACAGTGTCGAGGAATATTCGACCATATAGCCCGCGACCAGTTCGGATTCTGCCTCCGGCAGGTCGAATGGCGGCCGATTGGTTTCCGCAATGGCCGAAACAAAGAACACGATGAACATCGGGAACAGCAGGCCGAAGGCAAACCAGCCGTTTTTCTGCGCCTCCACAATCGCGGTCAGATTCAGCGATCCCGCAAACAGCAGCACCGTAATGATGACGAACCCGATGGAAACTTCGTAAGACACCATCTGCGCGGCAGAACGCAGCCCGCCCAGAAACGGGTATTTCGAGTTCGATGCCCAACCACCGATAATGATCCCGTAGACACCAAGCGACGAGATCGCGAACAGATAAAGAATGCCGACATTGATGTCGGATACCACCCACCCCTTATCCAAGGGCACCACAGCCCAGGCCGATAGCGCGAGCGTCGCGCTGAGGATCGGCGCCAGCACGAACAATACTTTGTTCGCACCTGCCGGAATCACACTCTCCTTGAAAACGAATTTGAACAGGTCGGCAAAGGACTGCAGCAGGCCGAACGCGCCCACCACATTGGGCCCGCGCCGCATCTGCACCGCCGCGAAAATCTTGCGGTCGGCCAGGAGGACATACGCCACCATGATCAGCAGCGAGACCAGCAACAGCACGATGGAAAGTGCCTGGCCGATGAACCACGCCCAGCCATAAGGCAAACCGATGTTCTGAAAATATTGCGCGAGCATCATGCTATTCGGCCGCCATTGCCTTTGAAGGGTTGACGAACAGCCGGCTGCATTCCGCCATTACCGCGCTAGCCCGCGCAATCGGGTTGGTCAGATAGAAATCATGAATGGTCGAAGACAGCGGTGTGGCGCTGTCGATCTGCCCTTCCCGCCCGATTGCATCCCAAATTGCCGGATCCGCCCCGCCATGCGCCGCCACCATATTGGCGTTCGCGAAATGGGGTGCATCGGCCAGAATGGCTTTGCGCAACGCGCCGCGATCATCATAAGGCAGGGTCTTACCAACCACTTCGGAAAGTGCGCGCAGGATCGCCCAATCTTCCTTGGCGTCCCCCGGCGGGAACGTCGCCCGATTGCCATACTGCAACCGGCCCTCGAAATTCAGATAAATACCGTCCTTCTCAGTGTAGGCTGCACCGGGAAGAATGACATCCGCCCTGTGCGCGCCCGCATCGCCATGGGTACCTTGATAAACGACAAAGGCATTGCCGAGATAAGCCATATCAAATTCGTCGGCGCCCAAGAGATAAACGAAGTCGATCTCGCCCGTGCCGGCACCGGCCAGTATCCCCGCCATATCGCGCCCACCCGCACCCGGCAAAAAGCCCAGATCCATCGCCGCCACACGCGACGCGGCAGTATGCAGGACGTTGAAACCGTTCCAGCCACCTTCTGCCGCGGCCCCCGCTGGCCCGATCATGCCGGTGCTGCCCGCAAGCTGTGCTGCCAACTTCAGAATGGTCGCGCCATCGCGGCGCGCCAACGCCCCGCTGCCAAGAACAAGCATCGGGCGCTGCGCATTGCGCAGCACACTGGCGAATTCGCCCTTGCCCGCAACCAGATCCTGTAAAGCTGAAACGCTGCCGCCGAGTTGTGTGACCGGATAGGTCAGATCGTAAGGCTGGCCGATATTGGCGATTTGCAGATTGCCGTGCAGCCATGTCTTGCGGATACGGGCATTCAAAACCGGCGCTTCCCAACGCGGATTACACCCGATCAGAAGCAACGCATCTGCCGCTTCGACACCGGCAATTGTGGTGTTGAACAGATAGGATTGCCGTGGCTCCGGCTGAAGCTGGGCACCATCCTGCCGGCAATCGAGATTGACCACACCGAGGGACGCCATCAAATCCTTCAGCGCCTTGATCTCTTCTGCCGCGGCCAGATCGCCCACAATCGCGGCCATTCTTTCGGGCTTGCTTGCCTTTACGCGTGCAGCAATCTCTGCGAACGCATCGGCCCACGACGCCGGCTGAAGTTTGCCGTCACGTCTTATATAAGGCCTGTCCAGACGCTGGCGCCGCAAGCCATCAACCGCGTGGCGTGTCTTGTCGGAAATCCATTCCTCATTCACGGCTTCGTTTGTGCGCGGCAGAACGCGCAAAACATCAAGCCCACGGGAGTCGACCCGTATATTCGCCCCTTGTGCATCCATCACATCGACCGACTGGGTCTTGCGCAGTTCCCATGGCCGCGCATTGAAGGCATAAGGACGCGAGGTCAACGCCCCCACGGGACAGAGATCGACCACATTCCCGGACAATTCCGACGAGAACGCCTGTTCGAGATACGTCGTGATCTCCATATCTTCGCCACGGCCGGTTGCGCCCAACTCCGGCACCCCGGCCACTTCAGTGGCAAAGCGTACACAACGCGTGCACTGGATACAGCGGGTCATGATCGTCTTGATCAGCGGCCCCATATATTTGTCTTCGACCGCCCGCTTGTTTTCCTTGAAGCGATGAAAGGCGGCACGGCCATAGGCCATGGCCTGATCCTGCAGATCGCACTCGCCGCCCTGATCACAGATGGGGCAATCCAGCGGGTGGTTGATCAGCAGAAATTCCATCACCCCTTCGCGCGCTTTCTTGACCAAAGGCGTATTGGTGTTGATGCGCGCCGGCGTTCCATCCTTGTTCGGGAAGATGTCTTTCACTTGCAAGGCGCAGGAGGCTTGCGGCTTCGGTGCGCCCACCCATTCCACCAGGCACATCCGGCAATTTCCCGCCACCGACAAACGCTCGTGATAGCAAAAGCGCGGTATCTCCGCGCCCGCCAGCTCACACGCCTGCAACAGCGAAATGTTGTCGTCGGCCTCGATTTCCTTGCCGTCGATGATGAGCTTGCGCGCCATCACGAGCCCCGCTGATCTTCAAGTAACCCACGCATCCGCGGGCCGTAATGCGACAGGTATCCCTGCCGCGCATAGTAGTCGGACGTCAGATATTCGCGATGCACACCGAGCTGTGCCTCGGCGACCGCATACCACTCCCCATTCGGGCAGAGCTTCAGGCATTCATCAAGCACATAGACGAGGCGTGCCACATACCATTCATACTGCTCAAACGTCTCGGCGCTTCCGTCAGCCCGCTGCGCTCCCACGTCAAGTTGCAGCAACGACGGATTCGAAAAGCGCGGGTTGGCCAACGCCACATCGCATTGCGCCAGGTAGAGTTTCTTCGCCTTTGCCGAACGCCATGCAACCATATTGTATACGGCCGCCCCGATACCGCCGAGGGCAGCGAGAACCAGCAGCGCTGGCGGGCGGAGCGTATAAATCTGTCGTGCCATTCAGCTTACTCCGCAGCGACCTGGGTTTTGCTCAGGCGTTCGGCAATCCGGCGTTCCAACTCAGGCCGGAAATGGCGGATCAAACCTTGAACCGGCCATGCGGCGGCGTCACCCAAGGCACAGATGGTGTGCCCTTCCACTTCTTTCGTCACTTCATAGAGCAGATCAATCTCATTCGACTGCGCATTCCCCACTTCCATCCGTTTCATCACGCGCCACATCCAGCCCGTGCCTTCGCGGCATGGCGTGCACTGACCGCAGCTTTCATGCTTGTAGAAGTAGGACAGCCGCTGAATCGCCTTCACGACGTCGGCAGATTTGTCCATCACGATGACGGCAGCGGTGCCGAGGCCGGACTGCACGGCTTTCAGGGAATCGAAATCCATCAGCACCGTGTCGCAGATGGATTTTGGTATCAGCGGTACCGAAGCCCCACCCGGAATGATCGCCAGCAGATTGTCCCATCCGCCGCGCACGCCACCGGCATGCTTCTCAATCAACTCCTTGAGCGGGATACCCATCTCCTCTTCCACATTGCAGGGCCGGTTTACGTGACCGGAGATGCAGAAGACCTTGGTTCCCGCGTTATTCGGCCGCCCCAGGCCGGCGAACCATTCCGCGCCACGGCGCAGGATGGTTGGCGCCACGGCAATGGATTCAACATTGTTGACCGTCGTCGGGCAGCCATAAAGGCCGACATTGGCCGGGAACGGTGGCTTCAGACGCGGCTGGCCCTTCTTGCCCTCCAGGCTTTCCAACAGCGCCGTTTCTTCACCGCAGATATACGCGCCGGCACCATGATGGACATAGAGATCGAAATCCCAGCCGTGAATGTTGTTCTTGCCGATCAGTTTCGCGGCATAGGCTTCATCCACCGCGCGCTGTAACGCCTCGCGCTCCCGAATAAACTCGCCGCGCACATAAATGTAACAAGCATGCGCCCGCATGGCGAACGATGCCACAAGACACCCTTCCACCAGGGTATGCGGATCGTGACGCATGATGTCCCGGTCCTTGCAGGTACCGGGTTCGGATTCATCGGCATTAACGACGAGATAGTGCGGCCGCTCCCCAATCTCCTTCGGCATGAAGGACCACTTCATCCCGGTCGGAAATCCGGCCCCGCCGCGCCCACGCAGGCCGGACTTCTTCATGATATCGACGATGGCTTCAGGCCCCATCTCGAGAATCTTTTTCGTGTTGTCCCATTGTCCGCGCGCCCGCGCGCCAGCCAGGCTCACGTCATGCAGGCCGTAGAGATTGGTGAAAATACGATCCTTGTCCGACAGCATCAGCTTGCAGCCCCCGATGGTTTCTGCACGTCAGATTCACCAGCCTGCCCAGCCGCACCTGCATCGCTGTAAGGCGGCACCCCCGTCAAAGACGTAAGACCATCCACCGGCTCGGACGAACGGCGGCCATTCTGCGGGCCGGGTGTCGGCCGCTCTCCGCGGCGGAAGGCCTCCAGCAGCGCCTCGGTCTTCGGCCCATCCAGATCTTCGTAGAAGTCCTTGCCGATCTGGAGCATCGGCGCGTTCACGCACGCACCCAGACACTCCACTTCCATCCAGGAAAACTTCCCATCGGCGGAAATCGTCTGCGGCTCGGCTGCAATGTGCTTCTTGCAGGCGGCCACCACATCGTCCGACCCGCGCAGCCAGCACGGCGTCGTGGTGCAGACCTGAACCAGATGCTCACCAACCGGATGCAGGTTGAACATCGTGTAGAAGGTGGCCACCTCCAGCACACGGATGAAAGGCATGCCAAGCGTACTGGCCACCAGTTCGATCATCGGCTTGGTGACCCAGCCTTCCTGCACCTGCCCGATCCACAGCATGGCGATCACGGCGGATGCCTGCCGGCCTTGCGGATATTTCGCAATTTCCCGTTCGCACAACGCCTGGTTCTCAGCCGTAAAGGCAAAGCTGTCAGGCTGCTCGGGATGCAGGCGGCGTACACTCACCGGTCAATCTCCCCAAACACCACGTCAATCGAACCCAGCACGGCGGAAACATCCGCCAGCATGTGTCCTTTGCAAAGAAAATCCATGGCCGCCAGATGCGGGTAGCTCGGCGCACGTATCTTGCACCGATATGGCTTGTTCGAGCCGTCCGAAACAAGATAGACGCCAAATTCGCCCTTTGGGGCCTCAACGGCGGCATAAACCTCGCCCGCCGGAACGTGATATCCCTCGGTATACAATTTGAAGAAGTGGATCAGCGCTTCCATCGAGCGCTTCATCTCCGCGCGGCGCGGCGGAACGACTTTATTGTCGGCAGAGCAAACCGGCCCCCCCGGCATCTTTGCCAGACACTGCATCATGATCTTGTTGGATTGGCGCATCTCTTCCATGCGCATCAGATAACGATCGTAGTTGTCGCCGTTCTTGCCAACCGGAACCAGAAAATCCAGCTCACTATAACACTCATAAGGCTGCGCGCGGCGCAGATCCCAGGCAACGCCGGTCGACCGCAGCATGACGCCGGAGAATCCCAGCGCTTCGGCATCCGCACGAGATACCGCCGCAATATCGACGTTACGCTGCTTGAAAATCCGGTTGTCGGTCAGAAGAACTTCTATGTCGTCGAGCACTTTGGGGAAATGTTCGCAAAACACCGCAATGTCGTCGACGAGACCGGGCGGCAAATCCTGATGCACACCACCGGCACGAAAATAATTCGCGTGCATTCTGGCGCCACTCGCCTGCTCATAGAAGCCCATCAGCTTCTCGCGCTCCTCAAACCCCCATAGCGGCGGCGTCAGCGCACCAACGTCCATCGCCTGCGTCGTGACCTGAAGCAGGTGGTTGAGAATGCGGCCGATCTCGCAATAGAGGACCCGGATGTATTGGGCACGGATTGGGACTTCCATGCCCAGCAAACGCTCGACCGCGAGGCAGAAGGCATGCTCCTGATTCATCGGCGCGACATAGTCCAGCCGGTCGAAATAGGGCATCGCCTGCAAATAGGTTTTATGCTCGATCAGTTTTTCCGTGCCGCGATGCAGAAGCCCGATATGCGGGTCGATACGCTCGACGATCTCGCCATCCAGATCCATGACAAGGCGCAAAACCCCGTGGGCGGCCGGATGCTGTGGCCCCCAGTTCATGGTCATCTTGCGGTCGTCAACAGGTGCCACTTCGCTCATTTGGCATCTTTCTGAGGTCCGGCCTTCTCATCGCCCGGCAGGACATAGCGCGCCCCTTCCCATGGGCTCATGAAATCGAAGTCACGAAACTCCTGCACCAACTCCACCGGCTGATAAACAACGCGCTTCAACTCTTCGTCGTAGCGCACCTCGACATAGCCGGTCAGCGGAAAATCCTTGCGCAGCGGATACCCGGAAAAGCCGTAATCCGTCAGCAGCCGGCGCAGATCCGGGTGGTCGGAAAACTGGATGCCATACATGTCGAAGGCTTCACGTTCGAACCAGTTGGCCGCCGGAAACACCCCGACCACGCTCGGCACCGGCGTCTCTTCATCGGTCTGCACCTTCACCCGCAGACGCTGATTCCGGGTGATGGAAAGCAGATGATAAACGACGTCAAAGCGCCGCTCGCGATTGGGCCAGTCCACACCGCAAACATCGATCAGGATCGTGAAGGCGCAGCCAGTGTCATCGCGCAGGAAACGCAGCACATCGATGATGTCTGCGCCCGCACATTCAACCGTCAGTTCATTCACCGCCACGGCAGCATTGCCCAGCTTGCCGCCAAGGCCCTGCGCAATGCGCTGCTTCAGTGCATCCAAATCCATACGCCAGCCTCAACGATCAATCGTGCCGGTGCGCCGGATTTTGCGCTGAAGCAACATCACACCATAGACGAGTGCTTCCGCCGTCGGCGGGCAACCGGGCACATAGATGTCGACCGGAACAATGCGATCGCACCCACGCACAACAGAATAAGAATAGTGATAATAGCCGCCGCCATTCGCGCATGATCCCATCGAGATCACGTAACGCGGTTCCGGCATCTGATCGTAAACCTTGCGCAGCGCGGGCGCCATTTTGTTGGTCAGCGTGCCCGCGACGATCATCACGTCGGATTGCCGTGGTGAGGCCCGCGGCGCAAAGCCAAAGCGCTCAAGGTCGTAACGCGGCATATTGGCCTGCATCATCTCGACAGCGCAGCAGGCAAGACCAAACGTCATCCACATCAACGAACCGGTGCGCGCCCAATTGATGAGAGCTTCCGTGTTGGTGACAAGAAACCCCTTACCCGCCATCTCCTCTTTCATCGCGAGGAAATAAGGATCGTTCGGGTTTACGGGACCGGCACCCTCAACAGCGGAACGCCCGGCGGTACCGTAAGGTGTGTTGGACGGGCTCACTCCCATTCGAGTGCCCCTTTCTTCCATTCGTAGATGAAGCCCACAGTCAAGACGCCGAGAAACACCACCATCGACCAGAAGGCGAGCGCCCCCGTTGCGGAAAGCGTAATAGCCCAGGGAAACAGGAACGCCACTTCCAGATCGAAAATGATGAACAGGATCGACACGAGATAGAAACGCACGTCGAACTTCATGCGGGCGTCGCTGAAGGCATTGAAGCCACATTCATAGGCCGACAATTTTTCCGGGTCCGGCTTGCTCGGCGCAATCAGGAAAGGCGCCACACTCAATGCGATCGCAATCGCGCCCGATATCCCGATAAAGAGCAGGATGGGCAGATATTCCATAAGCAGATCGTTCATCGCGGTGGTCCTACACTCTGCCGGATTGCCTTCCGGGCTTTAACGGCCGGAGGATCGGAAAACAAAGCGGAAAAACGTCATTTCGCGGGCGCAGTATAGGCGTGGGCGCCCATTGTGCAACGCGGGTGTAGCCCAAGATTCGTTGTATTTCCAAGGGGGAAATACGCGCAAAATTTCCCTTGCGAAAAAGGGCTGAACTTGCGCGTTTGTGTAATGTCCTGGCACTATTTTTGAACAAAACCAGCTTCCACATCAGCTTTGTGGAAACTGGCGGGAGCGACGGGGCTCGAACCCGCGACCTTCGGCGTGACAGGCCGACACTCTAACCAACTGAGCTACGCCCCCGCGCTCCGGCGAACCGGTTCGCGAAAGACCGGCCATGTACGGTGCGGGCCAGCAGGTGTCAAGCGAGGGCGTTAGTTTCCGCCGCTATTTGAGCCATTTTCCTGCCTGTGCCTGTGCCTTGCGGTGTTTTCCCCGGCCGGAACCGGCTTTTGCCCGCCGCGCACTCCCATCTCCTCACCGGTCAGTTGGCCATCCCCGTCCCGGTCCATCTCGTCGAACAGTGATCGCGCGGTCGCGGCGAACCCGCCGAAGGTCACACACCCACCCTGTGTCCAATCGATCAGCGGCGAGGCCGTTGAGCCATATATCTTCCAGCGGGCTTCGTTGACAGCGCGTACTTCGTCAGGCTCGAGACAGCCGTCATGATTGGTGTCAGCGGCAATGAAATCTGTCCTTAGCCCCGCCTCCATCTCCGCACGGGTTACAATCCCGTCATGGTTCGCATCGTATTTCAGCAGCAATTCGCGCTGCGGGTGCCATTCCGCGTGCAAGTGCGGCCGGTGCCGGTGACCCGACGAACAGCCGGCGAGAAAAATCAGCAGTGGAAGGGCGAGCGCAAATTGCGCGATGGGGCGGTTCATAGGTGGGTCTCAGAAACCATCCGATCTTACGCGCCAACCGTTTCCCGGCGAACAAGACAATTGTCGCGAGATGTCGTGCGCCTGCTATAAGAGCGAATCCCGGGCGGTTAGCTCAGCTGGTAGAGCACATCGTTTACACCGATGGGGTCGGCGGTTCGAACCCGTCACCGCCCACCATCCCAGATCCGTCGATCCAGAATTGTCCAAAATCATTTGGCTGAGGGAAATCACTACCCGAAGGGCGGATGCCGCAGGGGCGCCGCATCTCGAAGGCAGCGCCCGCTCCGGCCGCCGTGGTGTCAGTTGAGGGATTCTTTAAGCTGCTTTCCAGGACGAAATCGTGGCTGGCGCGAGGGCTTGATGGTGATTTCCTCGCCCGTCTGCGGATTGCGGCCCTTGCCGCCTGCGCGCGTGGCCACGACGAAAACCCCAAAGCCTGTTAGCCGGACTTCATCACCAGCTTTGAGCGCGTCCTGAATCAAGTCGAAGACACCGTCAACAGCCTTGGCGGCATCGTGCTTGGCAAGACCCGTGCGGTCGGCAAGCTGCTGGATCAGGTCATTCTTGTTCACGGGGCAGGCTCCTTTCGGTGGTTCTCCCAGAGGCGAGGACTGTAAGGGGGCGAGGGTTCCCGGGTCAAAGCGGAAACCCTCACTTTTCCGGGAAAATGCTAAAGTTTCCATCCTCCTCGCGGGATCATGGACGGCGAATATGGCTGGGGGAGAGCCATGGGCCCTCCCCCTCTACCATTATTTGACACTCAATGCGTAAGGACCTGGTCGGCCTCGGCCGATAGCCTCGGCGGCGGCTCCATCTCCTCATGCCAGTCGATCGGCTCTGGCTGGGTGACAAGCGCGGCCTTCAGCACCTCCCCCACAGTGGCAACCGGGATGATCCTCATGCCCGATTTCACGTTGTCGGGGATTTCCACAAGATCCTTCTCGTTCTCCTGTGGAATGACGACCGTCTTGATCCCGGCTCGCAAGGCGGCCAGAAGCTTTTCCTTCAGACCTCCGATAGGCAGGACGCGGCCACGCAAGGTGACTTCACCCGTCATCGCCACATCGCGGCGGACCGGTATCCCGGTCAGGACCGAGATGATCGACGTGGCCATGGCAACGCCGGCGGACGGTCCGTCCTTGGGCGTTGCCCCTTCCGGCACGTGAACATGAATGTCCACCTTGTCGAACGTGGGCGGCTTGATGCCATAGGTGGTCGCCTTCGACCGCACATAAGACCGCGCGGCGTCAATCGACTCCTTCATCACATCGCCGAGTTTGCCGGTCGTCTGCATACGGCCCTTGCCGGGCAGCATGACAGATTCGATCTGCAGCGTTTCGCCGCCAACCTCGGTCCAGGCCAGCCCGGTCACGACACCGACCTGATCCTCGCCTTCGATCTCGCCGAAGCGGAATTTCCGCACACCGGCAAAATCGCCGAGATTGTCCGGCGTGACCTCAATCGCCGTCGTCTTGTGCGAGACGATTTCCTTCACCGCCTTGCGGGCAAGGTTTGCGATCTCGCGCTCAAGATTACGGACACCCGCCTCACGCGTGTGATAGCGGATCAAGTCACGCAGGCCGGCATCGGTGATCTTCCACTCGTCGTCCTTCAGACCATGCGCCTTCGTCTCCTTCGGGATCAGATGGCGTTTGGCGATTTCGACCTTTTCATCCTCGGTGTAGCCGGGGATGCGGATGATCTCCATGCGATCCATCAGGGGCTGCGGCATGCGCAGCGTGTTGGCCGTGGTGATGAACATTACGTCCGAAAGATCGAAATCGACTTCCAGATAATGATCGTTGAAAGTCGAGTTCTGCTCCGGATCCAGCACCTCCAGCAACGCGCTCGATGGATCGCCGCGCCAGTCGGCGCCCAACTTGTCGATCTCATCCAGCAGGAAGAGCGGGTTTGAAGACTTCGCCTTCTTCATCGACTGGATGATCTTGCCCGGCATGGAGCCGATATAGGTGCGGCGATGGCCACGAATTTCGGCCTCGTCCCGCACGCCGCCAAGGCTCATGCGCACAAATTCGCGCCCCGTCGCCTTGGCGATCGACTTGCCAAGCGACGTCTTGCCGACACCCGGAGGGCCGACCAGGCACAGGATCGGGCCCTTCATTTTGCCCGCACGCTGCTGCACAGCCAGATACTCCAGGATGCGCTCCTTGACCTTTTCCAGACCATAGTGGTCGTCATGAAGGACTTTCTCCGCCTGATCGATATCCTTCTTGACCTTGCTCTTCTTGCCCCACGGCAAGGCGAGCAGCCAATCGAGATAGTTGCGCACGACGGTTGCTTCCGCGCTCATCGGACTCATCGAGCGCAGCTTCTTCATCTCGGCTTGCGCTTTTTCGCGCGCTTCCTTCGATAGCTTGGCCTTGCGGATGCGCTCTTCAAGCTCGTTCAGCTCGTCACGCCCGTCTTCGCCCTCGCCAAGCTCTTTCTGGATCGCCTTCAACTGCTCGTTCAGGTAGTACTCCCGCTGCGTCTTCTCCATCTGGCGTTTGACGCGGGTGCGGATTTTCCGTTCCACCTGCAGCACGCTGACTTCGGATTCGATCAGCGAGAGCACACGCTCCAGCCGCTCGGCCGTGTCGAGCGTTTCCAGCAATTGCTGGCGGTCGGCGATCTTCACCGAAAGATGCGCCGCCACGGTATCGGCGAGCTTCGCAGGGTCCTCGATCTGGGCGACAGAGGTCAGCGTCTCAGCCGGGACCTTTTTGTTCAGCTTGATGTATTGCTCGAAGTTCGATTTCACCGTGCGCATCAGCGCCTCGGCTTCCTTTCCCTCGCTCGCGACCTCGGGGATCTGCTCGATCGTGGCCTGGAAAAAGTCGGTACGGGCATCGAACCCCGTCACATGCGCGCGCGCCTTGCCTTCGACCAGCACGCGGACGGTCTGGTCAGGCAGCTTCAGAAGCTGAAGCACCGTCGCAAGCGTACCGATCCGGTGTAGACCGTCAGGCGTCGGATCATCGTCCGAGGCGTTCTTCTGCGTCAGCAAAAGAATCTGCTTCTCCTCGCTCATCACCTCTTCAAGGGCGCGGACAGACTTTTCACGCCCCACGAACAGCGGAACGATCATGTGGGGAAACACCACAATGTCGCGAAGCGGCAAAACCGGCGCCACGAGGCCACCCGCCTCACCCTTTGGCTTGCTCTGCTTGTCTTGGTCGGACATCCATTTCTCCTTTCCGGTCAGGTATTTGCTCCTGCCGGGTGATCTTCGCACCACCCCTTCTGGGCGAGGCACGAAGCCATTCGGTGCCCAAAATGGGCCACCGTTGACGAACTCCTAACGTGGCCCCTCGAAGGGGCCCTTTCAAGGCATGGCGGAACGCTGTCCCCAGGCAAGTCCCCGAGACAGATCAGGACGCGCTTTTCTGCGCTTCGGCCTTGTCGGAATAGGTATAGAGCGGCCGTGAACGCCCCTCGACCACATCGGCCGTGATTACCACTTCCTGGACGCCGGCCAATGTCGGCAGCTCGAACATGGTCTCGAGCAGGATGCCCTCCATGATCGAGCGCAAGCCGCGCGCGCCGGTCTTTCTGGCAATGGCCCTGCGGGCGATGGCATGCATCGCCTCATCCTGGAAGCGCAGCTTCACGCCTTCCATCTCGAACATACGCTGATACTGCTTGACCAGTGCGTTCTTCGGGCGCGTCAGAATCTCGATCAGCGCGGCTTCGGACAGATCACCCAGCGTGGCGAGCACCGGCAGGCGGCCGATGAATTCGGGAATCAGACCGAATTTCAGCAGATCTTCCGGCTCCACCTCACGCAGGATTTCACCCGTCAGCCGTTCATCGGGCGAACGGACATTGGCACCGAATCCCATCGAAGTGCCTTGCGTGCGCTGGGAGATAATCTTGTCGAGGCCGGCAAACGCGCCACCCACAATGAACAGAATGTTCGTGGTATCGACCTGCAGGAATTCCTGCTGCGGATGTTTGCGCCCGCCCTGCGGTGGTACGGAGGCAACGGTGCCTTCCATGATTTTCAGCAGAGCCTGCTGCACACCCTCACCCGAAACGTCGCGCGTGATCGACGGGTTGTCGGATTTGCGGCTGATCTTGTCGACTTCGTCGATATAGACGATGCCGCGCTGCGCCCGCTCGACATTGTAGTCGGCGTTCTGAAGCAGCTTCAGGATAATGTTCTCGACATCCTCGCCCACATAGCCCGCTTCGGTCAGCGTGGTCGCGTCCGCCATCGTGAACGGCACGTCCAGAATGCGCGCCAGCGTCTGGGCCAGCAACGTCTTGCCGCAGCCCGTCGGGCCGATCAGCATGATGTTCGATTTCGCCAGCTCCACGTCCTGGTTTTTGCCGGATGCGTTGATGCGTTTGTAGTGATTGTGGACGGCAACGGAGAGCACCTTCTTGGCGTGCTGCTGCCCCACCACGTAGTCGTCCAGGACCTTGAAAATCTCCTGCGGCGAAGGCACGCCCTCGCGCGACTTCATGAAGGAGGTTTTGTTCTCCTCCCGGATGATTTCCATGCAGAGTTCAACGCATTCATCACAGATGAATACCGTCGGGCCCGCAATCAGCTTGCGGACTTCGTGCTGGCTTTTGCCGCAGAACGAACAATAGAGCGTGTTCTTGGAATCGCCGCCGCTCGTCTTACTCATGGCTTCTCCTGAAGCACCCCTCCGGCCTGGACAGACCGGCCGCCGATCGTCCGGAAACTACCCGGCTATGGTGTTTATTGCACAATTCGCGCCAAACCTGAATCCGAAGCACCTGATGCCATACGATCACGATAAAAGCCGGCGGATCAAGATTTGTTTAAATAGCGCCCGGACTTGTGACACCTGTGCTTAACATCCGGGCCGCCATTGCCACCCCGTTAACCGGGGAACCCGGTTTAAGCCTTACTATTTTCAGGGCTTTCCGGACGGCTGGCCATGACCGCGTCGATAAGGCCGAAGGTCTTCGCCTCCTCCGCAGTCATATAGGTATCCCGATCCAGGGCTTTTTCAACCGCCTCGACCGATTGGCCAGTGTGGCGGGCGTAAATCTCGTTCAACCGGCGCTTGAGCTTAACGATCTCCTGCGCGTGGCGGGCAATATCGGCCGCCTGCCCGTAATAGGACGCCGAGGGCTGGTGAACCAGAATACGGGCGTTCGGAAGCGAGAAACGCTCCCCCTTGTTCCCGGCACAGAGAAGAAGAGAGGCCGCCGAAGCCGCCTGACCCACACACAGCGTATGCACCGCGGGGCGGATGTACTGCATGGTATCGTAAATCGCCAGACCGGCCGTGACCACGCCGCCGGGCGAATTGATGTACATCGCAATCTCTTTCTTGGGGTTCTCGGCCTCAAGAAACAGAAGCTGCGCGGTAATCAGGCTGGCGCCGTAATCCTCCACCGGACCGGTGACGAAGATGATCCGCTCCTTCAGCAGGCGGGAGTAGATGTCGAAGGCCCGTTCGCCGCGGGCGGTCTGTTCCACCACCATCGGCACCAGGGTATTCATGTAGACGTCGCGCGGGTCTTTCATATGCCCCATCTAATCATTCGATTCCCATCCGTCGAGAGTAAGCGGCCAAATCTTAATCCGCCATCACCCTTCCCGCCGGGACGGCCACCGCCTATTCGGCGGATTTACGCGGCTTTTTTTCCTTCTTGGCCGGCTCGGCGCCACCTGCCCCGTCCAGTTTCTCGCGCGCCTCGTCCGGGTCCATGAACAGGGTCTCGCGATCGACCGTGCGATCATTCACCTCGGCCAGCTCGGCGATGAAATCCACCACCTTGTCCTCAAAAATGGGGGCGCGGATTTCGTTCATCGCCTGGGCGTTGTTGGCGTAGAAGTTGAACACCTGCTGTTCCTGGCCGGGAAACTGCCGGGCGCGGGCCGCGATGGCACGCTGCAATTCGTCGGGCGCAACGGTCAGGCCGTTCTGTTCACCGATGCGGGCCAAAACCAGGCCCAGGCGCACACGGCGCTCCGCGATGGCACGGTATTCCTGCTTCAGCTCGTCTTCGCTTTTGCCTTCGTCCTCGAAGGTTTTGCCTTCCTGCTTCAGCTCCTGCTGCACCTGATTCCAGATCGCATCGAATTCCCCCTCGACCATCGTCGGCGGCAGATCGAAGGAATGTGCACCGTCAAGCGCATCCAGCACGCGGCGCTTCAGATGCATGCGGCTGGCGCGCGAATAATCCTGCTTCAGTTGATCGCGCACGCGCTCTTTCAGGGCGCCCAGCGTATCGACACCGAACCGCTTGGCCAGTTCATCGTCGATCGCAAGCTCATCCGGCTTTTTGACTTCCTTCACCTTTACAGCGAAGGAGGCATCCTTTCCGGCCAGCTTGGCGCTGCCATAATCCTCGGGAAATTTGACCTGAACGGTCACGTCCTCGCCCGCACTCTTGCCGATCAACTGATCTTCAAAGCCTGGAATCAACTGGCCGGAGCCGAGCGTGAGATTGAAATCTTCCGCCTTTCCGCCCTCGAACTCCTCGCCATCGATGCTGCCGACAAAGTCGATCACCACGGCATCGTCCTTTTCCGCCGCACCATCGCGCGTGGAATAGGTCCGTGCCTGTTCTGCCAGACGCTTCAGGGCTTCATCGACGTCGGCATCACCGGCTTCGCCAACCAGGCGTTCGACCTTCAGCTTGGCGACATCGGTCAACTCGAAATCCGGCATCAGGTCGACCTTGACCGTGAATTCCAGATCGGCCTCGCCATCCACCACCTTCTGAATCTCGCTGACGAGATCGACCTTCGGCGGCAATGCAGGCTTCAGTTCGTTGTCCTTGATCGCTTTCTGGCTCGATTCCGAGACCACTTCCTCGACGATCTCGCCCATCATCGATTTGCCGTAGGTCTTTTTCAGAAAGGAAACCGGCGCCTTGCCCGGACGGAAACCTTTCAGATGCACGCGCGGCGCCATCTCGGTCAATTTTCCGGTCAGGCGCTGATCCAGATCGCCCGCGCCGATCACGATCTTGAATTCGCGGTGCAGGTTCTCGTTGACGGTCTCGGTAATATTCATCGCATTTCCTAAGGAGTCTGGCCCTAAAATTCTGGCCCTGGAATTCGGGACTGGTGCGGGCGGAGGGACTTGAACCCCCATGACTTTCGTCACTGGAACCTAAATCCAGCGCGTCTACCATTCCGCCACGCCCGCGTCCGGGCCCCCGGACGCGGTAATGGTTGTGCCTGCCCGGAAGGGCGCCCCTATAACAGGGTGCGTTGTCCGGGGCTAGGGCCCTGTTCGGGCACTTTATTCAATTGTCCGGATCAACAATGCCACATCCCAGAACTGGCCAAATTTCCTGCCGATTTCGGGGTAGGTACCGATCTGGTGAAAGCCCATCGCCCGGTGCAGCGCGAGCGACGCCGGATTGGGCAAGGTAACCCCGGCGAAAGCCATATGGATGTCCACGCCCCGAAGTGCCTCAAACAGGGTATCGTAGAGCCGTTTGCCTAGCCCCCGTCCGCATGCCTCTGGCGCCAGGTAAATACTGGTCTCGATTGTGGTGGCATAGGCGGCCTTTTCCTTGAACCGCCCCGAACAGGCATAGCCGATGGCATCGCCACCCCGATCCGCCACGAAACATTGATAAGGTCCGGTGGCGGCGAAGGGCGCAAACCACTCCGCCCGCTCGGCCAGCGTGCGCGGCACAAGATCAAAGGTAACAGGGGTATGGACGATATAGTGATTGTAGAGGTTGAGGAGGGCCGGCAGGTCACGCACCTCAGCCCGGCGGATGAGCACATCGCTCAATTCTGAAGCACTCCCTTCAACGAGGCCAGAACAGCGGGAAGCTGTTCCGGCAGATCTTCCGCAATCAAACCGGGGCCGAAAGCGCGCGCGGCTTCGCCATGAAGCCAGGCCGCCGCGGCCGCCGCCTTAAAACTCTGCATTCCCTGTGCCAAAAGGCCGGTTATCATTCCGGCCAGCACATCGCCCGCCCCTGCCGTGGCAAGCCATGGCGGTGCATTGGTGCAAACCGCGGCGCGGCCATCTGCACCGGCAATCACACTATCAGGCCCCTTCAGCAGCACGGTGCAATGCGCCATCGCGGCAGCGGCACGTGCCGCTTCGATTCTGGTCGAGGATTGTGCCAGAACTCCCGGAAAAATCCGCGCAAACTCCCCTTCGTGAGGCGTGAGCACAGCCGGTTCGCGCAATTGGCCGAACAGGGTAGCAGGCTCTTGCGAAAACGAGGTCAGCGCATCGGCGTCCAGAACTACGGCCGCGCTGCGGGCCAGAACCGCAGCGACCATGTCGCGCGTGCCCCGGCCGACACCGCAGCCGGGGCCGATGACCACGGCGTTCAACCGTTTGTCCTGCAACAGGCTGGCCAGCCCCGCTGCCCCGTCGAACGGCTTGACCATAATGGCTGTCAACGCGGTCGCGTTCACAATCACCGCGTCCTGCGGGCTTGCCACACTTACGAGACCAGCCCCGGCCCGCAACGCGCCACGCGCCGCCAGCCGCGCCGCACCGGTCGCGTGTGCCGGCCCGCTGACAGCGACGGCCTGACCGCGCCCGTATTTGTGGCCCATCGGGCCGGGCCACGGAAACGCCCTACCCCAAAGCGACGGCGTGTTCTCGAAAATATTCGGACGAATGCTGCTCAATGCCGCATCCGCGATACCGATGTCGATCACCGCGATATCGCCGCAGAACATCCGCCCCGGCATCAGGACATGCGCGGGCTTCTTGCGGAAAAAGGTGATGGTCAGATCCGCATCGATGCAGCAATCGCCAAGCGCCTTGCCGAGATCGCCATGCAGTCCGCTCGGTACATCGATGGCCACCACATCGGTGTCTGCGGCATTCAGCCTTTCTACCACCGCTCTCGCCGTACCATCCAACGGTCGCGAGAGCCCGGCCCCGAACAGCGCATCGACCACCAGCGCAGCATCACCCAGCACATCGGGCGTAACAGCCTCGACCGGACCATCCCACTTCTGCGCCATCCCGGCGGCATCGCCTTTCAAGGCCGCCACATCACCCAGCAAGGCCAGCCGCACGGACCAGCCCATCGCCTTCAAATGCCGCGCGATGACAAAACCGTCGCCACCATTGTTGCCGGGCCCGCAAAGCACCACGGTTTTGCGCGGCAGCCAGCGGCGGGCAATCTCGCGCGCCGCACCGGCGCCCGCATTCTCCATCAAGGTAAGCGTGGGCACGCCATGGGCCGCCGCATAGCGGTCGGCGTCATAGCTTTGCTGAACGGAAAGGACTTCGCTGCTCATGCCACCCGATAATGATAACGATAAAGCTCCCGGTCGAACCCTATCGCGGAATAAAGATGGATGGCGGGGAAATTCTCCGCAACAACCTGAAGGCAGGCACCCGATGCCCCTGCCCGCGCTGCCCAGCCCAGAAGGGCCAGAATCGTGGCCCGCGAATACCCGCGCCGCCGCGCCGCTTCAGCCGTCACCACCCATTGCAGGCAAACCATACCGGCATGAATGGCACCAAACGCAACCGAGGCAATGGCCCCCGTTTCGTCACGCACGGCAGCAAATGCAGCCGGAAGCGCGAGCAGGTTCAGAATGTCATGCAGGACAAAGCCTTCCGCCTGCGTGCGGCCGGAGAGGCGGATATGGGCCTGGCGCCATTCGCGCGTCGGCAGTTCTTCATGCAGTTCGACCGCCTGGTCCGGTACAGCCGGTGGGACTTGCGCGAAATCCATGAACAAGGTCAGCGTTTCGCCCTCTTTGCTGTATCCCCGCTCCGCCAGCCGTGAATCGAGATCGCCATCCCGCATCGGCAGAATGCGGAAATAAGCCGGCTGGCCGCACGCCCGGTAGATCTGCTCGCAATGGACGATCTTGGTATCCACGGCAAAACGCCCCGGCCCAATCACATTGACGGAATTGGTCCGGCGGGTCTGGCCAGCAGCAAAGCGGATGAGCCAGTCGCCATAAAAGACTTCTTTGATCGCGGGCCAGGTGTTCAGACACGCCTCCTCCGCCCGCTTGCATAGGATGTCGTCCAACATGGGTGTCTCCGGTCTGGCCGGAGGCGGGCGCCTAAAAAACAAAGCCCCGCACATCCGGCGGGGCATTGGCATCTTCGCGTCAAACGCGCACGAGAAAGCCGCCCCTTCGGAACAGGGTACGGCGTCGCGCGATGGAAACAGGCGTGTTCATGGCGCGCACAATACGCAATGCGGGTGCGCATTCTCACCCTTCCAACCCACTGCCTGAACGACCCTGCCCTTGCTGTCATTGGGCGTCGGCGCAGCTTCAATATTGCCGAACAGCGCCTTCATAGCGTGAACGGCACAGGGTCCCATGTTGGCGAAACACTTCAATCCTTCAGGCCTCATGGCATCCCTTGTTCCTACTGCCCTTCGGCCCATTCAATGAACTTATCCCACTTGATCTTGGTGCCGTTAGCGCGAGAGGTTTTCCCTTTGCACCATACGAGCCCTGCTTTTGTGACAACTAGGTCACCATAGTGACTTGAGCCATCTGGGCTATAAACGTCCAGTTCAACGCCATTGTTCTTAATTTCCATATCGACCGATAGGTCCTTAATCGTCACCTTCATTCCCAGCCTCCGTGCTTTACGCTAAAAATATATAGTGGAAGCTAGTTGCGCGAAAGACAATCTCGTCAGCCATCAGATTTCAAACTGGTGCAATCTCAGAGATTAAAACCCCGGCGGCACTTTTTCGTAATGCGGATCGGTCTGCTCATAAGCATAGCTGGCAGCAAGCACACCTGTATCGTCAAACATGCGGCCGACGATCTGAAGCCCGACCGGTAGCCCGTCGGAGGCAAAACCACACGGTACACTGGCCGCGGGCTGCTGTGTCAGGTTGAAGGGAGAGGTGAACGGCGTCCACGCCATCCACGCCTTGCCGTCAGCGTCGCGCGGCGAGAGTTGCCCGACATCGAAAGCCGTGGTGGCAACGGTTGGCGTGACCAGAAAATCATAATTCTCCATAAACACGCGCATCTGACTGCCATAAATGCCACGCGCGGCGTTGGCCGCGATGAACTGCTTCTTGGTGAACGCGTTTCCAAGCTCCGCCATGCGGCGCAAGCCGCGATCGAGTTGCGCCAGCTTCTCCTCCGGCAAGTCGCCCAGCATGTAGCTCGCGCCCGACCACCAGATTTTCTGGAAGATGTCACTGGGATCGCCGAATGGCGGCTCCACCTGCTCCACATGCGCGCCCAGATCGGCAAGCCGTTTGACGGCTGCGGCGACAATGGTTTCAACCTCCGTATCGACGCGGGTGACAAAACCGAGCCGTGAGCTATAGGCAATTCGTTTGCCGGCAAGCCGGCGATCAAGCTCGGCGGCATAATCCATCGGCTCATACGGCAGGGCATGCCAATCGCGCGCATCCGGCTTGGCAATCACATCCATCAGCATGGCGCTGGAGCGGACATCGCGACTCATCGGGCCGACATGGGCCACCGTGCCGAATGGCGACAGCGGATAGGCCGGAACACGCCCGAAGCTTGGCTTCAAGCCAAACGCGCCGTTGAACGATGCCGGAATGCGAATCGAACCACCGCCATCGGTGCCAAGTGCCAGCGGCGTAAAACGCGCGGCCACCGCCGCCCCCGATCCGCCGGAGGAGCCGCCTGGCGTCTTGTCCTTGTTCCAGGGATTGCGTGTGGTGCCGTAGAGCGGCGAGTCTGTGGAGCCTTTCCAGCCGAACTCCGGCGTGGTGGTCTTGCCCATCAGAACCGCGCCCGCCTCACGCAGCCGCGCAACGGATGGCGCATCCTCATCCCAGGGCCCGCGCGCATCGACGGTCAGCGATCCGCGCAAGGTTGGCCAGCCTTTGGTCAGGAGCAGATCCTTGACGGCAACCGGCACACCATCCAGCGGCGACAGCGGCGCGCCTTCCATCCAGCGCTGTTCGGAAGCACGCGCCATCGCCTCGATCGCCGGAATGTCGAGATGGCAGAACGCGTTGATACCGGAATCCAGCGCCTCGATCCGGCCGAGACAGGCTTCGGTCACCTCCACCGGCGAGAGCACACGGGCCTCGAATGCCGCGGAAAGTTCGGCGACATTCATCTCATGCGGTTCGTGCGCCATCGTTCCTTCGCCCTCAGTTCACAGTGATCCGCGCCAGCGGTGCTTCTTCGCCTTTTTCCAGCACACGCAATTGCTTGCCATCCGTTTCGAAGATCGTGACTGACGTGTGGGTGGGGGAGAACGCCGTGACGCGCTCATCATTCATCGCGTATGCGAACGCCGCATTGATTGCCACGAAATGCGAGAAGATGACGCTATCTTCCTGAATACCAAGAAGCTTCTCCACAACCCTGCGCCGCCAGGCGTTGAGATTGGGGGCAACGTCCGGCCAACGGCCCGCCAGAAATCCCCCCAGCCATTCCGACCGTCCCGCCAGGGTCAGACCAGCCGGTGCGGGCACTTCGGCCACCGCTTCTTCAAGAACGGGCTCACGCTTCCAGATTTTTGAAAGCGGCATGGCGGTTTCCCGCGTCCGGGTGAGCGGGCTCGAAAGGATCGTCAGCGGCCCAAGCGGCGCAAGCACCTTTGCAACGGCCTCCGCCTGCGTGCGCCCCAGATCGTCAAGTCCCGGGTCCAATGATTCGCCAAACCCGGCGCTCTGTCTGCCATGCCGGACCATATACAATTTCACCATGCTCTTTTACGCCCTGTCTGAATAACTGACCGCCATACCGGCGCGCACATCCTGCTGCACGCCATATTGCGGGAAAGGATAACGGAAGCCGTTCTTGGACAATGCTTTCATCCCGGTAATCGCCTTCTCGTAATATTCCGGCGGTGCCGCCATCAGCATTTCATCGTCCAGTACACCGCCATAGCGCCGTTCGGCAAAGCACGGGATGGAAAGGCTGGGCTCGCGTTTGGTGAGCGCCCTGCCCCAGGAATCCGCACAAGCCGATTCACCGACCACCGACCAGTTGAAATTCTTGTAGCCCGCCCATTGCAGGCCATTGATGAAATAGATCATCGCCCCCGGCGTGGCGTAGAAAAGAATGATGTCCGGTGGATTGAGGCGGCCATTCGAAATCGGCGCCACGGCCAGTGCCTCATACTGCCCATCCGGCACGCAATTCATCGCCGCCTGATGCGCCGTCGCATCCTCTATGGTGCTGAACCAGACGCCGGTCATATGCTTGCCCGACTTCCATTCATCTGTTTTGGCGTGGCCAAGCCCGACCACGGCGCGGCATTGGGCACCGACGAGATCATCCGCCGTGATACCGACCGTCCAACCCAGCCGCGACGCCTGGCCGACAACCTGATCCATGGTGTGGATGGCGCTCGGGCGGCGGATTTTCGGGATCGCTTCCATATCCGCACGGCGCGCAAACATCTTCATGCCAAACGGCACGGCCCGCAGCTTCAGCAAGTTCTGCAGTTCAGCCGCCAGCGCCGCCCAATCCTGTGCCATCGCATCCTCCTATTTCGAAAGCGCGTCCCACATTGCCATTGCCAGACCGAAGGCACGCATGTCCCCCGTTGTCGTGCCAACCATTTTGTTCATGGCATAGCCAAAGGTCGTGCGCGCATCCATGTCGATGATGACGAGTGAGCCGCCATAGCCGCCCCAGAATATCGAATTGGGATTGGGCAGCGGCAGCATGCCGCCCGCAAGACCAAAGCCCATACCGAACCGGGCCGGCACATTCATGACCAGATCGGTACCTTCGACCTGAAGCTCAAGCGCCTTGCGGCAACCGGCTTCCGACAGAAACCGCTTTCCCTTGGCAACGCCGCCATTGGCAAGAATGGCATGAATCTCCGCGACGGAGCGCGCATTGCCAGTGCCACCCGCCGCCGGAATTTCGGCGCCACGCCAGGCCCGCGTTTTGGTTTCCGCGACATCGACGCCCGGATTTTCCGCCATGTTCCTGGCCAGATCGCTCATCCCCGCGCCGTCGCCCACCGCCTCGCCCGGTGGCGGCGGGATCAGTTCGGCGACGCGGCCATCTTCCGATGCCGGAAGGCCGATCCAGAAATCCGCATCCAGCGGCTCCGCAATCTCCTGCCGGAATACGGTGCCAACCGAACGGCCTGTGATCCGCCGCACCACTTCGCCAACCAGATAGCCTTGTGTCAGCGCGTGATAGCCGGGCGCGGTTCCGGGCTCCCAGAATGGCGCCTGCGCGGCCAGCAACGCGGTCGCCTTCTCCCAATCGTAAAGATCGTTCTTGCCGACCTTTTCCTTCCACCCGGACAAACCCGCCGAATGGCTCATCAGATGGCTGACCTTGATGCGCTCTTTCCCGTTGGCGGCGAATTCCGGCCAATAGCGTGCAACCGGCGCATCGAAATCCAACTCCCCCCGGTCGGCGAGCAACAGCGCGGTCAGCGCCGTCATCGTCTTGGTGGTGGAATAGACATTGACAATGGTGTCTTTCTGCCAGGCCTGCATGCGCGCGGCGTCGGCATAACCGCCCCAGAGATCGACGATTGTCTCACCATCCTTTGTCGCGCAGAAGCTGGCGCCAATATCGGCACCACTGTTCAGATTTTCCTCGAACACGGTACGTGCAGTCTCAAAACCGTCACGAACAAACCCTTGAACGGAACCGTCAGCCATAGCGGCCTCCCCTTGCCGTTTAGTCGAAGCGGAAAATATTTCGCGCGCCCTCAGCGCCGACCATGCCCTTCCGGCCCAGCATTTCTTCCTTCATCATCCAGTCCAGCACCACATCGTCATCCAATGTGTTGGCAAGGAATCGTGCATCGTTCTGATCCCGCCCCACCACCAGGCCGAAGCGGCGGCCCTTGCGATCCGTCACGACCGTATAGGTTTCGATTGTGGCAGGGCCTTGTGGCGTTTCCGTAACCTTTGGATGCGCCATCGCATCAAGCTCTTTCTGATACGTCTTCGGGTCCTCACGCTCCCAAATGCCCTCACGCGGTGTGGTCGAATAAATCCCCGCCGAATGTTTGGTCACATACCAGCCATTGCCGGTGCAAAGCCCGAACTTGCCGGGACTGGCGCGCAGCCCGTCCGTCATCGTGACGATGGAGTGCATGACGTAATTGTTTCCCGGCCCGCCGAAATAAGGCAGCCCGCCCGTCACAGTCAGCCCGCGCGGATCGTCCAGCGCGATGCCAAGCTCCTGACAGCCGATCTGCACCGCCGACGGAAAGCAGGAATAGAGATCTATACAGGAAATATCCGCAATGCTGCGGTTCGCCATCGCAAGCGCCTTTTGCCCCATCGTATGGATGGCGGGCGAGCTGTGATAATTCACCCGCTCCGTCACATTCCAGATATCGTGTGCATCGGCGCAGCCATGCAGATAAACCCAATTCGATTCCGGAATGCCCAATTCACGCGCCGCTTCCACACTCGTCATCACCAGAGCCGCGGCCATATCGACCTCAATCACGGCATTGAGATATTTGGTATAAGGAAAACCGACAAAACGGTTGCGCGCACTCGGTGTGGAGATTTCTTCCGGCGAACGATAGGTGGGAAACCAGGAATATTCATTCGCCGCGGCAATTCTGGAAAACGGTGAAAAGAATTCGCCCAGCCATTTCAGATGCGTTTCCGGATCGCGGCCGCGCACACCGCGAAGCGCATTTTCAAACAGCGGGTAAGCGTTGACCGGGAATTGCAAACCATAGCGCCGTTCGTAGGCATTCACACCGTCACGCAAATCGCCGATCTCGATCGGGTCGTTGCCGGTATCGGCATCGGGGCTGTTCTGCCAGCCGAGATCGACGCCCTGTTTCACCGCGCCAATCATGGTGGCGACGTATTCGGCCCCACAAAGCAGCACGGCTTTGCATTCGCCACGCGCGATTTCCTCCGCCGTGCGGTTCACCAGCCATTGCGGCGTATTGCCCCCGGCCGCCGTATAGAGGGCCCGCCGCGGTTCCGCATGCAGGCGCCGCGCCAGCGCACCGGGCGGATTGCGGAATACCCGTTTGGTCAGCCGGCCCTGATCGCCGGGAGTGTCCGCAGTGGACCGCACCACCGCGATCGTATCCAGCGCCGAAATCAGCTTCTTTCCCGTACCACTTTGCGCAATTGCGGCTAGCGCGGCTTTCTCCAGCATATCGATCGGAGAAAGACTTTCGGTGATCCTGCCTTCCTTCACGGTGCGCTGTGTGAACTGTGCGCCGGAAACCAGGATCGGCGTTTTCGGATTGATCATGGAACGGTCCTGTCACTTGGCGATTTGGAGAAGTATGTGCGCAACCGGGAAAGCGCCTCCTCAATCACGCTGCGTTTTTTGCAGAACGCAAAGCGGATAAAGTGGTCGGGGCCACCGCCGGAAAAGAACGCGCTGAGCGGAATGGTGGCGACACCGGCTTCCCGCGTCAGGCGCTCACAGAAGACGTGATCGGGCTCATTCGTCAGACCGCTGATATCGGCAGTCAGGAAATAAGTGCCTTCGCTTGGCACCACTGCAAAACCGATCTCGCTCAAGCCGGTGCAAAGCAGATCGCGATTGCCTTGCAAAACCGCCGTCAACGCAACCGGAAATGCCATTTCGTGCGAAAAACCGTGTGCGATGCCCAATTGCAGCGCAGGCGGGGTGGTAAAGGTCAGGAATTGATGTGCCTTGGCAATCAGGTCGATCAACCGGGCCGGCCCGCTGACCCAACCGACCTTCCACCCGGTGAGGGAAAACATCTTGCCGGCCGAGCCAACTCGGACCGTGCGCTCCATCAGGTCGGGCATCGTCATCAGCGGCATGTGCCTGCGCCCGTCAAACACCAGATGCTCGTAAACTTCATCGCAAACGATATACGCACCCGTCCTCTGAACGGCGTTCGCGATGGCCGAAAGCTCTTCTGCATCGAACACGCGCCCTACCGGGTTGAGCGGCGTGTTGATGACAAGCAGTTTTGTGCGCGGTGACAGGGCGGCGTTCAACGCCTCCTCCGTCACGCGCCAATAGGGCGGCTCCAGCCGCAGGCTGCGCACCGCCGTACCCACCAACTCCGCAACCGGGCGATAGGAATCATAGGCCGGCTCTATCAGCACCACCTCGTCACCCGGCGCTGTCAGCCCGGCAAGCGAAGCCGCCAGCGCTTCCGTCGCGCCGGATGTGACCAGCACCTGCGTCTCCGGATCGAACACAAGACCGTAAAACTGCTGCGCGTGGTTCGCGATGGCACGGCGCAGTTCGATCACCCCGCGCATGGGCGGATACTGGTTGGGCCCGCGCAAAAGAACCTCGGCCGCGGCCCGCCGAATGGCCGGCGGCCCGTCTTCATCGGGAAAACCCTGGCCCAGATTGATCGCGCCATACTGAACCGCCAGCGCCGACATGATGCTGAAAATGGTTGTGCCCTGGCCCGCAAACACCGGGCGGCCAACTGGCGGAAGATCGGAAGAAGAGGCAACCATGCCCGCCACTATGCAAAAGGCTCTCGCGGTGGCAATTGCTCAAATTCCACCTGCCTAAGAAATAGCCGATCTGCACATAATTTAAGCACATCAAGGAACGATAATTTCCTCATTCTCATAACACGTTGATTAATAATGATTTTTCTTTCACCTCGGTTGGCACGAACCCTGCTAGGCCGGTGTTGGCCCACCACTGGCCGGTCAAGGAGCGTTGCATGAAAAAAATCGAAGCCATCATCAAGCCATTCAAACTCGACGAGGTGAAAGAGGCGCTCCAGGAAGTGGGCATTCAAGGCATCACCGTGACCGAAGCGAAGGGCTTTGGACGGCAGAAGGGCCACACCGAACTTTATCGCGGTGCCGAATATGTTGTGGACTTCCTGCCCAAGGTGAAGATTGAGATTGTCGTCGCCGACGACCGGACCGAAGCCTGTGTCGACGCCATCATGAAGGCGGCCCGCACCGGGCGCATCGGCGACGGAAAGATTTTTGTTCTGAATGTTGAGGAAGCCGTGCGTATCCGTACGGGCGAAACGGGTACGGACGCGATTTAAGCCGCGCCTGAACGATCCCTAACAACCAAGGAAAATCAGCCAACCATGTCCGACGCCAAAAATGTTCTGAACCTGATCAAAGAGAAAGAGGTCAAGTTCGTCGATCTGCGCTTCACCGATCCGCTCGGCAAGTGGCAGCATGTCACCTTCGATCTTTCGCTGGTGGATGACGATTTCCTCGTCAACGGCACCATGTTCGACGGTTCGTCGATTGCCGGCTGGAAAGCCATCAATGATTCCGACATGACGCTGGTACCCGATTGCGCCACCGCCTTCATCGACCCGTTCTTCGCACAAACCACGCTGACGCTTTTCTGCGACGTGACGGAGCCGACGACGGGCCAGAGCTATGGCCGCTGCCCGCGCTCCATCGCGAAAGCTGCGGAAAAATACATGGCCTCGACCGGCGTGGGCGATACTGCCTATTTCGGGCCGGAAGCCGAGTTTTTCATCTTCGATGATGCCCGCTTCGACACGCAGATGAACAAGGGGTTCTATTATCTGGATTCGACCGAAGGCGCCTACAACTCCGGTACGGAATACGAGAATGGCAATCTTGGCCACCGTCCGGGTGTGAAGGGCGGTTATTTTCCCGTGCCGCCAGTCGATTCCGCGCAGGATATCCGCAGCGAAATGCTGGCCGTGATGGGCGAACTGGGCATTGAGCCGGAAAAGCACCATCATGAGGTGGCAACGTCGCAGCATGAACTCGGCTTCAAGTTCAATACGCTGACCAAGTGCGGCGACAACATGCAGATCTACAAATACGTCGTGCATCAGGTCGCCGCCGCTTATGGCAAGACCGCGACCTTCATGCCGAAGCCGCTCTATGGCGACAACGGGTCGGGCATGCATGTGCATCAGTCGATCTGGAAAGGCGGTAAACCGTTGTTCGCAGGCTCGGGTTATGCCGACCTTTCGGACACCTGCCTCTACTACATCGGCGGCATCATCAAACACGCGAAGGCGCTGAATGCCTTCACCAACCCGCTGACCAACTCCTACAAGCGCCTGATTCCAGGGTTCGAGGCGCCTGTGCTGCTGGCCTATTCCTCCCGCAACCGCTCGGCGTCCTGCCGCATTCCGTTTGCAACCTCGCCCAAAGGCAAGCGCATCGAAGTGCGCTTTCCCGATCCGGGCGCGAATCCGTATCTTGCCTATGCAGCATTGTTGATGGCGGGTCTCGACGGTATCGAGAACAAGATCCATCCGGGCGACCCGATGGACAAGGACCTCTATGCCCTGCCGCCGGAAGAATTGAAGGAAGTGCCGCAGGTTTGCGGCAGCCTTCGCGATGCGCTGGATAATCTCGACCGCAATCGCGCCTTCCTCAAGAAGGGCAATGTCTTCACCGACGACTTCATCGACAGCTATCTCGAGTTGAAGATGAACGAAGTCTATGCCTTCGAGCACACCCCGCACCCGATCGAATTCAAGATGTACTATTCGGTCTGATCCACGCCGCCTTGGAAACAGTGAAGGGGCGCGGCGCCATGCCGTGCCCCTTTTTCATTCGCCAGTTTCAGCAGCAATTCAGGCCGCAACATCGGCGGTGCGGATGTCCACCACGGCGGGCGCGGACGGAAGCACGACAAAGGCACGGCAACCATTGCCCGGCTCGCTTTCAAGCCACGCCCGGCCGCCATGCAACTCGGCCAGGCCGCGCACCAACGCCAAGCCAAGGCCGGTGCCACCGGCCTGCCTGTCGTAGCGATTGTCCACCTGACTGAACGGTTTGAAAATCCGGTCCAGCTTTTCCGGCGGAATCCCCGGACCATTGTCTTCGACCATGATCTGGAAATCGCCCCCCGGCGCCAGACCGCCGACCACGACAATACGCCCGCCTTCGGGCGTGAATTTGATCGCGTTGGAGACCAGATTGATCAAAATCTGCTTCAGTGCACGTTCATCCGCGATCAATGGCGGCGCATCGGTATCGACATCGATAACCAGTTCCTGCCGCTTTTCCCGCGTCTTCGTGCTCATGATCTTCAGCGCGGTTTCAAACGTCCGGCGCACTTCCAGCGGGTTGGGCTCAATTTCCATGCGCCCCGCTTCAATCTTCGCCACATCCAGAAGATCGTTGATCAGGCTCAGGAGATGGGCGCCTGACGAATGGATATCACCCGCATACTCCTTGTATCGCGGAGAGCCGACCGATCCGAAACATTCCTGTGCGATAATCTCCGAGAAGCCCAGAATGGCATTCAGTGGCGTGCGCAGCTCATGGCTCATATTGGCGAGGAACGCCGTTTTGGAGGCGTTGGCCGTCTCGGCTTCAAACCGCTTGCGCAACGCCTCGTCGCGGGTCTCCTCCAACTCCCGCGCAAGATCCTCCACCTGAAAGCGCAGGCGCGAGTCCTCATCCAGCCGCCGGGTCAGCCTGCGGCCATCGAGATAGAGCTGGAAAACGCAAAACGGCAAAAGAGCCGCCGTGGTATAGTCGAATACCGTATCGCCCATGGCATAGCGCAAGGTCGCAAGCGCGGTTACCGGCACCAGGCTGGAAACGAAAAAATCGATATGATTGGCACGCGTCGCGATCAGCCCCGCCACGACCGCCATGATGGCGGTGCAGAGGAACATATGGTTCAGCGTGCTTGTCGAATCCCAAAGCAGCCACGGCGCCAGTCCCCAGACAGCACTGATCAGCATTTGCAAGACCAGAAGCCGCCGGAACCAGCGCTGTAGAAGGTTATAGTCCTGATTGACCGCCGTCTGGCGCCTGTACCGCGCCACGAAACGATCGCTGGCGAATGAAATCACAGCGACAACAAGCGGAAAGATCAGGCAATAGCTGAGCGGCGTGTTGCCGAGGTAACCGAAGCTGGACGATGACACGAATGCCATCACCAGCGACCACACCGGTGCCGTGAAGCGAACGGAATGCAGGATTTCGGCGATGAAATCCAGTTGCGATTTTACGACGCGCCCATCGGCTGATTGTTGAACGCGCAGCCGTTGTCCGTACCCCACACCGGCAGCCCTCTAACACCCCCATTCGCACACGGCGAACGTGCAACGCTAAGGCGACTTATCTTAAAATTTGCTGAGGTTCCCGGAACGGTTTTGCCGGAAAAGTTGCGTTCGCGGCCATTCATGGCTAACAGCCGGTAAATTTTTGCGCGCAAACCGGGCAAAGGATGCTGCGATCCCGGCACTATATGGTAAAGCCCCGCTCCGGCTAGCCTAGGCGGGCCTTCGAATCGATTCACAACCCAAATCCTGATGACCAACGCACCAGACCTGTTTGATTCTGCACCGGCGCCCTCCAAAGGCTACACAGCAAAAGATATTGAAGTCCTTGAGGGGTTGGAGCCCGTGCGCCGCCGCCCCGGCATGTATATCGGCGGCACCGATGAACGGGCCCTGCATCATCTGGCGGCTGAAATCCTCGACAATTCGATGGACGAAGCCGTGGCCGGTCATGCCTCGCGTATTGAATTCGAACTCGCGGCAGACAATGTCCTGACCGTTCGCGATAACGGGCGCGGCATCCCGATCGACCCGCACCCCAAATTCAAAAACAAGTCGGCGCTTGAAGTGATCATGACCACGCTCCACGCCGGGGGAAAATTCGGCGGTAAGGCTTACGACACGTCCGGCGGGCTGCACGGTGTCGGCGCTTCGGTCGTCAACGCGCTGTCGGAATGGATGGAAGTGGAAGTCTTCCGTGACAAGCATGGCCACAAGCTGCGCTTCGAGCGTGGTAAGCCCGCCGGCAAATTGACGGGTACCGGCGCCGCCAACCGGCGTGGCACTGCGGTTTCGTTCAAACCGGATGCGCAGATATTCGGCAAGGAAGCACATTTCTCGCCCGCCGTGCTTTACCGTATGGCCCGCTCCAAGGCCTATCTTTTCCGTGGTGTGGAGATTCGCTGGAAATGCGATCCGGCACTGATCAAGGTGCCCACCACACCCGCCGAAGACACGCTGAAATTTCCCGGCGGTCTGCTCGATTTCCTCAAAGGGGAGATCGACGGTCAGGAGACCGTGACGCCGCGCACCTTTTTCGGGCGAACCGAACACCGCGATGGGTCGAACGGCAAACGGGGCGGCACGGTGGAATGGGCCATTACCTGGGCGCCGGGCGCGAACCCTTTCATCCATTCCTATTGCAACACCATCCCGACACCGCAGGGCGGTACCCACGAACAGGGTTTGCGCAATGCGCTGACCCGGGGCCTGCGCGGTCACGGGGAACGGGTGAACAACCGCAAGACTTCTCTCATCACACCCGACGATATCATGGCGGCGGCTTGCACCGTTCTTTCGGTCTTCATTCGTGAGCCGGAATTCCAGGGGCAGACCAAGGAAAAACTGTCCACCCCAGATGCGCAGCGCCTGGTTGAGAATGTGGTGCGCGACCATTTCGATCATTGGCTGGCCGAAAGCCCGGCGGATGCCGACCGGCTGTTCAATTTCGTCATCGATCTCGCGGAAGACCGGCTGAAGCGGCGGCAGGAGAAAGAAGTCAGCCGCAAATCGGCCACGCGCAAGCTGCGCCTTCCCGGCAAACTTGCCGATTGCACGCGCGATGCGCCAAACGGCACCGAACTCTTTCTGGTGGAGGGGGACTCCGCCGGCGGCTCCGCCAAACAGGCGCGCGATCGCGCCACACAAGCCGTGCTGCCGTTGCGCGGAAAAATCCTCAACGTCGCAAGCGCGGCGGCGGGAAAGCTGGCCCAGAATCAGGAGTTGTCCGATCTGGTTCAGGCGCTTGGCTGCGGTACCGGTGCGAAATATCGCGAGGAAGATCTGCGTTACGAGCGCGTGATCGTGATGACCGACGCCGATGTCGACGGCGCTCATATCGCATCGCTGCTTCTGACATTCTTCTACTGTGAAATGCCGAAGCTGATTGCAAACGGTCATCTGTTCCTTGCCATGCCGCCGCTATACCGGCTGGCCCATGGCGGCAAGACGATCTATGCCCGCGACGATGCGGATCGTGAACGCCTGCTGAAAAGTGAATTCCGCGCCAACGCCAAAGTGGAGATTTCCCGTTTCAAGGGTCTGGGTGAAATGCTGCCCGCCCAGCTTAAGGAAACGACAATGCGGCCCGGCACGCGAACGCTTATTCAGGTGGAAATCGCCGAGGATGCCCGCGAAGAAACCAGCTCCATCGTCGAACGGCTGATGGGCAAAAAGCCGGAACTGCGCTTTCAGTTCATTCAGGAGAATGCGCAATTCGCGGCGGTGGACATCTAGTGTCCCGTTGCCGCCACGTTTGCGCCGGAGGCTTGGCAGCCGCCCAGGCCCCATCTGCATCGCAGTCAGATCATACGGTCGATCATGACCGCTGCCGAAGTATACTCCCACTAAACGGCAGGCATTCCCCCTGCCGCCGACGCCGGGAGTTTTCCATGACCGAAGACAGCGAATCACAACAGATCAGGATGCTGGAGCATGTGGTAGCGCTTTCCGAGAGGCAGACCGGCCTCTCGGCGCAGCGCTCCGAAATGTCGGAGGTCCGCTCCTACCTCAATGCCGAACGTACCCTGTCTGTCTGGGTGCGTACGGCTCTGTCGACGATGATTGTCGGTCTCGCCATCGATCGCTTCGGATTGCTGTTCCATCGTGCGCCCGGCGCGACCCTGCTTATGCCATCTGCCCAAGAAGAAATTCTGAATGCGGTTTCGTCATGGACCTGCATCGCGCTGGTCCTGCTCGGCGTGATCATGGTTCTCGCCACAGGCATCCGCTTTTTCGCCTATGCCCGGACGTGGAGCCGCCAGCATCAATTGCCGCCGCACCATGGGCCGTTCATGGCAACGACGTTTGCGGGAATGGTGGCGCTGTTCGGCATCATTTTGCTGGCGATCATGACCATGACCGCGATTTACGATTGAGCAGGCTTTGGTCATTCCACGTTTAACTCAGGCTCTCCGCACTATTGGCCCGGTATCGTCACGTGCGTCGTAATGACGGTGACATCCCCGCTTTGGGATGGAACGGCGGATTTGGGCCGCGCCGCCAACAATTTCGCGCCATCGGGCGGAAGGCCGCCGATCTGCTCCGCAACGGTCAGCGTAATCTCTTTTCGCGATCCGACGAGCAGGGAAATGTCTGCCGCCCGGCAATCCTCCGTCATGCAGCCGATCACCGCATCCTGAACGGACCACGCCGCATTCGGCGCAACAATCCGGCGCAGGACCGTCGCACCTTTCAACTGTGCCGTTTTCGGCACCACGACAAACATACGCGCGGTATCGGCCGATCCGCTGAGGGACAGGTTTATCCGGCGCAAACCATCGCGCGCCGGCAGAACCATCGCCACCGTCCGTGGCGGCGTCATGTGCACGGCCCCGGCTGGAGCGATATAGGATTTCCCAAAGGCAAAGGCGGAAAGCTTCTCCGGTGCCTGCGAGAAATGCGCCGCTTCGCGCAAACCTTGCGGCAAGGGGGCCGTGGCATCCACCGCCCAGACCGCGCGCCTGGCCGCGTGGTCTTCCATATAGGTGATGTTCAGCCTTTGTGGTGCAATCGCGCTGAATGCCGGTTGCAGACCTTGGACACCGGCGGCGACAACGGCAATTAAGGCCGCGAATGCGGTCGAGAGCAGCCATGCGCGCCGCGACAACGCCCCCACATCCATGATCGCAAGCAACGGCAGAAGCGCGAACGCAGCCGTGACGGTAAAGAGCGGATGCAGCCGCAAGCCCATCACGCTCTCACCGGAGGCCGCCAATCCGATCCACAGCAGCAGTGCCGGCAACGCGGCGAGGAACACTATCACGCGCGTCATGACCGGTCCGGTGCGGAGGAATGTCGCGATCGCGAACAGAGCCACCGCAATCAGCAAGGGGAACAGAAAATACGGGCTGATCCCCGGTGCAAAAATTGCCGTCGCAATGGCGAGAACGCCGAACCACCCCCACGCGGCAAACGCCGCCGCCCGGAAACGCATAAAGCGCGCGCACAGCAGTACGATGGTCCAAACGCCGAACGCCAGCGCAATACGCAAGGCCAAAGGATAAGCGAAGGACGGATCGGGCTGCCCGGATACCATCTGCGCTATGCCGTGCAGGGCGAAACCGGCCGCCACGGAGGCCGCGATCAACAGCGGCGGCACCAGTCCCACAAGCAACCAATGGCCTATCCGGCTTCCATTCTCTCGCGGGCCTGCGAAGCCAAGCGAAAAAAGCGCGCAGAGAACGAGGAAGCCGGCAAGCGCAAAGGGAAGTGCCCAGGATTGCGGCATCCGTGGCAGAAAGCGGCCGAGAACGGTTACGTAGACCCAATCCGGCCCTTTGAGTTGCGCAAGGTTCGCCTGATCCAGGGCGCGGGCCATCGTCAGCATATTTTCACCCTGATGCTGAAGCGATGCCCGGCTCAGGTTCGCGCGCGTGTCGAGCGGTGTGTGGTAATGGGCCACATTGCCGGAGAACGCGAAGTTCAGTGCCGGGATTCCGTCGCGAATGAACAGGGTCAAATCGGTGTCGTTGGGAAGGCGCTTGTAGATTTCCGCAAACAGCGAACTCGCTGCGTAGTGGACGGCGTGCGCCGCATAGAGCCCGATCAACGGACCCGCATGGGCACTAGTCTGAAACAACAGGCTAGGGCCCTGATTGCCGCGCGCCTCGACATTGATCACGGCACCGATGCGGGTTTTGAACACCGGATCGTGCAGAAACAGGTCCGCACCCAGCAGACCTGCTTCTTCCCCATCGGTGATCAGGGCCAGAACCGGATGCCCGGATTCAGGTGGCACAGCTTTGAGGGCGCGTGCGGTTTCCAGCACGACGGCGACACCGGATTCATCATCAGCCGCCCCCGGCCCCGCGGGCACGGAATCATAATGGGCCAGCAGCAGGATCGCTTTGCCCTGCCCCGGCCGGACCTGTGCCAGGATGTTTGTCACCGTCCCGCACAACACGACGGCCCTGCGCTTCGCGTTTGTGCAACCTGTGCCACGCTGGATCGTCGTGGAGATACCCAGCTTTTCAAATTCGGCCCGGATGCGCGCCCGAACGGCGGCATTCTCCGCGGAAGAAACCGGGTGCGGAATTTCCGGCCCCAGAATACGGGCTAGTACCTGATCGGCACGGGCCGCGGAAAAAGCATCGGCCGGCGCATCCAGCCCCAGGGGCTCAGGCGGTGCATAGGTGGCGACCGAAAGGAACCACACCGCGACAGCCAGCAGTCCGGCCGCCCAAACCCGCGACACACCCCCAAAACCAGTCATGCAGCCCCCCGCAATCGTTTGGAGCATGATCTTACCGTCAGCGCGCCCGGCGCCAAAACGGCCAGATTTCTGAACGCCCTGTCATTGACATTTGGCAAGCAATCCATATGTTGCAGTGCACATGAGAGTCGCAGCCAATACGGGTATGCGACATGGGCGCTGACATGCGCCCGATTTAGGAGCGTATGACGAGTGACCAAAGCGCCGGCAGTCAGGCCGGCTTGGAAGAAACTGCTGACGTTTTTTCTTCCGTTTCAAAGACTTCCGATACCCCCCTCCCCGACGAAAATCCAAGGTTCGAATCCCTTGGCCTTTCGGCGGAGGTTTTGAAGGCAGTTTCGGAGAGCGGCTACACCACCCCCACGCCCATCCAGGCACAGGGCATCCCCCATGTGCTGGCGGGCCGTGACATCATCGGTATCGCGCAGACGGGCACAGGCAAAACCGCCTCCTTCACGCTGCCGATGATCGAAAAACTGGCCCGCGGCCGTTCCAGGGCGCGGATGCCACGCTCCCTGATCCTGGAGCCGACCCGCGAATTGGCGGCACAGGTGGCTGAAAATTTCAGCCGCTACAGCAAGCACAGCAAACTGTCGATGGCGCTGCTGATCGGGGGGACATCGTTCGAAGATCAGGACAGAAAGCTCGACCGCGGCGTGGATGTCCTGATCGCGACACCGGGGCGTCTGCTGGACCATTTTGAACGCGGCAAGCTGATGCTGAGCCAGGTTCAGGTTCTGGTGATCGATGAAGCGGACCGCATGCTGGACATGGGCTTCATCCCGGATGTGGAGCGCATCTGCAAACTTACGCCTTTCACGCGCCAAACACTGTTTTATTCCGCGACCATGCCGTCGGAGATTCAACGGCTGACCGAACAATTCCTGAGCAATCCGGTACGGGTAGAGGTGTCGCGTCCCGCCACTGCGGCAGACACGATCACGCAAGAGATCGTAGAGATTCCGCACAACGACTGGGCCAAACGCGAAGCGTTACGCAGGCTCGTGCGCGAAGGCGATGTGAAAAACGCCATTGTTTTCTGCAACCGCAAACGCGATGTGGATGTGGTGGCGCGTTCGCTGAGCAAGCACGGGTTTTCCGCGGCACCCCTGCATGGCGATCTTGATCAATCGGTTCGTACCAAGACGCTAGACGCGTTCAAGAGCGGCGAAGTCCAGCTCCTGGTCGCCAGCGATGTGGCGGCACGTGGCCTCGATATCCCCGAGGTCAGTCATGTATTCAATTTCGATGTTCCGATCCATGCGGACGATTACGTTCACCGCATTGGCCGTACCGGCCGCGCCGGGCGCAGCGGACAGGCCTATATGCTCGCCTCCCGCGCCGATCAGAAATATGTCGATGCGATTGAGCGCCTGACCGGCACCCCGATTACCCGCAGGGCAATGGAAGGTATCGAAATCCGCGAAGACCTTGGGGGCAAACGGCATGAACGCGGCGAACGGGGGCGTGGCCGCACCTCAAAACGTGGGCACGATCGCCGGCGTGAGCCGACAGCGTCCAGCCCGGAGGCCGCACCGCAGCAGATGGCTGCACCGGACGAGCCAAAGCCGGAGATACAGCAGAAATTCCGCGCGAAAGACAAAGCGCCCAGGCAGTCAGCGGTAAAAAATCAGGCTGTACAGCAGCCGCGCCCGCCCCTGCCAGCCAATGTGGCCTGCACCGAAGACGCGGCCCAGCTTCCGGCGTTCCTGCTGCGGCCGATCAACCTGCCGAAAGCCGAAAAACCGGCGCCCAGAACCAAGAAAGCCGAGGCCAAGCTGGACGCGAGCGTCTGATCGCCCGCGTCCACGCCCGCATTTTTAGCGTTTGATCTGGCTCGACATCATTTTCATGATCTTCTCGCCATAAGGCGGGCGCATCATGGCCGTGATGTCGTTTTTCGCCTGGCTGAATACCGACTTCGCGTGGCTGAAGGTCCGGAACCCGTCGACGCCATGATAAGAGCCCATGCCCGATGGCCCGACACCGCCGAACGGCAAATCTTCCATCGAGACATGCATCACCACATCGTTCACCGTAACGCCGCCCGAAGTGGTGCGGGTCAGAACCCGTTCCTGCTCCGCTGAATCACTGCCGAAATAATAGAGGCCCAATGGACGCGGGTGATCGTTTACATAACCGATCGCTTCATCCACCTGGCTATAGGTTTTGACCGGCAGCAGGGGGCCGAAAATCTCATCCTTCATGATCTGCATATCGTCGGTCGGATTCAGCACCAGAGTCGGCGGAATTTTGTGGAATGGCTGCTGGGTGAAATTCTCATGTGCTGGATTGATTTCAACAATCTCCGCCCCTTTTGCCCGTGCATCGTCGATATAACCCTGCAGCCGGTCGAAATGGCGCTGATTGATCACGGAGGTGTAATCCGGATTGTCCTTCAGGGTGGAGAACATTTTTGCGATTGCGCCTTCCGCGGCGGTCACGAAATCCCGCATGTTCTCCTGCGGCACCAGGACATAGTCCGGTGCAAGACAAATCTGCCCCGCGTTCAGGGTCTTCCCCATCATGATGCGCTTTGCCGCCAGGTCCATATTCGCAGACCGGCCAACGACCACGGGCGATTTGCCGCCCAATTCAAGCGTCAGCGGAACAAGATTATCCGCAGCGGCGCGCATCACGTGGTGTGCGATAGACGTCGCACCCGTGAACAGCAGATGATCGAACGGCAGTTTCGAGAACGCGCCGCCGACATCAGGCCCGCCAGTGAAAACCGCCACTTCAGATTCGTCATAGGCGCTGCGGAACATCCGATCCATCAACTCAGACGTTCGCGGTGTAAATTCGCTGGGCTTGATCATCGCCCTGTTTCCGGCCGCGAAAATTCCGGCAAGCGGCGCAAAGGTCAGATTGACCGGAAAATTCCATGGGCTGATGACGCCCACAACGCCCTTGGGCTGGAATTCGATATAGGCCCGCGCACCGAATAACCCGAGAAGCGCAGGCGATACGCTGCGCTTTTCACGCCGCATCCAGCGCCGGACATGCGCTTTGGCGTGCTTAAGCGGACCAATCGATCCCGCCACATCCGTCAACAGCGTCGCGTGTACGGAACGGTGGCCAAAATCTTCCCGGAGCGCTTCCGCAATTGCCTGTTGATGATCGACAAGCAAGGCGATGGCTTTGTCCAGCCATTCGATACGTTTCTCCGCGCTGGGCGGCCCGGCTTTGGTATGGGCATCGCGCTGCAAATTTAGAACGCGTTGCATCCGCGCGACCTGATCGGCCTCCGTTAATTGCGGACTGTTGGTGTTAGCGGGGCCTGTCTCTGCCAAGCTCATGTTAAATCTTCCTGGTTTCCATCTGCCGGCCTGAATAGGCCGTTCCTGCCCAAGTAGAGCAGGCGTTATCGGCGCGATCAATCACGCCTTTTAACCGTTTCTTACCGACACATTGATCACGATGGGGGTGCCGGTACTGCCGGAGCTGCTCAGGGATGGGAAATCGTGCAGAAAAGTGAACGGGAACACGCGATTGCGAAAGCAGCATTTGCGCTCATGTCGCAACACGGCGTGGTGCCGACACCAGCCAATTACGAGCTTTTCTACACATACGCCGCAGCGGAAAACCCCGCCGTCGCCCGGCAGATTGATGAGCGAATCGCCCAGGGCGAGGCCTTTACGCCGGAATTTCTGGAGCAACTCCACAAATCCATAAACACAACGGCGCGGACGCGCGATGCGATGGAGGCCATAGAACAGAGCATCTCCACCACCCTGAACGCCACGATGCATTCGTTGGAAAGCGCCGGGCGCGATGCGTTGGCCTATGGCCGCACCTTGTCGGAGGTCAGCGGCGAACTGGGCGATGAACGGTCGCCGGACGATCTGCGCAAACTGATGAATGAATTGACCGGCGCGACACGTGCAATGGAGCAGCGCACGAAGCAATTGGAAGCAGAGCTTCAACAATCCTCCGATGAAGTTGCCGATCTCAAATCAAAGCTTGACGATGTGCGGCGTGAAAGCCTGACCGATCCACTGACAGGTATTTCCAACCGCAAACGCTTTGATGACGATCTGGCGAACGCCATCGCCAGTTCGAGCATGACCGGCGAGCCGTTCGCCCTGTTTATGTGCGACATCGATCATTTCAAATCCTTCAATGATACGTGGGGGCATCAGACCGGTGACCAGGTTCTGCGCCTGATCGCAACCTGTCTTTCAGAGAATGTGAAGGGCCGCGACACGGCCGCCCGATATGGCGGCGAAGAGTTTTGTGTGATCCTTCGCCAGACAACGCTGGATCACGCGCTGAATCTGGCCGAACAGATCAGGACAAACGTTCAAAGCAAGAAGCTGGTCAAGAAATCGACCGGTGATATTCTCGGCACGATCACCATCTCCATCGGCGTGGCGCAATTCGCCCCTGGTGAAACAGCAGAGACCCTGATCAAGCGGGCCGATGCCTGCCTCTATGCGGCAAAGCATTCCGGCCGCAACCGGGTCCTCGGCGAGATGGAATTGAGGCCGGATACAAACATCATAGCGGCCGCTTGAGCTTGGCTCGCCAATCCCCTTATGCTGACTCCAGATCAAACTGGAGAGTGGAATGCGCACCGATTTCGAACGAGCCTATGTTACGGCCCACGGCAATGTGGCGGTTCTGACCCTTAACCACCCCGAGGTGATGAACGCCGCTTCCCCCAAGCTGGTGGCCGGGGCAACGGAAGCATTGAAATTCATCTCAAAACCGGAATCTGGATTCCGGGCCGTGATTTTGACCGGCGAAGGCCGCGGTTTCTGCTCCGGCGCCAACCTCTCCGAACGCTCCTCCGGCACGCCGATGGATTCCGGAGATTCCCTTCAGATTGTTTTCCATCCGTTCCTGCGCCGTCTGCGCAATATGAAGATGCCGATTATCACTGCGGTAAACGGGGCCGCGGCCGGCGTGGGCATGAGTATCGCACTGATGGGTGACATCATCCTGGCAGCCCGCTCGGCCTATTTTCTGCAGGCCTTTACCCGCATCGGCCTGGTGCCGGATGGGGGCTCCACCTGGACATTACCGCGCCTTGTGGGCACGGCACGGGCGCGTGAACTTTCGCTTCTGGCGGAGAAGCTGCCGGCGGAAACCGCCCTGCAATGGGGCCTGATCAACCGGATTCATGACGATGCCGCCCTGATGGATGAGGCGCTGAAGCTGGCGCAGCGGCTGGCCGATGGCCCGACCAAAGCCTTGACACTGACGCGCGAGCTTTATGTCGCAAGCCTGGAAAATTCTTTCGAAGATCAGATCGATCTTGAAAGCCGGTATCAAAGCCAGGCCAGCGCGACGAAAGACTTCGCCGAAGGGGTGACAGCCTTCCTGCAGAAGCGCCCGGCGAAGTTTACCGGCCAGTAACGCCCCGGCAACTCTCTCGCGACCGTGACTTGCCACGCGGGGCCTTTCCCGGCCTATTTCGTGTGCTTATTCGCTTGCGAAAGGATTCATCATGCGAGATTTCAGGGGGATTGCGGCCAGCCTACTCCTCTCAGCCTGTGTCATTCCAATATCGGCCGCCAATGCCGCCTCCGCCGCCAAGCCCGCGCTGGGACAATGGGGCGTAGATTTGACCAGCATGGATACCGCCATCAAGCCCGGCGATGACTTCTTCGAATATGTCAACGGCACATGGCTGAAGACCGCGAAAATCCCTGACGACCGCGCCAGCACGGGATCGTTTCAGGACCTGCGCATCCAAAGCGAAAAGCAGATGCGGGCCATTGTCGAAAAACTGGAAGCCAAGCCTTATGACGCGTTGAGCCCGGACGAGAAGAAACTTCGTGACCTTTACGACGCCTTCATGGATCAAAAGCAGATCGAGGAACGCGGGCTCAAACCCGCCGAGGCTGATCTCGCTTATCTGCGCGGGCTGAAGACGCTCGACGACGTGGCGCGGGCCATGGGCTCCACCCGGCTGCAAACCAGTTCGATTTTCAGTCTTAGTATCAGCGCGGACGACAAGCACCCGGATTCCTACGCCGTATTCACCGGCCAGTCTGGACTGGGGATGCCGGACCGCGACTATTATCTGCGCGACGATCCAGCGCTCGCCAAGACACGAGAGGCCTACAGGAAATATCTCGCAGCCATGCTGTCTTTCGTCGACCCCAAGGATGCGACGGCCCGCGCCGGAAAAATTTATGATCTGGAAGCCGCTATCGCCAAGGCGGAATGGCCCAATGCCGAACGGCGCGACCCTGACAAAACCTACAATCCCCTGTCGATCACAGATCTGCAGAAACTTACGCCGGGCTTTTCCTGGGCCGCCTTTCTCGGCGAAGCAGGAATTTCGAAAGACGGGCCCAAGGGTGAACGCAACATCATCGTGGCGGAAAAATCCGCCTTTCCAGAACTGGCCAGGATATTTGCCGAAACACCGGTGGCGGTGTGGCGGGACTATCTGACCGTGCATTACCTGCGCACTTATGCAGCCTTCCTGCCCAAGGCGATCGACGAAGAGAATTTCGCCTTCTATGGCAAGGTCATCAACGGCAATGCCAAGCAGCTTGACCGGGCAACCCGTGGTGTTCACCTGCTGGACAACAATATCGGTGAAGCATTGGGCAAGCTTTACGTTGCCGAATACTTCCCGCCCGAATCCAAAGCGAAAATGCAGGCCCTGGTCGCGAACCTTTTGAAGGCTTACGCGGTGGACCTCCAGACACTGGACTGGATGACACCGGAGACTCGCCAGAAAGCGCTCGACAAGCTGCATAAATTTACGCCCTACATCGCCTATCCCGACAAATGGCGGGACTATTCCGCGCTCGAGATCAAGCGGGACGACCTGATCGGCGATATTCAGCGCAGCGCGGAATTCGAGTGGAATCGCAATCTCAAACGGCTGGACCAGCCGGTCGACAAATCCGAATGGGAGATGACGCCCCAGACGGTGAACGCCTATTACAGCCCGTCGCAGAACAAGATTGTCTTTCCGGCCGCCATTCTGCAGCCGCCATTCTTCGATCCCCATGCGGACGATGCCGTAAACTATGGCGCCATCGGCGCGGTAATCGGTCATGAAATCAGCCATGGTTTCGACGATCAGGGATCCAAATATGATGGCGATGGCGTTCTGCACAATTGGTGGACAGATGCCGACCGCAAGAATTTCGACGCGCGGACCAGAAGGCTTGGTGAGCAGTATGACAGCTATCAGCCCCTGCCCGGCTTGCATGTGAATGGCGCCTTCACGATGGGCGAGAACATCGCCGACCTTGCGGGCCTTTCCATCGCCTACAAGGCCTATCGGATTTCTCTCGATGACAAGACGCCACCGGTGTTGAACGGCTTTACCGGTAATCAGCGTTTCTTTCTTGGCTTTGGCCAGGTGTGGAAAAGCAAATACAGGGACAATGCCATTCGCGCACAGGTGCTGTCAGACCCGCACAGCCCACCCCATTTTCGTGCCGTTGGTGCAACACGGAATGTGGATGCGTGGTACGACGCATTCGACGTGAAACCCGGCGCGAAATATTATCTCGCACCGGATCAGCGTGTTCACTTGTGGTAGAAGTCAGGCCTGTTTGGCTGCGGGCGTAATCGACACCGATTCACCGCAGCCACAGGCCGCCGTCTGGTTCGGATTGTTGAACACGAAGCGTGCGCCCATTTTTTCGCGCACATAATCCATTTCCGTCCCGATCAGGAACATGATCGCCTTCGGATCGATGAATATCTTCACGCCCTTATCCTCGACCACTTCCTCGAACGGTTTGGCTTCGTCCGCATAATCCATCGTGTAACTCATGCCCGCGCAGCCGGCGTTGGTGACACCGACCCGAACGCCGGTATAGTTGGCATCCGCGCCATTCATGATTTCACGAATGCGATCAGCAGCGGCATCCGACAGGCGAATAGCCTTGGGCCGTTCACGCCGCGGGCGGGATTGTTTTTCAACCGTCGCGTTCATCTGCCTTATCCTTCAAAACATATTCAGTTCGAGCTTTGCTTCTTCGCTCATGCGTTCCGGCGTCCACGGCGGATCGAACACCATATTGACCGTGATTTCGCCAATTCCGTCCACCATCTCGAGCGCCGTCTGGACCATGCCCGGCATCTCGCCTGCAACGGGGCAGCCTGGGGCCGTCAGCGTCATCTCCACGGCCACATCCTTGGTGTCCGACACATCCACCTTGTAGATAAGGCCGAGTTCGTAAATGTCCACCGGGATCTCTGGATCATAGACCGTCTTCAGCGCGGCAACGAGTTTCTGGGTGAAATCCTCCAATTCCTCCGGCGAAAGCGCCGAAGCCCGGATTTCCGTTTCTATCTTGGCCGGTTCCGCATTCATGATGCCTTCGCGGTTTTTCCGCCCTCCAACGCCGATTTCATCGTATGCCAGGCAAGGGTTGCGCATTTCACCCGCATCGGGAACGCGGAAACACCCGCCATGACATCCAGTCTTTCGCGATCTTCCTCATCAAGATTGGCGGGGTCACCACCCTTCACCAACTCCAGAAAGCCACCCATCAGCCGCTCGGCTTCGGCAACGGTGCGGCCCTGAATAAGGTCCGTCATCAAGGAGGCCGAGGCCTGGCTGATGGCGCAGCCTTTCCCCTCGAACTTTATTTCGGCGATGCGATTGTCCGGCCCTTCGACCAGATAAATCTTCACCCGGTCGCCACAAAGTGGGTTGTGCCCTTCACCCATATGGGTTGCGCCATCCAGCGGCCCGTAATGGCGCGGATGCCGCGAGTGGTCGAGGATCACTTCCTGATAAAGTTCGCGTAAACCGTCGTCCATAACCTTAACCCAATATCTTCCGCGCCTTGGCCAGAGCCGCGACAAGCATCTCCACATCCGTACGCGTGTTATAAAGCGCGAACGATGCGCGCGTGGTTGAAACCGCGCCAAACCGCTCCATCAACACCTGCGCACAATGATGGCCGGCGCGCACCGCAACACCCTCGCGATCCAGGATGGTGGCAAGGTCATGCGCATGCATGCCATCCGCCTCAAACGACAGGATCGCGCCTTTGCCCGGCGCATCGCCGATCACGCGCAGCCAGTTGAAGGCACGCACCTGTTCCCGCGCATATGCGTAAAGATCCGCTTCATGGGCGTGAACCGCATCGTGATCGAGCGATGAAAAATATTTCAACGCCGCCGCAAGGCCGATGGATTCAATGATGGGTGGTGTACCGGCTTCAAACCGCGCCGGCGGATCGGCATAGGTGATCCGGTCCCGCGTTACCTCCCCAATCATTTCGCCACCGCCTTGATAAGGCCGCATCGCCTTCAGATGCGCGCGCTTGGCATAGAGGGCGCCGATACCGGTCGGGCCATAAAGCTTGTGGCCTGTAATGGCATAGAAATCGATGTCGAGGTCGCGGACATCCACCCTCGTATGCACCGCACCCTGACAACCATCGGCCAGAACAGGCACGCCTTTGGCATGGGCGCGGGCCACGATTTCCTTCAACGGCGTAACGGTACCCAGCACATTCGACATGTGCGAGATGGCGACCAGTTTGGTTTTCGGACCGATGGCGGCGTCCAGCGCCTCCACATCCAGCGAGCCGTCATCGCCCACATCCACCCAGCGCAAAACCGCGCCCTGCCGTTCGCGCAAGAAATGCCAGGGCACAATGTTGGAGTGGTGCTCCATCACCGACAGCACGATCTCATCGCCCGGCGCAATCAATGGCGCAGCAAAGCTCGCCGCAACCAGATTGATTGCTTCGGTGCCACCCTTGGTGAAAACGATCTCATCCACGGAACCGGCGCTCAAAAACTGCCGCACGGTTTCGCGCGCCTCCTCATACCGATCCGTCGCGCGGCCCGAGAGATAATGAACGCCGCGATGGACATTGGCATATTCGGTAGACGCAAATTCGCGCATCGCACCCAGAACCTGGCGCGGTTTCTGTGCCGAGGCCGCATTGTCCAGATAAGCGTAAGGTTTGCCATAGATGGGGCGCGACAGGATTTCAAAATCGTCCCGCACGTTCTCCGGCGAGAAGGCAGAAACCGGACGGCTTTTCGGTTCCGCATTCATGCCGCCACCCCGACATCCAGCAAAGCACGCTCCACCATCGCCCAGACGGCAGTGCGAATGTCATCGTTTGCAATCCCGGAAACCGCGTCTTCCACGAAGGCGCGCATCAGAAGGCCGCGCGCTTCATCCTCAGGAATGCCGCGAGAGCGGAGGTAGAACAGCGAATCCACATCGAGATCGCCGACCGCCGCGCCATGGGCACACTTCACATCGTCGGCGAAGATAATCAGCTCCGGCTTCAGATCGGCCTCACTACGTTCGTCCAGCAGCAGGGCTTTGGCGGTTTGCCGGCTGTCGGTGCCATTGGCACCCTCGCCCACCGTGATGCGGCCCTGATAGACCGCACGCGAAACCCCGGCGACGATATGTTTGAACAATTGCGTGCTTTCGGTATGGCCCGCATTGTGGTCCATGCGCGTCGTCACGTCGGCATGGCGGCCATCGTGCAGGACGTGGACACCGGAAAGGTCCGTCACCGCATCGGCACCTTCCAGCCCCACCTGCAATTCGAGGCGGGAGAGCCTGGCACCCAGATCGGCATAGTGACCGCAATAGGATGAGCCCGCGCCTTGCGTAACCGCAACCTCCTCCACCTGCACGGCGTCGCGCGCACTTTGCGCAACACGCACATGGGTCAGCGCAGATTTCGCGCCCAGCACAATTTCAAAACCGATATTGGCGAGGCTGGCCGCATGGGCGTGATGCTCAAGCAATGTCAGGCCCACCAGAGTTGATATTCAGGCACAGTGGCTTTTCAACCATGACACCGGACTTGATGCGAAGGGCGAGACCGCCCGTCATCAAGGCCAGTGAGGCATCGGCCATGCCATTGCGGCTGGTCTTACCGAGATTCTCCGAAACCCAGCCGGGCACCACGCCGTCGGCCAGATTGACCGCTTCCACACCGTGCGGAAGCCCATCAAGCGCTGCAACAAGGCGGCCGTCGCGAAGATCGAGTGTGCAGCCGGCGAGGCCCGCGAAAATATTCGCAGCCTGCGGTGCTTCAATCGTCGTACCGCTATCCTGAAGCGCGGTGCGCAGGTCGGAATATTTCCAATCCTCCACCCGGCGGTGGGGCACACCGCTGGCACGAAAGCCGGCCAAGGCGGCCTGCTGCCGCGCAGCCAGCCAAGGCGTTGCGAGCGGCGCTGCCGCCGAACCCGCAATCACGTCCACCAGCGCATCATGGTTTGCCACACTCATGCTGCATCCTTCACGATGTCGGCATAGCCCTTGGCTTCCAGTTCCTTCGCCAATTCCTTACCGCCTTCGGCAACGATGCGGCCCTTGGCGAGCACATGCACGCGATCCGGCACGATGTAATCCAGCAGCCGCTGATAATGGGTGATGACGAGCATGGCCCGATCGGGCGAACGCAGCGTATTCACGCCCTCGGCCACCAGCTTCAGCGCATCGATATCGAGGCCGGAATCGGTTTCATCCAGCACCGCAAGTGAGGGTTCAAACACCGACATCTGCAGGATTTCGAGGCGCTTCTTCTCACCGCCGGAAAAACCGACATTGAGCGGGCGGCGCAACATCTCTTCAGAAATATTGAGTGCCTTCGCATGCCCACGCACCAGGCGCAGAACGCTGACGGCATCAAGGTCCGTTTCACCACGGGCGCGACGCTGGGCATTCAGCGCCGTTTTGAGGAAATTGATCGTGGTGACGCCCGGAATCTCCACCGGATACTGCATGGCAAGATAGATGCCTTTGCTGGCACGCGCTTCCGGCGGCAGGGCCAGCAAATCCTCGCCCTTGTAGCGAATGCTGCCGGACGTCACGTCATAGCCCGCACGGCCCGACAGCACATAAGACAGTGTGGATTTGCCGGAGCCGTTCGGCCCCATGATGGCGTGCACCTGGCCCGCCTGCAGGGTCAACGACAGGCCCTTCAGAATTTCCTTGCCATCGACAGTGGCGTGCAGGTCTTTGATCTCAAGCATATTAGCCAACACTTCCTTCAAGACTGATGCTGACGAGTTTCTGTGCCTCAACCGCAAATTCCATCGGCAATTGCTGCAACACGTCCTTGCAGAACCCGTTGACGATCAGGGCCACCGCTTCTTCCGCATTGATGCCGCGGGAGAGGCAATAGAACAGTTGATCGTCGGCAATTTTCGAGGTCGTCGCCTCATGTTCCACCCGCGCGGTCGGGTTGCGAGTTTCGATATAGGGCACGGTGTGGGCACCGCACTGACCACCGATCAGAAGCGAGTCACACTGCGTATAATTGCGGGCATTGACCGCCTTCGCGTGCATGCTGACGAGGCCGCGATAGGTGTTCTGCGCCTTGCCGGCGCTGATACCCTTCGAGATGATCCGGCTGCGGGTGTTCTTGCCCATATGGATCATCTTGGTGCCGGTATCGGCCTGCTGAAAATGATTGGCGATGGCGATGGAATAAAACTCGCCCACCGAATTGTCGCCGCGCAGAATGCAGCTCGGATACTTCCAAGTGATGGCGGAACCGGTCTCCACCTGCGTCCACGAAATCTTGGAATCGCGGCCGCGGCAATCGCCCCGCTTGGTAACGAAATTGTAGATGCCGCCATTGCCGCTTTCATCGCCCGGATACCAGTTCTGGACGGTGGAGTATTTGATCTCCGCGCGATCGAGCGCGATCAGTTCGACCACAGCGGCGTGGAGCTGGTTCTCATCGCGCTTGGGTGCGGTGCAGCCTTCGAGGTAGCTGACGTAAGACCCTTCATCGGCGATGATCAGGGTGCGTTCGAACTGCCCCGTCTCACCCGCATTGATGCGGAAATAGGTCGAAAGCTCCATCGGGCAGCGCACGCCCTTCGGCACATAAACAAAGGTGCCGTCGGAGAACACCGCCGAATTCAGCGTGGCGAAGAAATTGTCGGTCACGGGAACAACGGTGCCGAGATATTTCTTCACCAGTTCGGGGTGTTCGCGGATCGCTTCCGAAATCGGGCAGAAGATCACACCCGCCTTGGTCAGCGTGTCCTTGAAGGTGGTGGCAACCGAAACGGAATCGAACACCGCATCGACCGCGACACCGGCCAACGCCATCTGCTCATGCAGCGGGATGCCAAGCTTGTTGTAGGTTTCGAGAAGCTTCGGATCGACCTCTTCCAGGCTTTGCGGCTTGTCGCTCATGCTTTTGGGCGCGGCGTAATAATACGCATCCTGATAGTCGATCTTCGGGAAATTCACGCGGGCCCAGTTCGGCTCCTTCATCTCGCGCCAGCGGCGGAAGGCGCCGAGCCGCCATTGCAGCATCCACTCCGGCTCCCGCTTCTTGGCGGAAATGAAGGCAACCGTATCTTCGTTCAGGCCACGCGGTGCGCGCTCCATCTCGATGTCGGTGACGAAGCCATATTTGTACTTCTCACCCAGCGCCTGGACCTGATCTTTCGTCGTCTCAACGGCAGCCATGGTTAACCCTCCATCATGCCGCAACGCGCGCACGTGCACGCGCGGCAAGCGTTTTAAGCGCGGCGAGGCAGGCATCGATATCCGCCTCATCCGAATTCCAGCCCAGACTGACGCGCATGGCGCAGCGCGAAAGCGCCTCGTCCACACCCATCGCATCCAGCACATGCGAACGCGCCACCTTGCCCGATGAACAGGCAGATCCCGAACTGACCATCACGCCATCGAGATCGAGTGCCATCAGCGCGGTCTCCGCGGTGATGCCCGGCAGCGCGAAACAGGACGTGTTCGCCAATCGCGGCGCAGTACGCCCGAAAATCACGCTGTCAGACGCGATTTCCTTCAACCCCGTCTCAAATTTGTCACGCAGCGCGGTCAAGCGTGCGTTATCCACCGCCAATTCCGCGGCAGCACCAAAACCTGCAATACCAGGGACATTCTGCGTGCCGGAACGGCGGCGCATCTCCTGCCCGCCGCCCAGAAACTGAGCCGCGAACGGCGCACCTTCGCGCAACGCGAGTGCGCCAACACCTTGAGGCCCACCCAGTTTGTGCGCAGAGAGTGCGATATAGTCCACATGGGGTGAGGAGCGTTCCATTTCAAGCTTCCCCGCCGCCTGAACCGCATCCATCAACAGCAGCGCATCGAATTCCCGCGCAACGGCGGAAATTTCGACGATCGGCTGGATGACGCCGGTCTCATTGTTGGCGGCCATCACAGCCACCAGCGCACGGCCCTTGCCCTGCCGCAGCATGTTACGCAGCGCATCAACATCCACCACGCCATCATGCCTGACCGGAATAGTCTCGACACGCAGGCCAGCCGCCCGTTCGGCCAATGCGTGCGCATTGGCGCGTACCGCATCGTGTTCGATGGCGGAGATGAAGAGGCGGGTGATCCGCGCCTCAACCTCCAGCGCGCCATGAACCGCGCCGTTGAGCGCGAGCCAGAGCGATTCCGTTCCACCGCCGGTGAAGATCACGTTGTCCGCCGGAACATGGGCCAGGCGGGCTACCTGTACACGCGCCTTTTCCACCACCGCACGCGAGGCCCGGCCGGCAGCATGAACGGAGGACGGATTGCCCCCCACATCCCACGCGGCCAACATCGCGGCCCGTACCTCGGGCCGGATCGGCGACGTCGCGTTGTGGTCCAGGTAGTACATTCATACGCCCAAAAAATGCGCTCAAAGCGTGTGCTTAAAGAATGTCAGGCGGCTTCTCGGTTGGCGGCTTCTCGGCCGGTCGCATCAGGTTCCGGCGCCGTACAAGGCTGGGCCCGGCCGAGCACGCGCTTCTCCACCACATCGGCCAGCGAGACCGAAGAGAGAAAAACGTGGATCTGGCGCCCTAGCTCTTCCCACAAATCATGGGTCATGCAGCGCGTGCCGGTCGTCATGCAGCCCTTGGAGCTGTGGGGACGGCAACGGGTGGCGGCCAAAGGCTCATCCACCGCCAGAACAATGTCGGAAATCCGCATGTCCTGCGCCGGACGGCTGAGCCGGTAGCCGCCGCCGGGGCCGCGCACACTTTTGACCAGACTGCTGCGGCGCAGCTTGGCGAACAATTGCTCCAGATAGGACAGGGAAATTTCCTGCCGCTCCGCGATTTCCACCAGCGGAACCGCACGGCCTTCCCGCCCATTGGCGGCAAGGTCGGCCATCGCCATCACGGCATAACGCCCCTTGGTGCTGAGTTTCATGACTGTCTCCCTCCGGATTTCCTTGCTTGCGGACGCCCGGTTTGGTGTAAGAAGCCGAATGTCACGGCGGGACCTGCCCGTGGGTGACATGTTTGATATAAATTTCTTGACTAACCTAGTCAAGAAATGGCGGTTTTGCCAGAATTTATGGAAATCAACTTGTTGGAATATATGAGAATTTTCGGAATTTTGGCGACGCAAAAATCCCGATTAAACCCCTCTGGAATAGTGACGCCTATTGTCGCGGCGCACACGCGGAGCACCGCTTCCCATGCCTGACATCATTCTTCCGGGGCCAGCCGGCCGAATCGAAGTTCGCTATCAGCGGCAAAAGGCGCCGAACGCGCCCATGGCGCTGGTGCTTCATCCGCACCCCCAATTCGGCGGGACGATGAACAACCCGCTGGTCTATGACCTGTTCCATATGTACCACCGGCTGGGCTGCACCACCGTGCGCTTCAACTTCCGTGGCGTGGGGCGCAGCCAGGGCTCGTTCGATTCAGGTTCCGGCGAGTTGTCGGATGCCGCCGCCGTGCTGGACTGGATGAACACGCTTTACCCCAACCCGTCCTTCGTCTGGGTTTGCGGGATTTCGTTCGGCGCCTGGATCGGGATGCAGCTTCTGATGCGGCGGCCGGAGATCACCGGTTTCGTCTCCATCGCCCCGCCAGCCAGCATGTACGATTTCGCCTTCCTCGCCCCCTGCCCCGCGTCCGGAATCATGATCCATGGCACCAAGGATCAGGTGGTGCCGGAGGCCGATGTGCTGAAGCTGGTGGAGCGTCTGCGCGCACAGCGCGGCATCAAGATCGACTATCACAAGATCGAAGGCGCCAACCATTTCTTCGACAAGCATGAAGCCGATGTGGTGGAAGCGGTCGAGGAATACGTCACCCGCCGGATGAACGACCCCAATCCGGGGCGTTAAAGGGACGGCTTTGGGGCGCGGTGAAAACGGCCGCCGGTCATCGGCATCGCAACGCCGGTGGTGGATGGCAGGCTGAGCGAGAGGCCGTTCGCGCTGCGCACCGCGAGGAAAGCAAACGCCTCCGCCTCGATAAAATCGCCGGCCCAGCCGGCGTCTTCCGCCGTCATGACCGGCACGTTCAAACGGCTGCGCAATTGCGCCATCAACGCGCCGTTGTGACGGCCGCCGCCGCAGATGATCCAGGCATTGGCCGGTTCGGGAAAATGATCGCGCGCGCGCGTCAGCGCCACGGCGGTAAAGGCCGTCAGCGTGGCGGCGCCATCGGCCGGTGAAAGATGGGCAACTGCTTTCGTGCCGAAATCCATCCGGTCCAGCGATTTGGGCGGAGGGGCTGCGAAGAAGGGATTGTCCAGCATGGCTGCCAGCGCCGTCACATCGATATGGCCGGTGCGCGCCAAGGCACCATCCTGATCCAGCATCTCACCCGTATGAGTGCGAACCCAATCGTCAATCGGGGCGTTTCCCGGCCCGGTGTCGAAGGCCAGAACCCGTTCCCCCACAATATCCGCCCCGACATAGGTGATGTTGGCGACACCGCCGATATTCGCCACCACCAGCGGCGGTTTCGGCTGCGCCAGCGTCTTGACCAGTGCCGCATGATAGAGCGGCACCAGCGGTGCACCCTGGCCGCCCGCCTTCACATCGGCGCTGCGAAAATCATTCACCACATCGATGCCGGTGAGGCTTGCCAGCAAGGCGCCATCGCCGATCTGCCAAGTCCAGCGCCGGGCCGGGCGGTGCAGGATGGTTTGGCCATGAAAGCCGATCAGATCGACATCCGTCTCGCCCGATTTGCGGATCAGTTCGCGCACAGCCTCCGCATGGGCGAGCGTGATATGCCGCTCCGCATCGCGGATGGCGTAAGGGACGGGGGCACCTTCGGCGACGTTGCGTGCCTCCTCCAGCGCGGCGTGGAGCATGATACGGGTCTGCACGTCATAGGGCACCGTCAGGGCCGCGCCCCGGCGCACCACAGTTTCCCCATCGGTGACGAGCAGCGCTGCGTCGATACCATCAAGCGAGGTGCCGCTCATCAAACCAATGGCTTTAACGGCTTTCGGCATGTGTGCTAAAGACCCTGGCTTCCGCATAACCCTAGCATAATCATGCCCGACACACCGATCTTCAAATCCGACTTCCTTCGCACCTTTGCCGCGCGCGGGGCCTATTACGATTGCTCGGCGCCGCAGGATCTGGACGAGTTGTTCGCGAAGGAACGCGTGACGGCCTATATCGGCTTCGACTGCACGGCGCCGAGCCTGCATGTCGGCCATGCCATACAGGCGATGACGTTGCGCCGCCTGCAACAGGCAGGCCACAAGCCGATCGTGGTGATCGGCGGCGGCACGACCAAGGTTGGCGACCCATCCTTCCGCAATGAAGCACGCCCGCTTCTGAGCGACGAACAGATTGAGACCAACAAGGCCGCGATCCGCAAGACGTTTGCAAATTTTCTGCACTTCGGGGACGGCCCCAACGACGCCATCATGGTCGACAACGCAGAATGGCTGGACAAGCTGGAATACATCCCGTTCCTGCGCGAGATCGGGCGGCACTTTTCCATCAACCGGATGCTGACGATGGAGAGTGTGAAGGCGAAGATCGACAACGATCTGCCGTTCAGCTTTCTGGAATTCAACTACTCCATCATGCAGGCCTACGATTTCGTGGAGTTGTATCGTCGTTACGGCTGCCGCCTGCAATCCAGCGGTTCGGACCAATGGGGCAATGTCGTCAGCGGTATCGAGCTTGGCAGGCGTGTCGAAGGCGTGCAGTTGTTCGGCCTGACCACGCCGCTGCTAACCACGGCATCCGGCGCGAAGATGGGCAAGACGGCAGCAGGTGCGGTGTGGCTGAACCCCGATATGCGCAGCCCGTATGAATATTGGCAGTTCTGGCGCAACACCGAGGATGGCGATGTCGGGCGTTTTCTGCGCCTGTTCACCGATTTGCCGGAAGATGAGATCGCGCGGCTGGAAGTTCTGAAAGATGCGGAGCTGAACGCCGCCAAAGCCATTCTGGCCACAGAAGCCACCGCCATCTGCCATGGCCGCAAGGCTGCCGAACAAGCGCGCGAAACCGCCCGGCGCACCTTTGAAGAAGGCGCGATGGCAGAGGGCTTGCCGACCATCACGACATCTTTGCCGCAAGGCATTCTGACACTCGCGGTGGCCTGCGGGCTGGCGGCATCCAACTCGGAAGTGCGCAAGCTGATCGCCAACAACGGATTGCGGATCAACGACGCACCTGTCACCGATCCGAAACTGATCGTCGGGTTGGGCGCGCTGACGAAAGACGGTGTGCTGAAACTTTCCAGCGGAAAGAAAAAGCACGTGCTGGTGAAACCAGCCTGACGCACATTACTTCTTCGGTGTTGCGGGCTGCGATTTCGGGCTTTCCTGTCTGCCTTTTTCCGGCAGCGCCGGCACGGGCGCGACCGCCGGTTTCTCTGTCGGAATGCGCCCTTCAAAAATGCGCCGCAGGATGCCCGGCGTGAGCATGGCGAGCGGATTGACACTGATATGGGGTTCGTCCGCATTGCCGGAGACCGAATAGGTCACGCCGAACACACCCTCCCCCTTCTTTGCGATCCAGATAACCATCGGCGCTGATGCCGATTGCGGGGCCGGAGGCGCGCGCATCGCGAATGCGCAGAGAACCATCCCTCGCCGTGAACGGAACCGTCATCTTGTCAATCGCAATGCCCTGCCCGCTCATCAGGTCGATAATGCCGGTCAGCGAGCCCGCCGAAAACAGGCGGGTCAGAAACGGCTGGTTCATGACCCGGAAATCTTCCGCGACGAGCGTGGCCTTGTAGTCATCGTCCGTCTTTACAGGCACCTGATCGGCGGGCCGTGGAAAATCAATCGCGAGCGAAACCTTGCCACCGCGGATGCTGTCCAGCCCGAATACACCTTTCATCAGCAGACCGGCATCCGTCGTTTTCAATGTCAGATTGCGCGTGCTGCCCTTATCCTGCATCGCGCCGCTCAATTCCGGCCCGCGCGCAAATTTTCCACTGAGCGTGAAGGTGCGCAGACGATCCTCTACCCCGGACGTGTCCAGACTGAAATTGTTCAGCGAGACGCCATCGCGCAGCACAATGCGATCGAGCTGCGCCACGATGTGGAAGGGGCCGGGGAATTTCTGTTCTTTGCTAGGGCCCTTGGTGGTGCCTTTACCGCCGCTTGCGAGACTGGTGCCGTCCAGCGAAGCGCCCTTGATCGAAAGATCCAGACTCGCATTGGCGCCGCGATTGAGAACAAGCGCAAAATCATTGGCCTTTCCCGCCTTCACGGCCGGTATATCGAGGCGGGCAAGTGCACCGGCTGCATCGAACTGCGCCTTACCGGTCGCGGAAAGTTCAGGCCCGGAAAGACGGATATCGGCCGCAGCAAGCGTGCCCGTATCCGCAAAATCGAGCGCCACGTCGGCGCTCGCCGCCTTGCCGGCCGGTTTTTGCAGATTGATCAGATTGACATGCAGATTGACGGGCGTGAGATCGGCGGTGATGTCAGCATGGCGCGGCTGACCGCGAAAACCCTGAACCTTCGCCTGCAGCGGAATGGCGCCATCGACAAGACCGTCGAGATCGACCCCGAACGATTTCCGGGCCGCTTCATTCAGCGTTGTGCGGGCATCGATCGTCGTCGTGATCCCGTTCACGGCGCTGAATAGCTCCGTCCAGTCCAGTTGCAGCACGGCGGCGCCATAGGACGCGGTGCCGGCGGCATGCAGGCGATCATTCGTGATCTGAAAAGTAATCGCGCCATCGCTGATCCGCGCGGTTTTGCTGAGTGCGATGTTCAGGCCGGAGGTGACGCCGCCAATGGCCATGCCGATATCTTCGACGCGTACGTCCTTCAGCATCGGCACCTTGATCGACAAATCGAGCTTCACGGTTCCGCCAGTGTCAGAAGGACTGATTTGAAAGCGTGACGGGTATTTCAGCGGCGGCATGTCAACCACCGCCAGCACATCGGACATCGCGCCTTCGAGGTTTGCCGTAAAAATGCCCACCGTACTCGGCTTATGCAGATCGGGGATCAGCGCCTGTCCGCTAACAAGTTTGATCGGCCCGATCATCCCGGTATCGAGCGTGGCGGTGAATTTGTCGCTGTTCAGTTCGCCACGGCCGTTCACCGCGGTCAGCGGTGTCAGCCCCTTGATATAAGTAGCCGAGGCTTCCGTGATCGGGAATGCCACCACAAGCTGACCGTCGGCGAGCGCGGGCTCGTCCAGCGCGCCTTCCGGGATATTCACGCGGATCGTGAACGGCCCGGTGGAGCCGGTGGAGATGTTGCGATCGATCCAGTCCCGCGCACCATCGGCGAGCGAATGCGGCCAGATCGCGAGCCCCTGCCGCACCGGAAAGGCGTTCACATCGGCATCGAGGATGATGGCGGGCGATTTCTCACCGAACTGCAGGCGCCCTGTTGCACTGCCGCGCAAAATCCCACCCGCAACGGCAAACTTGTCCAGCACCGCTTCTTTGGAAGAAGGCGTGTAGTGCCCGGAAAGATCGACACGGGCAATGTGCACGGGGCGGGCGAATTCATCCGGCATGTCGAGGGTGATATCGCGGATGGCCGTCTCGGTAGAGGCCAGTTCCAGAACATTTTTGACGCCGAAGCGAAGCTCACCCGCACTTTTCAGTGTACTGATGATCTGGCCGCCGTTGAGGGAGGCATTGGCAATGGCATAGCGGCCGGTACCCGCATCATAACTGCCATCGGCCGCAAGCGTTCCGAGGTTGAGAAGGCCTCCTTTCGGACCCCAACCGGTAATGCCGCCCTGCCCGCGCGCCTGAAACGTAACCGTAGCCAGATGCGTACCGGTGAACTTCACATCGGCCGAGAGGTTCAGGGTCAGATCGACAATCTTCAGTGCGCTGAATATTTTGGCGTTGCGGCCAAGCGCGGCCAGATTAAGCCCGGTTATCTTGACCCGGCCATGGGCGGGGCGGCCCTCGGCGGGAAGTGTCAGGTCCGCCACGATGCGAGAGCGGCGGCCGCTGATTTCGATGTCCGCATCCAGCGCAGCCGCGGTATCGGCACCACGCGGCGCCATTGTCAGATCGGCCCTGGGTGCGACGATGAAAAGGCCAGATTCCTGATCGTAAAATGCCAGCCGTGCCTTGCGGACCGAAAAGGATTGCAGCGGCGGTGCATTGCGATCCGCGGAATTGATGGCGCTGTCGATCAGCTTCAACAGGTCGGGCTGGCCCGCATTGGCGGAAACACCCATGCGCAGGACACCCTCGCGGCTGCGCAGCAATGTCAATTGCATGCCGACCAGCGCGATGCGCTGTACGACGATATCGCCATGCACAAGCTTGTCCGGCACAAGGCCGATAACCGCCTTCGGTGCCTGGGCAATGATGCGGCCCCTGTTGTCCACCACCCGGGCCCCCAGCACCATCAGGTCAACCCGTCCATCGTCACGCGACCATTCCAGCGCCGCCGAATCGAATCGTACCGCCACGCCGGGCAGCGCCTCCGCCAGGGCCTGTTGCAGGCGGTTGGAGAATGGATTGAGCGATACCGGGCCGACCAGGAGCCGCAAGCCCGCACCGATGACAAAGAATATCACCGCGGCGACGAAACCCACCGCGATCAGACCGGCGTGGCGGGCACGAAACCCTTTCAGGTCAGGAAACTTCAAAGGGCGCCTACTCCGTCCCGGAACATCCGGCCAGCGGCCAGTTCAACCCGCACGCGAGCGCAACCTGATTCACGTGCCGGAGCGCGAATCAGCAGGTCATCTATTGTTAAAATCCAGTAAACACCGCAAAGTGATACGCTCGACCGAGCTTGGGGGACCGCCGTGGCAACGAAGGCAGAAGCGCCTGACGCGGGAATACAAAAACCGGGAAAACCAAAGCCGGGGGTACTGAAGCCAGGAGACAAGGCACCCTCATTCAAACTCGCAACAGATTCCGGCGGCAGTGTGGCCTCATCCAGCCTGAAGGGACAGCCTTACGTGCTCTATTTCTATCCCAAGGACGACACCACGGGCTGCACCAAGGAGGCTATCGGCTTCTCCGAAGCCAAGCGAAAATTTGACGCATTGGGGGTCGCCGTCATCGGCGTTTCCAAGGACAGCACGGCGTCCCACGACAAATTCAAGGCCAAGCACAAGCTGAAGCTGACCCTGGGTTCGGACCCCGATACCGCGCTCGCCCAGGCCTATGGCGTGTGGATGGAAAAGAGCTTGTACGGCCGGAAGTATATGGGTATGGACCGTTCGACCTTTCTGGTCGACGCTAAGGGCGTCATTCGGGAAATCTGGCGCAAGGTCAAGGTTCCCGGTCATGTCGAGGCCGTGTTGACGGCAGCAAAAGCGCTGTAGGCGCCGGTGGAACATGAGTTCCCCCTCAACACGAGCAGGCTAGAACGGAACCGGGATTTGAAGAACAGCGCGCAAGACACTGGATCGACTGGCGCAAATGCGGCTTCAAGCCTGCCGTCCGAAGACGGCACAGCGTCCCTTCATCCGGTCGTCGAGCGGGTCTGGGCCTGGCTGCATGACATTTTCCCGGAACGGCAGATTTACATCCGCAGCAGTGGCCGGGTGCAGTTTCTGACCTTCAGCCCCTCCTTACAGGCCACGCTGGCGGGACTGGCTGCCATCTTTCTCGGCTGGGTTGCTTTCGCCAGCGTCAACGTCATCTTCAAGGATCACATTATTGCGGCCAAGGATCACCGCTTCCAGGCCATGCAATCGGCCTATGAAGGGCGCGTGGCCGATCTGCAATTGTCCTATGACGAATTGAACGGCGCCCTGCTGGCGGCGGAGGATCGCTTCAAGTCCACGGCCGACAAGCTTGAAGGCAAACAGAAATCGATTGCCGGACTGTTGAGCCGGAAAGGCGCGATCGACGCCTCCCTCGCAGGCTTGCGCAATTCGACGGCCGCCCCGCCAAAAGCGGAATCGGGCAGCAGCGACTTCGTCGGCGCGTACACCCCTGTCCCCCAGGCCGATGGCGACGCGGTGCTTCCGGTCCTGCCCGCACCGGCACAGCCACAGCCCCGCACCGCGCGCCCCACCCATGCCAGCCTGCTGGACATCGGTTCATCGCTTTACCGGCTGGCGGTTGCATGGTTTCAGCCGCAGAAGGCGGCCGTATCGGAGAAGATCGCCAATCATCCGGCGCTGCACGCCCTCGATGCGCAGACTGCGCGCCTCGCCAAGCTGAATGCGCAAGGGGACAAGCTGCTGCGCGCCGCCAACACAAACATCGCCGAGCGCGCCCGCAACATTGAAGACGTGATGCGCGTGGCCGGCGTCAGCCCCACAAAAATGGAGGGCCGCTACCTGCGCGGCACCGCAATGGGCGGGCCATTGCTGCCGCTTTCGGCAGTGCGGACCGGCGATACGCGCGACGGGCGCTTCAGCGCCGACCTGGTCACGGCCCAGGCCTCGCTCAGCCGGCTGGAAGCACTGCTGGCCGTGGTCCGGCACATTCCGCTGGCGCAGCCGATTCAGGGCGCGGGAACGGAAATCACCAGCGGCTTCGGCGCACGTACAGACCCCTTCACCCGGCGGGCGGCGTTTCATGCCGGCCTCGACTTCGGTGGCCCGTGGGGTACGAAAGTTCACGCCACGGCGCCCGGCAAGGTGGTTTGGGCTGGCCCGCGTGGTGCTTATGGAAATATGGTAGAAATCGACAATGGCCTGGGCGTGAGGACGCGCTATGGTCATCTGTCCCGTGTACTGGTGCGCAGAGGCGAAACCATCGCGAAGGGGCAAACCGTGGGCAGACTAGGATCCACGGGACGCAGCACCGGACCGCATGTGCACTATGAGGTATGGGTGGATAACACTGTGAGAAACCCCGAAAACTTCCTGGAGGCCGGCCGTCATGTTCTCGAGTAAGACCAAAGACACCGAAGCACCTGTCAATCATACGCAGCCGACACCTGCACCGGCGGCACACGTTTCCCCGCAGCCGCAGACCCAGACGCCGAAGCGAACCACGCAGGCGGCGAATCGCGGGCCCTCGCTGATCAGCGCGGACCTGACCGTGACCGGCACGCTGGCCTCGGCCGGCGACATGCAGATCGACGGCACGATCGAAGGCGACGTCCGCTGCACCAATCTGGTGATCGGCGAAGGCGCCACCATCAAAGGCGAAGTCGTGGCGGAAGATGTGGTCGTGCGCGGCAAGGTCGAAGGCAGCATTCGCGCCCGCAAGGTTCAGCTTTGCACCACCTGTCACGTCGAAGGCAACATCCTGCACGAGACCTTTGCGGTGGAAAGCGGCGCCTTCTTCGAGGGCAATTGCCGCCACTCGGACAACCCGCTTTCGGACGATGCTGCGGCACCCAAGATGGCCGAGTTCAAACGCAAATCGGCCCCGGCCGCGCCGTCGGCCTCAGCCGACAATGGCGCTGCACGCCCAACTGCGAACTGACTGCCGCGAACGGAATGATCGAAACCGCCTGCCTTGCTTCGGCACAAACCGCAGCAAGGCGGCGCTATTCGAGATCGGCAATCGCCTCTTTCGGCTTGCCCCCGATAGCCTGTGCCAAGGCCGCCGCCATAAACGGATCAAGCTCCCCGTCCAGCACACTCTGCGGCGTGCGGCTTTCCACGCCCGTACGCAGATCTTTCACCAACTGATAAGGCTGCAGCACGTAAGAGCGAATCTGGTGGCCCCAGCCGATATCCGCCTTCTCCCCGATAAATGCGCCCGTCTCGGCCTTCTTTGCCTCCAGTGCGCGTTCGTAGAGTTTTGAACGCAGCATGTCCCAGCAAATGGCGCGGTTCTGGTGCTGTGATCTTTCAGTTTGCGAGGCTACCACAATGCCCGTGGGCAGATGGGTGATGCGCACCGCACTTTCAGTTTTGTTGACGTGCTGACCGCCCGCGCCGCTTGCCCGGTAGACGTCGATCCGCACCTCCTTCTCAGGAATGTCGATTTCGATAGTCTGGTCGATCACCGGAAAGATCGTGACGCTGGCAAAGCTCGTGTGCCGGCGGGCATTGCTGTCATACGGTGAAATGCGCACAAGGCGGTGCACGCCCGCCTCTGTCTTCAGCCAGCCATAGGCGTTGTGCCCTTTGACCAGAACGGTAGCCGATTTGATTCCGGCCGTCTCGCCCGCGCTCTCCTCAACCAGTTGCAGCTTGTAGCCCTTCCGCTCCGCCCAGCGGGTGTACATGCGGAAAAGCATTTCCGCCCAGTCCTGGCTTTCGGTGCCGCCGGCGCCGGCATGAATTTCGACATAGCTATCGTTGCCGTCAGCCTCACCCGACAGCATCGATTCAAGGCGCAAGGTTTCGGCGCGGGCGCGAAGGGCCGTGATTGCGGCTTCGCCTTCCGATACCAGGGCGGCATCGCCATCGGCTTCCGCCAGTTCGATCAGGCCCGTGGCATCGGACAATTCATTTTCCAGCGCCCGGACCGACGACATGGATTCCTCCAGCCGCTGACGCTCCCGCATCAGGGTCTGGGCTTCCTGCGGATTGTTCCAGAGCGAGGGGTCTTCCGCCTTGGCGTTCAGTTCATCCAGGCGGCGTGTGGCACGATCCCAGTCAAAGATGCCTCCTCAGCAGAGCAACGGCCTGCTGAATATCTTCGATGGTGCGTTCGGTCTCGGCGCGCATGGTCTCTCCTCGCCGCCCTGATATAGGGTGCAGGAGCGCACCGCGTAAAGCCCCCCGAAGTGGTACGACGGCGATCCGCGAGGCCGCTATTTCGCGGCCGCTTTCGGCAATTTGTAGACCACCTGCACCGTCGTCCAGCCCGACGCGTTCTCGCCATATTCCATGGCCGGGACATAGGTCCAGTTCATGGCCGATTGTATCGCCGCGGTATCGAGATCCTCATAACCGCTGGACTTCATAAGCGACGCGCGCACCGGCTTGCCATCATCCCGCACATAAATGGAGACATAGACATTGCCTTCCTCGCCATTGACCTGAGACGTCTTGGGATAAAACACCGGCTGCTGTGCCGAACGATCGACATGGGCGGTGGCGGTTTGTGCGGCAGCAGGCACGGCCAACAACGCAGCCCCGAATGCCGCCGCCGAAAAAAGTCCCAATGCCCGAATTTTCTTGTGCAACATTGCGTGATCCTCCCGAACACGGCCACAAAATCATAAGCGCGTTGGAGGCCTCCGCAAACGCCAAAAGGCGCCGGAACGATCACTTCACCGTGCGTCTGCGTGATTAATAGAGGCCGCCGGTGCCTTCGCCGACATTGATCGCAGGGCCATAGGTTGTCTTGCCGCGCGTGTTGAGCGGCGCCACCGTCTCTTCATCGATGCCGGCCACCCCAGGTTCGCTGCCGGCCTTGAACGCCTCTTCAATCGAGCCCGGTGCGCCGGCGGAGGTCATCGCGCCACTATGCGCATCGACCGGGACGAAGACGATTCCGGGTGGGACCCGGAATGGAATCGCCGGCACGTCGGCCAGCGCCTGCTTCATGAAATCGCGGAAGATCGGGGCCGCAACGGTCGCGCCCTGCTCATGCTTGCCCAGCGTTTTGGGATCGTCGTAACCGACATAGACACCGCAGACGAGGTCCGGCGAGAAGCCGATGAACCAGACATCCTTGGAATCATTGGATGTGCCGGTCTTGCCCGCCAGTGGTTTACCGATCACGCTCACCGACCGGCCGGTGCCGCGCTTAACCACGCCTTCCATCAGCGAAACCACCTGATAGGCAGTGCGCGGGTCCAGCACCTGCTCCCGATTGTCGGGGATCAGCGGATCGGATTGATGATGCCATGGCCCGTTGCAATCGGTGCAGACGCGCGTGTCATGACGAAAGATCGTGTGGCCATAACGGTTCTGTACGCGATCCACCAAAGTGGGCAAGATTTTCTTGCCGCCGTTGTCAAACTCCGCATAGCCGGTTGTCATCTTCAGCAGCGTGGTTTCCGCAGCCCCGATCGAGTTGGCCAGCATTGGCGACAATTTTTTATAGACGCCGAAATTGTCGGCATAGGTCGCAACCTTCTTCATACCGACGGCCTGCGCGAGACGGATAGTCATCAGATTGCGCGAGAGTTCGAGACCCCGGCGCAAAGTGGTGAGACCGAGATATTCGTGCTCGTAATTCTCCGGCCGCCACAACGGCAGGCCCGGGCCCTGTGACATCACGAAGGGCGCATCCAGAACCTTGGAAACGGGGGTATAGCCGCTGTCGAGCGCGGCGGCATAGACGAATGGCTTGAAGGCCGAACCGGGCTGACGCATCGCCTGAGAGGCGCGGTTGTATTCGCTCGATTCGTAACTGAATCCGCCGGACATCGCGAGAACGCGCCCTGTATGCGGGTCCATCACCACGATGGCGCCATTCACCTTCGGAATCTGGCGCAGGCCGTAATCGCCGTTTTTATCAGTCGGCTCGACATAAATGACATTGCCGGGCTTCACGACATCCTGCGGCGAACGGGGCGTGGGGCCGACGGAAGCATTGGCCAAAGGTTTGCGCGCCCAGGCCAGTGCGCTGAACGGAATCTTGCCTTCACTGCCATCGGCAAAGCCGAGCCGGATGGAATCGTCTTTGCCGAAACCAAGCACGGCCGCAACCTTCCAGCTTGGAATACCGGACTTGTTGCGAACGTCGCCAAGTTCTTTCTTCCAGTCGCCCTGGATGTCGATATTGCTGGTGGCACCGCGCCAGCCATGGCGATGGTCGTAGCGTACCAACCCCATACGCAGCGCATTGACCGCAAAATTCTGCAACCGCGTGTCGAGCGTGGAACGAACCTGAAGCCCGCCCTCATAGAGGGTGCGGGCGCCATATTTCGCGTAGAGCTGGCGGCGGACATCTTCGACAAAATAGTCGGCGTCTTCGGCCTGAATGCCGAGCGGGCGCATCTGGGTCTGCAGGGGTTCTGCCTTGGCAGCCCGCGCCTCATCCCGCGTGATGTAGCCGTTGGAGCGCATCTGGTCGATCACCCAATTGCGGCGGCCGATGGCGGCTTCCATGTGGAAGCGGGGGTCGTAATTGGACGGTGCCTTGGGCAGGGCCGCAAGAAAAGCAGCCTCTGCAACGTCGAGTTGGTCGAGCGATTTGCCGAAATAGTTCAGCGCCGCGGCGGTGACGCCGTAGGAGTTCTGACCGAGGAATATCTCGTTGAGATAAAGCTCCAGGATTTTCGATTTCGGATAGGTTGCATCGATCCGGATGGCGAGGATCGCTTCCTTAATCTTGCGCGAGAATTTCACATCGCTGTTGAGCAGGAAATTCTTCGCCACCTGCTGGGTGATGGTGGATGCGCCCTCGAGACGGCGATGATTAATGACGTTGAAGATGTCCTTGACGCCAGCCCGGAGAATACCCGAGGGATCGATGCCGGGATGGGTGAAGAAATTTTTATCTTCCGCCGAAATGAAGGCATGAACGACCAGCTTGGGCACAAAGGCGACCGGCACGAAAACCCGGCGCTCGCGCGCATACTCGCCAAGGATCGTACCATTGCCGGCATAGACCCGTGTGGTCACTGGCGGATCATAGGTCTTCAAGGCATCGACGCTGGGCAGATCCCGCGTCAGTGAATAGACATAGGCCGCAATCAGACCGATACCGATTACGGCCGCAGCCCCGAAGACGACCAGACCTATCGTGAGAATTCGCCGCAACATCCGTCCGCCGCTTCCTGTCCGGCGTCTAATATAGACTGTTTGTGACCACGGAAAGGCGGCAAAACAAGGACCGCAATCCAGCCATCCGCCTAATCCGAGACCGTCTGGGCCGCGGTGCGGCCGCCTTTCGGCAGCCCGAAATTGTTGTCGACGGCAGAGGCGATGGCGTCCGCCACCGAACTGCGCCACGCCGAGGTCTCCATCTGACCGGCATCGCCGGCGTTTGAGAGGTAGCCAAGCTCAATCAGAACCGCGGGAACATCGGGGGCCTTCAGAACGACGAAGGCCGCCGAACGATGCGGGCGGCGCGGCAAAATGTCCGTAACCCCGGACAGCTTCTGAACCACCGTCTGCGCGAAGCGGGTTGAGCGGTTCATCGTATCGCGTTGTGCGAGATCAATAAGGATGGAGGCGACGGGGGCGTCCTCCTGCGAGAGATCGACACCGGCAATGATGTCGGACTGGTTTTCCTTCTGCGCCAGGGCGGCGGCTTCCTTGTCCGAACCCCGTTCCGACAGTGTGTAGACCGATGCCCCCGAAACCGACGGGCTCGGGTTCGAATCCGCGTGCAGGGAAATGAACAGGTCGGCATGGTCGGTGCGCGCGATCTTCACCCGCTGGCCGAGGGGGATGTAAGTGTCGTCATCGCGCGTCAGATAAACGGTGTAATTTCCACGGCGCTGAAGCGCCTTGCGCAGGCGCAACGCCATATCGAGCACCAGATCTTTCTCCTGCAGGCCATTGATGCCGCTGGTGCCGGAATCGATGCCGCCATGCCCGGCATCGACCACGATGATCCGCTTGTTGGCGCCGGGGGCGCTTTGCGCATTTCCGGTGGCGCGGCTTTCGCGGGCGGCCAGACGCTCGGCCGCATTCTCCCGCGCCCTGAGATCAGCCGGCCAGCCTGCGGCGGCAAGGAATTTTGCCCGCGTGGTCGGGAACAGGTCGAACACGATGCGATAGCCGTGGCCACCCTGGGGCGGCAGCACCATCGGGTCTGCCACCCGGACGGGGCCGTTCAGATCGATCACAAAGCGGGAGTTGCCAGGCCGGAACAGACCGTAACGGTAACTCTTGACCGCGCCCGTGCCCGTCGGCCGCTCCGCCTGCTGGATACGCCAGAGAACCTCCGGCATATCCACCACCACCCGATCGGGATCAGCCAGGGTGAAGACCCGCAGTTGAAGAGGGTCGGACACCTCCACCACAAAACGGGTTTTGCCGCCGTGTTCCCCGATTCGGGTATCGAGCACCACGGGCAGAGCCTTAACCCGGTTCTGAGCCCGGTGGAGGCTTTCCTCGCTCTTGCGTTCCAGGGCGGCAATCGGGTCAGCGATCGTGGAATCCGGCCCGGAAAAGCCCGGTTTCGGCCGCGGAGCCGGTTGGGCGAAGGCGCCCCCCAAAAAGACGCTGGCCGCCGCTATCGTTAACACGCCAGCTCGAAAGCGCATTCTCCACCCCTGCCCATTGCAGCGTAACCCGCGGGCGAAACTGGCAATAAACCATTTACGGTACGTTAGCACCTGACGGCGCGATAATGAATCTCTGTCAGTCGCCCCTTGCCGCAGGCGGGGGGTGCCCGTACAAAGACGAATACCCTGCTTCGCCGCCAAGGTGTACCAGGGTTCCGCAGCAAGTGCCGGCCGCAAGGTGCAGCCGGCCCCGTGTGAACCCCCATTGGCGGCAGGAGCCGCGGACGAGCCTTCGTCCCGCAATGATGTGAACAGAATGATTGACGGTTTTTTGCTCTATCCAACCGGCCCGCGGTTTCAACCGCGTGAGGCGGCATGGAGCATTCCGTCCCTAACCACGCGGCCCTCATCTCTGCCAAGCCTCGCTCCCGCGCTACGGCGCCGGAAGGCTTTGTGCGCGATTGCGCCGCCGGGAGACACCCATGCCCAAGCGTATGCTTATCGATGCAAGCCACCCGGAAGAAACCCGGGTGGTCGTTCTGGACAGCCAGAAGGTTGAAGAGTTCGATTTTGAAGCCGCATCCAGGCGGCCCCTCAAAGGAAACATTTATCTCGCCAAAGTGACCCGGGTGGAGCCATCGCTCCAGGCGGCGTTTGTCGAGTATGGCGGCAACCGGCAAGGCTTCCTCGCCTTCTCGGAAATCCATCCCGACTACTATCAAATCCCGGTCGCGGACCGCGAAGCCTTGCTGGCCGAAGCGGAAGCCGAAGCGCGCCGCCACGCGGAAGACGATTTCGAGCCGGTGGAAACCGGCACGGTCAATGCCGCAAACGCGGATACCGAAAACGATTCCGCCGATGACGATGAGGTGGACGGCGAAACAGCAGCCGATGCGCATGACAGCGCGGAAGAGCAACCGGACGCGAACAAAACCGCAGACGAAACGATGTTCGTACCGAGCATGGACGCTGTTGCCGATGCGCTGGCAGGCGATGTTTCGTCCATCGAACAGGAAACCGCATCCGCGACGGAGAGCGATGCAGGCGCCGCTGATTCCGATAGCGACGCCGAAGCGGGCGATGAACAAAATGCGGAACCCGCACTCCATTCGGATGATCCGCCTGCACAGGCACTTCATGCGGCACGGCCACCACAACGCTGGATGCGCCGCCGCCACTACAAAATTCAGGAAGTGATCAAGCGCCGCCAGATCATTCTGGTGCAGGTGGTGAAAGAAGAACGCGGCAACAAGGGCGCGGCGCTGACCACCTACCTGTCACTCGCCGGGCGCTATTGCGTGCTGATGCCCAACACGCCGCGCGGCGGCGGCATTTCGCGCAAGATCACCAATGCCAACGACCGCAAACGCCTGAAGTCGGCCGCGGCATCGCTGGAGCTGCCGGAGGGCATGGGGCTTATCATCCGCACGGCGGGCGAAAGCCGCACCAAGCTCGAGATCAAGCGCGACTATGAATATCTGCTGCGGATGTGGGACCAGATCCGTGAGTTGACCTTGCGGTCCAACGCGCCGGCTTGCGTTTATGAGGAAGGCGATCTGATCAAGCGCGCCATCCGCGACCTCTACAACAAGGACGTGTCGGAGATTGTGGTCGAAGGCGATGCGGGGTACCGCAACGCCAAGGACTTCATGCGCATGCTGATGCCCAGCCATGCCAAGAATGTGAAGCCCTACAAGGACAGCGTCCCGCTGTTTCAGCGCTTCCATACCGAAGCGCAGCTCGACGCGATGTTCACGCCCACGGTCACGCTGAAATCGGGCGGCTATATCGTCATCAACCAGACCGAAGCACTGGTGGCGATCGACGTGAATTCCGGCCGGGCGACGCGGGAACATTCGATCGAAGACACAGCCTTCAAGACCAACCTCGAAGCCGCCGACGAAATCGCGCGGCAATTGCGGTTGCGCGATCTGGCCGGGCTGATCGTGATCGACTTCATCGATATGGAAGACAATCGCAACGACCGCACGGTGGAGAAGCGCGTGGCGTCGGCGGTGAAAAACGACCGCGCCCGGATTCAGATCGGCAAGATCAGCCAGTTCGGTTTGCTGGAAATGTCACGCCAGCGGTTGCGCGCGGGCGTTATCGCGGGTTCGACGGTGCCCTGCCCCCATTGCGACGGGCTTGGCATTGTCCGCTCCGTCGAATCCGCCACGCTGCGCGTCCTGCGGGCCGTAGAAGAAGAAGGGCAGAAGCAGCGTGCCTCCGCCATCAGTGTGACGGTGCCGCCGGACGTGGCGATCTACGCGCTGAATCAGAAGCGGCGCGAGCTGGCACGGATCGAATCCGACTACGGCATGACCATCAGCTTCGCACCGGACGAAGACACGCACCCGGGACATTTCGAGATCGAAAAGCTGACAGCGAAAGCCCCGGAGGAACGGCGCCTGCCGGTTTCGGTCGATGCGGGCTTTATTGACCCGGCCGAGGCGGAGGAAGACGAAGCGGACGATATTGAGACCGATGAGTCCGAGACCGTTGAAAAAAGCGAATCGGCACCGGCCGAAGCCACGAATGGCGAAGGCGGTGGACGGCGGCGCAGGCGCCGCAGGCGCCGTGGCGGGCGCGACCATGACCGGCCGCAAACCTTGCAGGAGCCGGTCCCGGCCCACTCGCTCGAATTCGTGGAGATGCCGCCAGGCGAAACCGAAGGTGTCGATGAGGCCGAGGGCGGCCACGACAGCGACGCCTCGCAACCGTCCGCAGATGGCGGGCAGCCGGACGAAGGCCAAGGCAAACGCCGGCGCCGGCGCAGGCGGCGCGGACGCCGCCACCATGGCGAGGCGGCAGCATCCGAACATCCGCCCGCAGATACCGAATCGGACACCGCCACCGCGGCCCCGGAGCAGAGCAGCGGAGCTACAGTGGAGCCGGCGGCATCGCTGAATGCACCATCCGGCCCCGTATGGTCCCTGGGCACCGAAAGCGAAGTCTCGCCAGCGTCCACGCCACCTGTGCAGGAAACGCATGAAGCCGTATCTGGCGACGAGGCACCGGCGCGCGAGCAGGTGCAGCCAGCGTCCGTAAACGGCAGTGGCGAACATCCGGCCGAGGCAGAAGCCGCACCGGCCGCACCACCGGCAGAGAGCGAAGCCGATACCGCGGTAAAGGCGCCGCCGGCCGAAAAGACAACCGAACCACCGCGCAAGGGTTGGTGGCAGAGGCGATTTTCCTGACGCACGCGGAGAGAAAGCAAGCACCTTCGCCGCAATGCAGCCGTGATCGGGCTTTATTGACGGCAAGGTATGTGACCACTAGGTTCACATAAAGGCTTAAAAAGCGGGGCAAACGGAGTTCGTTGAGCTTGCTGTCTCTGAGCAGTTTGCGCCGCTTTCATCCGCACGCCGCCTATGCAGCGAAGCGCGCCTCTGTCTTTGCCGTGGCGGCGGTTGCCTGTTTCTGTATGACCGTTCAGCCGGTTCTGGCGCAGGCCATCTCGCTCATCACGGATGACGAGACACTGCAGCTTCTGAAGGACTACGAAGATCCGATCTATCGCGCGGCGGGGCTGGACCCTGCGGCGCTGCACATCTATCTGGTCAACGATCCCGAGATCAACGCGTTCGCCGCCGGCGGACAGAACATCTTCGTCAACACCGGCCTGTTCATGAAACTGGACACGCCGAACGAAGTCATCGGCGTGCTGGCCCATGAAACGGGCCATATCGCAGGCGGGCATCTGACACGCGGTTCGGTCGCAGCCTCGAAAGCCAGTATTCCAATGCTGGTGGCGATGGCTGCGGGTGTGGCCGCGATGATCGCGGGCGCCGGTTCCGCCGGCATGGGTGTGTTCATGCTGGGCCAGCAGGTGGCACAAGGTCAGTTCAACGCCTTCAGCCGGGCGCAGGAAGGCACCGCCGACCAGATGGGCCAGAAGTACCTGCGCGCCACCAAGCAGTCCGGCCGCGGCATGCTGAAAACATTCCAGAAGCTCGCCGACGAAGAGGCGATGTCGGCCTATCGCATCGATGCCTGGGCACGCAGCCATCCGGCCTCGCGCGAACGCATTGCCGAGCTGGAAGATATTATTGAAAAATCGCCTTACAAGGATGTGCCCGACAGCCCGGAATCACTGCGCCGCTTTGCAATGGTGAAGGCGAAGCTGTTCGGCTTTACCGCCGATGTCGATGTCGTGCTGCGCAAGTATCCGCCGGGCGATGAAAGTGCGCCGGCACGCTATGCCCGTGCCATCGCCTATATGCGCAAGCCAGACCTCGCCAAGGCGCAATCAGAAATCAAAAGCCTGATCGCGGAACATCCCGACAACCCGTTTTTCCATCAGGTTCTGGGCCAGATTTATGTGAATATGGCAAAGCCGGAGCTGGGCGTGCCTTCGTTGCAAAAGGCCTCGGACCTCTATCCGGAAGGGACGGAAATCCGCGTTGAACTTGCCGCAGCCCAGCTTGCGACCGAGAACGTGAAATACGCCCAACCCGCGCTCGACAATCTGAAGGTTGCGCTACAGAAGGAAAGCGATAACGCCTTTGCCTGGTACGAAACGGCGCTTGCCTACAGCATGCTGAACAACGAACCGATGGCCAATCTGGCAACCGCGGAACGCTATTATTCCATTGGCGCCTATCCACAGGCCCAGCGTTTCGCCTCCATCGCGCAGCGGGGCCTCTCTCAAGGTACACCCGACTGGCAGCGGGCCAATGACATCATCTCCATCTCCGCGGCGGAAAAGAAAAACCGCGACTAACCATGCAGGAACAATCATGAACGATGGCTGGAAATACGCCGTGGCGGGCGCGCTTGCCGGTGCGGCCCTTTCAATCGCGATCATCTTCGCATCCGCGGCGGCTGGTATCCTGCCCGTGCAGTTGAGCACACCGTCACGAGACGCGGCGGTGAAGGGTTATCTGACCGCACACCCCGAAATTCTGATCGAAATGACAGACAAGCTGCAGGAGCAGCAGGCGGCCGAAGAAACGCGCGCCCGCGAGAATGCCGTTGCCAAGACGGGAATGGCCGCCTTCTTCGATCCGAAGGTCGCCTTTGTCACCGGCCCGAAAGACGCGAAAACCACACTGGTGGAATTTTTCGATTACAATTGCCCTTATTGCCGGGCCTCCATTCCGGCGGTGAAGAAATTCTATGAGGCGCACAAGAACGATGCCCGCTTCGCCTTCATCGAATTTCCGATCAAGGGCGAAAATTCGACCGAAGCCGCAAAAGCCGCCATCGCAGCCCGCAGGCAGCCCGAGAAATATCTCGCCTTCCACTTCGCACTGATGAACGAGCATGAGCTGGTCACGCCGGAACTTGTATTTGCCGTGGCGAAAAAGACCGGCCTGGATGTGGCGAAGCTGAAAGCCGATATGAACGACCCCGCGATCAATGCGGAAATCGATGCGGCGCACGAACTCGCCCGCAAAGCCGGTGTGGACGGCACGCCCACCTTCATCATCAACGGCAAGGTGCGGCCCGGCGCCATCGAACCGGGGATGCTGGAAAAACTGGCGAAGGGTTAGATCACGCCCCCTTGCGGGCTGGACGGGTCGGCATATTGCTTTTTCGGCATTCGGCCGGCGAGAAAGGCCTGCCGGCCCGCGATCACCGCATGTTTCATGGCCTCAGCCATCAGGACCGGATTTTTCGCCTGTGCGATGCCGGTGTTTGAGATCACACCGTCGCACCCCAGCTCCATCGCTATCGCGGCATCCGAAGCCGTGCCAATTCCCGCATCGACGATGACCGGCACCTTCGCCTGCTCGATGATGGTGCGGATATTGATCGTGCTTTGCAGGCCGAGGCCGGACCCGATCGGCGATGCCAGCGGCATGATCGCAACCGCGCCCAAATTCTCCAGCCGCTTCGCCATCAGCGGATCGTCGTTGCAGTAAACCATGACCTGAAAGCCGTCATTCGCGAGCATCTCCGCCGCGCGCAGGGTCTCGATCATATCGGGATAAAGAGTTTTCTGTTCGCCCAACACTTCAAGTTTCACGAGGCTCCAGCCGCCGGCCTCGCGCGCAAGGCGCAGGGTGCGGATCGCATCTTCCCCCGTGAAGCAGCCAGCGGTGTTGGGCAGATAGGTGACCGCCTTCGGATCGATGAAATCGACCAGCTTGGGCTGGCTGGGGTCCGTCAGGTTCACGCGGCGGACGGCAACGGTGACGAGTTCCGCACCGCTGGCAGCCAGCGCGGCCGCATTCTCCGCATAGGATTTGTATTTGCCGGTACCGATAATCAGCCGTGAGGTGAAGGTGCGCCCGGCGATGACGAAGGGATTGTCCTGCGGCAGCGAGACCGGAGCATTGCCGCCGCCGATGAAATGGACGATTTCAAGATTGTCGCCAGCCCCCACCACGATTTCGCCATAACGGGAGCGGGGAACGATCTCCAGATTCCGCTCAACCGCGATTTTGGCAGGCTCCAACCCCAGCGAAACGAGCAATTGTTGCACGCTTACAGGAGTGTCTATAGTGCGGGCTTCACCATTGATTGTGATGGCAAGTGACATCAGGCCATATCCATAACGGTTTCTCTCAAGGTATGACCCCAGTATAAAGCCGAATCGCAGCTCTTGCGGGGTTCTCGTGGCCAAAAAAGCCAAGATATTTCCGATATATGTATTGAACGGGCCGAATCTCAACCTTCTGGGGGAGCGCGAGCCCGAAATCTATGGCCGCACCACGCTGGCCGACATCGGACGCATGGCCGCGGCATGCGCCGAAGACCATGGCCTGAATGTGGAGTTCCGCCAGAGCAACCATGAGGGCGCGCTGGTCGACTGGCTTCAGGAAGCCCGTAGCGGAGCCTGTGGCGTGGTGTTGAACGCGGGCGCGCTGACGCATACTTCGGTCGCCCTGTATGACGCGTGCAAGGCCCTGACGGTGCCCCTGATCGAGGTTCATCTCTCCAACCCCCACGCGCGGGAGCCATTCCGGCACCACTCCTTCATCAGCCCGGCTGCGAAGGGCGTGATCTGCGGGCTTGGCGTACAGGGTTATTTGCTGGCAATCGATGCGCTTGCCGCTCTTCTCAAGGAAAGCACAAAATGAGCATGAAAGACGGCGAGTCCGGCAGCATTGCCGATATGGTGCGTGAACTGGCGGAATTGCTTTCGGAAACGAACCTGACCGAGATCGAAGTAGAGCAGAACGGTCAGCGCGTGCGCGTCTCCCGCCAGATGTCAGCCGTGATGACACAGGCGATGCCGATGGCCGCAGCACCCGCGGCAAGTGCTGCGCCCATTGCGGAAACGCCACAGAAGGTAGCCGGACCGCAGGCCGGTACTGTCACTTCCCCCATGGTCGGCACGGTCTATCTCGCGCCGGAACCGGGCAAACCACCCTTCGTCAAGGTCGGCGATACGGTCAAGGAAGGTGATACGCTTCTGATCGTGGAAGCGATGAAAACCATGAACCCGATCCTGGCACCGCGTAGCGGGACAGTCCGCGAGATCTGCATCTCGGATGCCGAGCCAGTGGAGTTCGGCCAACCTCTTCTTGTCATCGCCTGATGTTTGAAAAAGTCCTCATCGCCAATCGCGGCGAGATCGCACTGCGCATCAACCGCGCCTGCAAGGAGATGGGAATCTCCACAGTCGCCATTCATTCGACCGCGGATGCGGACGCGATGCATGTGCGCCTTGCCGACGAAAGCGTTTGCGTCGGCCCGGCACCGGCATCGCAATCCTATCTCAACATGCCGGCGATCATCGCGGCCTGCGAAATCACCGGCGCCGAAGCGATTCATCCCGGTTACGGCTTCCTGTCCGAAAACGCCCGTTTTGCCGAGATTGTAAAGGAGCACGGGCTGACCTTCATCGGGCCGGAGCCGGAACATATCCGCCTGATGGGCGACAAAATCGCGGCCAAGCAGGCGGTAAAGGCCGTAGGTATTCCCACAGTACCAGGTTCCGATGGCGCCGTCGAAAGCGATAGCGAGGCCGAAAAGCTGGCCGAAGAAATCGGCTATCCGGTGCTGATCAAGGCCACGGCTGGCGGCGGCGGGCGCGGTATGAAGGTCGCGCAGCAGAAATCCGAACTGTCATTGGCGCTTTCCACCGCACGCACCGAGGCCAAGACCGCCTTCGGCAACGACGCGGTCTATATGGAAAAATATCTGGAGCGGCCGCGGCACATCGAAGTGCAGGTGCTGGCCGACAAATTCGGCAATGTCATTCATCTGGGGGAGCGCGATTGCTCGTTGCAGCGCCGCCACCAGAAAGTGTGGGAGGAAGCACCCTCCCCTGCCCTCAATTCGGCGCAGCGTCAGGAGATAGGCGCCATCGTCACCACGGCGCTGGCCAAACTTGGCTATCTGGGTGCAGGCACCATCGAATTCCTGTTTGAAGAAGGGCGCTTCTATTTCATCGAAATGAACACCAGGGTTCAGGTGGAGCACCCCGTCACCGAGGCCATCACTGGCATCGACATCGTGCGTGAACAATTGCGCATTGCCGCCGGATCGCCGCTGGAGATCGCGCAATCCGATGTTGTGATCTCAGGGCACGCCATCGAATGCCGGATCAACGCCGAAAATCCGTTCAAATTCACCCCGTCACCCGGGCAGATTACACAATTCCACGCACCGGGCGGGTTGGGTGTTCGCTTCGATTCCGCGCTTTATGACGGCTACCGGATACCGCCTTACTATGACAGCCTGGCGGGCAAGCTGATCGTGCACGCGAAAAATCGCAATGAGTGCCTTTTGCGGCTGCGCCGCGCGCTGGATGAGTTGGTGGTCGGCGGCATCGAGACCACCATCCCGCTGTTTCAGGAACTCGTGCGTCAGCCCGATATCCTGAACGGCGATTATCACATCCACTGGCTGGAGCAGTTTCTGGCCAGGCGCAACGGTTGATTCGATTTTCCCGCTGGGCCGTTACGAGGACTCGCATATAGTGCGGGTGACGACAGCCGCACGGGGATTCAAATGGCTTTTCTGAATGGCTGGTCACCCCAGCTTCTGAGCATCTTGCGCATTATGTCCGGGCTTCTGTTCCTGGAGCACGGGACGGCAAAGCTGCTCGGTATTCCGCATGTGACGATGTATGACGCGGGCCTTTCGCCATTGTTGCTGGCCGCCGGCATCATCGAGCTGACTGGTGGTGTTCTGATTACCGCAGGATTTTTCACCCGTATCGCGGCCTTCATCTGCTCCGGCGAAATGGCTGTCGGATATTTTCTCTACCACATGCGCATGGGCGGCTTCTTCCCCGCGGTTAACCAGGGCGATGCCGCGATCCTGTTCTGCTTCATCTTTCTTTACATCGCTGCAGCCGGTCCCGGACCGTGGAGCATCGATGCGAAACGCGGCCGGACAACCTGACACACATCACGCATGAATGCCGGGCATGTCAGGAGATACGTGCCGTGGCTTATTGCCCGGCGCGGCGGTATAAACGCAGAAGCTCGGTATATCTGCTGTCCGCGGCAACATGCACCAGAAGGTTGAATTAACGCCAGATCTGCTCTTGCAGGCTTATGCGCAAGGGCTGTTCCCGATGGCTGAACGGCGGGAAGATCCGGGGCTGTTTTGGGTGTCACCGGACCGGCGGGGCATCATTCCGTTGAACAGATTTCACCTGCCGCGCCGATTGGCGCGCACCGTTCGCAGCGACGCTTACACGGTCACGGCCGATCAGGATTTTGCCGCCGTTATCAGAGCCTGTGCCGCGCCGCGTGCAGCAAGCGAGCAAAGCTGGATCAATGACGAGATCATCCGGCTTTATTCGGCGTTGCACGAAGGAGGCTTCGCCCACTCCATCGAATGCCGCAAGGACGGCCAACTGGTCGGTGGACTTTACGGTGTCGCGCTGGGTGCCGCGTTCTTTGGCGAGAGTATGTTCTCCAGCGCGCGCGACGCGAGCAAAGTGGCGCTGGTGCATCTGGTGGCGCGGCTGATCCGCGGCGGCTTTGCTCTGCTGGATACGCAGTTTCTGACCACCCATCTGGAACAGTTCGGCACGATCGAGATTCCGCGCGCGGCCTATCTGGCGCGCCTGCACGACGCCCTGGGACGGAACGCAGAGTTTTACTGGCCGGCCCCTTCAGGGAGAGACGGCGCGGGCTCATCCGCCTCCGCATTGGGCGACACGACTTTGGCCGGGCCCTTGGCGGGTGTCACGCTTGCCACCACGCCCGGCGCGTTGGTTTTGCAAGTGATCACCCAAACGTCATAAAGCGGATGTTCCATCCCGTTGATGGATGGTGTGGAGGCAAACATCCAACCGGAAAACACCTGCTTCGCGGCCTGGCCCGGCCTCTTGTCGCTGATCTGCAGGAAGGCCGTGGTTTCGGGTGGTTCGGTCGGCGGTGTCGAATAACAGGTGCGCGCCGTAATCGTCAGCGTCGCAAACTGAACCGGTTTGTCGATCGGGGCCACGATATCGGTGGCGCGGCCGGTGATTTTGTCGAGCCCGCGCAGAACGACCGCGACCGGCTTTGCGGGCGGCGGTGCTGGTGCGGTTTGGGTATTGTCTGTTGCGGAGTTGTCTGACGCAGGGTTGGCGCCGGAGGTTGCCACCGGGCTGCCGCTGACATCCTGTGCCAGCGCGGGCACAGCCGCGACCGCCATGAAAAACAGAAAAGCCGGTGCGATAGCGCCAAAGCGCATCACGGTACCTCTGGCAGCGGGCTTGCCGGTTTGGGTGCGCTGTGGTTGTTGCCGGGCTGGCTGGAGCCGCTGCCACTGTTGATGAAGCGGCCGACAAGCCCCATCAGATCCACAGCCCCTTGCGTATTCTGCAGGATTGCCCCCGGCTTCAGCATGTCATCGCTGCCACCCGGCGCAATCGAGACATAGGAACTGCCGAGAAGGCCCGCCGACGTGATTTTGGCGGAACTGTCTTGCGGGATCGGGATATCCTTCCCGATCGAAAGCCGCGCCAGTGCCGTATAGCTGCGGGTGTCGAGCTTGAGCGCGGATACGGTGCCGATCTTGATGCCACGCATGCGCACATCGGTGCCCACGCTGATGCCTTCGACGCTGCCGAAACGGGCGTTGATCTCATAGCCCGAAATGCTGCCCGCACTTGTGGTGGTGTAGGCGAAAAACAGGAACGCGGCGGCGACCACCACGACCACGGCGCCAATCAGGGTTTCAATAGTATTGTTCTGCATACGGATTATTCGTGCTCGGATTATTCCGGTTTCCAGGCCTCATAATCGCCGGTCGCCCGTGGGCGCTTGCCAGAACGGGCGAGGCTTCCGGGCGGGCGCATGGCATCCGCTGTGCCGGACATGTTGGGGAGGTATTCACGCTCCCACTCTTTGGTCTTCGGGGCGGAAACGGTCGGCGGCTCGGCGAAAGTGTGATGCAGCCAGCCATGCCAGTCTGGCGGTACGCGGCTTGCCTCCACCGTCCCGTTATAGAGCACCCAGCGGCGCTTTCCGGTCGCATTCTGGTAATAGCGGTTGCCGAATTTGTCTTCGCCCACAAACCGGCCCGACCACCAGGTGTTCACCAGGGTGCCAAGCGTGGCGCCCCGCCACCAAATGAAGATCAAATCCCACAGAGACATCTTGCTGCTCGCCACCACAAAAGATTCGCCAGCCTGAGGGGACTATAGTTAGCCCACTGCTGTGCGCAAAGTGTGGCATCTCGTGCGCCCGCGCAAAGATGCGTGACCAGGACAAATGCCAGCAGAAGCGCCCTCTCCAGCCGCGCGGGAACCGGCGCTGCTCCGCAACCGGAAGGGCCGAAAAAATATTTTTACCAAACCGGCTTCCGGGCTTGACACCCGATGCCATCAGCATTTTTCCGCACCCTTCGACCCACAAGATGTTGGGGGTAAGGTTTCGTTTACCACTTAGGTCTTGCGCCACCTCCGGCACCATGCCCATACTTCGCCCCAGTCGCCTTCCGCGACCCAAAATCTGGCGGTTTCCACTATACCTAGCCGCCGGGACGGCCCGTATATACGCGGCCTCCCGGGGACATGGAAACGTCACTTTGCGGGATCGAGATTTCCGGGATCGGACCGGATCGGCAGGCGGCAGAGGGTCAACATCCAGCCTGTTGGGGGAGCCATGCGTATCCGGCGTCTGTTCACAAACGAAAATTCCTCACCCTATGAGGCGGTCGCATTCCGAGAATGTGCCAGCGAGATCCGCAACCCCGACGGATCGATCGTTTTCCAGCAGACCGGCATCGAAGTCCCCGAGGCGTGGAGCCAGGTGGCGAGCGACGTGCTGGCCCAGAAATATTTCCGCAAAGCGGGCGTGCCGTCGAAGCTGAAAAAGGTTGCCGAAGACGGCGTACCTGAATGGCTGTGGCGGAGCGAAGCCGACGAAGGCGCCACGCTGACCGGTGAGGTTTCGGCCAAGCAGGTGTTCCATCGCATGGCAGGCACCTGGACCTATTGGGGCTGGAAAGGCGGCTATTTCGACACCGAGTCCGACGCGCGCGCCTTCTATGACGAAATGAGCCATATGCTGGCGACCCAGCGGGCCGCCCCCAACTCTCCGCAATGGTTCAACACCGGCCTCAACTGGGCCTATGGCATCGACGGGCCGAGCCAGGGCCATTTCTATGTCGACCACATCACCGGACGGCTGGTGAAGTCGGCCTCGGCCTACGAACATCCGCAGCCGCATGCCTGTTTCATCCAGAGCGTGAACGACGACCTCGTCAACGAGGGCGGCATCATGGATCTGTGGACGCGGGAAGCCAGGCTGTTCAAATATGGCTCCGGCACCGGCACCAATTTCTCCAGCCTGCGCGGTGAGAACGAGCGCCTTTCCGGCGGCGGCCGCTCCTCCGGCCTGATGAGCTTCCTGAAAATCGGGGACCGGGCAGCCGGTGCCATCAAATCCGGCGGCACCACGCGGCGCGCCGCCAAAATGGTGATCGTGGATGTCGATCACCCCGACATCGAAGATTTCATCAGTTGGAAGGTGATCGAGGAGCAGAAGGTCGCCGCGATGGTGGCGGGCTCCCGTCTCGCCGAAAAGCACCTGAAAGCTGTGTTCAAGGCCTGCATCAATTGCGAAGGCTCAAACGGCGATTGCTTCGACCCACGCAAGAATCCAGCCCTGCGGCGCGAGGTGAAGGCCGCGCGCAAGGCGATGATCCCCGACAATTACATCGAGCGTGTGATCTCGCTGGCGCGGCAGGGGCAAACCGATATCGATTTCCGTACCTACAGCACGGATTGGGATTCGGAAGCCTACATGTCCGTCTCGGGCCAGAATTCGAACAATTCCGTGCGTGTCACCGATGCCTTTTTGCAGGCCGTGCTGGAAGACGCCGATTGGGAATTGACCGCGCGCAAGGGCGGCACCGTGGTGAAGACCATCAAGGCCCGCGAATTGTGGGAGAAGGTCTCTTACGCCGCGTGGGCGTGCGCCGATCCGGGCATTCAGTTCCACACCACCATCAATGACTGGCACACCTGCCCGGCCGGTGGCGATATTCGCGCCTCCAACCCGTGCTCGGAATACATGTTCCTGGACGATACGGCGTGCAATCTGGCGTCGCTAAACCTGATGCAGTTCCGCCGTGCCGATGGCGCCTTTGATGTCGAACCGTTCGAGCACGCCGTCCGTCTGTGGACCGTCGTGCTGGAAATCTCGGTGCTGATGGCGCAATTCCCCAGCCGCGAGATTGCACAGCTTTCCTATGAGTACCGCACGCTGGGCCTTGGTTTCGCCAATATCGGCGGGCTTCTGATGTCCTCCGGCATTCCTTATGACAGCCGCGAAGGCCGCGCGATTGCCGGCGCCATTTCCGCCATCATGACCGGCATTTCCTATCGCACCTCTGCCGAAATGGCGGCGGAGATCGGGCCGTTCCCGCAATTTGCAGCGAACCGGGACACGATGCTGCGCGTGGTGCGCAACCACCGCCGCGCCGCCCATGGCGATGGCGCCGGTTACGAGCATCTGTCCACGCTGCCGGTCCCGCTCGACCACGATGCAATTGCGCAGATCGACCTGGCAGCGGCCGCACGGCGCGCCTGGAACGAGGCATTGGAACTGGGCGAGGCACACGGCTTCCGCAATGCGCAAGCCACGGTGATCGCACCGACCGGGACAATCGGCCTGGTGATGGATTGCGATACCACGGGCGTGGAACCGGATTTTGCGCTGGTCAAGTTCAAGACCCTGGCCGGTGGCGGCTATTTCAAGATCATCAATCGCTGTGTGCCGGAAGCGCTGACCACCCTCGGTTATAGCCAGCCCCAGATCGACGACATCGTGGCCTATGCGGTTGGTCACGCGACACTGGAAACCGTGACCAGTGGCGTCACGCATGATGCGCTGCGGGCGCGCGGCTTTGACGATGATCGCATCAACACCATCGAAGCGGCGCTGGAATCCGCCTTTGACATCCGCTTCGTATTCAACAAATGGACGCTTGGGGAGCGCTTCTGTGTCGAAACCCTCGGGCTTGATGCGGCGGCGATGGACGCACCGGATTTCGACATGCTGCGGACACTCGGCTTCACGCGCAATGAGATTGAGGCCGCCAACCTCCACGTCTGCGGGGCGATGACGCTGGAAGGCGCGCCGCATATCAAGGAAGAACATCTGGCGGTGTTCGATTGCGCCAATCCCTGTGGGCGCATCGGCAAGCGGGCGCTGTCGGTCGAAAGCCACATCCGCATGCTGGCGGCCGTGCAGCCCTTCATTTCGGGTGCAATTTCGAAGACCATCAACATGCCCAACAGCGCCAGCGTGACGGAATGCGGCGAAAGCTACATGCTGTCCTGGAAGCTGGGCCTGAAGGCCAATGCGCTCTACCGCGATGGTTCCAAGCTTTCGCAGCCCTTGGCCGCATCGGTCCTCGCCTTCGACGATGAAGACGACGAAGCCGAAGACATGCTGGCACAGCCGCAGGCCGCGCGCACCGCGGTGGTGGCCGAACGCGTGGTGGAAAAGATTGTGGAACGGGTTTCGCGCGAACGCGAAAAACTGCCGCAACGGCGCAAGGGCTACACCCAGAAGGCAATCGTGGGCGGCCACAAGGTCTATCTGCGCACGGGCGAATATGAAGATGGCCGGATCGGCGAAATCTTCATCGACATGCACAAGGACGGTGCCGCGTTCCGCAGCCTGATGGATGCGTTTGCGATCGCGATTTCCATGGGCCTGCAATATGGCGTGCCGCTGGAAGAATTCGTCGATGCCTTTACCTTCACCCGCTTCGAACCGGCAGGCCTGGTGATCGGCAACGACTCCATCAAGAACGCCACCAGCATTCTGGACTACATCTTCCGCGAACTGGCGGTGAGCTATCTCGGCCGTCACGATCTTGCTCATGTGCCGCCGGCGCGGGACGAGGATGTGGGCGACGGCGTTGAAGGTGGCGGCCGCGCCACCCGGCAGGACGAGATTGCGCGTGCCATCAGCCGCGTAGCGTCGACCGGCTATGTCCGCGGCAACCCGTTCAAGGTGGTTCGTGGCGGCGTGGTCGCGAACCTGGCGCTGGCGCACGATCACGATCATGACCACGATCAGGATCGCCACGACGATGCGGAGTTCGAGCATTACGCCGAGGAGGAATCTCCCGTCGGCGCCGCGATGGGAGAGCTGCGCGATGCGGTTCTGGAGGCAGCCTCCACGCTTTCGGAGAATCCGGTCGGAGCGGCCGTCGCAACCATCGAAGCGCGGATGAGCGTGAGCAGCACGAGCAGGAACGACATTCACGCCAGGCGCGTGGCCGAAGCCCGCATGAAGGGGTTTGAGGGCGATGCCTGTGGTCAGTGCGGAAACTTCACACTGGTCCGCAACGGCACCTGCATGAAGTGCAATACATGCGGCGGCACCAGCGGCTGCAGTTGAGGACGCGACTCCTCACGTTGACGAAGGCCGGGGCGGTGCCCCGGCCTTTGTTTATTTCCCTCGTTTCCTAGGCCCTGCCGATGCGGCAGGCATAGCAGCCGCGACGCGCGAAATGGGCATGGATTGTTTGCACGCGCGCATCGGAAAACAGACGCACAATCAAATCTTCAACCTGTCCGCCTTCAGTCACATCAGCGTCGAGCATCGTGCCTTCGCCATCGTAAGCACGCAGCGACAACAGACGGCTCCGCAACACCGGCGGAATCTCCCCGACGCGATCGAATGCCTCCCCCGCCTGCTCGCGGACAAAGATCGGGCCGCTGGCGCGATATGGCGTAAGCGCCGTCTGATGCTCGTACGGCAGTAGAAGAAGACGTTCCCCCGGGTTCGCATCCTCAAGGCTGACACGGCAGGGAAAGCCCGGTTTCTCGTCGGCAATAACGCGACAAATGGCACGGGCAGCAAGCACCTCGTCAGAGAGGGCGAATAGGGGTTGAAACGGCGCGGCAGCAAGACCGCTGACACGAAATGACATAACGCATCTCCCGATAAATCTTCGGTTGCGTTATGCCGTTGCCGGACGGGCGCAGCAGCCCGTTTCTTGCGACGGAAGGCCCGTTCACTCCGCCGCGTCGGCAACAGGCGTTTTCTGAGTCCAACGCAAAATGGGTTTGCGGGCAGCGCGCGTTTCATCCAGACGGCGGCGCGGGGCGAAACGCGGCGCACCGTCAAAACGGGCGCGGTTGCCCGCCTTTGCTTCCCCAGCCAGCACACGCAAGACATGAATGAAACGATCGAGGCTTTCTTTCGATTCCGATTCCGTCGGCTCGATCAGCATCGCGCCGTGAACCACCAACGGGAAATACATGGTCATCGGGTGATAACCTTCGTCGATCATCGCCTTGGCGAAATCGAGCGTGGTGACACCCGTACCATCCAGGAAACTGTCGTCGAACAGCGCCTCGTGCATGCAGGGGCCCGGAAACGGCGCGCTCATCACATCCTTGAGCGAAGCAAGAATGTAGTTGGCAGAAAGAACGGCATCTTCCGACGCCTGGCGGACGCCATCCGCACCATGGCTCAACATATAGGCGAGCGCCCGCACAAACATGCCCATCTGACCGTGGAAGGCGCACATGCGGCCGAAGGGCGAACCGGTTTCAAGATCTTCACGGTTTTCGATGTAGCGGAAACCGGCATCGTCGTGGATCAGCAGCGGCAATGGCGCGAACGGCGCCAGGGCCTTTGAAAACACCACGGGGCCCGCACCCGGGCCGCCACCGCCATGCGGGGTGGAAAACGTCTTGTGCAGATTGATGTGCATGGCATCGACGCCCAGATCGCCAGGACGCACACGCCCGGCAATGGCATTGAAATTGGCGCCGTCGCAATAGAAATAGGCGCCCGCCTTACGCACCGCATTGGCCATTTCCAGCACACGCGGTTCGAACAGGCCGCAGGTGTTGGGATTGGTCAGCATGATGGCCGCAACATCGGGGCCGAGTTTTGCTTCCAGCGCATCGGCGTCCACGTGGCCGCCGCTTGTCGCCGGCACCTCCTCCACCGTGAAACCGGCAAGCGCAGCCGTGGCCGGATTGGTGCCGTGCGCGGATTCGGGCACCAGAATCCGTTTGCGGTCTTCGCCGCGCGCTTCCATCGCCGCACGGATCGCCAGAAGTCCGCACAATTCGCCATGAGCACCGGCCTTCGGCGACATCGCCACGCTGTGCATGCCGGTGAGCGTGGTAAGCCAGCGCATCAGCTCGGAAATCAGCGCCAGCGCACCCTGTACCGTTTTTTGCGGCTGCAAGGGATGAATGTCGGCGAAGCCCGGCAATCGCGCCATTTTCTCATTCAAGCGCGGATTGTGTTTCATGGTGCAGGAGCCAAGCGGATAAAGCCCACTGTCGATCGCATAATTCATCCGCGACAGGCGAACATAGTGGCGAACCACCTCCGGCTCCGACAGGCCGGGAAGACCGATAGCTCCCTTCCGGCGCTGCCCGCCGAGGCGGGATTCCGAGACCTGGGTTTGCGGCAGATCAACCCCCGTCATGCCATCGCGGCCAAGTTCGAAAATCAGCCCCTCTTCATGATCGAGGCCGCGATCCCCGGAAATGGTTGCCGGCGCAGTTTCCGCCATTCCGGCTACTGCGGTCGGACGGCCCTGATTGTTCATCATGCGAGCACCTTTTTCAGCGCGGCGGCAAGATCTGCGCAATCGTCATCCGTCACGGTTTCGGTGACCGCGACGATCAACAAATTCTCTGCGGCCTCGTCGCGCGGCAATAGACGGGATGCCGGAACGCCCGCGAGGATGCCCCAATTCGCCAGTTGATCGACAACGGCCGCCGCCGGTTGCGGCAGACGTACCGTAAACTCGTTGAAGAAAGACGGCGTCACGAGATCGACACCCGGAATGGCTGCCAGACGATCCGCCAACGCGGACGCGCGCGCATGATTGAGCCGCGCCAACCGGGTGAAACCTTCTTCGCCCAGTAAGGAAAGATGGATCGTGAAGGCAAGGCAGCACAGCCCGGAATTGGTGCAGATATTGCTGGTGGCCTTCTCGCGGCGGATATGCTGCTCGCGGGTGGAAAGCGTCAGCACATAGCCGCGGCGGCCTTCGGCATCCACTGTTTCACCGGAGAGGCGGCCCGGCATCTGCCGCAGATATTTTTCACGCGTCGCAAAGAGCCCGACATACGGCCCGCCGAAATTGAGGCCGTTGCCGATAGATTGCCCTTCGGCCGCAACGATGTCGGCGCCCTGGGTGCCCGGCGGCTCCAGCAGGCCGAGGGAAACAACTTCCGTCACCACCGCGATCAGCAACGCACCCTTGGCATGGGCAGCCTCGGCAACCGGGCGCAGATTGCGGATCAAACCGAACACATCGGGGCTTTGCACCACGACGCAAGCCGTCTGATCGTCAATCAGCGCGGCGATGTCTTCCGCCGAGCCGGGCGTAACGGGCGCGCGCGTCACCGTGCCCTGAAGCGCCGCCAGATTTTCGATCGTTTGCGCATAGTGGGGATGAAGGCCGCCGGACAGGATGGCCTTTGGCCGCCGGGTCAGGCGTTGCGCCATCAGCACGGCCTCAGCCGTCGCGGTGGAACCGTCGTACATAGAGGCGTTGGCAACCTCCATCCCGGTCAGGAGCGCCACCTGGGTTTGAAACTCATAAAGATACTGCAGCGTGCCTTGCGCGATTTCCGGCTGATAAGGCGTGTAGGAGGTAAGAAATTCCGAACGCTGGATCAGATGATCCACCGAGGCCGGAACATGATGGCGATAAGCGCCGGCGCCGCAGAAGAACGGCACAGAGCCGGCCGTAACATTGCGCGAGGCCATGCGTGCCATCGCGCGTTCGACATCCATTTCGCTCTGCGTGTCCGGCAGATCGAACTTGGCGCGGGAGACGATGGCTTCCTTCGGAACACCGGCGAACAGGGCATCAATATCGGGCACGCCGATCTTCGCCAGCATCTGCGCCCGGTCGGCAGGGGTAAGCGGCAGATAGCGCATCAGAGTCCCTTCACGAATTCGGTATATTGGTCGGCGGTCATCAGCCCTTCGGTCTCCGCCTTGTCGGCCAGCTTGATGCGGAAGAACCAACCCTCCCCCTCCGGGTCGGCATTCACCTTTGCCGGATCGTCGCTCAACGCCGCGTTGGCGGCGACGATCTCGCCACTGAGCGGGGCATAGACTTCACTGGCCGCCTTGACGCTTTCCACCACGGCGGCTTCGGCATCGCGTGCGAGTTTCTTCCCCGCCTCCGGCAATTCGACAAAGACAACATCGCCCAATTGCTCGGCGGCATATTTGGTAATGCCCACTGTCGCCTCGTCACCCTCGATGCGCACCCATTCATGCTGATTTGTGAAACGCAGTTCGCTCATCGTCTTGCCCTCTTTCAACTCGGTGTGGTGCGCTTGTAGCGGTGCGGAACAAACGGCATCGGCGCAACATGGGCCGGAACCGGTTTCCCACGCACCAGAAGATCGATTTCCGTTCCATCGCCCGCAAAGGCGCTTTCGACATAACCCATCGCAACCGGTACATTCAGGCTGGGCGCAAAACCGCCACTGGTCACCCGCCCGATCACACGGCCATTTTTGTCGGCAATTTCCGTTCCTTCCCGCGCGGGCGCGCGGCCATCGGGCCGGATGCCGATGCGCTTGCGCGGCACACCGTTGAACAACGCATCCACGATGTGTTCGGCGGCAGGAAAATTCTTTTCGATCTTGCGGCGCTTGCCGATGGCAAAGGCAAGGTTGGCCTCTATCGGGCCTGTACTCTCATCAATATCATGACCGTAAAGGCAAAGCCCTGCTTCAAGCCGCAAGGAGTCACGCGCGCCGAGACCAATGGGCATGACCTCCGCCTCACGCAACAGAAGACGGGCAACGCGGTCCGCATCGGCCGCATTCAATGAAATCTCAAACCCGTCCTCACCCGTATAGCCGGAACGGCTGACGATGGCGGGCGCACCCGCCACATCCATACGCCTGACATGCATGAAACGAAGCGCGGCAGCATCCGGAGCATGACGTGCAAGTACGGCTTCCGCTGCGGGGCCCTGCAACGCGAAAAGCGCGCGATCTGTTTGGGGGTTGAGCGTGGCAACACCCGCCAGCTTTTGCGCGATATAAGCGAAATCGCTTTCCTTGGTGGCCGCGTTGACGACCAGATAAAGCGCACGCTCTCCCGCAAGCCGCGCCGTCATGAAATCATCCAGGATGGCGCCCTGATCGTTGAGCAGCAGGCAGTAGCGCTGCATCCCCTCCTTCAGGCCGATGAGATCGGACGGCGTCAGACGTTCCAGGGCCGCAGCCGGATCATCGCCGGAGAGGAATGCCTGGCCCATATGGGAGACATCGAACAGGCCGGCTTTCTCCCGCGTATGCAGATGTTCTTTCAATATGCCCGCAGGATATTGCACGGGCATTTCGTAGCCCGCGAAAGGCACCATCTTGCCGCCCAGTTCGAGATGCAGCGCATGGAGCGGCGTGTGGCGGAGAACGTCTTCGGTGGTTGCCATGACAGTCCGTAAAAAGGGTTGCTGCGCGCGGCCCGAAATGCCGGAACGCGCACCCCTCTGTCATGGGACCTGAGAGATTTCCCTACGCTCTATCGGGCGCGGGATTACCCCTTCGGTGGGCCTGAAAAAATCAGGCCACTTTCCAGAACTTCATCTCCATTGCGGTCCTTTTGCCTGAGAGTTTCCGGGGCGGTTGCTCCTTCGGCGCCGGCGCCACGGCCGGTCTCTCCCGCAGGGGATCATGTGTTGGCCGGTCGGGCGGCGCCTCCCGGCGGGCCCGAACGTTGGCGGGCATCATAAGTGGGCAAGAAGACGAGTCAACGCGAACCGGGAAAACGCCCTGATTCGCTCACATCCTTGCGGGAACTTCGATGCCGAGAAGCCCCAGAACCCTGGTCAGAGCGGCAAGCGTAACCCGGCACAGGCCGAGCCGGGCAGCGCGCAGGTCCACATCCGATTCGGAAAGGATGTGATGTTCCGTATAGAAGCGGCTGAAATCCTGGGCGAGGCCAAAGGCGAAATCGCACAGCAGATTGGGGGCACGCTTGGCCTCCGCTCCGCGCATGATATCGGGGAGCGAAAGCAGGCGGAGCGCAAGCACCCTCTCCTCCGCCGAACGCAAGGTCGGGCTCGCGGCCGCATATCCTGCATCTTCCGCCTTGCGCAGGATCGATTGAATCCGCACCGCGGCATATTGCAGATAGGGCCCCGTCTTGCCTTCAAAGCGTGAGAACCGCGTGAGATCGAAGATGTAATCGGTCTGCCGATGATTGGAGAGATCGGCGAATTTGATGGTGGCGATGCCGACCTTGCGCGCAATCTCCGCCCGCTCCTCCGCCGGATAATCCGCCGCCAACCCCTGTTCGGTCAGACGCTTCTCAGCTTCGTCCGTCGCCATCGCGATCAGGTCATAGAGCTTCATCACGCCGCCGGCGCGCGTTTTGAACGGTTTGCCGTCCGGCCCGTTCATGGTGCCGTAGCCGACATGCTCCAGCACCGCATGACCATTCAGGCCGGACTTCTCCGCAGCGCGAAAGACCTGTTCGAAATGGCCATGCTGACGGTGATCGACGACATAGAGGATCAGATCGGGATTTTGCGTGCGCACGCGATCGACGATCGTGGCGAGATCGGTGGTGCCGTAAAGCACCGCGCCATCCGACTTCAAAAGGATCAGCGGCGGCATTTCCTTCTTGTCGGTTTCGCGCGCGATAGGAACGACCAGCGCCCCCTCGCTCATCACCGCAAGACCGCGCGTCTTCAGATCTTCGACCATGGGCGGGATCAGCGCATCGACGCTGGATTCGCCCTTCCACAAATCGAAATGGATGCCGAGACTGCCGAACTCCCGTTCCAGCCCCTGTTCCGACACCCGCACGAAATGCTGCCAAAGCGCGCGGTATCCGGGGCGGCCGGCCTGCAGCTCCGCCGTGGCGGTGCGCGCTTCCTCAAGCCTTTCCGGATCGGCTTTGCAGGCTACGGATGCAGCCGGATAAAGCTCCTCCAGATCGTCCATCGTGACCGGAGATTGCGCAGGGTAAGGGCCCGTGACCGTTTCATCAAAGTAGACCGGCGCGAGGCCACGGCGGCCAACCTCGCTGATCAATTGCCCCATCTGCAGGCCCCAATCGCCCAGATGCACATCGCTGACCACATGCCAGCCATTGGCGCGGTAAAGCCGTTGCAGACAATCCCCGATGATGGAGGACCGCAGATGGCCGACATGCATCGGCTTGGCAACATTCGGGCCGCCGAAATCGATCACCACGGTCCGGTTCGCGCCATCGCGCGGCACGCCCAGATGCGCGTCGGCAGCAGCCTGTGCAAGCCGGCCGGTCAGTGCGGAATCGGATATGTTGAAATTAATGAATCCGGGGCCTGCAATCTCCACCTTTGCAAACAGTGTATTCTGCTTCAGGCGCGCCACGAGCTTTTGCGCGATTTCGCGTGGATTGGTTTTCGCCTGTTTGGCGGCAGCCAGCGCCCCATTGCACTGAAATTGTGCCAGGTCCGGCCGGTCTGCCGGCTGCACACGGCCAAGCGCAGGATCAAGCCCCTCAGCAGCAAAAGCGGCACCCGCAATTGCCGACAGTTCTTCCGTCAGCGGTGTCATTGGGCGAACCGGTTGAACTTTCGATTGAAGTCCAATTGTGCCTTCGTCAACTGAAACCCGGTCAGGATTTGATAGTCATAGGCATGCTTGTCGTTATCGACCTTGATCACAGTCGAATCGATCGATTGCTGAAACGACACACTGGTCTGGCCCGCCGCGAAATTGAGCGGTGCGGAAAACAGTTTCTTGGTCAGGATGCGGCCACCGGGCGCCGTGACAGAAACGAAATAGGGAACGGTGAACTGCGCCGCCGCACCGCCATTGGGCCGCGCGGCCTGAAAGGTGATCTCCAGGCTGGAAGTCACAAGGCGGGTCCGCTCCTCAACCGAGCAGTCGGTCGTGGCGCGCGTCGCATCGATACGATAGAGTTGATTGTCTGCGGTTTCGGCCTTGCCGGGGGCAAAGGCCGTCAATGACGATGCTTCCGCCAGAATGCCGACGGAGGGACACATCGCCAATTGCCGTGCACTGGTGCATGACGTCAAAAGGCCGGCGGCGATCAGAAGGACAGCTATTCTGGTCAAATTTTTCATCTCTCAGGGGCATTCATGGCGCCAGTCAGGGATTGACGGGACGCCGGGTCAACAACCGTGCCCAGCGGAAACGGTACCCCGGAGCAAGGTGGGCAGCATCCCGGTCCTTCCGCTTGACAATTGAAGTGCCGCAAACGACTCCTCAAACAGGCGCCAGACGGCGCCGGGTCAAACAGCGCCAGACAGCGCCGGGAATGTAACGAAGCAGATCATCCAAGGGAAGCGCCGGGGCGCCATGGCCGTTTATACCGAAGTCTCCTTTGAAGACCTGCAAGCGCTGCTGAAGAATTACGATATCGGCAAGCCGACGAGCTTCAAGGGCATCGCCGAGGGTGTGGAGAATTCCAACTTTCTGCTGACCACAGAGCGGGGCGGCTTCATCCTGACACTGTATGAAAAACGGGTCCATGCGGAGGATCTGCCGTTCTTCCTGGGGCTGCTTGAGCATCTGGCGGCAAAAGGCATTGCCTGCCCTGTGCCGGTCCGCCGGCAGGACGGTGCGCAATCGATGACCGTCAATGGGCGGCCCGCGGCCCTGCTGACCTTTCTGGACGGCCTGTCGCTCAGGCGGCCCGAGGCCGCACATTGCGCACAGGTCGGCGCCGTTCTGGCGCACATGCATGACGCGGGGCGCGATTTCGCCCTGAAGCGGCCAAATGCGCTGGGCCCGCAAGGCTGGCCGCCATTGGTGGAGGCGACCCGGGCCCGTGCCGAGACTGTGCAGGAGGGGTTGGCCAATCTGATCGCCGAGGCGCTTGCCGTCACGCATGCGGAATGGCCGGAGAACCTTCCCGCCGGGATCATTCACGCCGATCTGTTTCCGGACAATGTTCTGTTCATGAACGGGACGATTTCCGGGATGATCGATTTTTATTTCGCCTGCAACGATGCCTTTGCTTATGACCTGGCCGTCATGCTGAATGCGTGGTGCTTCGAGAATGACGGCTCCTACAACCTCACCAAGGGGCGGGCGCTGTTGTCCGGCTACAGCAAGGCGCGCGCGCTGTCGGACGCCGAAATGGCTGCCCTGCCCGTTCTGGCCCGCGGCGCTGCGCTACGCTTTCTGCTGACCCGTCTCTATGATTGGCTGAATCCAGACCCGAGCGCGCTGGTACGGCCCAAGGACCCGCGTGAATTCGCCAAACGCTTGCGCTTCCATATGCGTGTGAAGCGCGCCGCGGAGTATGGAATTTGAGTTTTCTGCGTGTCGATATTTTCACCGACGGTGCCTGTTCAGGAAATCCGGGACCCGGCGGTTGGGGCGCGATTTTACGCGCGGGCGCCCATGAGCGCGAAATTTCTGGCAGCGAAAATCCGACCACCAACAACCGGATGGAAATCCTGGCGGCCATCAGGGGTCTTCAGGCATTGAAGCGGCCATCGGATGTCACGATTCATACCGATTCCCGCTACCTTCTGGATGGAGCGACGAAATGGCTCGCCCGCTGGAAGGCCAATGGCTGGCGCACGGCAGATAAAAAACCGGTCAAGAACGAAGACCTTTGGCGGCTGCTGGAAACCGAAATGGAGAAGCACGCTATGGCATGGCAATGGGTCAAAGGCCATTCCGATCATCCGGAGAATGAGCGCGCGGACGCCCTAGCCCGCGCGGCCATTTCCGCAAATCGATAAATGAACGTGTGCTTATCGCGTCAGAGCTGTTCCAGCATGTGCTCGGCGCTGGACACCGAAAAGCCGCCACCCTCTTCCACATTGAGGGCCTTGACGACGCCATTATCGACCACCATCGAGAAACGCTGACTGCGCTTACCCATGCCGAAGCGGGAGGCATCCATCTCAAGGCCCAGCGCACGGGTGAAATCGCCATTGCCATCGGCCAGCATCAGAACCTTGCCGCCCGCCTTCTGCTGATCGCCCCAGGCGCCCATCACAAACGCGTCATTTACCGAAACGCAGGCAATGGCATCCACCCCCTTCTGCTTCAGTTCATCCGCATGCTGAACGAAGCCGGGAAGGTGTTTGGCGGAACAGGTCGGCGTGAACGCGCCCGGCACGGCAAAAAAGGCAACTTTCTTACCGGTGAAAAGATCATCCGTACTGAGCGGCTTGGGCCCGCCATCCTGCATCTGCATCAGCGTTGCCGAAGGAACTTTGTCACCCACCTTGATCGTCATTTCCATCTCCTGTTTTGGCACCTGCCGCTTTCTACCCCAACCGGGCGGCACGTGAAAGCGGGCCGGCAGGTACGCGTTAACCGCCAATTCCCGCCCAACATTGAAGGCACGCGGCATTCCCACTAACCTGCGGCCATGGCGATGCAAGGCATCACGGTGGAAGACGGCGGCGAAAGTTTTCTGGAGGGAAAACTGCTGATCGCACTTCCCGGTATGCCGGACCCACGCTTTGAGCGCAGCGTGATCTTCATCTGCGCCCATTCCGGCCAGGGGGCCATGGGCCTGATCATCAACAAGGCGGTTGAGGGCCTGAACTTTCACGACATGATGGAACGCCTGGATGTCGAGGTCTCGGCGATGACACCGGACCCGCCAATCCTGTTCGGCGGACCGATGCAGACAGAGCGCGGCTTCGTTCTGCACAGCGGAGATTTCGAAAGCGGCGATTCCACGCTGCCGGTTACGAGGGATGTATCGCTGACCGCAACGCTGGACATTCTGCGTGCCATCGCATCCGGGCAAGGGCCGCAGCGCTCTTTGTTCGCACTGGGCTATGCGGGCTGGAGCGGCGGACAGATCGAAGATGAAATCCGCGCCAATGGCTGGATCCACTGTGACGCCGACATGGGGCTGGTTTTCGACACCAGCCTCGATGCGAAATGGGGCGAAGCGCTCAGAAAACTCGGAATCGACGCATCCAGCCTGTCAGCCAATACCGGGAGCGCCTGAAGCCCGGTTCGCATCACCGCGCGCCGCCGCTTCGCGCGGCATCGACTGGGCCGCACTGCCCGTATCGCAATGCAAGGCAATGAAATTCAGCGTCTCCGCCGCAGGCAATGCAGGGGAGAAATGAAACCCTTGCGCATATTCGCAGCCGAGGTCGCGGAGCCAGGTCGCGTCGTGCGCGCTCTCCACCCCCTCCACAATCACATCGCGCTTCAACTCATGCGCAAGCGACACGATGGAGCCGAGGATGACGCCGCCTTCCCCCTCCTCATCCGTGCCGCCATGGCGGGCAAGAAAGCCCTTGTCGATCTTGACCGTATCAAAGGGAAGAATGCCGAGTTCGCTGAGACTGGAAAGACCGGTGCCGAAATCGTCAATCGCAATGGCGATATGCCGCTTGCGAAACCGCTCCAGCACCTTGCGGACCTCGGTATCGGCCCCGATCGCACTTTCCGTAACTTCAAGCTTCAGTGTACCGGGAGCAACATCGCCCCGCGCGATCAGGCCGTTCAGCAGGGGCTCAAACTCCGGATCGCGCAATTGCCGGCGCGATACATTCACACTGGCGAACAGAGGCCGGTTCGAGGGGAAGTAGCGCTGCCAATGCGCCAAATCCTGCATCGTACGTTCCAGCGCCAAACGCCCAAGCGCCACGATCAGGCCCGTCGATTCCGAATGAGCAATGAAATCGGATGGCGCAATCAGACCTTTGACCGGATGATGCCAACGCAAGAGCGCCTCGAACCCCGCCAGACTTCCATCCCGCAAGCGGACAATCGGCTGGTAATAGACATCGATCTGGCCATGGCTCAGCGCATCACGAAGCTCCGCTTCCATGCGCACGGAATCGCCCGGCGCCAGCGCGGCATAATCATGCACGTAGACGCGCGCACATCCGCCGCCCTGCCGCTTGGCCTGCAGCAAGGCGAGCTCTGCATTGCGCAGCAGCGCCAACGGATCTTCGGCATCGCCGCCGAGCGCGACACCGACACTGACGGGCGCGAACACGCTGCGGCCATCCTGTGTGTACGGTGCGCCGCAAATATCGACGATCTCCGCGCCGAAGGCCGCCGCAGAAACATTGCCGCCATGAATCAGGAAGGCAAAGGAATCGCCGCCAACACGGAAGAGAGAGACGCCGTGGCCGAATTTCGTGTTCAGCCGCTGTGCCAGCGCCTGCAGCAAGGCATCCGCCCCTTCGTGGCCAAGGCTGCTGTGAATGGCCTTGAAACGATCGATATCCAGCAGCGCGAAAGTCGCGTCCTTCAGCTTGCCGCCCGCCTCCTCCAGCGTGGCCATCATCGCCAGCCTGTTGCCGAGGCCGGTCAAGCCATCCTGACGCCCACGGCTAAGCTCACTGGCTTCGACCTGCTTGCGCACGCTGACATCGGCCAGAAGGCCAAGGCAGCGCGTGGCTTTTGCCCCATCGCCCAGCATGGTCGCGCGCAATTCAAACCAGGAAAAACGCCCCCTGCCGGTCTGGACCCGGAATTCCATTCGGAAAGCGAGGCCGGGATGGGCGCTGTATTCGCCCAGTGCCGCATTGAAGACGGCGCGGTCATCGCTGTGGACCCGGGCGAACCAGTCATCCAGCGAAAGCGTGGCGCCTTTGGCCGGCAGGCCGCAAAGAGCGGCGGCCTCCGGCCCCAGGGTCAACACACCAGCCGCCAGATCGAGATCGAAAACACCCTGCTGCGAAGCTGCGATCGCATAAGCAACCGGCTGCGATGACAAGGCCTGCTGCGCACGCGGCTGGCGGCCCAGAGGCGCCAGCGCGGAGGAGCGCGGCAGATGGGGGAATTGCGGGAAATGGATTGCGGGGATCAGCGAAATCCCCTCGCCTGCCGCGATGGCGAGCGCAAGCAGCACGGCACCGGCAGCGGCAAACCCGCCAACCGCCGTGGGCGCCACAAAATTGTCGCCGAAACCGCCAAAGGCACCGACGGCGGCCGCGGCCGTGACCAGCGCGAACGCGGCGGCAGCAGGCGCCAGCACACGCGCGGTCTGCGCGCCATGACGGCCACGCTCGACAATATAGGCGGCGACGGCAAGGGTACCGAGAAGCACCACGATATTGCCAAGCAGGGCCGCGCCGGGAATGCCGACATAGGCGAGAAGGCCCAGTACGACGAGGCCGCGTAATGTCCATTGCAAGGTGGGAGGCGTCAGATAGCGCGCGCCGAACGAGCGATATTCCGTCAGCGGCACAAGCAGATTGGTCAGCTTGATCCCGGCGGCAAGCGCAAGACAGGCGAACAAGGCGATAAGACCGTAAGGACCGCCAATGCCGGTTGCGATGCTGGCATCGAACATGCCCGATGCGGCAAGCCGCGTGAGCAGAACCGCGAAGATGAAGAGAGCCGCCCAGCGTGGTGCGGCATGGCCCGTCATCACCGCGACGCCAGCGATGATGGCAGCAGCGGCGGCGATGAGACCGGCAACGGCGGCAAGCAGGATAGCGAGCTGACGGTTGTGTGCGGCAAGCGCAGGCTCCGTCCACGCCAGCAGCGACGGCGTTGCCGTTGCATTGCGCATACGGATGGCAATGGCGGCCGAGGTTGCCGGTGGAATGGTGACGCGGACCGATTTGCGCCCATAGGCATTGGTGTTTTCAACCAGGATGCCAGCTTCAGAACTGGCAACCTGAAGAATTTCCGGCCGTGTGGAAGACGGCAGAAACCGCAAACCGGCGCCCGGCGGACTGCCGGCCTGAAGGATGCGGGTGGCCGGGCGCACGCTGTCGTTCACCGCGGTCATCATGTACCAGTGCGAGCCATCCTTTTCGGGCGGCGATGGCGGCTTGTAGGGCAGCAACGCATTTTTCGTGTCGATCATCGCGAGCGGCCCCGCGAAATCGACCATATGTGCGTCCTTTGCCCCCTTTGGCGCCACATAGGGTGCCGCGGCCGCGGCGGCGGCAACAAGCACAGCAAACGCGAACGCACAAAGTGCGGTGAAAAACGCCGTCGGCTTCAACGCAAAGTTACCGGACAAGGGAGACCTGTGCTGCGTTTGTTGATCCGATGTTTTGCGCGTCTTCAGCCAAAAGCGCGAACAGACAATGATCTTGCCACGCACCGTTGATCAGAAGATAGCGCCGCGCCAATCCTTCCTGACGAAAACCCGCTTTGCTGAGCAGGTTCTTCGATGGATCGTTCGAGGCGAGACAGGCCGCCTCAATGCGATGCAGTCCCAAGGTTTGAAACACAAAGGGAATCAACGCGCGCACAGCATCGTACATGTAGCCCTGCCGCGCAAATCGTTCACCGATCCAGTAGCCGAGCGCGCAGCACTGAGTCACACCGCGGCGGATATTGGAAAGCGTGCAACCGCCCAGAAGCGTGTCATCCGCTGTGCGAAACACAAAGAAGGCGTAGGCGGAATCGAGCCTCGATTCCCGGTGATAGCGCTTCAAACGGCGGCGGAAGGCAGCCTTGCTCAGCTCATCGCTGGTCCAGGCGGGCTCCCACGGCGTCAGAAAGGCCCGGCTTTCGCCACGCAGCCGCGACCAGGCCAGATGATCGGCCATGCGCGGATAGCGCAGATACACGCCGTCACCCTGGAGCACCGGCTGCAGGCCGCCAGGAAAGGTGAGCCCCCGCATGAAGGCCATGGGCCCACGCTCATTCCGCGGCACGTCGCGTCGCACTGCCAAACCGCCGCGCAAAGGTTTCATGGGTTTCGAGCCCGCCGATCGGGCCGATGGCGGCCAGACTGGGGCTGGCCGTTGCCATCACACGGGCGCCGACGCGCCGGACGGCAGCGGTGTCCACCGCTTCGAGCAGACCCGTAACCTCAGCCACCGGAAGCACCCGCCCATAGGCGTAAAGCTGGGTCGCGATGGACTCGGCGCGGGCCGAGGGCCGTTCAAGCCCCATCAGAAGACCGGAGCGTAACTGCGCCTTGGCACGGGCAATTTCGCGATCAGTGGCGTTCTCCGCCAGAAGCGCCATTTCACCCGCGACCACCGGCGGAATCTCTCCCGCCTCGCCCTCGCCCGTGCCGGTGTAGATGCCGATCAGGCCACCATCATTGTAGGAATGGGCGAAGGCATAGATCGAGTAGCAAAGGCCGCGCCGCTCCCGCGCTTCCTGAAACAGGCGGGAGGACATGCCGCCACCGAGCGCAGTGGCATAAACCTGCATGGCGTAATAGTCGGGGTCAGTGCCGGAAACGCCCGGAAAGGCAAAGGTGATGTGCGCCTGTTCCAGATCGCCGGTTTCGCGCTTGTCGCCGCCGCGATAGTGGGCCAGTGGCGCGGCCGGGGCGGTGCCGGGCTTCAAATCGCCAAACAGATCCGTCGCCAATGCGACGATCTCACGATGCGCAACCGCACCGGATGCCACCAGCACCATGCTGCCGGCCCGGTAATTCGTGTTCATGAAGCCGCGAAGCTGATCCTGGCTGAAGGCGGAAACTGTCGCCTCCTCCCCCAGAATGGGCCAGCCCAGCGGCTGATCGGGATAAACCGCGGCCTGAAGGTGATCGAACACCAGATCGTCCGGCGTATCGCGGGCCTGACCGATTTCCTGAAGCACCACCTGACGCTCCCGCTCCAGCTCCTTCTGCTCGAAGGTGGGGCGGATCAGAATGTCGGACAGGATGTCGAGCGCCAGTGGAACATCGGCCTTTAACACACGGGCATGAAAGGCCGTTTGTTCCCGGCTGGTATAGGCGTTGAGAAAGCCGCCGACTGCCTCGATCTCCTCCGCGATGACACGGGCCGAGCGCCGCTCGGTACCCTTGAAGGCCATATGCTCCAGCATATGGGCAACGCCCATGTCCGCCCGGACCTCGTTGCGGCCGCCGGCGTTGACCCAGACCCCGACAAAGGCGCTCTCCAATTGTGGCATGGGATCGGTTACGACCGTCAAGCCATTGGAGAGTTTGGTGATTTCTACATTCATCGGTCGAGCCTGCTGGCGATAAAGGTGCGCACCTGTTCGAGATTGTTCGGCAGGGTCTGAACGCGCTCCACCCCGTCATAGAGGCCCTTGAGGCGCGGCGGCAAGGGGGGCACTTGACCGGTGGCCCGGCGCACCGCATCCGGGAACTTTGCCGGGTGCGCCGTCGAGAGCACAACCACGGGCGCGGCGCCGCCGCGATAGGCTTCCGCAGCCGTCATCGCGACCGCGGTGTGCGGGTCGATCAGCCGGCCGCAGTCCCGGTAGATGCGCGCGATGGTGGCAAGGGTTTCGGCATCGTCCGAGCGGCTGGCTGCATAGCGGGCCGCGAGCGATTGCCGGACCGGGTCGGGCAACACCAGACGGCGGGTGCGGGCGAAATCCGCCATCGCGCCACGAAGCCAGTCCGCGTCGCGGCCAGACGCCTCGAACAGCGCGCGTTCGAAATTGCTCGCCACCTGAATGTCCATCGACGGGCTGAGGGTGGCGTGCACCTCCCCCGTTTCATAAACACCACGGTTCAAGGCACGGGCAAGAATGTCATTCTGATTGGTGGCGACGACGAGGCGTTCGGCCGCGAGACCCATGCGCATCGCCGCCTCACCCGCAAAAACATCGCCGAAATTGCCGGTCGGCACCACGAAAATGGGCGGTGCATCGAGTGTGGCGGCAGCGGTGAAGTAATAGACGATCTGCGCTGCGATGCGGACGAAGTTGATCGAATTGACGGCGGTGAGGTTCACATCGTTCGCAAAGGTGGTATCGGCAAACAGCGCCTTGACGATGGCCTGTGCGTCGTCGAACGAACCTTCAAGCGCGATGTTGTGCACATTGCCGAACGGGGCGGTGGTCATCTGCAGGCGTTGAACCTCGCTCACCCGGCCCTTGGGATGCAGCACGAAGACATCGAGATTGGGCATGCCGCCAAGGGCGGCGATGGCGGCAGAGCCGGTATCGCCCGAGGTGGCGGCAACAACAGTGGCGCGCCGCCCGCGTTCGGCCAGCGCGCGGGCGAACATCCGCCCCAGCAACTGCATCGCCACATCCTTGAAGGCGAGCGTGGGGCCGTGAAACAGCTCCAGCAGGTGGAGGCCCTGCCCCAACGGCACCAGCGGGGCGACGGCCGGGGTTTC
>JAFKEW010000057.1 GCA_017308375.1 Alphaproteobacteria bacterium
AGAATGGCGAGATCCGGCTACCGCGGCTCAACTCCTTAATCTCTTGCTCAAAACAAATGATTCGATCATCCAGCATGACGCACAGACACGACTTTCCAACACTGTTTCATATCTGCAGAATCGCTTGCGCGTTGAATCGGAAGTCAGCCGTCGCAACGCTCTCAACCAGTTGCTATTAGAACAGGAGCGTTCCCTGATGGCCGCCGAAGTAACCGGCCCTTACGCAGCAAATATTATTGATCGTATGTCTACGACCCCTGTTCTTATCAATAAGATCATATTCGGCGCTATCGCTTTCGCCCTCAGCTTTCTGGCGGCATACATTGGCGTGACCGGCGTATCGGCGAAAAGTCGACCACACTTGGGTTTAAGCCAGACGGACATCAATGTGGATAATCAAACCGTTAGGTAAACTCGCCAAAGTCCACACTGCAAAACCGAGTGGTCAGCCGCGCAGTCACAGGTACGCCCCCTCAACTTTTAGTCTTTGGTCGACCAACAGCTTCCATCTGTCAGACGTCATGTTGCCAAGCGTTTAAACGACTTCGTGCGCGACTGGTGTCGAAGCCATTGTGGGCACGCGCATATGCAGCAGCGAATTTCAGGCGCCCGCTTCCTACAATCTTGTTAAGGCGCAGAATACTTTCGGTCCGCGTGCATCACCCCCTTAAAGCCAGATCAGTGCACCCCGGCAAAATCCGGTGCCGCGGGAACAAGGACACTCCAGAGCAGTAGGGGCACCGTACATCAACCAATAAGTCAATCGTGCCGCGACTGCAATAAGCCATTTCGGTGACTTGCGAACCCTCAGGCCAGTGCGGCTGACGAGCCGAGCGATGAAGGAACCGGCCCGGCTGTCCACTGCCGTGCCAACCAACGGCTCTCGACCGCAAGCAGCATCGGACCAAGGTAGAGTACGCATGATGAAAAATGGCGGAGATAGCTTCCCAGATCGGGTTCGAATATCCAGAGGACCAACAAATGCGACATCATCAGCCGAACAGATAACCGGGCACGCCAATCGCCTGCTCTGCCGGCCACCCACATGACGTAGAACCATAGCCCAGCATACAACGTCAGCACGGCTTCACTGGGGGTTTGAGAAAACAGAAGCGGAAAATTGAGCCGCACGATGGCATAGATGTAGTTGCCCAGGAATCCGATCCAGCTCGGATCCTGCAGGGGATTAAAAAAGGCGGAGCGATTCCCCGGGACCTCCGGAAAAAATACACGGAACTCATTCACGGCATCACGAGAAAGCCGCAGGAGATCGAATATCTGTGCAGGAATAAAAAAGCCACCAATCGCAATCGCCATTACGACGGCACATTTGATCGGGCGTGAAAGGCGCGAGAACGCGGACAGCCCCGCGATCACACCAATTATGAGGATGTAGTATGGCCTCAAGCTGACCGCGAGATAAACGGCGTAGGCAATTACGCACACAAAGAGCGCACGCCTCTCCGTCTTGCATCGGATGATTGCGGCTACACACGCCGCCGATAATAGGAGGACCAGGAGTTCCTTCTGCGGCCGCACCAAAGACAGGGCAGCCGCTAGGGCGATGCTGAAAAGCGCTATCGCCATGGTCGACACAAAGCGGCGCGACGAAATTAGATAGATAATCACACCGACGCCGCCCGCCTGAACCATAACCGTCAACCCAGGAAGGGAGAATATTCGAATAAGGCCCGCGATTACATTGAAGCTGGGGTCATTCCCAATGATTAAGTCCTGAGCGATATCCGCCATATTGGACGCATCGAAGCTGAAACGCCCAGGCAGCACAAATGGTGCGATGCTTCCAAATATCAAAAATACAATGATCGCCACGATAGTGGTTTGTTTGCTGAACCGGTCTGATAAAATGTGTGTTTGCACGGCGTCATTCCGAACCACGGCCCATACCACGGCAAACTGAGATACTCTTTTAGTTCACGCTTAGGTTATGCTCAAACAAGGCGTGCCGGAGCACTCTTATTCGCAATACCTCTCAAATCAAAGCGTCTATTTGTGCTGCTCTGGGCCAGAACATCCACATAAAGCTCAGCCCACCGCGATAACAGGACATCGAGGTTGCAGTGTTCCGCAACATGCCGTTGCGCCGCCTCACCCATACGCGCTGCATTGTCAAAATCTGCAGCAACGTGCCGCAATACAGCCGCATATGTTTCGGTTTTATCACAAACGAATCCGGTAACACGGGCTTCGATGAGATCACGATTACCGACAGCATCGGATACCACACAAATCCGGCCCAGTGCCATTGCCTCTAAAAGCGCGAACGACATTCCTTCCCAGAGTGATGCCTGCAAAAAAACATCAGCGCTTTTGACCAGGGCCAACGCCTTCTCACGAGGCACCCACCCCGTTACGGCAAATCGCCCACCCTCATCCAGAAAATGCCGGAGCGATCCATCACCAATCCATATCCATTCCCAATCGGAGGGGCATCGAGCAGCAATCTCAGCAACACCTTTCGGATTCTTCGGTGTTTCAACACGGCCGGAAAGGACAATACGAAAGCGCCTATCAACTCGATCTACAACGGCGTTCGACGCAAGTGCTTGTATCGCACTGACATCCACTCCGTTGAAGATCATGGAAGTTGCGCAAGGCATCCACCTTACGGAACGATATTCGCTCGGCGAGAGCGCTACCAAATGTCCGCCGAAGAGAGAGAGCATCCACTCCATAAGAAAATGCAGCTTGCGCTTCCACCAGCTAGTATCCCTTCTTAAAAAGGGAAGCCCATGCGGTGTGTAGATGCACGGAATATCAAGACGCCTGCAGGCGATTCTGCCCAGAGCCCCTGCTTTGGCGTTGTGCAGATGCACGATCGCAGGACGAAGCGACTCTAGAACCTTTCGAATCTCTCCATAGGCCCGATAATCGGCACTGACGCTAATTTCGCGGCCAACTTCCCACGGTATGAATTCAACGGGTTCTGGAAACAGATGCCGAAAGTCTTCCAGACTGTCGCGCACTGGTGAATAAACAACTGAAACTTTGTGGCCAGCAAGACACTGGGCAGCTACAAGCTGGCTCACCATAATTTCCGATCCACCCTTTAGGGCGGAGGCCACGTGACAAATGTGAAGCCGTGATCCTTGCGTTTCCTGATCGCGCGTACCTGCAAATGGAGGCGCAGACATCATTGTTCCTTCTCAGCAAACATGCTGAAGCGCGTAAGCGGTATTCGTGGAACACATTCTAGTGGCATCAAAAAGTCCACACCTTCAGTTCCGGCTCACCACCGACAGCGATGCGGCGGCGACGGCGAGGTCGGAGAACACCTTGCTGACGAGAAGCGTCAATTGCTGAAATTCCGTCGGGCGCAGATTGCGCGGAACCACGATCAGAGAGCCCGGTGCAAGCTGATCCGAATTGAAGTGGAACAGGCCCGCGTCCATCTGGCGTGAAGACCCGTCCGGGTTCACGATGAAGACGTAGCCGTCATCGGCATAGCGGCCTGCGGATAGCTGCCGGGGTTCAACACCTCGCCCACCACGGTAACGTCGCTCGGCCGTTGCGGGATATAGAGGAAATCGCCTGGCTGCAGCACCACATCGTCTTCCGGCTTGGTCGCCAGTACGGCGGGATCGGCCACCACGGTCACGCGGCCCGATGCGCGCGTGTTATGCAGCTGCTGCACAAGCCCCTGCAGGAAGGCCGCTGCGTCCGCATTCGGTGCGCCGGTGTTCGATGTGGAACCCTGGGCCACGGCCATCATCAACTGCTTCTGGATGTCTTCCGCCGCACGCTCATATCCGTCCTGCTGCACCTGGGCGGCCGATTTGCGCAGGAACACCGCGCCATAGGGATAGGCCTGTGGCGTCAGCCCGCCCGCCTGTTTGAGCAGCTCGGACAGCCTTTGCCCACGCACCAGACTGAAATTGCCGGGGAAACGCACTTCACCCTGCACCGCCACCGTGCCCTGATCGGCATCGGTATAGACGGGATCGAAGCGGAAGGTGTCGCGCGGCAACACTTCCACACTCGCGAGCTTCGCGCCATCGAGTGCGATGGTGGATTGCGTGGTTTTCGATTGCCCGGTTTTGGTGTTCACCAGGGTACGCTGGAGATCCACGCGCGACATGTCGGTCCACTTCTGCGGGCCGCCGGCGGATTCCACCAGATCCTCCAGGGCAACAGGCCCGCCAACGAGGAACGTGCCCGGCCCGCGTACCGCACCGGACAACGTCACCCGGTGATCGGCAAGGAAACTGATCATCACGTCAGGCGCCACCCCGATCTGGCTCGACAACTGGGCGACGTTGACGATCTCCGCATTCACCGGAATGTTGCCTTCGCTCGACATCCGCTGGTCCAGCGCAAAGGGGCCGGAGATTGCCTGTTGAATCTGATCGTTCTGCTGCTGCAAGGCGATCTGGCGCTGATCGTAGAGATATTGCGAATAGCCGGGCGCCCCAGGTGCGGGCACGCCGTTCACACCCATGCGCTGCAAATAACTGGAATAGCCCGTCGCATTCGGATAGCCCGCCGCGCCCTGATAACCCGTCGTGGGATAAGTGGTGCCTTGCGCACCGTAATACGGGTTTTGCTGATAGAGTTGCGGATAGGTCTGTTGCGGTATCTGCCCCGGCACTTGCCCGGTTGTTGTTCCATAAGGCTGGGCGGCAGCGCCCATCGCGCCCTGACCAACCGCATAGGGATTTTGCGTGGCGCCCGGAACAACGCCAGGATATTGCCCCTGCTGTTGCAAGGGCAGATTGGGATTCTGCCCAGGTACGGCACCACCCTGCATTCCATTGGGTGTCATCGTGCCTGCAAAAGCAGGATTGGCCATATTGGTCGCGTATTGCGACATGCCCGGCCAATACGGATTCAATCCACCGCCGGGCACGACCGAAGCATAGATCGCGGCATTCACCGCCTGTTGCTGGGCATGGGCGGAAATCTCCGCGGCGGACCCCAGCATACCCGGCTGATTCACCACATCGAGATAATCGAGCCGGGCCGAATAGATATTCACGGCATTGACAAGCTGATCGAATTCGCTGCGGCTGAACACCCGCACAATATCGCGGCTTTGCAGGGTTATATTGGCACGGCCGTCACGAATTTCGGTCGGTGAGAACCCCACCACCTTGCGCTGAAGCGTGCGCGGATCCATGCGCGAAATCACGCCCAGAAGCATATAGGGCGATTGCCCCATCGCGCCGGGTGAACGCAGAAGGTCGGCCAATGTCGAATATTTGGAAAGGGAATAGGAACCGGCGAGGCTGGTGGGCCCCAATAGCTGGAACGATCCTTCCTCCGTGCTGACAGCCTGCTCCACAAACAGGACGTCACCGTCCTTGGCATATTCACCTTTGAGCGAGGTCAGCGCATCCATCGCGCGCGCGCCCCCCGCACCCGTCGTCAACAGCGAATAACGATAGGCACCGCGTACCTGCAGCCCCCCCGCCAACCGCAACAACTCGCTCAGCGGCATCCGGTCCTGCCCGGGCGCCAGTTCGAAAATGCCCGGCCGGCCGACCCAGCCGCTCGCCGCCACCACCTTGCCCACCGGCGGCACCACGATGCGGTCGCCATCGGTCAGAAGAACGGGGCGCGCGGTACTATCCACCAGAAGCGTGCGATAAAGATCGAAGGGAATGGTCCGCCCGCCGCGCAGAATCTTGATATTGCGCAGGCTGCCGGAATTCTTCACACCGAGGGCCAGGATCAGCGCATCCAGCGGCGAAGACATGCCGGTCAGTTGTTTCACGCCCGGCGCATTGACCTCACCAGCCACAGTCACATTGATCTGCCGGAACTGGCCGACCGAGACATAGACACTGGTGGCGACATAAGCCTGCTTCACGGCCGCTTCGAGCGAAGCCTGAAAATCCGAGAAGGTCCGGCCGGCCGCGCGAACTGGCGGCAGCTTCGGCAGGGTTACATTGCCGTCATTGCCCACATACACGTCGTAGGCGGCATTTTCCTGTCCCCGCAGGCTGATGTGAAGCTGATCGCCGGGCCCGAGAACATAATAGCCCTGCACCGACCCCACTTGCGGAACGGTGACCTGATTCATGCCGGTGAAGACATCATAGCCGAACTGGCGCAGCGGCAGGCCGGCCCGTTTCGACATCACCAGTTCAACACGAGAGGGCACAGTGACAGGCGGCGGGCCACTCGGCGCCTGAATTGTCTGGGACTGAGGCTGTCGTGCGGACGACGGCACGGTAATACCCTGCGTGCCGTTGTTCTGCATCTGTTGCAGGATGCCGGAAATATCGCCGCCAAGACCCCCGGTCTGGGCTTCACCGCTGGGCGCGAAGCCCAGTGCCACACAGGCCGTAAGGGCGAGCCCAAGGCCTATGCGGGCCGAAATCCGTAAGGCGCGGGCAAAGCGCCTTTCCTTCCGGCACGGGCTCAAGCCTTGACCAGCCATGCGATACCCTCGGGATTGCGGCAACTTCATAACATACCGCCTTGCCGCCGCAAGCATTCCCGGCGGTGTGCGGCCAGATTAGAGATTGAGACTGACGATTGCTTCCACAGCGGCGGCAAAACCATGATCGGGCGGCAACTGATTGTCCTGAAGGCGGCCCACAAGCTGAAACCGCATGGTGCTGTAAGGCACGCTCAACCGCGCCTCACCCATATTGATGGTGACGGGCACAGGCGTCAGTACATTCATACCGCGGGATATTGGATTGGCCGACGAGACATTTGCATGATGATAGGTCAGCGAATAAGTAACATTGCGTTTGTCAATCATGCTGAACTGCACCGTGGCCAGGCGCGAATCATTGTCCAGGCTGAAACCCATTGCATTGCCGCGATAGCGCATGCCGTCCGCATACATGAAATTGTTATAGGTGAAACCGTAGAGGTAATTTCCGAAACTGAAAATATCCCGTGTCGCGACAGTATCGGTATACTCCACTGTCAGCCGCGCGGTCGCTTCGGAAAATGGCAGCCAGATACTGGCACCGAACAGATGGCTCGATCCGGAATGGGTGATCGGGCTTGAATCCTCGTTCATGATCTGGGTGTAGATCTCGAACGGTACATTGCGGATTTTGTTGGTGTAACGGACATCGAACACCCCTTCATCGTTGGTGGGGCTGGGATGTCCGGGGTCATTGGTAAAATTGAAATAGGTGGCGATGGGCTTGCAGACATGCCCCTCGCCGCAAAACTGGTCGGTGCGGGCAAGACCGATTTCCAACCCCGGCAGCGGGCTGAACGTGACGCGCAAGCCGTTGTAGAGCGTATTGCGCACCACCCGCGGCCCATCCAGCCAGCCGACAAAGAACTCGGCCTGCCAGGGACCGATCCAGGAAAGCCACGGGCTCTCAAACGGCGCAGTCGAAATCCGCGTAATGCCGACCTGCGGAAAAGGGCGTGCGTTATTGGAAAGCGACAGCGCAGAAAAATGACCCGGTCCCCACCAATGGGTCATGTAACCGGCATAGACCGCGGCATTGCCGATGCGCTGTGCGATATAGCTATTGTCGAGTACCAGAACCTGATGGTCGCGCGGGTTGGTGGAGCGTGCACCGACTGCCAGACGGATCGCCGTGCTGTCGAGTGTCAGTTCCGCGGACGCCATGCCCTGCACATCCTGCCGGGCCGTGGTCTCGAATCCGCGCACCACACTCGGATTGTTGGTCAGATCGAATGTGGCGTTGTAGCGGATTCGCCCGGTGCCGGTTTCGGCATAGCCGCGATCATGAACCCGCTGGGCTGCCGCCACGACATAAGCCGGTTGCCCTTTCAGGGAATCCGGCTGGTCCAGCCGGGCCAGCACACCGCCCCACGGAATGGGCCACTGGGTTGTGACATTGTCGATCACACCGGAGGCCGCCAGAAGATTGATGTCAGCCCGAAGCTGATCGTCCCCCACTTCGGCCCAGGGTGAGGCAGTGGCCAAACCGGCGGAAAAAAACCACGCCAAAACGACAATACCAGCCGTAGCAAACCATGCCCGATTGGTATTCGTCCTCACATGCCGCGCGCCCATTCGGTCTCACCACTTAACTGTGGCCCAGCCACGCCACAACAAGACGGGACAGGACGGGCCGGAAAATACGCGGCATGGCCGTTCCAGCTGATCCGGATGCCTGCGCAGCAGAATCGCGAATACGGAATTTTGAAAGAAAACTCAATCCCTTGCCCAGCCATGGCACTGGGGCCGGCGATCAGAATACAACGGCTATCCAGAGCGGGGGCGCCACCAACTGTAGCGAAAACGCAACATTTGCCGCCCCAATATCTCATACCGATATTAAAATCTTGCCTGCGCGACAGCGTCCGCACGAAACATGACGGCATCGCTATGCTTTACGCTTTGCCGGAGTGATAGGAGAGGATGCCTGAAACATAGGCAAAAGACATTCACATCTTTCTATCGAATTGGCGCCGTTAACATGCGATTAGCGAGTTTGTCAAAACTGTGTCGGAACTGTGCGTTTCTTCGGAATATTGTGACAAAGATGAATAGCTTACGGAACACTTACGATTTGTTAGGCACTGCATGCATGAATGCGATTGTTTCATGCTGCACACTTCCAAACTATCCGTCCACGGCCTTTAATTTCCTTGACAGGCAAAAATGATTTTGGTCCTTTTCCCTCGGTTAAAAATGAGAGCCGATAATCAAGCGGCCGCCGATACCGGGCTGGGGCACGGTCGTTCAGAACCCACACTGACCGGCCGTTCGTTGCATGGGGGAGGATTGCAGACGAGCCGCTCTGGAAGGTTCCGGGGATTGGCAATTGAAACCGCTAGTAGAGTGTGCGGGGCCGCATGAATATGGAAGTTCGCGACGTTGCTCTGCGCGCGCCGGGTTTCAATGTCGGTGAAGTTTTCTCGCCAGCCTATAACCGGCTGAAACGTGGCTTCGACATCGCCCTCTGCATCGCGATATTACCCCTTCTCCTGCCGTTCATGGCGTTGATCGCCGTCCTGGTAAAACTGGATGGCGGTCCGGTTTTCTACACGCAATCGCGTGTCGGCCGTGCCGGGCGCATGTTCGGCTGCCTGAAATTCCGCACCATGGTGCCGAACGCCGAACGCAAACTGGAACAGATTCTCAAGAACGATCCGGCCGCACGCGAAGAATGGGCCCGCGATTTCAAACTGCGCAACGATCCGCGCATCACTTTGATCGGCCACTTCCTGCGCCGCACCAGTCTCGATGAACTGCCGCAAATCGTGAATGTCCTGCGCGGGGAAATGAGCCTGGTCGGGCCCCGGCCCGTAACCCATCATGAGCTGGAGCTTTATGGTGAGCATGCGGGCTGGTATCTCGCCTGTATGCCGGGCATTACCGGGCTGTGGCAGGTCAGCGGCCGCAATGACCTCAGCTATGCCCGCCGTGTCGCCATGGATGTGCGCTATGCCCTGACGTGGTCGCTGCTGCTTGATCTGAACATCATCGTCAGGACCGTTCCCGCCGTCGTTTCAAGCCGCGGCGCATACTGACCCCACCTACCCTGAATCCCGGCTGCCGGCGCTGCCACCGCATCGCGCCGAGCCAAAACTTGTGATCCAATGACGCCTCCACCATTCGAGGCGCCCCATGACCGCATCCACACAGCCCGCCGCCGCCCGCAACATTGCTGCTGACAGCGAGGTTCTTTACGCCGTCGCCGACCATATCGCGACCATCACGCTGAACCGGCCGGATCGCATGAACACGATCTCGCGGCCGATGCTGGACCAGTTGACGAGCCTTCTGCTGAAAGCCGACCGGGACAACGACGTCCGCGCGGTGATCCTGACCGGCACGGGCCGCGCCTTCTGCGCCGGCCTCGACCTCTCCGAGGCCACCCGCAATGACGGCAGCGGCATCTCCGGCGGCGCGGTGCAGGCCACCAATCTCGACCTGCGCGCAACCCCGCCCACCGTGCTGTTCAATATGGAAAAACCGACCATCTGCGCGCTGAACGGTTCGGCGGCGGGCTATGGCATGGACACCGCACTCGGCTGCGACATCCGTGTGATGGCGGACAATGCCAAGCTGGCCGCCGCCTTCTGCAAGCGTGGGGTGGTGCCGGAATCGGGCGGCACCTGGTTCCTGCCGCGCCTGATCGGCTGGTCGAAAGCCGCCGAACTGATCTTCACCGGCCGCACGCTTTCAGCAGCGCAGTGCCTTGAAATGGGCCTGGTCAGCGAAGTGACACCCGCCGCCGATTGCCTCGGCCGTGCGCGGGAGATCGCGTTGGAAATCGCCGCCAATGCGCCGCTCGCGGTCCAGGCGGCCAAACGCATGATGCGCATGGGACAAAGCGAAACCTTCAACGATCATGTTCATCACGTCTTCCTGCAGCTTCTGCCGCTCCTGAAAACGGCGGATGCGCGCGAAGGTATGCTCGCCTTCATGGAGAAGCGCACACCGAACTTCCAGGGCCGCTGACAAATCCAAAAGGCAACGATGCGATGACACCCAATTATCAGTTCTTCGACCTTCCCGGAAACCGCATGCGCGCGGTGGTCGAAGGCAGCGGCCCACCCGTTATCATGGTGCATGGCTTTCCCGAATCCTGGTTCTCGTGGCGCCACCAGATCGGGCCGATTGCCAAAGCCGGTTTCACGGCTTGCGCAATCGACGTGCGCGGCTATGGCGGTTCAGGCAAACCGCAACCGGTTGCGGCCTATGCCATGGAACACATGATCGCCGATCTGGCGCATCTGATCGAGAAATTGAATCCAGGCGGCAAGGCCATTCTGATCGGCCACGACTGGGGCGCCCCCATCGTGTGGAACACCGCCCTTGTCAGGCCGGACCGGGTGCGGGCGGTCGCCGGTCTCTCCGTTCCCTATCTGGGCAGCGGTACACGGCCCTTTAACGAAATCTTCGATGAAATCTTCACCCGCCGCGGCAAGTTTTTCTATCAGGCTTATTTCCAGAAAGAGGGCGTGGCCGAAGCGGAAGCCGAGGCCGATCCGCGCCGCTTCCTGCGCCAGTTTTACTATGCCATTTCCGGCGATGCGCCAAACGGCACCTGGCCCACAAACAAGGGCGCGGATGCAAGGCTGCTGGACGGATTGCCTGATCCCGATCCCTTTCCGGCATGGCTGAGCGAATCCGATCTCGATTACTACGAAGAAGAGTTCAAACGCTCCGGCTTTCGCGGGCCGATCAACCGCTATCGCAATCATGCGCGTGATTTCGAATATTTAAAAAAATTCGCAGATCGCAAAATCGAACAGCCCGCGTTTTTCATCAGCGGCACGCGCGATCTGGCCTTCAACATGCTGGGCATGGGCGACCCCATCACCGCGATGCGAAAATTCGTGCCCGACCTGCGTGGCGCCTACCTGCTGGAAGGCTGCGGCCATTGGACCCAACAGGAACGTCCTGAGGCGGTCAATACTTATCTGTTGGAGTGGCTGAAATCCTTGTGATGCCGGAGACACGCATGCAAGACCTTACCGACGATACCGCCCGCCAACGCTTCGAACTGCGTGAAAACGGTTACACCGCTTTTGCCGATTACCGCCGCGAGGGTTCCCATCTCATCATCCGGCATGTGGAAGCACCGCCGGAACTGCGCGGCAAAGGCACGGCCGGGCGGCTGATGGAAGCCATCGTGGCGCAGGCCAAAGCCGAAAACGCGCACATCGTGCCCTTGTGCGGCTATGCCCGGGCGTGGCTGAAGCGCCACCCCGAACATAGCGGCATTGTCGCATCTCAGGCGGTTTTATAAAGCGGCACGATCTCCTCGCGCAGCACGTTCTTCAAGATCTTGCCGCTGGCGTTGCGCTGCATGTCTTCGGTGCGGATGTCGATCACCACAGGCACCTTGTAGGCCGACAGCAATTTTCCGACATGGGCTTTCAGTTCGGCGTCGGTCGTTTTCTGGCCGGGCTTCAGCCGCACAACGGCGCCTACCACTTCGCCCAGCACCTTGTCCGGTATGCCGACAACGGCCGCATCCATCACGGCGGGATGGGTGAAAAGCGCGCCTTCGATCTCCACGCAATAGATGTTTTCGCCGCCGCGGATCAGCATATCCTTGATGCGGTCCTTGACGAAGACGAAGCCTTCATCGTCCATCGTGCCGACATCGCCGGTGTGATACCAGCCATCGGTGAAAGCCGCGGCGGTCGCCTCGGGCTTGTTCCAATAGCCCTTCACGACATTCGGACCCTTGATCCAGATTTCTCCATTTTCGCCGCGCGGCACTTCCTTGCCGTTTTCATCGGCAATCATGATGTCGTTCACCGGCGGCGGCAGGCCGACGCTTTCGGGTTTGCGCTGATAATCCTCGGCCGCATTGGCGGTCGCGACGGACGACGTCTCGGTTGCGCCATAGCCCTGCCCCGGAAAGAAATTGGGGAAGATCTTGCGGATGCGATGGGTCAATTCGGGTGCCGCCGCGGCCCCGCCATAGGTCAGCCCGTCGAGCGACGAGAGATCGCGTCTTGTGAAATCGGGCGATTCGAGCAATTGCCACATCATGGCGGGGACGCCGGTCACCGCGTTGATGCGCTCCTTCTCGACCAGTTCAAGCGCATGTTCCGGATTCCAGCGATGGATCAGGATCAGCCTTCCGCCCGCCGCCATGGTGGGCACCAGCACCGAATGGCAGCCCGTGACGTGGAAGAACGGCACCGGCAAAAGCATCGTCCTTTGCGGCGCATTCGGATCGGGCTCTGGAATAGCCTCGCCCCGCCGCAGCATCGCGCGGTATGTGCCGTAGCCGACATTGATGAGATTGGTCATGATGTTGCGATGGGTGCCGAGCGCGCCCTTGGGCCGCCCCGTCGTTCCCGAAGTATAGAAGATCGTCGCATCGTCTTCCGGCTGAATGCCATTGTCGGGCGGCGGGGTGTCGGGCAGCGATTTGTATTGCGAAGGCGGACCGATCAGCGCTTCGAGCGCTTCGGCCGAGCCAAGCTGATCGGCCGGGGTGCGCACGGCGACCAATCCGGCCAGCGCCAGATGCGACAGATATGGGCGCAAACGCTCCAGCCTTTCGGCGTCGACGACGGCGACCTTGGCCTCGGAATCGGAAATGCCATAGGAAAGATCGTCACCCGTGCCCCAGGCATTGAGCGGGGTGACCACCGCACCGATCGCGATCGCCGCCCAGAACGCAATGGACCATTCCGGAAAATTGCGCATGGCGATGGCGGCGCGATCGCCCTTCTTCAGGCCGTAGCGCTCTGTCAGAACACGCGAAAGCGCAGAGACCGCCCGGTAGTGGTCTCCATAGGTCAGCCGTTCGCCCTCATAGACGAGGATTTCACGATCTTCCCATTGGCGGCTTTGATCGAGCACGGCGCGCAAATGCGGCGGCGCGTTCTTGTAGACCCGGGTCGGAATACCGCGGATCGTCAAGGTCTCCATCTCGAACGGCATTCCAGGCGCCGTCAGCACCTTTCGTGTCTCGGCGATGCTCATGACGGGCCATTCGGCCCCAGTGCTTCCGGCCATCGCAAACCTCCCATTGGCTGCATATCTTTTGTGCACTTCACCAGAACGGCGGTACCGATCCAAGCCCCAACGGCAGACATGCCCGCGCGGAAAGCGCGCAGACGCGCACCCATCGGGGGGCGCCGTGGTTGGGTGGTTGACCTTATTCCCACCCATGGCCGCGGGCAGGCCGTGGCAGTTTGCCCGCACGGCCGTAACCGGGGTGTAACCATGGCAACTGGATGAACAGGTTTGTGTGCATTAGAATTCCGGCTTCATCAATTTTTTTGGGGGCACGCCCATGGGCAAACTCGTCGCCGACCATTCGGTCCCGCGTATCCAGTCGCAATTGAACCAGCGTTTTTCTCCCGGCGACGAACTCACCTTGATGGTCGCCCTGCACAAGGAGTTTCAGATTTTCAATGACGGCAAGGCGCTGAGGCACACGGCAGCCCTGCTCAACATCCTGCCGGCAGACCAGAAAGACCGGAAGGGCTGGTTCGCCTATCTCGAAAACCTGAAGAAGGTCCCGTCCGATGCCAAGGGCCAGAACGGGCATGACCGGGTGATCGGGGCTCTGCAACAGAACCTGTCGTCGAAAGCGCCGCTGCCGGTTTACTTCACCTGGCATCTGCGGGCGGACAATCCCGGTGTCAGTGTCAGCCGCGGCACCCCGCTCAGCTTTTCCCATGAGACCTATCTGGTCATCTCGGTGCCGACCATTCCAGCCAGACCGGTCATCAAATCCGGGATTGCGCCCAGGCGCCGGCCCACCCGCTGAGCCATGCGGGCCCGGAAAGGCGGCGGCGACGCGGTCACGGTCACCGCGCGGCATTACGCGGCCACCCTGTCGCGGCACGGCGCCACCCCCAGCGGGGTGGATTGGGAAAGCCGCGCCGCGCAGGATCTGCGTTTCGTGCAATTGTTGAAACTGTGCAACTTCTCGCGCGCGTTTTCCTTGAACGATGTCGGCTGCGGCTATGGCGCGCTGATCGCCCACCTCGATCAGTTTCATCCCGGCTGCCGCGTGACTTATTCCGGCACCGATCTTTGCGCACCGATGATCGCGGAAGCGCGCGCAATATGGGCCGGGCGTCCGGCTACGACGTTCGTCAACCGCAAAGGCTGCGCGGCAATGGCCGATTACACATTGGCGAGCGGCATCTTCAACGTGATGGCCGATTGCGCGGCCGAAACATGGCACACCCATATTGCCGATTGCCTGAGCGATATGGGGGCTCATAGCAGGCTTGGCTTCGCAGTCAATTTCATCGCCCATCACGCGCCGGACGTGCCGGGCCTTTACCGCGCCCCGGACGGTATGTGGCAAGCCCATTGCGCGGCGATAAAGGAGGCAACAGTCGAAACCGTCACCGGCTACGGCTTGCGGGAGTTCACGCTGCTGGTACGATTTTCAGCCTGATCAGGCAGCCGCGATCTGCCGCAGCGCCTGCGCCGATGGCAATTGGCGGAAATAGAGTGCACCGCAATCCTCGATCAAACGATCCGCCGCAAGCGCCAATGCACCGGCATCGCCATCATTGTGCCCAGCCAATGCAGCGGCGAGTGTCAGCGTCGCCCGGCATTGCGACAGCCGCACCGCGCGCTTCTGCGCAATCTCGATCGCTTCGCGCGCGCCGCGTGCGGCATCATCCAGCGCACCGGCCCGGCGATACACTTCGGCGAGATTGGCGAGAATCTCCGGCTCATAATCAAGCGCCACGCGCGCCTCGCGGGTGTATTGCATCGCCTGCGTCAGCGCCGCAATGGCACCCGCCTGATCGCCCGCAATAGATTTTGCCAGTCCCTCCGCCGCATCGGCATGCACCAGCAGATAGGGAATGTCGCTTTCCGCAGCGATCTGGCGCACGCGCGCACTATGCACCTGCGCGGTTACCCCGTCATTGCGCAGCCACGCCATTTCGACCAGTGCCATATGCGGAATGAACTGCACGGTCGGATCGTGCGAAAGCATTTCGTCGGCGATCAGGCTGTGCAGTTCTGCCGCCGCCTCATCGAAGCGGCCCATATTGACGAGGATGGAGCCTTTCAGGCTGCGGACCCAGCGCTCCACATTGAAACCCAGCACCCGCTCCTCGAAGGCATTGACGGAGGCGACACCCAGCATGGCTTCATTGTTCGCGGTCAAAGCCTCGCGCAGGCGCCCGGCATGGCTGTAGGCCTGGCACAGAAAGGCGCTGATCAACGCCTTTTGCCCCGCATCCGCCTTTGACGCCAGCAGGGACTGAGCCTCGCGCACCTGGGCGACATAACCATCGGCGGAACCGGTCGCCGTCAGGATACGGCCATAGCCCGCCAGCAACAGCATCTGTGCGGAAATGTTTTCCGCTTCACGCGCAAGCGCCAGCGCCCGCTCCACATAAGGGGCGGCTTCGGCGGCACTCATCCCCTCGCGCCAGCCGAAATTGATGATCTGGCCGCTGGCCAGAATCCGCAACGGATCGGTATCGGCCTTGCGCGGTTCGCCCTCCAGCAGTGCGTGCACCTTGCGCCAGTATTTCAATGCCTGGCCCGCATCGCGCGAACCGACCCAGAACGCCGCGCGCGCGGCATAGCTGGCTGCCGTGGCGGCTTCGCCCGCGGCCTCATAGTGGTGGGCGATCACACTGGCGAATTCTTCGGCCCTGTCGGCGTGATAGGATTCGAGGGCGCGTGCCACCGCGGCATGAAGGGCAACACGACGCGAACGCAATTGCGTCACATAGGCCACTTCCTGCACCAGCGGGTGCTGAAAAGCATAGGACGGCCGTTGCTCCGTTCCATCCTTGTGCAGGAACTCGGTTTCGCACAGCCGCCCGAGGATCGACAGCAATGTCTCCGGCGAAACACCGGCCAGCGGTTCCAGAACCGCAAGCGGAAATTCGCGCCCGATGATGGCGCCGATCTGCAGCACCCGCTTTTCGCTTTCTTCCAGCCTGTCGATACGGGCGCCGACCACACTTTGCACGGTGGAGGGCATATTGTCCGCCCCGGCTGTGTGCGCGGCGATATAGCGGCCGTTCTCATCCCACACCGTACCGCCATCGATCAGTGCACGGATCAACTCTTCGGCGAAGAAGGGATTGCCGCCGCTGCGTTCGGCAACCTGCTTGCGGATGTCGCGGGTCGAGGGATGGCGGCCAATGCGTTCTTCGATCATCGCCGCCACGTCATCGCCATCAAGCTCGTCCAGCTCGATCTCGGTGAAGCCGGGCGAATTCATCCATGCCGCCTTGTAGAACGAACGATAATTCAACAGCAGCAAAAGATTGGTGCCGCGCACCGCCTCGACCAGAGCCGGAACGAACTCCTGGCTCGCCTCGTCCAGCCAGTGCACATCCTCAATCAGGATGACTGACAGCGAATGCCCGCCCATGCGCAGCAATTTGATCACCGCATTGCGCAGGCGCGCGCGGCGCACCTTCGGGTCCAGCCGTTCCAGCGCGCCGTCCTCTTCCGCGACCCCCAGAAATTCCGACAGGATCGGAAGCTCGCTCGCCAGTTCCGGGTTCAGCTCGTCCAGGCGCCAGGCGATGCGCGCCCGCGCGGTTCCGGCATCGTCCTGCGGTGATATGCGGAAGAAGGAACGCAGGAATTCCAGAATCGCCTGCAACGGGCCGGCATAACCGTAAGTGGGCGCCCGTGCCTCCAGCACGGTGACGAGCTGGCCGCGGCACCATTCGGAAAATTCAAAACACAGCCGGCTTTTGCCGAGGCCGGGGCTGGCGGAAATGCCGATGGCGAGGCCTTCACCACGCTCGGCGCGGTTCAGTGCTTCTTCCAGTATCTGCATTTCGCGCTCGCGCCCGCGATAGGTGCCAAGGCCCGCGCGGCGGAATTGCTGACTGGCCACCGCCGGCCTGAGGCCCAGAAGCCGGAACACCCCGATGGGCCGGGCAAAACCGCGAATTTCATGCTGACCCAGCAACTGCGCATCGCAATAAGGCCGCACCAGCCGGAAGGTGTCTTCCGAAATATAAACTCCGCCGGGCTCGGCCATATGTTCCAGCCGGCTTGCCATATGGATCACCGGGCCATGGGCGGCGCGCTCCCGCGTCAACTCCTCCTCAAATCCGGAAACCACTTCGCCGGAGTGGATGCCGACGCGAATGGCAAGCCCCTCCTCCCCCGCCAGCGCCGCCTGCATCGCCAGCGCCGCCTTGCAGGCGAGAAGCGCATGGGCTTCCTGCGCAAAGGGAATGCCGAACAGCGCCATCACCCCATCGCCCAGGGTGCGTGCGATGGTGCCATCGTAACGCTGTACCGCCTGCCCCATCGCGGCCACGGCAGGGCGCAGCCGCTCCATCGCCAGTTCGGGGTCGAGATCGGCGATCAACTGTGTCGAACCCACGATATCGGCAAACAGAACCGTGGCCAGCTTGCGCTCGCCATGGTCCGCGGCCTTCATCTGGCTGTCGATCTGGGTATTGGCCTGCCCGCAGGAAGGGCAGAACGCATCGCGCGCATCGTTCTGATGACCGCACCGTATGCACGTCACCAGAAGCGCTGTCCCGCAGGAGCGGCAGAAGCGGCTACCATCCGCATTCTCGCTCTGACATATGGAACAACGCATCTGCCCGGCCCCTGACGAAACGGCCGATTATGATGGAATTCCGCGGGCCGGTCGATTCCCGCAACGGTACCGCAGCTACCCCGTTCGGTCCCTAAAGCGCCGCCCCGTTCTCGCACAGCGCACGCAGGGCATTGCGATTGCGCACGGTCAGCCCGGCCGTTCCGGTGTCGATCCATTCCTTATGACGCCATTCGGCGAGCTTGCGATTGACCCGCTCACGCGAGGCACCGATCAGCCGGGCCATTTCACCCTGCGAGAAGGTGATGCGCCCGCTGCCGCTCTCGTCGAGCAGAAGGCGCGCCAGCCGCCCGCCCAGGTCGAGCGTCGCGGTCCGGTGCATCAGGGCGTCGGCCGCACGCAGCCGCTGTGCCAGCAGCGAAAGCAGCGCCAGTGCCGCGTTGGGCTCCGCCTTCAGCGCCTCCAGAATGGCCAGACGGTTGATCTGCCACAACGTGGTACGGCGCTGGGCCGTGGCATCGGCAGAGCGCGGTGCACCGTCGAGCACCCCCATCTCGCCGATCAGTGCGCCCGGCGTCAGCCGCGCCAGCCAGACTTCCTGGCCATCGGGCGATGCCGAAGTCACCTCCAGTTCGCCGTTCAGCACCGCATAAACACAATGCGAGGTGTCGCCAGCCGAAAAAACGCGCATGCCCTTTTCGAGGCGCACCGGAAATCCCGTTGCCGCCAAGACTTTGAGCCGCTCGGGCGACAACACGCCGAATACGGCATTCTTACGCAGCAGGCTTGTGACGTCGATCTGAATATCTGCCGACATTTGCGTCTCCCGGTCGCGAGCATCTGTCCGCCGAAGCGATGGAATTATAACAGGTGTCATGGTCAAGAAAATGGCGCGGGCAATGCACATTTCACTGCCCGCGTAAGGACGGTGGAAATCTTACTTCGCAGCGATCCGCGTGCGGGGGGCCTTGCCGTACATCGCCAGAAGACGCGGCGATCCGACATCGGCAACCGCCGCGCCAAGCGCGCGATCGTTGCAGGCCTTGAACGCGGCCCGGCCGGTCAGGTCCATATTGACCGGTTCCGGTCCGCAAACGGTTCTGGCCGCGGATTCCAGCCGGTTCATCAGGATGGCCACGCCTTGATCACTGTTGAGATTGAGATCGGCGAAGCTCACGGAAACCTGCCGGACGCCATGACTGGCCTGGATGGTCTGTGCGTCTGCGCCATGGGCGCCGAACGCCATCAGCGTAATCGCAAAGATGGTGGAGAGGGTGCGGTTCATGGGGTGATCTCCAAGGATCAGGGGTCAGGTGACGGCCCCTGTTCTAGCGCCCTCCATCCCGGCATAATGTGACGCGAGTCACATCAAACAGTCCCCGAACGGCAGAATCGATCCGCACACGAATCGCAGCGGGGACATTTTGCCGCCAGCCCGGCTGCCGCTGGTCCGGCCATGGATTCCGCCTGAAAAGGTGCCAGGCCGGTGCCCCGGAATTGCCATAAACCCCACTCGCGATTGTATTTTTGGCGTGGCCGGACTATATCTCATGGCCACGGTGGAATTCCGCCGGATATGCGCGTGTCTTGCCCCATCTGCCGCTCGCTTCGGCCCGCGCCCGGACAAGACGACAATCCCCTTTCAGGACGCGCCTGCCGCCCGGCGGCCTTTCAGGCGCCTGCCTTTTTCGCAGGCACGGAGGATGGCCTCCGCGGAAAGCCAGAGGGTTCGTATTTGAGGAAAGGTACAGAATGAACGACGCAGTGAGGTATGACGACGACATGGTAGAGGTTTTCCGCCACGCGGATTCGCTTGTGGCCACGGTTCCTGATGACGGCAAGCGCTCCTATCTATTCGATCTGATCACGGTTCTGCAGCCGAACCCGAGCGGCCTGCGCCGCTGGTCCGTGATGCAGAAGATCCGCAAGCTGCGCCAGGAAAACGACCGCCCGGTTCCCCAGAACATCGAACAGGAAGTGGAACGCGCCTTCCTCGCCCAATGCCGCGGCGCGAATGCGTTCAAGGATCGCAATCGCGATCCCGAAACCGCATTGTTCTACAAGCCGGAAGGCCGCGCCGGCGAGGTGTGGGCACTTGTGCCGCGTTCAGAAGCGAGAGGGGCCTGAAGCACAGGCACCTGTCCGAACAGCGCCCCGATCAAAGAATGCCCAGCCGGAGAAAACCAGCATGAAGGTCACCATCTATCACAACCCGGCCTGCGGCACATCGCGCAACACGCTCGCCCTGATCCGCGAGGCCGGACACGAACCGGAAATCGTCGAATATCTGAAAACACCGCTGTCACGGGCCGATATCGTTTCACTGCTTGGCCATATGAACACACCGGCGCACGAACTCGTCCGCAGCAAGGAGGGGCTGTTCAAGGAACTGGGCCTTGACGGCGCGAATGTCAGCGAAGCACAGATGATCGACGCGATGGCGGCGCATCCCATTCTGGTCAACCGCCCGGTTGTGGCCGTTGAAGACGGCGGCAAGGTCACCGCACGGCTGTGCCGGCCCGCCGATCTCGTCACGGAATTGCTTGCACTCGCGCGCTGATCCGCACTGTCAGCAGGGCGCCCCATGGCCCGTTAAGCGGGAACAGATTTTCATCAGCGTATCGATACGGAACGGCTTCTCCACAAAGGCGCTGCCCGCAACCTGGCGTATCCCGGCCGCCGGCGTTGCGGAAGCATAGACCACCGCGATATCCGGGCGCTTCAGGCGCAGCGCCTCTGCAAGGTCCCAGCCGTTCATCGCGCCGCCCAGCCCGATATCCGTCACCAGAAGTTCGATGACCCCGGCCCCGTTCGCGCGCACACCGTCTGCGAGCACCAGCGCCTGTTCCCCCGTTGCCGCCTCGATCACCTGCCAACCCGCATTCAGCAACGCATCCGCAATACCCATGCGGACCAGCCATTCATCTTCGGCAATCAGTGCGACTGAAGAACAACGCGCCGTTTCCGGCATATGCCAATCCCGCTCAACCAGATCGTTCCTCCCGCCGGGAACCTGCCGGTCCCATCTACCGTCCCTTCGTCTCCGATAACGGCCGGCAGGCAAAAAAGCTGCACGGGTATTCCCGTCAGGCCCGTTCCCGTCACCTCAGGCCAATGGGGCCGCACCCGGCGCGCGCTCCAGAAATTCGGCCACGAACGGCGTGCGCGGCGCGCGGATGACGTCCTGCGGCGTGCCATACTGCTCGATCCTGCCCTTGTTCATCACCGCGACCAGATCAGCCAGCGCGAACGCTTCCTCCTGATCGTGGGTGACAAAGATCGAGGTGATGCCCAGCCGCTCATGCAGACTGCGCAGCCAGCCGCGCAGTTCCTTGCGGACCTTGGCGTCCAAAGCACCGAACGGTTCATCCAGCAGCAGCATCCGCGGTTCGATGGCGAGCGCGCGGGCCAGCGCCACGCGCTGCTGCTGGCCGCCGGAAATCTGGCTCGGATAACGCATGCCAAGCCCATCCAGTTGAACAAGACCCAGCAGTTCTTCCACCCGCCGGTTGATCTCTGCCCGTGGCGGCCGCTTGTGCCAACGCCGCACCCGAAGCCCGAAGGCGATGTTCTGCGCCACCGTCATATGCCGGAAAAGTGCATAGTGCTGAAACACAAAACCCGCGCGGCGGTCTCGCGCCGGCACGCCAAGCCAGTTCAGATCGGCAAAGCGGACCGTACCGCTGTCAGGAAATTCGAGCCCGCCGAGAATTCTGAGTAGCGTGGTCTTGCCCGAGCCCGATGGGCCCAGAAGTGCCACGAACGCGCCCTGGGGCACATGAAAGCTCACGCCATCCAGTGCGGCGTAGGAGGCAAAGCGTTTGGCAATGGAATCGATCACAAGCGACATCGGGCGCTCCTCAATGGCGGTGGGCGGCGGCGATCTCATCGGCGAAGCGCCACTCCAGCAGGGATTTCAGGACAAGCGTGACAATGGCCAGCAACGCCAGCAGCGAGGCCACAGCGAAAGCGCCAACAAACTGATAATCATTATAAAGCACCTCGACATGCAGCGGCATGGTGTTGGTCTGTCCACGGATATGGCCGCTGACCACGGAAACCGCACCGAACTCGCCCATCGCGCGCGCATTGCACAGCAAGACGCCATACAGAAGGCCCCATTTGATGTTCGGAAGCGTCACGCGGAAAAATGTCTGCAAGCCGGACGCACCAAGCGAGATGGCCGCCTCTTCCTCATCGCGGCCCTGATCCGTCATCAGCGGGATCAGTTCGCGCGCGACGAATGGAAAGGTGACGAAGATGGTCGCAAGCACCAGACCGGGCAACGCGAAGATGATCTGAACATCATGCTCCCTCAGCCACGGCCCCAGCCAACCTTGCATACCGAAAATCAGCACATAGATCAGACCGGCAATCACCGGCGAAACAGAAAACGGCAGATCGACCAGCGAGACCAGAAGGCTTTTGCCGCGGAAATCATGCTTGGCGATGGCCCACGCCGCCGACACGCCGAACAGCAGGTTAAGCGGTACGGCAATGGCGGCGACAATCAGGGTCAACCATATCGCCGACAGGGAGTCGGGGTTGGTGAGTGCATCGAGGGCCGCTTCCACACCCTTGTCCAGGGCCTGCGAAAATACCGTCAGCAGCGGCATCACAAGAAACAGAACGACAAATCCGATGGTGAGCGCAACGCACACACCGCGCACAATGGGACCATCTTCGGTTGGTTTTCGCATTGGAATGATCCTAGCGGCGCGTGGCCAGAAGACTTTGAACGAGGTTGAGCGCCAGAATGATCAGGAACGACGCGGCCAGCATCACCACGCCGATTGCGGCAGCGCCCGCATAATCAAATTGTTCCAGCTTGATCACGATCAGAAGCGGCGCGATCTCCGATACCATCGGCAGATTTCCGGCAATGAAGATCACCGAACCGTATTCCCCAACCGCGCGGGCAAAGGCGAGCGCCGTACCGGTGAGAAGGGCCGGCGCAAGTGCTGGAAACACCACGCGGATCAGCGTTTGCGCACGGCTGGCGCCAAGCGTGGCCGCGGCCTCCTCCGCTTCCGCGCCCAGTTCTGAAATCACCGGCTGCAAGGTGCGCACCACAAACGGCAAGCCGATGAACACCAGTGCCACCACCACGCCGAGCGGCGTATAGGCGACCTTGAGCCCCCATGCCGCCAATGGCGCCCCCAGCCAGCCGTTCGGCGCATAAAGCGTGCTGAGCGCGATGCCCGCGACCGCGGTCGGCAGCGCGAACGGCAAATCCACCAGCGCATCAACCAGGCGCTTGAACGGAAACCGGTAGCGCACAAGCGCCCAGGCCACGATCAACCCGAACACCGCATTGACCAGCGCCGCAATCGCCGCGCCGCCGAAGGAGAGTTTCAGCGACGCCAGCACCCGCGGCGCCGTGACGGCCTCCCAGAAGCCAACCCAGCCCAATTCCCATGGCCTGATCAGCAAGGCCGCCAACGGGATCAGCACAATGGCCGACAGATAAAAAACGGTAAAGCCAAGCGAAAGCCCGAAACCCGGCAGGACACCGGGCTCGCGCCAGCGAAAGGCCGTGGAAGGGATCGCTGCCATTGTTAACGGCCCGGCTTGTAAATCTGATCGAAGACGCCGCCATCGGCGAAATGCACCTGCTGCGCCTTTTGCCAGCCGCCGAATTCCTTATCCACGGTATAGAGCTTCAGCGCCGGGAATTTCTTCGCGAAGGCTTTGGCCACTTGCGGGTCGCGCGGGCGATAGTAGTTCTTCGCTTCGATCTCCTGCGCTTTTCTGGTGTAGAGGAATTTGACGTAAGCCTCTGCCAGCTTGCGCGTGCCGTGCCGGTCCACATTCTTGTCGATGATGGTGACAGGCGGTTCCGCCAGAATGGAGGCGGAGGGATAGACGATTTCGAACTTGTCGGGGCCCAACTCGTCCAGTGCGAGATAGGCTTCGTTCTCCCATGACAGCAGCACGTCGCCGATGCCGCGCTGAACGAAGGTGGTGGTGGAACCGCGCGCCCCGGTATCGAGCACCGGCACACGGCGATAAAGATCGGCGACAAACTGCTTGGCCTTTTCGGCGTTGCCACCGGGCCGGTGTTCGGCCCAGGCCCATGCCGCCAGATAGGCCCAGCGCGCACCGCCGGACGTTTTCGGATTGGGCGTGATGACCTGAATATTCTTTTTCACGAGGTCGGACCAATCCTTCACCTTCCACGGATTGCCCTTGCGCACCAGAAACACAATCGTTGACGTGTAGGGGGAGCTGTTTTCCGGCAGACGCTTCTGCCAACCGGCGGAAATCAGCTTTGCCTTCTGCGCGATCACGTCGATGTCATAAGCAAGCGCCAGTGTCGCCACATCGGCATCCAGCCCATCGATGATGGCGCGCGATTGCTTGCCGGAGCCGCCATGGCTCATGTCGATGGTGATGGTCTGGCCGGTTTTGGCCTTCCAGTCCGCAGCGAACGCCGTGTTGATACCCTTGTAGAGTTCGCGTGTTGGATCGTAGCTCACGTTCAACAGCCGCGTTGAATCGGCATAAGCTGCGCTCGTCAGGGCGGCCGCCAGAACGGTGGCCACAATACCGGCATGAAGAATTCGCATTCGCTATCTCCTCTGTTTCAGAATTTCGTTTGCGATGAATCTCAGAGCGAAAGCTGGCTGCGCAGCGACACCTGATCGAGCCGGGCACCGATACCGGCGCCGGCATTGTTCAGCCGCGATACATCCGTATGCTGATAATCAAGCTGGAAACGGATTGCGGAATTCGGGTACCAGTTGAGACCCACGGTCCAGATCCTCTGTTCGCCGCCGCGTACCCCGCCCGGCGCAAGCACTGCCCCGGGGAACCCGGCATTCCAGTCCAGATTGAGAACGCTGTAGCGGGCGGCGATTTCCCATGCGCCGAGGCCCGCTTCGCCGAATGTGAATGGATTTTCGGGCTTGGGCAGGCCAAAGGCGCCTTTTTCCGGCCGCCAGGGCTTGGCCTCGCCGGTCAGGACCCAACTCGCCTGAACATACCAACCGTCAAAGGACGGGCTGCCGGAAGTTCCAACACCGGAATCGACATTGAAACCGAAGTAACCGCCCTGCCCGTAAAAATTGCGCCAATTGCCGGCGGCCTCCACACCCCATTGCCAAATATTGTCGGCGTCCAGCGTACCGGTATCGATCAGGCGGATATTCTCGCTATCGACATTCAGTTCAGGCCGCTCCCGCAGGCGGAAGGAGTGGGGGGAATTCGGACCGGGCGCCGCATCGCCCAGTTTGAAGACGTAACTGGCATTGGCCCCGATTGCGAGATTGCCCTCCGCCGAATGCCACACGCGATAGGCAATGCGGCCGACAAGGCCTTGCTGCTCATCGAACACCGGGCTGTCGCCAACCACACCACCCGTATAGGACAGTGCCGCGAAATAGTTGGTGTCGTACGCAAATACGCTGATACCGTCGCGGCCATCGGCACCGGCGATGGAGCGGGCAAGATCGGCCGGTTGCGCACGCTCCAGAAACAACAGATCCGACGCCGAAGTCGAATCATCAAAACTTCCGGGCGGGGGAAACGCGCCGATGCGGAAATGAAATGGCGCCAACCCATCATACTGGATGAAGGCGCTGCTGATGCTGGAAGTTTCGCTGCCCGACCCACCGAAATCATAGATGAATTCATAAGACCAATCGCGGAACAGCGTTCCGTCAATGCCGAAACGCGCGCGACGAAAATTGTTGCCGCTGCTGAAATCGATGCCCGCTGGCGCGTGGCCCTGTCCGTAATAGGCGGTGTCGAACTGAACCAGCGTGCGCAGTTCCGCACTGAAATTGCCATCGGCAGTTTCAAAGGCAGGCCGCCCGCCTTTGAGCGAGACGCGCACATCCCCGTCACGCGCTTTGCGAAGGTCGGCATATTGCGCGCTCTGACTGCGCTTCAGATCCTCGACCTGGGTGGCGAGATCGTGAAGCTGGCGATTCAGACTTTCAATTCTGGCCGCATTATCGTCGCCCGTTGCAGCGCGGGCATGGGTTGCAAAACCCGCACCGCCGCCCGTGGTGAGCAGCATGAGGGCGAATGCATGTCCGTTACGGAGATACGTCATCCCAGTCGCTTCCATTCTCTGCCCGATACTGTCCGGCAGGGCGGGGGGATAACCCCACCGGACAGCGGCAAGCGGGAACCCCCGTTCACGGGTGGGATAATTTAATCTCCATAATCTCTACCTAGTCAATAGAGATTAAACAGACAGAACAAATACCGGGATCGGCCTCAATCCCGTTTGGAATCCGTAACTTGAGTATTATGCCGCCCGGCGGCGGCGCGGCTTGCGAATGGATTTTTCGTCAGCCAGCGCATGGGCCAGCGTATGCTGCTCCAGAATGTCGGCGGTCGCATCGCGCACATGCAGCAGAACCTTGCGGATGGCACAGGTGATCTCATCCCGGCAATCATCACAGCGCCGGTATGCCGTGCGGCTGGCACAGGGCGTCAGCGCCAGCGGCCCGTCAATGGTGCGTATGATCTCCGCAAAGCTGATGTCTTCCGGCGCGCGGCCCAGCGTATAGCCGCCGAATTTGCCGCGATGGCTGTGCACCATGCCGCGCCGTTTCAACTCGAGAAGAATCTGTTCCAGAAATTTTCGCGGCACATCGGCCTTCTCCGCAATATCGGCAATCATCATCGGTTCCTGGCTGGTACGCAGTCCAAGCGTGATGAGGGCACGCAAGGCATAACGGGCTTTTTGAGAAAGCATGACAAATGCCGATTTATTCTACAGAGATTATCGTGTAAACGCGACCCAAGTTCAAGGGCCGCCACGGGTCCTGGGCGCATGAAAGTCCCAGAAATTCGCTCTGGCCGCAGCCGCGACCGGATCGTAGCATTGCGGACAGCACGCGCCCCTTCGGGCGCCTCACGCATGGCCCACCTGCCGGGCCAATCAGCTCCAGCGAGGGAGAATCCGTGGCCAATCCGCTTCAAACCCTGGTCAAACAAGCCTTTCCCGGCACCTATCGCATGCTCAAGCAGATGCTCTACCGCGACAAGGACGGCGCGATAACCCGGTTTTTGCAAGGCGGGCCGCCGGAGCAGAAGCGCGAACGCCGCGCCATCGCCAATGCACTGATCGCGATGGAATGGGAAATCCCGTCAGGCCACACGCAGGCCGAGATTCTGGAAGTCGTCGCCACCGTGCTCAACCTGCCGCCATCGGTGCCCGGCGTGGTGGTGGAGGCGGGCTGCTTCAAAGGGGCGAGTGCGGCAAAGCTCAGCCATGCCTGCGCCATGCGCGGGCGCAAACTTGTGCTGTTCGATTCCTTTGAAGGCATTCCACCCAACGAGGAAGCGCACGACCAGAACATCTTCGGCGGCAGCGCCGCCTTCGCGGCCGGGGATTATGCGGGCTCGCTCGAAACCGTACAGCAGAACATCCGCCGCTTCGGCCGCATCGAACAATGCGAATTTCACAAGGGCTGGTTCGAAAACACCATGCCGGATTTCCATCAGCCGGTCGCCGCGGCCTATGTCGATGTCGATCTGGCCAGTTCCACCCGTACCTGCATGAAGCACCTCTATCCCCTGCTCTCCCCCGGCGGGGTGATCTATTCGCAGGATGGGCACCTGCCGCTGGTGATCGCCGTGCTGAAGGATGAGGATTTCTGGGTGAACGAGGTGGGCACGGCCCCGCCGCAATTCACCGGTCTTGGCACAGACAAGCTGGTGGCAATCCGCAAGCCGCTGGCGCAGTAAGCCAAAAGTCAAAAAAGTTCAAAGTCAGGATTTGCCTTCCGCGCCGTTCGCGCGCCGCTGGAAACGGTGCTGGATCATCAGGAAGAACAGCGGCACGAAGATAATCGCGAAAATGGTCGCGGTGAACATGCCGCCGATCACACCGGTGCCGATGGCATTCTGATTGCCGGCGCCCGCGCCGCTTGCCACGGCAAGCGGCGTCACACCGGCAATGAAGGCCAGCGATGTCATCAAAATCGGCCGCAGGCGCAGGCGCGAAGCCTCGATCGCCGCCGCGCGCGCATCCACCCCACGCCGCACGGCAAATTCGGCGAACTCCACAATCAGAATCGCGTTCTTTGCCGAAAGCCCGATCGTGGTCAGAAGACCGACCTGAAACAGAACGTCATTGTTCATGCCGCGCAGGCTGGCGGCCAGAAGCGCGCCCACAATGCCGAGCGGAATGACAAGCAGGACCGAGAACGGGATCGACCAGCTTTCGTACAAGGCCGCGAGGCACAGGAACACCACCAGAATCGAAATGGCATAAAGCGCAGGCGCTTCGGCCCCCGACAATTGCTCCTGATACGAAATGCCCGTCCACTCGAAGCCGAAATCGGGGCCGAGTTTCGCGGCCATCTTCTCCATTTCCGCCATCGCGGTGCCGGAACTTTGGCCCGGTGCCGCGGACCCCTGAATCTGCAACGCGGGAAGGCCATTATAGCGCTGCAAGGCGGCGGGGCCGGATGTCCAGTTGGTGGACGCAAAGGCCGAGAACGGCACCATCGTGCCTTGCTGGTTGCGTACGGCCCAGGCGGAAAGGTCTTCCGGCTGCATCCGGTAAGGCGCATCGCCCTGCATGTAGACGCGCTTGACCCGGTTGCGATCAAGAAAATCGTTGACGAACGTACCGGCCCAGGCCGCGGTCAGCGTGCTGTCCACGTCGCTCAGCGAGAGGCCGAGTGCGGTCGCCTTTTCCTGATCGATATCGACATGCAATTGCGGCGTATCGGGAAGCGCGTTGGGCCGCACCGCGGCAAGTTTCGGGTTCTGCGCCGCCATCTGCAGCAACTGGTTCTGCGCCTGGACCAGCGCCTCGTGCCCCGCATTGCCGCGATCCTCAAGCTGGAAATCGAAGCCGGAGGATTCGCCCAGGCCCGGCACCGATGGCGGGATCAGCGCGAACACCTGTGCATCGCGGATCTGGGACAGTTTCGCCATCGCCCTTTGCACAATGGCCGGTGCACGGTTTTGCGCCCCGTGGCGCTCGCTCCAATCCTTCAGATGCACGAACGCCATACCGACATTCTGGCCATTGCCGGAGAAATTGAAGCCGGTGACGATGAAGATGTTATCGACGTTCTTCTTTTCGTCGTGGAGAAAGAAATGCTCCACCTGATTGGCGACTTGCAGCGTGCGGGAGCGTTCGGCCCCCACCGGCAAAGTGTATTGAACCGGCAGAAAGCCCTGATCCTCTTCCGGTAGAAACCCGGTCGGCAGGCGCAGGAACAGGAACACCATCAGCGCAATCAGCACCGCATAGAGCACCAGCGGCTTTCCCGGCCGGCTCAAGACGCGCTGCAGCACATTCATATAGCCGGCTATCGTGCGGCTGAAATTGCGGTTGAACCATTCGAAGAAGCGGCCATGGGTATCGCCCCCCTTCGGCACGGGCTTCAAAAGCGTGGCACACAAGGTCGGCGTCAATATCAATGCCACGAATATCGACAGCACCATGGCCGAAACGATGGTGACGGAGAACTGACGGTAGATGACGCCGGTGGAGCCACCGAAAAACGCCATCGGCAGGAACACCGCGGACAGCACCATGGCGATGCCGATCAGGGCGCTGGTGATCTCGCCCATGGATTTCTGGGTGGCTTCGCGCGGGCTTAAACCCTCTTCCGTCATGATGCGTTCGACGTTCTCGACCACCACGATGGCATCGTCCACCAGAAGGCCGATCGCCAGCACCAGCGCAAACATGGTCAGCGTGTTGATCGAAAAGCCCAGCGCGGCCAGAACGCCGAAAGTGCCGAGCAGCACGACCGGAATAGTGATGGCCGGAATAAGTGTGGTGCGCCAGTTCTGCAGGAACAGGAACATCACCGCGACGACCAGCGCAATCGCCTCGAACAGCGTGATGATCACGTCGTGAATGGAGATACGGACGAAATTCGTCAGATCCACCGGGAAGGCCAGTTCAAGGCCCGGCGGTACGGATTTCATCAACTCTTTCGCCTTGGCGATCACCTGCCGTTCGGTGGTCAGCGCGTTCGCCCCCGGCGCAAGCTGGATCGCGATACCGGCAGCCGGGCGGCCGTTCAGGCGGCTGACGGTGCCGTAATCGCTGGCGCCCATCTCAACGCGGGCCACATCGCCCAGCCGCACGACGGCACCATTGCCCTCGGTCTTCAGGATGATGTTGCGGAACTGGTCTGCCGTGCGCAGACGGGAATGGGCGGTAACGGTCGCCGTCATCTGCTGGCCTTCGACCGCGGGCTGGCCACCAATGTCACCGGCAGCGACCTGGGTGTTCTGGGCCAGGATGGCCGCGCGCACATCGCTCGGCATCAGGCCGAAATTGCGCAGCTTGAACGGGTCCAGCCAGATGCGCATGGCATATTCGGAACCGAACACGCGCACTTCGCCAACACCGGGAACGCGGGCAAGCGGGTCCTGCAGGCGGCTTGCCATGAAATCCGAGATGTCGATGTTGGTATAGCGCCCGGTCGTATCGGACAGCGCAACGATCATCAGGAAGTTGGTCTGCGCCTTGGTCACGGTCACGCCAAGCTGCGTCACCTCCTGCGGCAGAAGCGGAACGGCCTGCTGTAACCGGTTCTGCACCTGCACCTGGGCGATGTCCGGATTGGTGCCGGGATTGAAGGTGACCGTGATCACCACCTGGCCCGAGGAATCGCTGGATGAAGAGAAGTAAAGCAGGTTGTCGATACCGGTCAGCTGCTGCTCAATCACCTGGGTGACCGAATTCTCCAGCGTCTCCGCCGAAGCGCCGGGATAGATCGCGCTGATGTTGACCGAAGGCGGCGCGATGTCCGGATATTGCTCGACCGGCAGCGTAAAAATGGACAGCCCGCCAGCCAGCACGATCACAATCGCGATGACCCAGGCGAAGACCGGCCGATCGATGAAGAAGCGCGACATTGCCGGGCTCAGGGTTTCTGTTGTGGATCAGGTTTCGGATTGGCCGGTTTTGCGCCGCCATCCGAACCGGAAAGCGATACCGTCACCGGCTCGACTTCCATTCCCGGCCTGATCTTCTGCGTTCCCTCCACAACCAGCCGGTCGCCATCCTTCAGACCGGAGGTGACCAGCCACTGGTTGCCGATCGCGCGCGCGATGGTCAGCGAGCGCTCCACAATCTTGTTTCCCGCATCCAGCACATAGGCATTGGGCTCACCGCGCAGGTCGCGCGTGACACCCTGCTGTGGCGCCAGTATGGCGTGCGGGTTGGTACCTTCGGACAATTCCGCCCGCACATACATGCCCGGCAGAAGCAGATGGTTCGGATTGGGGAAGATCGCCCGTAAGGTGACCGAACCAGTTGCCGGGTCCACCGTGACATCCGTGAACTGCAGCTTGCCTTTGAGGGGATAGAGCGTGCCGTCTTCCAGCCGCAGGCTGACATCGGTCTGGTCCGGCGTGCGCGCGTCGACGTGGCCGTTGGTGATGGCCTGCTTCAACGCCAGCAATTGCGTGCTCGATTGCACAATATCGACATAGACCGGATCGAGCGTCTGTACCGTTGTCAGCGCCGCTGCCTGATTGGTGGTGACAAGCGCACCCTGGGTCACGCTCGAAATTCCGATCCGTCCCGAAATCGGCGCCTTGATCGTGGTATAGTCGAGATCGATGCGCGCGGATTGCGCTGTTGCCGCCGCCTGTTTGTAGGCGGCCAGCGCATCGTCATAGGTTTGCGGCGCGATCGCATTGTCCTGCACCAGCTTGCCGTAACGATCGGCCTTGGCCTTCGCTGCCGCCAGCGCCGCCGCGGCATTGTTATAAGTCGCCTGATAGGGCCTGGGATCGATCTGATACAGCACCTGTCCCGCCTTGACGGTGCTGCCTTCGGTGAACAGCCGCTTGAGAATGATGCCACTCACCTGCGGACGCACTTCGGAAATGGCGTAAGGGTCCACGCGGCCGGGCAGTTCTGTCGTCAGGCTGACCGGGCCGGCATGCAGGGTCACAATGCCGACCTGCGGCTTGTGGCTGCTCTGCGTTCCGCCGCTTTCGCCACACCCAGCCAACCCTACGGCGATGGCCGTCAAGGCAAGGGATAGTAGTATGGCTGCCTTAGGGCGGGCAAACATGGGAACTCCCGAAATGAGGTGGGATCACGACGAGCATAAAAGGCGAGCGCCGCGGTGTTATGCGGGCCTACTGACAAGGTCAAGGGCGGACGCATGCGGGGCCGATATGCGCGTCACAGGTTGACGGTGCCTACCTGTTCTTTTTCACAGTTCTGTAATCGCTAAAGGCCGCATCGCGCGCATTAAGCCCCTTTGTAACACTTTCACGAAATTGTGAGAACGCGGCGCGCGATGTTTCCGTGGTCAGCGCCAGGGCCTGAATCTCCGTTCCGGCACGGATCGCCGCCCGCAACCCCATGATTTCCATAGCACGATGAACCGAACGCTTGTTCATTTGCTGTATATCGCCCGGCACTTTTGCCACACGCTGTGCGATTGCCAGGACCTCGTTTTCCAATTGTGTAAGGGGAAAAGCCCGGTTGGCAAAGCCATATTCCGCCGCCCGGCGACCACTGATCGCGTCACCCGTCAACATCATTTCCATCGCAGGCCTGAGGCCACACAGCCAAGCGTGAAACTGATTATCTGGCGGGCTCATCGTGCGCACCGGCGGATAGCCGATCTGCGCATCCTCGGCCACGTAAACCAAATCGCACGCAGTCGCGAGTTCGGAGCCGCCTGCCAGACACCAGCCATGCACCTGTGCGATGACAGGCTTGGCAAGATCCCAGATACGGAAACAACCATCCACCACATGGCGCGCCCATTCGCCGGCGCCACCTGCACCATAGAAGGGCAAGTCCTGCGCGGCATTGCCTGTTTCGCGCGACAGGTCATAACCCGCGGAAAAGCAGGTTCCCGCACCGCGGATGATGGAGACACGGATATCCTTGTTGCGATCCACCTCTTCCAGCGCCGCAAATATCGCGCCACGAAGCTCATTGGAAAGAGCATTGCGCTTTTCCGGCCGGTTGAGCGTCAGGCGGCAGACATGCTGTGCCGGAAAATCCACCAGCAGAACGGGTGCGCCGTATTGCGCCGCTGGCTTTTTCTTCTTTTGTGCCCTTGTCAATTTGCCCTCCCCTGCACACATCCAGAGCCGGTTTTGCGGCCTGCCCGTTCGCAGGTGACCATGGTCACCGACAGCAGTATGGCGCGTGCGCTAAAGCGCAATTTGGAACGATGTTGGAATTTTTGCGAGGGCAAATCGCCATGCAACCCGCACCCATCCTCACCGCCTTCCCGGCTGCCGCGGCTCTGGTGCTGTCCGCCTGTTTCGCGCTGGCTGCCGCCGTCCATTTCGCCGCGCCGGAGTTCCTGCGCACCATGTATCGGCGCGGCCGCTATCCCGAAGGCTTTCACCGGGTCGCCGCCCTGTGGCTGACCATGACCGCTGTCACGCTCGCCCATCCGCTGACACGGGCCTGGGGTGCGGGGCTGGCCGGGTTCCTCACCTTCATGGCGGTGGTGATGCTGCTGGCCCACGGCCAATACCGCTATTCGGTACCCGGCATGATCGTGCTGTTCGCACTCGTACCCATCGTCTTCGTAGGCGCCGGCTGAGCCGCAGGTGCCGCAACAGGCACCTGCTACCCAACCGGGCTTCAGACCTTCGCGCTGGTCGGGATCTGGTCGAATGGCACATCCTTGTCCACGCGCACATCGGCCGGCAGGCCCAACACCCGCTCCGCGATGATGTTGCGCAGGATTTCGTCCGAACCGCCTTCGATGCGCGTGGCGGGGGAGCGCATCAGCATGGCCTGAAACCGCGCATTATCCGCCGCCATGTCGCCATCGAGGAACACACCGGCTTCCGCCTGCAGGTCGAGCGCGAATTTCGCGATTTCCTGCATGGTGGAGCCTGCCACCAGCTTGCCGATGGAATTTTCCGGTCCCGGCGTTTCGCCCTTGGACAATTGCGAGATGCTGCGGAAGGCCGTGTAACGCAGGCCGCTCGCCTTCACCGCCCATTGCGCCAGCTTCGATTTCACCATTGGATTGTCGATGGCCGTACCTTCCGGCAGTTCGAACCGGTTGCAGAACTCATACAGTTCCTCAAACCCGGTCGGCATGCCGGAGCCGATGGAAAGCCGCTCGTTCATCAAGGTGGTGAGCGAAACCTTCCAGCCGCCATTCACCGGCCCAAGACGCTGCGCATCGGGAATGCGCACATCGGTGAAATAAACTTCGTTAAAGCCGGATTGTTCGTTCATCTGCCGGATCGGACGCACCTCCACCCCCTTGGAGCGCATGTCGAGGAAGAACATCGTCAACCCCTTGTGCTTGACCGCCTTGGGATCGGTGCGGGTCAGAAGCAGGCCCCAGTCGGAATGCTGTGCGCCGCTGGTCCAGATCTTCTGGCCATTGATCACCCAGTCATCGCCATCCTTCACCGCGCGCGTGCGAAGCCCCGCAAGGTCGGAACCGCCGGCCGGCTCGGAGAACAACTGACACCAGATGTCTTCGCCTGACGCCAGCCGCGGCAGCAGATGCCGTTTCTGCTCTTCCGCCGCGAACGCCATCACGGTTGGCCCGCACATGCCATGACCGATGCCGAACACGCCGGAGAGTTTGGAATAAGGCCCTTCTTCCTGCTGCCAGATCACGCGCTCGATCGGCGTGGCGCCGCGGCCGCCATAATCCTTCGGCCAATGCAGGCAGGCCCAGCCCGCATCGTATTTCTTCTTCTGCCAATCCTTCTGCGCCTTCATCGCATCCACGCCTTCCAGATTCAGCGTGGCAAAACCGGAGCGTTCCAGCGCAGGCCGCAAGGCTTTCGGCGCGTTTTCTTCAATCCATTTCCGGGCGACGGCGCGGAAAGCAGCTTCTTCTTTGGTATCATCGAAATTCATGGTCGTTTTCTCCCGATCAGGCCGCGTTGCGCCGGCGCATGCGATCGATCAATTCCTTTTCCCAGTGCGACTGGCTGCCCAAAGTGAGCGCCAGCAGGTTCGAACGGCGATAGAACAGGTGACAGTCAAACTGCCACGTGAACCCCATGCCGCCATGCACCTGAATGTTGTTGGTGGAGCAATGCTGGAACGCCTGCGTCGCGCTGACCCGCGCGGTGGCCGCGGCGACCGGTAATTCGGCAGCCCCGGTCGAAAGCGCCCACGCCCCGTAATAGGCATTGGAGCGGGCAAGCGTTGCCGAGACATACATGTCGGCCAGCATGTGCTTAATGGCCTGGAACGAACCGATCGGCCGTCCGAACGCCATGCGTTGCAGCGCATAATCGCGCGCCATTTCCAGTGCGCGGTCGGCACCGCCCACCTGCTCAAACGCCATCAGGATCGCGGCGCGATTATAAACATCCGAGACCAGGGCTATGCCATCGCCCTCCCTGCCCAGCAATTCCGCCGGCGCACCATCGAAGGTGACCTTCGCCTGCTTGCGGGCGGGATCGACTGTCTTGACCACCTCGCGGCTGACACCGGGCCCGTTCAGATCAACCAGATAAAGCGACAGGCTGTCCCGCGCCCCGCCATCGCGTGCGGCAACAATGGCAAAATCCGCGTTCCCGCCATCGGGCACCGGCACTTTCGTGCCTTTGAGCTTGCCGCCCGAAACACTGGCCTTGATACGGGCCGGCGTGACCTCGCCCACCCCTTCGGCATAGGCAAAGGTGCCGATCTGTGTGCCCGCCGCCAGCTTCGGCAGATGCGTCGCCTTCTGGGCATCACTGCCCGCCACCTTCAGGAATTCCGTAAACAGATAAACGCTGGAGGAGAACGGTACCGGCGCCAGCGCCCGGCCCAGTTCCTCCGCAATCACGCAGAGTTCGAGATAGCCGAGCCCCGCACCGCCATGCTCCTCGGGGATTGCGGCGCCGGTAAAGCCCATCTCCGCCAGGCCTTTCCACAGCGCCTTGTCGTAACCCGCATCGCCTTCCAGAACAGCACGCACCTGCTGCGGCGTGGATTCCTTTTCCAGGAATTTTCGCGCGCTGTCCTTGAGCTGTTTCTGCTCATCCGAAAAATCGAAATTCATGTTTCCGTCCATCCGCGTTCAATTGTCAGTCGCGGGCATTGTTTCATGCCAATCCCGCGATGACCAGAACCCGGAAAAGGGGCGAGATGCCGCGCGAGGCGCTCCTCAGCCCGGAATGCGCACAGGCAAGGTTTCGTAGCCCTTCACGAAACTGGAATGCACGCGGCGCGGTTCACCGGTCACGACAATCTCCGGGAACCGTTTCAGGATTTCTTCCCAGATAATCTTGAGCTGCAATTCGGCCAGCCGGTTGCCGACACAGCGATGGATGCCGAAACCGAACGACAGATGCTGGCGCACCCTTGGCCGTTCGATCCAGTAGGTGTTCGGATTCTCGATCACCTCTTCGTCGCGATTGCCCGAGACGTACCACATCAGCACCTTGTCGCCTTCGCGGATGGTCTTGCCGCGCAATTCGACATCGCGTTTCGCCGTGCGGCGCATATAGGCAAGCGGCGTCTGCCAGCGGATGGTTTCCGATACCATGCTTGGGATCAGCGCGGGGTTCGCCCGCAGTTTCGCATATTGATCCGGGTTTTCGTTGAGCGCGAGCACACTGCCGCTGATCGTGTTGCGCGTGGTGTCGTTGCCGCCGACGATCAGCAGGATCAGATTGCCGAGATATTCCATCCGGTCCATGTTCCGGGTGGATTCGCCATGGGCGAGCATCGAGATCAGATCGCCCTTCGGCGGCGCGTTCACCCGCTCATTCCACAACCGGATGAAATAATCGACGCATTCGTAAAGTTCGGCGCGGCGCTGCTCCTGCGATTCCACAATGCCGGAATCATCGCTTGCAGTCGCGACATCGGACCAGCGCGTCAGCTTGCGCCGGTCTTCCCAGGGAAAATCGAACAGGGTCGCCAGCGTCATGGTGGTGAGTTCGATGGAAACCTTGTCGACCCAGTTGAAGTCCTCGTTGCGCGGCAGATCATCCAGAATTTTGCCCGCACGTTCGCGGATGATGGGCTCCAGCTTTTCAAGGTTGGGCCCCGCCACGATGGGGCTGACAACCTTGCGCTGCGCATCGTGCCTCGGCGGGTCCATCGCGATGAACATCGGCAGGCGGAAATCCTCCTGCGGATCGACAATGGTAATCGCCGGTTCGGAGGAGAATGCAGCCGGGTTGGTATCCACCGCCATGATGTCGTTGTATTTGGTGACCGACCAATAAGGCCCGAACTGATGTTCGGCGCAGTAATGCACCGGGTCTTCCTTCCGCAGCCGCTCGAAATAGGGCCACATCGTATTGGTGCGAAACAGTTCGGGATCGGCGACATTGATCTCCGAAAGCGGCATCGCATATGCCTTCTCGACGGCTTGCGCATAGAGATCGGTGTTGAGCTTGTCCAACGCATCCTCCCTGCCGGCTTTGGCTTGCCAAATCTTTGCACGGGCCAAATCTTTGCGCGGAATTGGGCCGCAAGTGCGGCCTGTTGGCAAGGCTCCCCCCGCGCATACCGGAAAAGCGAAGCAATTCCGCGGAGATAGCCAAAAGAGATGGCTATTCGTGGCGTAACGCCTCAATCGGGTCGAGGCGGGCGGCACGCCGCGCCGGGAAATAGCCGAATCCCACCCCCACCGTGGCCGCGAACAGGAACGCGATCACCACAATGGCGGGTTGAAACACAAATGGCAGATGCAGGAAATGCGCTGCCACCATCGAGCCTGCAAGCCCCAGCGTGATACCGATCAGGCCGCCAAAGGCGCTCATCACCACCGCCTCGATCAGGAATTGCAGCAGCACGTCGCGCGCCCGCGCCCCGATGGCAAGCCGGATGCCGATCTCGCGCGTGCGCTCTGTCACTGAGACCAGCATGATGTTCATGATGCCGATGCCGCCGACCAGAAGGCTGACCGCCGCTACCGCCGACAGAAAGGCGGTCAATATACCCGTGGTGCTTTCCACCATACGGGTCAGTTCGCGCATATCGTTGACTTCAAAATCGTCTGCGGCACCCGGCGCAATATGCCGCCGCTCCCGCATCAAAGCCTCGATCTGCGCCTTGGCATTGGCGATGTTGGCGGGCGATGTCACCGAAACCCAGATCAGGCTCACCTGCGTGTTGCCGGCCAGCCTGCGCTGAACAGCATGCAGCGGCATCACGATCAGATCATCCTGATCCTGCCCGAAGGTGGATTGACCCTTGGCCGCCAGGACGCCGATCACATCGCAGGAAATCTTGTCGACGCGAATGCGTGCCCCGATCGGGTCTTCCTGCCCGAACAGATCGCGCCGCACCGTCTCACCCAGAATGCACACGGCTTTTCCGGCACGGATTTCGGCGCTGGAAAAATCGCGGCCCAGAACCACCGGCCAGTCGCGGGCCAACAGGAAATCGTTGGTCGAACCCGTCACCTGGGTGGAGCGGTTCTTGTTGCCCAGCACGGCCACGCCGGTGCGCGTGACCGATGGCGCCACTGCGCCAAGGCCCGTCACCTCGCGCGCAATCGCATCCGCATCCCCCTCTTCCAGAAACGGCGCACTGCTGAGCGTGCCGGGCCGGCGCACACCCGGCGCCACGATCAGAAGATTGCGCCCCATCGAGGCGATGTCCGATGTCACGCTTTTGGTGGCGCCCGCCCCCAGTGTGACCATCGCGATCACCGCAGCCACGCCGATCACAATGCCGAGCGTGGTCAGCCCGGCCCGCAGCAGGTTATTGCGGATTTCACGCAGCGACAGGAAAAACGCGTTCCCGATCATGACACGCCCGTGCCCGCATCCACGCCTGTGTCGGATTCAATCGCGCCATCGCGGAAGCGGATTTGCCGCCTGGCGTAGGCGGCAACATCCTCCTCATGCGTCACCAGCACGATGGTGATGCCGCGTTCCACATTCAGCGACTTCAGCAGTGCCATGATCTCATGGCTTTTCGCGGTATCCAGATTGCCGGTCGGCTCGTCCGCCAGAATAACCGATGGCTCCGTCACCAGCGCGCGTGCAATCGCCACCCGCTGCTGCTGCCCGCCGGAAAGTTCGGCCGCCGTGTGATGGCCACGGTCGCCCAGCCCGACCTGCGCCAATGCCGCTTCCGCACGCTGCCGCCGCTCGCCCCGCGGCAGGCCGCGATAGATCAGCGGCAATTCCAGATTCTCGATCGCCGTGGTGCGCTTCAGAAGATTGAAGCCCTGAAACACAAAGCCGATGTAATTGCGCCGGAGCAGCGCGCGTTGATCTGCCGTCAGCGTGCCGACATCGGCGCCGCGAAAATAATAATGCCCACCTGTCGGCACATCGAGGCAGCCGAGAATATTCATGCAGGTCGATTTGCCGGAGCCGGAGGGCCCCATCACGGCAACGAAATCGCCATCCTCGATCGTGATATCGATTCCGGCGAGTGCGGCGACGGCCGCTTCCCCGCTGCCGTAGATTTTCGTCACCTGTTCGAGCGCGATGAGCGGCGGTGTTATGGCCCCTGCCCTCCCGACGCTTGACCGTTGGACATCTGAACATTGACGGCAAGTTTCTCGCCCACAGCCAGATTGCCAGACACCACCGCGGTCTGCTTTCCGTCGCTGATGCCGAGCGTCAGATCCCGCGGCGAAAGCTTGCCATCCTTTTCCACCCAGACCCGGCCTTCGCGCGCACCGGTTGGCGCGGCGCCTGCATCTTCCGCCATATTCGGTGGGGTGAAACGCAAGGCGCCGTTCGGCACCAGCAACGCATTCGTTACACCGGCGGCGTGAATTTCCGCGGTTGCGGTCATGCCGGGGCGCAGTAGATTTTCCGGGTTGGAAACGTAAAGCACGCCCTGATAGGTCACCACCCCCTGCACCGTTTTCGGCGCATTGCGGATGGCGATCAGTTTCGCGTTGAACCGCTTCGCCGGATAGGCATCCACCGTGAAGGTTGCCGCCGCACCGGGCGAAACCTGACCGACATCGGCTTCGTCAATGTCCACATCCAGTTCCATCTGGGAGAGGTCGCTCGCCAAAGTGAACAGAACCGGCGTCTGGAAGGCGGAAACCACCGTCTGCCCCACCGACACTTTGCGGTCGAGCACAACGCCGTCAATCGGCGACACGATGGTGGCCTTGGAAAGCGTGGTCTCGTCGGATTCGACCTGCGCCTTGGCCAGGGCCACGCCCGCAAGCGCGCGCTTATAATCGGCAACCGCATTGTCCCGCTGCTGGCGCGACAGCGCATCGCTCTTTGCAAGCGCGACGTAACGATCACGCGTGTGTTTGGCTTCAACCAGCGTGGCTTCGGCTTGCGCCAGCGTGGCGCGGGCCTGTGCCAAGGCCGCGCGAAAATTGTCGGTGTTGATGCGCGCCAGCACTTCACCCTTTTTCACATGGTCGTTGTAATCGACCGCAATCGCATCGATACGGCCGGAAACCTCGGCACCGACATCCACCTGATCGCGCGGCGCAAGCGTGCCCGTGGCGCTGACGCTGACTGACAGGGCCCCACGCGTCACCGGCTGGGTGACATAGACCGGCCCACCGCCGCCACGCAGCAGCAGCCAGCCCAGCACCACGAGCGCCACCACCGCGATGGCCCCATGCCACCAGCGAAAGCGATATCCGCCGGCGCGCCGATCCCCCTCAAGGCCCAGGCGCCGGGCGATATCGGCGTCGGGTTTCGGCGCCCCGCCGGGCTTCAGTGCGGTCACGCGGGTCTCCATAGCCACAAGCGGACACATCCGCCCGGATAGACAGAAACCATGTCATGCCGCAAGGCGCAAAGATCAAGCCTTGGCGTTCGTGAATACGGCGAAACCTGATGTCCGCCTAGCGCTGCGAATCCGCGCCCCGGCGTTTCAGGGACAGGGCCGCGACCGGCACGAGAATCAGCGCTGCGAGCGAGATGGCCCATGGCAGGCTGAGCAGATCGGGCAGCACGAAGCGCGACAGGGCATAAATCGCGAATGCCCCCGGCGGGATCGAAAGCGCCAACCCGAAATCGGGCAGGGTCCGCTGGGGCTGGAGCGCATCGCTTCGCATGCCCCTGTCATAGCATCGGCAGATGACTGCTCTGTGTCAGCGGGCACAGTAAAATCATGAACACTATTGCGCGGGCACCGCAGCCGTTTTGGTGGCCGCATGATCGCCAATCCAATGGGCCAGATCTTTCCACACCGTTTCGCGGTCCAGATCGCGCAACAGCATGTGATAGCCATTGGGATAGCGGTGAACCTCCGCCCGTTTGCCCAATGCCGCGATCACCGCCTCCGTCGGCGCGGCGGGAATGATCTGATCCTTTGCGCCATAGAGAAACAGGATCGGCGGCGGATCAGTCAGCCGGGCGGGCGCCATGCGCGCCGCATCCATCAGATTGACCAGCCCCCACACCGCATCGGCACGGGTTTCATGCTGGAACAGCGGATCGCGCGACAGTTCACGCAGCATCTCGATATTGTCGGACGGCCAGATTTTCAGCCCGCTACCGGACAGTTCCAGCCACGGCACGGTATGGGCCGCAAGCCAGAGCGCGACGCGGTAGGAAAGCGGCATGTCGCTGCGCGACCAGACCGCCGGCGCCACCAGAACGATACCGGTAACACCTTTTAACTGCCCATCCGCCAGCGCGGTCAGCACCACCGCGCCGCCCATGCTTTCACCCAGCACGAACACCGGCACACCCGGATGATTGTGCCGCACCACGGAAACAAACGCGGCGAGATCGGCGCGCAAGGCATCGCCGCCCGGCCAGTGCCCCCTCTCCGGTCCGGCGCCGAAGCTGCGCTGGTCATAGGCCAGAACCGTGATGCCCCGTTCGGCAAGCCACGGCCCCGGCATTGTGAAGGCACGCGAATAATCACTCATCCCATGCAGGGCGATCAGGATGGCTTTCGGTTCTTCCGCCGTCCAGCGCCGCAGCGGCAATCGCAATCCATCCGGTGTGACAAAGGCATCCGTCGTGACGGCGGCCGGCACTGCGTCAGCCCCATGCGGAGTGGGCACTGGCGCGCAGGCGGCCAACAGACTCAGCCACGCAACACACGCTGCACCCGTGAGCGCAGATAGGGCAAAAGCTCGTCCTCGAACCATGGATTTTTCTTCAGCCATGCGTTGTTGCGCCAGGAAGGGTGGGGAAGCGGAATCATCTTCGGCGCGAACGTGCGCCAGGCTTTGACCGTCTCGGTCATATTGGCGCCCAGCCTGCCCTTCAGATGCCAGGCCTGCGCATAGCTGCCCACCACCAGGGTCAGCCCGAATGGCGGCAGAACGGTGAACAGCTTTTCACGCCATTGCACCGCGCATTCGCGCCGGGGCGGCTTGTCGCTGCCGTGCTCGTTGTAACCCGGAAAACAGAACGCCATCGGCACGATGGCAACGCGGGCCTCGTCATAAAAGGTTTCGCTGTCCACGCCCATCCACGCCCGCAGACGTTCGCCGCTGGGATCGTTGAAGGGAATGCCGGTATTGTGCACGCGAATACCCGGCGCCTGCCCGACGATGCAGATTTTCGCGGACGCACTGGCCCGGATCACCGGGCGCGCCTCGATCTCCGGTTCGCACAGCCGGCAGGCGCGGATGGCCGCGACCATGCGCGCCACGGCTTGCCCACCCGGAGCCTGACCGTCTGCGGCCATCAATCGGCGCCGCGCAGCAGATTGCGGGCAATGACGATCTGCTGAATCTGGCTGGTGCCTTCGTACAGCCGGAAGATGCGCACATCGCGATAGAAGCGTTCGATGCCATAATCGGCGACATAGCCCGCACCGCCGAATATCTGCACCGCCTTGTCGGCCACCCGCCCCACCATTTCGGATGCGAAATATTTGGAGCAGGCGGCTTCCATCGTCACCTTCTCGCCCGCATCGCGTTTTCTTGCGGCATCCAGCACCATGCAGCGCGCGGCATAAGCCTCGGTCTTGCAATCGGCCAGCATGCCCTGGATCAACTGGAACTCGGCGATCTTCTGGCCGAACTGTTCGCGCTCACGGGCATAATTCACCGCTTCGCGGATCAGCCGCTCCGCCACGCCGACACAGACCGCTGAAATGTGCAGCCGCCCACGGTCCAGCACCTGCATCGCGACCTTGAAGCCTTCACCTTCCGGCCCCAGGCACAGCTTCGCCGGCACGCGCGCATTCTCGAAAATCACATCATGGATATGGGCGCCCTGCTGGCCCATTTTCTTTTCCGCCTTGCCGATGGTGATGCCGGGCGTATTGGCCGGCACGATGAAGGCGGAGATACCGCCCGCACCCTTTTTCGCCGGGTCGCTGCGCGCCATCAGGGTGAACATGCCGGCCCGTTTGGCATTGGTGATGAAGCGCTTGGTGCCGTTCACCACATAATGGTCGCCATCGCGGATCGCGGTGGTGCGGACCGAGGCCGCATCCGACCCGGCATTGGGTTCGGTCAGGGCGAAACTGGCCACCACCTCGCCGCTGGCGAGCTTCGGCAGCCATTCGCGCTTCTGCTCATCGGTGCCGAACATCACCACGCCCTGGCTGCCGATGCCGACATTGGTCCCGATCACCGAACGGAAGGCGGGCGAGGTCTGACCCAGCTCGAAGCAGACCAGCACCTCCTCCTCCATGGAGAGGCCGAGGCCGCCATACTCCTCCGGGATGGAAAGCCCGAACAAACCCAGTTCACGCATCCCGGCGATGACGGAATCCGGCACCAGATCGTCCTCGGCCACTTTGGCCTCGATCGGCACGCATTGTTCCTGGACGAAGCGGTGAACCGTGTCGATCAGTTGGGCACGGGTTTCCGGGTCAAGCGGCATCGGGGCAATCCTTGAAATGCGAGGGCGCCAGTTTAACCCATCCGGCACCGTTCAAGGCAATCGCCCCACAGGCATTTGCGCGTCACGACGCCGCGTGAACCCCAACCGCCAGAATGTGATCGACCGTGCCGTCATCCGGCCCAAGCGGCAGAAAGACAGTCTCGTGATAGAAGGCACCGGTGCTGGTTTCGGCTTCATAGTGGCCGCTTACGGCGTAGACCTCACCCGTGCGGCGGACCCGGCCGAATATCCGCACCATATGCGCGGTATAACCCGGCCACTTCCGTTCCAGCAGGCTGGTGGTCAGGCCCTGGTAGAGGAATCTCTGAATCTGGACGATGGCATCGCCCACCACGCGGAATTCGTAATCGTGTCCGCCATCCAGCACCCGGATCAGTGCAATGTTTTTCAGCAAGGGACCAAGGTCGCGCGGCGATATATCCGGCCGTGCCGGGAAGCGCCTGTCGCCCCGCAAAACACACCAGCGCTCATAGCCCTTGCAGACAAGAGGGTTTTTGAGCTCACCCGGGTCGATCTTCCGGCTGCGCCGTCTGTCGGTTTCCGCCAGCGCGGGAAGAATGGAGTTATCGGTCATCACGGGTGAATAGTGACGGATGTGACAAGGAATATGATACTCTGTCAGCATGGCCACAAGTCGTTAATCGAATGCAAAGAATGCTAAGGATATGTGATGCGGCTTTCCGTACTTGATCAGTCCCCCATCCCAAAGGGTGGCGACCCGGCAACGGCCATCGCCGAAACCGTCAAGCTGGCGCAGGCCGCGGAAAGACTGGGCTATCACCGCTACTGGCTGGCGGAGCACCACAACAGCAACGCCTTCGCTGGATCGTGTCCCGAGATACTGATCGCAAAAGTTGCATCTGCGACAAAGACAATCCGCGTCGGTTCCGGCGGCGTCATGTTGCCCCATTACAGCCCGCTGAAGGTGGCGGAGCAGTTCCGGATGCTGGAGCTTCTGACGCCGGGGCGGATCGACCTCGGCCTCGGCCGGGCCCCCGGCACCGATCAGCGCACAAATGCTGCCCTTCAGGCCGGGCCCAAGGCCTGGGACATCGACGCCTTCCCAAGCCAGGTCCACCTTCTGAAACAGTTTCTGGACGATGCGTGCGGCATCGCCCCTTTCACCGACGACCATCCCTATCGCGGCATCCGCGCCATGCCCACCGGCCCCACGCGGCCGGAGATGTGGATGCTGGGCTCCGGCATTCATGGCGCGGTCTATGCCGGTGAACTGGGCCTGCCCTTCTGCCACGCCTATTTCATTAATACCGATGGCAGCGAGCAGGCATGCGAGGAATACCGCGCCCGCTTCAAACCCAGCAGTTGGTGCGAAAGGCCCACGGTCTCGATGGGCGTATCGGCCCTTGTCGGCGAGACGGAGGAGGAGGCGCGCCGTCTCTCCGCCTCGCGCAATCTGTGGGTGGTGCGCCTTCTCACCAACCGGCCCATCGCCTTCCCTTCACCGGAAGAGGCACTCAATTATCCGTATACGGATCAGGAGCTGGCACTTCTGCGCACGGTCGAACGCCGCTCGATCGTCGGCACCAAAGAACAGGTGCGCGCCCATCTTCTGGGCCTGGCCGACAGTCACGGGGCTGAGGAACTGGTGGTGGTGACCATCACCTACGATTACGCCTCGCGCCTGCGCTCCTACGAATTGCTGGCCGACGCGTTCCACCTCACGCCACCGGCAGAAACCCGATAATCGCGCCCGTCAGTCCGCTTGCCATGGTGCCGGAGAGAAGCGCACGCAAGGCCAGCGGCACGATTTCGTCACGCCGTTCCGGCGCCAGCCCGCCAACGCCCGCAATCAGTATCCCGACCGAGCCGAAATTGGCGAAGCCGCACATCGCATAGAGCATGATCAGGCGTGCGCGCGGCGACAATGCGCCATCCGGCAGCGCCGCCAGTTTCATGTAAGCGACGAATTCGTTGATGATGGTCTTGTCGCCCATCAACGCGCCCGCCGTCATCGCTTCGTTCCACGGCACGCCGTAAAGCCACACCACCGGCGCGAAGGCCCAGCCGAAAATCCGCTCCGCACTCAGCGGTGCGCCCGCCACGGCCGGCAGATGGCCCAGGATGATGTCGGCCAGTGCCACCAACGCCACCATCACCAGCAGCATTGCGACAATGCCAAGCCACAATTGCAGGCCATCGGCCGTGCCGCGCGCCACCGCATCCATGCTGGAACGGTAGGAGATGTCGGCGGCCACCGCCGCACTTTCCGTATCCGCTTCGCCCGGGATCATGATGCGCGCGATCATGATCCCCGCCGGCAAGGACATCACCGAGGCCACCAGAATATGCCCCAGCGCGCCCGGCACCACGGGTGCTAGAATGGTGGCATAAAGCACGAAAACGGTGCCCGCCACGCTCGCCAGGCCCACAGTGAACAGAACAAAGAAATCGGAGCGGCTGAAGCGCGGCAGATAGGGCCGGATGATCAGCGGCGCCTCGATCATGCCGAGGAACAGCGTCGCCGCAGAACCGAGCCCCACCGCGCCGCCGATCCCCATCGTTTTGCGCAAGAGAAATGCAAAGCCTTGCACGATCAGCGGCAGCACGCGCCAATGCCACAGAAGGGCCGCCAATGCCGAAATCACAATCACCAATGGCAGAATCTGAAACGCGAAACTGCCAAGTGCGGCCGGATTGCTGACCGCAAACGGCGTGTCGCCGCCACCGGCATAACCGAAGACGAAGGCGGTCCCGGCTTTTGTCGCCGCCATCAGCGCATCCACCACGCCATTGAGCGCGAACAGACCCTCGCGCGCCGGTGGCACCTTCAAGAGCAGAAGCGCCAGCGCGACCTGCAGCAGAAGCCCCACCGCCACGGTGCGGAATGGAAATGCCCGCCGGTTTTCGGACAAGAGCCATGCCAATGCCAGAATGGCCGCAATGCCCAATGCGGATTGAAAATGCAGTGCCATGCGCGCCCCTCGCTCGCTTAAGCCCACAATGTCATGGCCCGCGAAAATGAGCCATGCTATCGGAACCGATGGCCGATTCCGTTTCCCGCCCGCCCGAGATTCGCGCCCTGATGGGTGCGCGTGCCCTGCCGCCGCTGGTGCTGGTGCTGTTCCATTTCTGCGAGCAATCGGGCTATTTCGGGCTGCGCATCCTCGATGCCCCGATCGCCAAGGGTTACCTCTGGGTGGAGTTCTTCTTCGCGCTGTCTGGCTTCATCCTGATCTATGTCTATGGCGGCCGCGCCGCAAAGCTGTGGCGGCCGGGGGGGTATCTCTCCTTTCTCGCCACGCGGCTGGCGCGGCTTTATCCGCTGCACATCGCCACCATTGTCATTCTGGCGCTGATCCTGTGGCTGTCGCGCGCGGTGTGCGGGCCCTTCGGCCTCATCTCCATCTTCGACCAGCCCTATCACCCGGTGCTCACCGGCCAAACGCTGATCGGTAATCTGTTTCTGGTGCAGGCGTGGAACCTCTATCCCTCGCTGTCGTGGAACGCACCGGCCTGGTTCGTCAGCATCGAATTCCTGCTGTGCATTCTGTTCCCGCTCTTTGCCACGCTCGCGCGCGGCAATGCGCGGCGCGGCGTGCTGATTGCGGCTTCCGGGATTGCCGGGCTCATCGCGCTGCTGACGTTTTCGCGCCACGGCCTCGACCTCACTTTTCACAACGGCATCTATCGCGGCATTGCCGATTTCGCGGTCGGTGTCGGCTTTGCGGTGATCTTCCGCAATCTGCGTTACACACAAACACCCATGGCCACCGGCCTGATCTGGTTCGGGCAGATCGCGCTGCTCGCGGTTCTGTTCTTCGGCATCTATCAGGGCGGGCTGCCGCGCACCCAGAAAGATCTTCTGATCGCCGTTCCGATCATGGCACTGGTGTTGCTGCTCGCCTTCGATCGCGGGCCGCTTGCGCGCCTGATGCAGACACGCACCTTGATGGCGCTCGGCGAGTGGTCCTATGCGATCTATCTGGTGCAGTATCCGCTGCTCCAGCTTTTGCGCACCATCCGCCAGTTCTATCCGCACCAGATGCTGCCGCTCGGCGAATGGGGCTGGACCGTGCACCGGGTGGAAGCCATCGTGCTTCTCGCCGCCTGCATCGCGGCGGGCGCTGCCCTGACCTGGCTGGTGGAACAACCCGCCAATCGCTGGCTCAGGCGGCGGATCGCCACGGCATTTCCGCGCACCGCTTGACCGGGCAGGCGCCATCCGCCATCACTAAATGCGGATTATACAGCCTTTACGGGGAGAACCATGACCATTCGTTTTGACGGCAAAGTCGCAATTGTCACCGGTGCGGGCGGGGGTCTTGGCCGCGCCCACGCGCTTGAGCTTGCCGCGCGCGGCGCCAAGGTGGTGGTCAACGATCTGGGCGGCGCGGTGGATGGCACCGGCGGCTCCTCCGCCGCGGCCGAAGCCGTGGTGGCGGAGATCAAGGCGGCTGGCGGTGAAGCCATCGCCAATGGCGCCTCAGTGACCGACGACGCCGGTGTTGCCCACCTCGTCAAGCAGACCATGGATCAATGGGGCCGGATCGACATTCTGGTCGCCAATGCCGGCATCCTGCGCGACAAGAGCTTCGCCAAAATGGAGATCAAGGATTTCGACGCCGTGATGGCGGTGCATGTGATGGGCACGGTGAAACCGGCCAAGGCCATCTGGCAGATCATGCGCGATCAGCAATATGGCCGCATCGTGGTCACCACCTCCTCCACCGGGCTTTACGGCAATTTCGGCCAGACCAATTACGGCTGCGCCAAGCTTGGCCTGGTCGGCTTCATGAACACGCTGAAACTCGAAGGCGCGAAGGACAACATCAAGGTCAATGCCATCTGCCCCGTGGCCGGTACGCGCATGACCGAAAACCTGATGCCGCCGGAAATGGTGCAGGCACTGAAGCCGGAATACGTCACCCCGGCCGTGGTCTATCTGGTGAGCGAAGAAGCGCCGACCGGCATGATCGTGTCCGCCGCCGCCGGTGCCTTCTCCGCCGCGCAGATCGTGGAATCGAAGGGCATCAATCTCGGCCATGGCGCCACCGCCGACACGATTGCCGAGAACTGGGCGAAGATCACCGACTTCACCGGCGCCAAGCACCTCAACATGGGCAACGAACACAGCGCCCATTTCTTCGAACTGCTGAAGCAAACGCCGGTTACGCCGTAACGGCGGGCGGTTCTATCGGCCTTTGAATTTCGGCTCGCGCTTTTCCACAAAGGCGCGGGCCGCTTCCTTATGGTCTTCCGTCAGACCGGTGTGATTGTGGTGGCTGGCTTCAAGGTCGAGGCAATCATCCCATGCCCCTGCCGCCGCGCGATTGAGATTTTCCTTCATGTAGCGATAGGCCACGCGCGGCCCATTGGCGAGGCGGTGCGCAATCTCCATCGTCTTCGCCATCAACTGATCGCCCGGCACCACCCAGTTGACGAGGCCGAGGGCCTTGGCCTCCGTCATGTCGATGCGGTCCGAGAGATAATAAAGCTCGCGCGCCTTGCCGCTTCCGACGAGGCGGGTCAGGAAGAACGTGCCGCCATAATCGCCGGAGAAACCCACCTTCGCGAAGGCGGTGGTCATCACCGCGTTTTCCGCCGCCACGCGCAGATCGCAGGCCAGCGCCAGGGCAAAGCCCGCGCCCGCCGCCGCACCCGGCAGCGCGGCAATGGTCGGCTTCGGCATCGTGTAAAGCCGGCCCGAGGTTTCGCGCTGGCTGATGCGCTGGCGGTGAATGCGGCTGTCCAGATCCATCGGCTCGGCGGTGACGCTGTCGCGCCCTTCCGCCATACCTTTGACATCGCCGCCGGCACAGAAGGCACCGCCTTCGCCGGTCAACACCACGCAGCCGACATCGCCATCCGTCTCGCAATCGCGCAGCACGGCCGCCATGGCGGACAGCATCCCGGACGACAGGGCGTTGCGGCGCGCCGGCCGGTTCATGGTCAGCACGGCGACACCATCCTCCACCCGGGCCTTCAGATCGTCCGTACCCGTCTCAATTGTCTTTGCGCTCATGGTGGTCCCCAAATCCTGGCTGCAGCCAGCAAAACCGGCGACAGGCAATTTCACAGCAATGGCTGGGACACGCAAGAACCTGTCGCGGCGCACCAATACCGGCATCGCGCGGCCACAGGCAGTCGCCCTTCATATGGGAATTAAGACCGGCTTAAACAAGCTTTGGACATATTCCGCCACTGCATGGCCACCATCCGCTGCATTGCAGCATCCAGTCATGGGATTGCAACGAAGCCTTCCTATTTAACCCGTGTCGCAAGCCCATCCGGGCGGCGGCAAATGGAGAGGCAAATGACGACCAACTATCCAAGTGACGAGGTTTTCGGCACCGAAACGCTGACCCTTGCAGCCATTGTGGGCGCAACCATCCTGTTGCTCGCCGCGTTTGCAAGCCCGGCTTCGGTCATGGCCCCCACGGCGCAGGCCGCCGCGAACCAGACCATCGAAACCGTGACCGTTACGGCCGCGGCTCTGCCGTCATCGGTTGGCTGAGGCACCGGTCAGGGGTTTCGATATGCCCAAAAACCAAGCAATTCCGGCCATCGTGCGTTAACCGTATGGTGGCCGGGTTGCCACCAGCAGCATGAATTTTTGTTCACAAGCAGCAAAAATCGTCTTACTATCCAGCAATAATTCTGTGGCATGCCGGCTGGCGGGCCTGGAAAACTGAACCGCCACTGGCTCCTGGAATGGAGGCCGAAAATGGCATTGTTCAATGTTCATCACGAAGAACAGCGCGACTATGGCGGTCAGGTCCTGGATATTGTCGTCCTGGTCGGTGCGATCGCGCTTTTTGTCGGCATGATCGCCAGCGTCATCATGCTGGCCGGATAGCTTAATCGCCTTCGGTTTCGCGCAACTCGACGTCGTGCCCCCACAGGCGCTCGATATGGGCGAGGACCGTGGCCCTGGTCGCGCTGTTGAGCGGAATGCCGCGATGCATCCGGTGTTCCAGCAGCAGCTTGCGATCCCCTTTCAGATTGGCGCCGGCCACCTGAATATTGGCGTCGGCCGCGCCCACATCATATTGCCGGGCCAGCGCGGTGCGCAGCGCGCGGTATCCCGTTTCATTGTGAATGGCTGAAACCTTGTAAGCCGGATCGTCCGCATGATCGTGCAGGCCGAACAGGCGGAAATCGCGCATCACCTTGGGCGACAGGAATTGTTCGATGAAGCTTTCATCGCGGTAATTGGCCCACGCATTGCGAAGCGCCCCCATCCAGTCGCCGGACCCGGCCAGGCCCGGAAACCAGTCCCGGTCCTCGTCACTCGGGCTTTCACAGATCCGCCGGATGTCGCTCATCATCGCATAGCCGAGCGCGTAAGGATTGATGCCGTTGTACCGGCGGTCATCGAAATCCGGCTGAAAGATCACGCTGGTATGGCTGTGCAAGAATTCAAATATCGCGCTTTCGCTGATCAGCCCGTGATCGAACAGCCGGTTCATGATGGTGAAATGCACAAAGGTGGCGCAGCCCTCGTTCATCACCTTGGTCTGGCGCTGCGGATAAAAATACTGCGCCAGATTGCGCACGATGCGTAAGGTTTCGCGCTGCCATGGCTTCAACGCGGGCGAATGCTTTTCGAGAAAATAAAGAAGATTCTCCTCCGGCAGCTTCATGTCCGCGCCGGACAGCGCATCATCGGGATCGGCCGATGCCGCAAGCACCGGCGGCTCAACACCAACGGGAAGCGTGCGCCACAGTTCGTTATAGGCTTCTTCCTCATATTCGGCACGGCGGCGCTGTTTTTCCGCCATCCGCTCGGCCGAAGGGCGCGGCGGCCTGCGATAGCGAAACACACCCTGATCCATGATGGCGTGGGCGCAATCCAGCACCGATTCCACCTCATCGCGGCCGTAACGCTCCTCGCACGCCGAAATATATTTCTTGGCGAACGCGAGATAATCCAGAATGCCGCCCGCATTGGTCCATTGCTGGAACAGATAATTGTTCTTGAAGAAATGATTGTGCCCGAAGGCGGCATGCGCCATCACCAGCGCCTGCATCGTCATCGAATTTTCTTCCAGCAGATAGGATATGCAGGGATCGGAATTGATCACGATTTCGTAAGCCAGCGCCGAATAACCGGCGCGGTAGAGCGTTTCCTCCCGCGCGAACAATTTTCCGAACGACCAGTGATTGTACATCAGCGGCATGCCGAGCGAGGAATAGGCATCCAGCATCTGCTCGGACGAAATCACCTCGATCTGGTTGGGATAGACGTCAAGCTTCAGCTCGTTCAGCGCAATCTCCTCGATCGCCTTGTAGGTACGGTCGAGAACCGGAAAATCCCACTCCGCCTCGCTGAACAGCAACGCCATCATCCCGCTCCCGCGGCGTGTGCAACCGGGGCACCGCCGCCCAGAAGGTTTCGCTTCGAATCCGCAACGGTGCGGATGCCGGTCAACCGCTCAAACGCCGCCATGTCGGCCGCGAATGCCCGGTAGAGCCAGGCCCGGTCATCATCGCCGAGCCTGGGCAGATCGCGCGCGATCATTTTCTTCGCGAAGCTGCGCGCCGATGGCGGCAGCATTTGCGATCCCGCCCGCGAAATGCGGTCGAACAATGTGTTGCCTAGAATGCTGCGCAGTGTTTCACCCGCACCGTTATAGCGGAAGCCCTGGTTCTTCGGCTGTTCGCGCGAAAAGGAAAAACCCGGATCGCCCGCCCCCAGAAACGCAACGCACGTCCGCGCCACCGTCGCCGGATCGCGCATCAGTTGCGAAAATTCGAGGATGAGAAACCGTTCCAGCGGAAAATAGGGCAGGAAGCGATCGATCTGCTGAAAATAATAACTGGCCATGGTGTAATAGGCCCTGTCTTCCACCGCCTGGCGCAGGCCGCGTTTTTCACCGCGCGCGCGTACCTCATGCCAATAGGCGGAATAACACCGTTCTGCCGGGTCACGCACCACATAGATGAATTTCGCCTTCGGGCTCAGCGCGTGAATCCGGCGCGGCACCTCCTCCGCCTCGCCCCTGGCCCAGGCTTCGTTGGGCGCCATGGAATAACCGACGGAAGCGTCAAGCAACACGCCATCGCCATGGCGGAAGCGCGTGCGATACCAATCAACCCCGCGCGCAAAATTCACGTTGAAGAAATCCGGCTCCTTCGGATTGGAAACAACGATGCCGGGATGCTGGTCCAGCAGATCGGCAAGGCTTGTCGTGCCTGCTTTTTGTGCACCGATGATGAAGGCTTCGGGCGGAAATGCCATGCGTATAAACCTGAACAGAGAAGCGAATGATGAATACCCGAAAGTCTAACCCGCATCGCTTTTTTTGAACAGTTCGTGAAACACGGGAAAGATGTCCGCGGGCCGCGAAATGCGCTTGGTGACGAAATTGGACCATTCCTCGGCCACGGTGCGATAAGCCCGCCACAATTCGGCGCCCGAATCCTCGGAGGCGAACACCTCCATCTCCCGCTCATCCAGGATTTCGATATAGGCGTAGTACTGGCAGAGCGGCATGATCGCGCTGTTCAGCAATTCCACACAGCGTTGGGCGTCGCCCGACTGGGTGTAGCCGTCGGACGCCTGCGCCGCATAAATGTTCCAGTCCGCGGTGACATAGCGGTCCTTCTGGATTTCCAGCATCTTTTCCAGCGCGGTGGAAACGATGGTGCCGCCGGACTGGCGCGAATAGAAGAACTCCTGCTCGTCCACCTCCTGCGCGTCATGGGTGTGACGGACGAACACCACATCCACTTTCTTGTAGCGCCGCTTCAGAAACAGGTGCAGCAGCATGTAGAACCGCTTGGCCAGATCCTTTTCACGCTCGCCCATCGAACCGGAAACGTCCATCAGACAGAACATCACCGCCTGACTGGTCGGTACCGGCTGTTCGGTGAAGCTGTTGAAGCGCACGTCGATCGGATCGACAAAGGCGATCCATTTGCGCTTGGCCTCGGCCTGGGCGATTTCCGCTTTCAGTGCGGCGATGCGATCGCGTGTTTCGTCGGATTGCGGCTCCTGTTCCTCCAGCCGGGCCAACTCGGCCTGCAGGGCTTCCAGCTCCGAAAGCCGCGGCCGCCTCAGGGCCAGCCTGCGGCCGAAGGAATTGCGCATGGTGCGCAGGAGATTAAAGAGGTCGAGCACCTCGTCCTGCGTCATGGTGAATTCAAATGCGTCTTCGCCGTCGCCGGAATCACTTGCCTGCTTGCCGCCGGCACCACCCTCGCCCCGCGGCGGCTTCTTGATTTCGTCGCCGGGGGTGAATTCCTTGTTGCCGGGCAACACGAACTCCTGTTCGCCACCGGCCTTGGGGTCCAGCCGGAAACGCGGTTCGCCTGTGCCTTTGGCGGAGATGCGGATTTTGCGTCCTTTGCCGATATCGGCAACGCCCGCATCCTTCAGCGATTTCTGCATCGCCTCGCGAATCTGGTTGCGCGCGCGGCGGATGAAGCGNNNNCCATCACCCCGCCTTGTTCACCCGCATGTACCATTCGACCAGGCGCCGCACCTGACGCGGCGTGTAGCCACGCGCCAGCATGCGCTTGACGAACTCATTGTGCTTGGTCTCGGTATCGCTGTCCTTCTTGGATTCAAAGCTGATCACCGGCAGCAAGTCCTCCACCTGCGTGAACATGCGCTTTTCGATCACGCTGCGGATTTTCTCATACGCCGTCCAGGACGGATTCTTGCCTTCGTTCTGGGCCCGGTAGCGCAAGGCGAATTTCACCACCTCGTTGCGGAAATCCTTCGGATTGGCGATGCCCGCCGGCTTTTCGATCTTCGACAATTCATTGTCGAGCGCGGTGCGATCGAGCAATTGCCCGGTATCGGCATCCTTGAAATCCTGATCCTCGATCCAGGCATCGGCATAGGAGATATAGCGGTCGAACAGATTCTGCCCGTATTCGCCATAGGATTCGAGATAGGCTTTCTGGATTTCCTTGCCGATGAATTCGGCATAACGCGGCGCCAGGTCGGCCTTGATGAATTCGAGATATTTCTTCTCGGTCTCATCGGCCATCTGTTCGCGCTTGATCGCCTGCTCCAGCACATACATCAGATGCACCGGGTCGGCCGCCACTTCGGAGACATCGTAGTTGAAGGTCTCCGACAGGGATTTGTAGGCAAAACGGGTGGAGATGCCGGTCATGCCTTCATCCACACCGGCCGCATCCTTGTATTCCTGCAAGGTTTTGGCCTTTGGGTCGGTATCCTTCAGCTTTTCGCCGTCATAGACCCGCATCTTGGAGGTGAGGTTGGAATTCTCATGCTCCTTCAGCCGCGTCATCACACAGAACTTCGCTAGCATCTCCAGCGTTTCCGGCGCGCATGGTGCATCGCCCAGATTGCTGGCATTGAGCAGCTTCTTGTAAATCTGTGTTTCTTCTGTCACCCGCAGGCAATACGGCACGGTGACGACCGAAATACGGTCCAGAAACGCTTCGTTGTTGCGGTTGGCCTTGAACACCTGCCATTCCGCCTCGTTGGAATGGGCGAGAATGATACCGTTGAACGGGATCGGCCCTAGCGTTTCGGTGCCGATGTAATTGCCTTCCTGCGTCGCGGTCAGAAGCGGATGCAGCACCTTGATCGGCGCCTTGAACATCTCGACGAATTCGAGCAGCCCCTGATTGGACCGGCACAGCCCGCCGGAGAAGGAATAGGCATCGGGGTCGTTCTGGCTGAAATGCTCCAGCTTGCGAATGTCCACCTTGCCGGTCAGGGTGGAAATGTCCTGATTGTTCTCATCGCCCGGCTCCGTCTTGGCGATCGCGATCTGCCTGAGCTTGGAAGGGTAAAGCCGCGCCACCTCGAATTTGGAAATGTCGCCGCCGAACTGATCCAATCGCTTCACCGCCCACGGGCTCATCACCTGCCCGACGCGGTATTTCTCGATGCCGTATTTGTCGGCCAGAAGATCGGCAAGCTCCGCGGAGCGGAACAGGCCCAGCGGTGATTCAAACACCGGGCTGATCTCATCATTCGCTTTCAGCACATAGATCGGATGCTGTTCCATCAGATCTTTCAGCCTCTCGGCCAGGGATGATTTGCCGCCGCCCACCGGCCCCAGCAGATAGAGAATCTGCCGCCGCTCCTCCAGGCCCTGGGCCGCATGTTTGAAATAGCCCACGATCCGCTCGATCGTGTCTTCCATGCCGTAGAAGCCTTCAAAGGCCCGATAGGTTTTGATGGTGCGATTGAAGAAGATGCGGCTCAGCCGCGGGTCCTGCGCGGTGTCCACCAGTTCAGGCTCGCCGATGGCCGCCACCATGCGTTCGGCGGGCGTGGCGTAGAGCATTTTGTCGTCGCGCGCGGCCAAAAGCCAGTCACGCAGGCTCATCGTCTCGAAACGTTCGCGTGCATAGTCGCGGGTGAAAATGTCAAAGACATCAAGCGTGCTCATCAATCACACTCCTTACTGCCCCGGAACAGATTTTTGTCTCGCGATCACGATCCCCTGACGGATTCGAATCCGATTATCGTCGCTTTTTTCTGCTCCTCATCATCTGAAACATGGAACTTGGCGCAAAAGTTCCATCCATGCTGTTCTTTACAGTGTGTTTCTTTGCGCACATACGCATGCAGTTCTCGGCGCGCGCTTTGCGCTGCCAACTGTCTTTTCGCGAATGCCATCGATCGCTGTGCAAGTCGCCGGCCCCTTCTGCGCCACAAGGCACGGTCAACGAATCGAAGTTTAACGCCGTTCGGGCATATCCCAAAGCTGCGCATAGGCAACATTCACAGGCTGTTTCGCCAACATTGTGGCGTTGCCTGGATATTCGCGCGCGCCCTGCGGCGCAAAACCGGGATCACGGACGTGATCGCATCACCCTGCGCGCATTTTGCGCAACACAGGTATCGGCAGCAGCCCGCGTGCGATGGCAGCGATCGGCCGGCCGGATGTCACCCGCCATCATGCCACTCGCGATGCGCCCTGGCATGCGGAATTCCCCGCAAATGTGTCACCGCTGTTGACAGCGTTAATCATAACGCGTCGTAACTATTTGATATTATTCGATATATTGAATTGGCCCACAGTTTGCTTTGTACCCCGGTGCATCGAAAGGATGGTGGGTATGAATACGCGTTTGAAATCATCTGTCGCCGCCACGGTTATTGCCAGCGCGGCCCTCATCGCCAGCTCCGCACTGGCATCGCCGTTGACGGTCAGCGGCAGCGTCGGCGGCGCGCCAACCGGCGTGACGCTGGACAATCTGGATATTCTTCCGCTCGGCGCGGCCGGCGGCACCACGGCCACCGGCATTCAGGTCTCCTTCACCCCTGACGCAGGCGCGGTTCAGGGCAGCTCGAGCGGCCATTATGCAGCGCCTTATCTGTCGGGCGGCAATGGCACCGGTTTTGGTCTTGCCGGCGGCAATCAGGCCGATGGTCCCGACGCGACCACCTATCTGACGGCCGGCGGAATCACGAATGCGTCCGTCGTTCTGCAGCTTCCCGGCTACCAGAAATATTTCGGCCTGCTTTGGGGTTCGGTGGACGATACCAACACATTGTCGTTCTATGATGGTGCGAGCTTGGTCGGTTCCATCAACGGCGCCGACGTGATCGGCAGCCCGAATGGCGATCAGGGCGTCAATGGCACCGTCTACGTCAACGTCGTTTCCACGATCGCCTTCGATCGTGTGGTTGCGACCAGCAACGACCATTACGCGTTCGAGTTCGACAACCTCGCCTTCAACCCGAATGCGCCGGTTCCCGCGCCTGAGCCGATCACGCTCAGCCTGTTCGGTGCGGGCCTTGCCGGTCTCGGTCTGGCGCGCCGCCGCCGCAAGGCCTGACGCGCAGACGTTTCGGAAGATTGACGGAAGCGGCGCTCATCCTGGGCGCCGTTTTCTTTTCTGCTGCTTTCTTTTCTGCCTGCGCCCTTGCCCGCCCATCCAATGCCCGGCAAGCTTCGGGCATGGAACCGCTGACTCTCACCGTCAGGCCTGCGCGCATTGCCGATGCTGCCGATATCGGGCGCATCTACCGCGAATCCTGGCTGGATACCTATCCGGGTGTCATTCCGGCAGCCCTTCTGACGGCGATGACCGTGCGCGGGCAAACCGCGCGCTGGCGCGCCGCCATTGCCGCGCGCGGCCGTGAAGCGGTCTTCATCGCGGAGGACGAAAAAAACGGCATCGTCGGCATGACGAGTTTCGGCCCATCGCGCGACGGCAGTCTGGGCCTCGATGGCGAGGTTTATACGCTTTATGTCGATCCCGCCCATTATGGCTGCGGTGCCGGCCGCGCCCTGCTGACGAACGGTTTTGCAGCACTGAAACAGCGTGGCTACAAATCGTGCATCATCTGGGCCCACGCCCGCAATCCGGCGCGGTTTTTCTACGAGCGTATGGGCGGCCGCCTGGTGGCGGAGCGTACGATCCGCATGCTGGGCGATGCGGTGCCGGAAGCGGGCTTCGGCTGGAAACACCTTGCCGTCGCCGAAAAAAGCAGCGCCTGATGCCGCCTGCCGGTCACGCACCGTCAAACCGCCCCTGCAACGCTGTCGTGCTGCTGCTCGACAGTCTGAACCGCCACATGCTGGAAAGCTATGGCGCGGACGAATTCGCCACCCCCAATCTGGACCGGCTGGCGGCACGCTCCCGCCGTTTCACGAAACACTATACCGGCGCGCTTCCCTGCATTCCCGCGCGGCACGACATTCTGTGCGGTGCGTGGGACTTTCTGTGGAAGCCCTGGGGTTCGGTCGAATTGTGGGAAGACGCGATCACCGTGCCGCTCCGGGCAGCCGGTGTCGTTTCGCAACTGATCAGCGACCATCCCCATCTGTTCGAGGCGGGTGGGGAAAATTATCACACCGATTTCACCGCCTGGGATTATCAGCGCGGCCACGAAAGCGATCCGTGGAAAACGCGGGCCGATCCGTCCTGGGCCGGTGCGCCACAATTCGGCTTCCAGCGCGAGATGGCCTATGACCGCTCCCGCGGCTATTTCCGCAGCGAAGCCGATTTTCCCGGCCCGAAAACAATGGCCGCCGCCGCGCGCTGGCTGACGGAAAACGCAGGCGCCCATCAACGCTTCTTCCTGTTTGTCGATGAGTTCGATCCGCATGAGCCCTTTGATACCCCGCAGGAATATGTCGCCCGTTACGATCCGGATTGGGACGGCCCGCCACTGATCTGGCCGCCCTATATGGTGGGCGCCGTCGAGAAAGGCGTGATCAGCGCGCGGGAGGGCCGCCACATCCGCGCCCACTATGGCGCCAAGCTGACGATGATCGATCACTGGCTTGGCCGTGTGCTGGACGAACTCGACGCCCGGAACCTGTGGGACGATACGCTGGTTATTCTGTGTACGGATCATGGCCATTATCTGGGCGAAAAGGACATCTGGGGAAAGCCGCGTTCGCCGTTGTTCGAACCCATGTCCCATATCCCGCTTTATATCGCAGCACCGGGTGTTGCGCCGGGCGATTGCGATGCGCTGACCACCAGCACCGACATCTTCGCAACACTGGCCGATCTTTTCGGCGTCACAGACACGATCCGCCAGCGCACCCACGGCAAATCGCTGTTGCCGCTGCTGGATGGAACGGCCGCATCGGTGCGCGATTTCGTGCTCAGCGGCATCTGGGGGCGTGAGGTGCATTATATCGATGCCCAAATGAAATACGCCCGCGCGCCAATGGCCGCGAACGCCCCGCTCTCGATGTGGTCCAACCGCTGGTCCACCATGCCGACGCATGGCCTGCTTCCGAAAGAAATGGAACTGCCGCTGCCCGATGCCCGTGCCCGCCTGTCCCACATGCCAGGCACAGACGTGCCGGTGATCCGCCAGATGTGGGATGTGAGCGATAACGTGCCCTATTGGTGCCGCGGCCGCTTCAGCGGCAATCATCTTTACGATCTCGGCAACGATCCCGCCGAAATGGAAAACCTCGCCGGCACCGGGGCGGAAGCGCGGATGGCCGGGGCCCTGCGCGAAGCGATGAAGGCGGTCGGCGCACCGGAAGAACAGTTCACGCGCCTCGGCCTGGCCTGAAACACCGTTCAGGCCTTAAGCGTTTTCGGCGTCAGCAAATCCGCCAGCATACCGGCGCCCGGCGCCGCATCGGCCCATTGGGCGATTTCGAGGTCGAGCACCGCCAGCGCCGTGGTCGGAAATTTCTCCCGCAACGCCTGCCGCAGTGCACGCTCCGCCTTGCCGCCGCCATCGCGCGAAAGTGTTAGCGCCAGGGTTTCGAAACCCGGATTATGCCCGACCAGAAGCAGCGTCTGCACGTCCGCAGGCGCCTTCTGCACCAGCGTCAGAAGTGCACCCTGCGTCGCCAGATAGATTTCGTCCCGAATCATCACCCGCGGCCGTGCCGCCAGTGCCTCGGCCACCAGTGCCCAGGTCTGCCGCGTGCGCGCCGCCGGCGAACACCACACCCGCTCGGGCGCATAACCCTTCTCCGCCATGGCATGGCCCATGCGCGCCGCATCGGCCTCGCCGCGCGGGCTCAGAACACGGGCATGATCGTCACCGCCCGCTTCCGCCGGAACGGCCTTGGCATGACGCAGGAGGAACAGCCGCTTCACAGGCAGTCACCTCTCAACCGGATCATTGCACCTGATAACGGGCCCGTGCCCCGCGCTCCAGCGCCGCCGCCACCAGCTTGTCGAGCCCGAGGAAACGGCGCAGCGTTTCGACCACACGAATTTCCTCCAGCATCACACGCGAATCCGACAGCGCCACTTCCAGCGCCACCCAATAGGCGGTCTCGCGCAGATGCTCCGGCAGCGCGCCCTTGACCAGGCCCAGCACCGCATCGATCCCGTCCGGCTCCTGCAGGATGGCGGCGCATTCCTGTGCCACCGGCAATAGCCGGTGTTCCTCGAACTCACGGAAGGCCGGCAGCGATTTGACGATCGTGCCGATCGTCTTCAACTCGCGCTCGCTCATCGCGCCGTCGGATGCCGACACCACGACCATCACATAGATAAGCGCCGACTGATGGCTGATCGTATTCATCGCATCCTGGTCCTCATGCGCGATCCGGGAAATCGTGGATCGCGCGGAAATCAAAAGAATCCGGCACATGATCCGGTTCAAGGAAATCACATCACGCGCCAGGGGAAAAAGCCCGCGCGACGATAGGCGGCTTGACCCCATCGGGCAAGCGCGGCATTGCTTCGGCGCGCGGGCTTTCGCGCGCTTTCCAACGAAACGAATTTGCCATGGCAACGCACAAGAAACCCGCCAAATGGCGTGCCCGTACCGAAGCGGTACGCGGCGGCCAGACGCGCACCGGTTTTCAGGAAACAGCCGAAGCGCTGTTCATCACCTCCGGCTATGCCTACGAGTCGCCGGAGGAGGCGGAGGGCCGCTTCACCGGCACCCATCCGGGCTTCATGTATACCCGCTACGGCAATCCCACCACCGCCATGTTCGAGGCGCGCATCGCCGCCATGGAAGGGGCGCCGGTTGCACGCGCAACCTCCAGCGGCATGGCTGCGGTCACGGCCGTGTTTCTATCCAGCCTTAAGGTCGGCGATCATGTGGTGGCGGCGAAGGCGATGTTCGGCGCCTGCCGTTATGTGATCGAAAACCTGCTCTCGCGCTTCGGCATCACCTCGACCATCGTCGATGGTTCGGACCCGCAGGCCTGGGCCAATGCCATCCGGCCTGAGACGAAGTTCTTCTTTCTTGAAACACCGGCGAACCCGACGCTTGCCATTGTCGATATGAAGGCGGTGGCGAAAATCGCCGATGAAGCCGGCATTCTTCTGGTGGTGGACAACGCCTTTGCCTCGCCCGTGCTGCAACGGCCGATGGATTTCGGCGCCCATATCGTGATCCATTCCTCCACCAAATATATCGATGGGCAGGGCCGCTGCCTGGGCGGCGTCATCCTCTGCAAGGAGGATTTTCTGAACACCCATCTGCAGACCTTCCTGCGCAACACCGGCCCCGCGCCCAGCCCGTTCAATTCGTGGGTGCATCTGAAAAGCCTCGAAACGCTTGGCATCCGCATGGCCGCCCATTGCGAGAATGCGCTGAAGGTGGCCGATTTCCTGGCCCAGGCGCGCGGCGTGACCCGCGTGCTCTATCCCTTCCGCGATGATCATCCGCAAAGCGCGCTGGCCCGCGCACAGATGAAAGGCGGCGGCGGCGTCGTCACTTTCGAGATCAAGGGCGGCAAAAGGGCGGCATTCGATTTCATCAACGCGCTGGAGATGATCGACATCTCGAACAATCTGGGCGACACCAAAAGCATCATCACCCACCCCGCCACCACCACCCATCAGCGCATGTCGTCGGAGGCACGCGCCGATCTCGGCATCAGTGACGGGATGATCCGTTTCTCCGCCGGGCTGGAAGACCCGGCCGACATTTGTGACGATCTGGCCCGCGCCCTCGCACGGCTTTGAGTGCTGCGGGACCCTGCGCCTTCATCAAGGGAGCGTGCCGTGTCCGAACATCATGCCGTCATCGCCTGGGCGCGCGAGAGCGCGGATTTCACCTATGACAGCTACAACCGCACCCATGAGATGCGGTTCAAGGATGGCGCCATCGTCATCCCGGCTTCCGCGGCGCCGGCCTTCAAGGGCAATGCCGATCGTGTCGATCCGGAGGAGGCGTTCGTCGCCTCACTCTCCAGCTGCCACATGCTGACCTTCCTTGCGATCTGCGCCCGCAAACGGCTGACCGTCGAATCCTATGACGATGCTGCGGTGGGCCATCTCGAAAAAGGCGGCAAGACCAAATTGTGGATCGCGCGCGTCACCCTGCACCCGCGCGTGCGCTTCGCGCCCGGCACGACGGTTGATGCGGAAACGCTGGCCCGAATCCATCACCAGTCGCATGAGGAATGCTTTATCGCCAATTCGGTGAACACCGAAATTACTGTGGAACCACGAAACTAGGCTTTCGCTCCGTGTGTTAACGGTGCGCCCGATCCGGCTTGCAAAGCGCTGCCGGGCTTCGAATAATTGCGCATGATGGAAAAGCACACCGAAAGAGCGCGCCGCGCCGCACCCATGCCCGGCTATGAACGCACCACAGAGGGCATCCATGTGGCGGTGACGCCGATGTTTCTGGAGGATGAATCCGAACCGGACGCCGGAAAATATCTCTGGGCCTATACCATCCGGATCGAGAATCGCGGCACCGAAACCGTCCAGCTCGTCTCGCGCTACTGGCATATCACCGATTCCGCCGGCCGGGTGCAGGAGGTGCGCGGGCCTGGCGTCGTCGGCGCCCAGCCGGTTTTGGCGCCGGGCGAGAGTTTCGAATACACCAGCGGTTGTCCGCTGCCGACCGCATCCGGCATCATGACGGGCCGTTATCAGATGCGGCGGGTCACCGGTGGCGCGGGATTTGAGGCAGAAATTCCTGCCTTCCTGCTTGAAAGCCCACACGAGCGGCGCCAGATACATTAGGCACCGGCCGGTGCTGGCATAGGCCAGCAGCAGCCGGATACGTGGCTTTGGGCGTAAGCCGCGGGACATAGCTGCCGATCGACAGCGGGCAAAACCCAACTTTCAGGAATTCCGATGAGCGATAGTGTGAAAAAATCCGCCTCTGTGTTGAGTATGCGCCCTTCCCGCGCCGAGGCTGAGCGTGCCGTCCGCACCCTTCTTCTGTGGGCAGGCGACAATCCCGAACGCGAAGGCCTGCGCGATACGCCATCGCGCGTGGCGCGCGCCTTTGAAGAATGGTTCGCCGGCTATAACGACGACCCTGAGGAATATCTCGCCCGCACCTTTGAGGAGGTGGACGGCTATGACGAGATGATCGTCCTGAAGGACATCCGCTTCGAATCCCATTGCGAACATCATCTGGCGCCGATCATCGGGCGCGCCCATGTCGGCTACCTGCCCGCGAATAAGGTGGTCGGCATTTCCAAGCTCGCCCGCGTGGTCGAAAGCTTTGCCCGCCGCCTGCAGGTGCAGGAGAAGATGAACGCGCAGGTCGCCAATCTGATTCAGAACGTGCTGGAACCAAAAGGCGTCGCCGTGGTGATCGAGGCGACGCACCAGTGCATGACCACCCGTGGCGTGCACAAGCCCGGCGTCACCATGGTGACATCGACCATGCTGGGCGCCTTCCGCGAGGATGCGAGCACACGGCGCGAGTTCCTGCGCATTATCGGCAACCCGCATTCCAGCGCCGAAGGCTGACGGCAGCCGAAGCGTTGCGAGATCAGATCTTCGCACCCAGCGCGCGGTGAAACGGATCGCCGTGCTTCAACCCGGCATAGATGGTCGCCAGCGCCGCGTCATTGCCTTCCTGCGCGCCGACTTCATCGCGCGGGCGGCCATCGAATGCCACATCGGGGCCGAGAAAGCGCAGCGATAGCGTGCGCCGCCGCATGCCCGGCACCGTGCCCGCGCCGCCATGCAGAATGCCGAGGTGAAACACGATCATGTCGCCCGGCGCCACATCCCACGACACGATATCGAAATCGTCCCGCCGGTTCTGGATGTCGGGCAGCCGCGGCAGCAGGCTTTGTTTGTAGAGCGGCGCGGTATCGTCATCCGCGGCAAAGGCGGAACCGTTGTAAAGCGTGCCCCGGTGCGATCCGCGCACAAATTCGAGGCAATGCGTCTTCGGCAGCGGGTCGAGGCTGATCCAGCACGCCACCAGTTGCGTGCCCATCATGCGCAGATAGGAGGTATCCTGATGCCACGGCGTGCGCCGGCTGTGGCCGCCCTCTTTCAGGAACAACTGCTCGCCCAGATACCACATGTCCGCCTCACCCCAGAGGGCGGCGACCGTGGCATCGATCCCGGTTTCCCGCACAACCGGCAACAGGCGCTGGCCGGTATCTTCAAAGAACGTGGCATCTTCCTGCGGATAAAAGCGCACCGCTTTCGGGCTCGGGTCGGCGACACTGGCCGCAAACGCCCCTTCAAGGGCGTGCAGGTCCGCTAGCCCCAGCGCACCGGGCAAAAACACCACCCCGTCGTCACGCAACGCCTGCGCCGCATGGTCCCAACTCCGCGGCGGCAGTGTTTCGCGTCCCCGCCGCCCGGTCATGCCCGTGTCGCCCATTCCACGCCCTTCGCGCAACAATAACTGGAATACGTTATAGATTTTTGTGCGGGCCGCAATTCGGTCCACAAATCGGGCCGCGAGGCGCGGGCGCATGGGCTGCACATCGCCCCGGCCCGCACTATATTGCCGTCATGGCACACAATAACGGCATGGTTCCGCGCGGGCATAAGGCGGCTCAGCGCGGCAAGGGCAGCCCCGCCCCCGCAAATGGCGAGGCGCTTGGCGGCCTGCCGCTCCACGGCGCAACCGGGGCGGAACTCCCCGCCGGCGTTGCCGGCAATCAAATAACCGGATTCGTGCCGCACCGCCCTGCCCGGCCGGAGAAATCCGAAGGCGGCATCCGCTTCAAACTGGTTTCGGAATATGAACCGGCCGGCGACCAGCCAACCGCGATCCGGGAACTGGTGGCGGCCGCGCGCGCCAATGAACGCGATCAGGTGCTGCTGGGCGTCACCGGCTCCGGCAAGACCTTCACCATGGCCAAGGTGATCGAGACACTGCAGCGCCCTGCCCTGATCCTCGCCCCCAACAAGACGCTGGCCGCGCAGCTTTATGCGGAGATGAAAGGCTTCTTCCCCGAAAACGCGGTGGAATACTTCGTATCGTATTACGATTATTATCAGCCGGAAGCCTACATCCCCCGCACCGACACCTATATCGAGAAAGACTCCTCCATCAATGAGGAGATCGACCGTATGCGCCACGCCGCCACCCGCGCGATTCTGGAGCGGGATGACGTGGTGATCGTCGCCTCCGTCTCCTGCATCTACGGTATCGGCTCGGTCGAAACCTATTCCGGCATGGCGCTCAGCCTTGCGCGCGGCCAGCGCATCGATCGCACCGACCTGATGCGCGAGCTGTCCGCCCTGCAATACCGCCGCAACGACAACAATTTCGTCCGCGGCGCTTTCCGCGTGCGCGGCGATACGGTGGATCTGTTCCCCGCCCACTATGAAGACCGCGCCTGGCGCATCGAACTGTTCGGGGATGAGATCGACAGCATCAGCGAATTCGATCCGCTGACCGGCAAGCCGGCGGGCCAGTTGGACGCGATCAAGGTCTACGCCAATTCGCACTATGTCACGCCGCGCCCCACGCTCGCCCAGGCGCTGAAGGGCATGAAGGAGGAACTGCACCACCGCCTCGCCGATTTCCGCGCCAACGGCAAATTGCTGGAGGCGCAGCGTCTGGAACAACGCACCCAGTTTGACATGGAGATGATCGAGGCTACCGGCAGTTGCGCCGGGATCGAGAATTATTCGCGCTGGCTGACGGGCCGCAAACCGGGCGAGCCGCCGCCGACCCTGTTCGAATATCTGCCGGACGAGGCGCTGGTCTTCGTCGATGAAAGTCACGTCACCGTGCCCCAGATCGGCGGCATGTATCGCGGCGACTATCGCCGCAAATCGACGCTGGCCGAATATGGTTTCCGCCTGCCCTCCTGCATCGACAATCGCCCGCTGAAGTTCGAGGAGTGGGACGCGATGCGCCCGCAGACCGTCTATGTCTCCGCCACCCCCGGCGGCTGGGAGATGGAGCGGACCGGCGGCATCTTCGCCGAACAGGTGATCCGCCCCACCGGGCTGATCGATCCACCGGTCGAAATAAGACCGGTGGAGTCGCAAGTCGACGATCTGATCGCCGAATGCCGCCTGGTGGCGCAGAAAGGTTATCGCGCCCTTGTCACCACCCTGACCAAGAAAATGGCGGAAGACCTGACCGAATATATGCACGAACAGGGCATCCGCGTCCGTTACATGCACTCCGACGTCGAAACCTTGGAGCGGATCGAGATCATCCGCGACCTGCGGCTGGGCGCCTTCGATGTCCTGATCGGCATCAACTTGCTGCGCGAGGGGCTGGATATCCCCGAATGCGCGCTGGTCGCCATTCTCGACGCCGATAAGGAAGGATTCCTAAGAAGCGAGACCAGCCTGATCCAGACCATCGGCCGCGCCGCGCGCAACGTGGACGGCAAGGTTATTCTGTATGCGGATCATATCACGGGCTCGATGGAGCGCGCGATGGCCGAAACCACGCGCCGCCGCGACAAGCAGCAGGCCTACAACATTGCCCACGGCATCACGCCGGCCAGCGTGAAGAAACAGATCGCGGACATCATGGGCAGCATGTATGAGCGCGATCACGTCATGGTCGATACCGGCCTCGCGGATGAGGGCCTGGTCGGCCACAACATCAAGGCGCATATCGCCGATCTGGAAAAGAAGATGCGCGCCGCCGCCGCCGATCTGGAATTCGAAACCGCGGCCCGCCTGCGTGACGAGATCAAGCGGCTGTCGGCGACGGAGCTTGCAATTGCCGATGATCCCTTCGCCCGTCAGAGCACGGTGGACGATGCGGTGGACGCGGCCTTCCTCTCCGCCGTCCGCGACGGTGCCGATTCACCTTCCCCCCTTGCGGGGGAAGGTGGTGCGAAGCACCGGAAGGGGGGCACCAGCCGCAAAATGAAACGCGCCTCCCGCCCCAACATCCCCAAGACGTTCGGGAGCAGGAGTAGATAGCGCAGTGGTGCTAGTCAATCACTGCAGCAACCAGTTGCAAAATGCTGGTAACAACGGGTCGTCTCCGCTCTTTTTTGCGGTATCGAGAAACGGCTTCAGTTCTTCCTTGGGCAGGCACATCGCACCGAGTAGAAAAGAAAGACGATCAGTCGATCCGACGGTATCCAACTCATACTTTTTGTTGCGAAAAATTGTCCGCCTGTCCAATAGACCTTGCAGAAGATAATTTTGCCGAGCGTCAAGCGCTGTAGAGATATTGTTTAAGGACTTGAGATCTGCGACATCCACCGGGAATATGCCTCGGACAAATGCTTCCATAAGCCATGCTCTTAAAATCGGTATATTGCGAGCCGGGGGTTCATTGTAGTACTTCACAAAAAGACTTTTCAGCTTTTTAACTTCCTTTTTTTGATCGGTCTTACTTGCTTCATCAAGAATCAGGACGATCTCCTTTGCCATCGGCAGCAACTCGTGAAAATGTTCGTTTATTACATCAAGCGAAGTTTCTGGAGACGCAACCCTAATTCCTCTTAACACCTTTCGTACTTTTGCAAAGTCGATTTCCTCCTGTGCCAATTCATTTTCAAGCAGTTCAATCAGATTTAATGAGTGCAATGCCGCAATTTCGTCATCTGTCGGCTCTACATCGTCATAAAGCGACGCGGTTAGTGCAGCTATTGCGGACTCTTGGGAAACCGAAAACATATCGGCGGTTCCTTCTTTAAGGTCCTTCAAGCATTCCGCCGCCGGCTTTAGTTTCGTCTTTGCCGAATTCAATGTTAGCCCTTCGGCTTGTAGTGCCTGAGCCAGAAAGGCGAGAGTATCATAAACTTCATTGTCATCTTTGAAAAAGAGGCGGTAGTCGTCGACGTAGCGAGTGAATGTTATGCCCTCGTCGAACAAACTTCGATCAACATCACGCAATGATAGTTCGGCCAGCAATCGAGCAGCCGCCCCGCCAACCGGCAAACCAAAAGACTCCTTTCCGCGAATGGCTTTTACTATTTTGACGATGAATGCCGTAGCCGCGCTGGAGGACGTCATTTGACCGAAAAAGCCCTCAAGGCGATGAGTATAAATGCGCTGATAAAAGTCAGAGATGTCAGTATATAGAACTATCTTTATATCCTTATTGGCTTTTAGGTATTCTTGCTGTTTCAGCATCCAGTCGCGATAGCTGTGGCCTGTCTCGAAAATTTCACCTCCGTCAGAAGCTTTGAAGCGATACGAAAACGCGATGCCGGCTTCTATCGGAAGACGAAGCCTTTCGATCTCGGGTCCAATTTCGATCACTGAAGCGAGCAACAAAATGCTATCGGTGAGGCCTAATTGTTGAGCATTTCGGAAACCCAAACGACCCTTAGGCGCGAGACTATTGATCGCAGTTCTCGCTGTATAAGCGCCCGGCTCGACCTTACTTAAGATATTCACCACCGATTGTTCGTCGGCCTTAAGGAATGCAATTCCAGGCAATGGCGGAAAAATATCGGTATCGCCAAAGCGAACGATGTGCCGAATAGCAAGTCGAATGGAGTTGGGCTTTAATGTCGGCATGAATAATTTAGGAAAATCAGGAACGGAGCCTTCCGGCTCCGCTCAATGGATGGAGGGGGTAATTTCATAGTCGTAAAACGATTATATCGTGACTTATTGATGCATCTGTCAATGAAAGACTGGCAACTCGAAAAGGCGCCGGGTCGGCACCATCCTGATATCAGTCCCTGTATTACCAGACTTTATTCCTATACTGGATAGGCTGTAAACAGCGAGGGATTGATGACTCAGATGAAGTGTGAGGCAGGTGTATCGGGTGGGACGGCCAAGTGGCTGCACAAGGCTTCCCGCCACGCGGCAGCGGCAGCGGCTTTCAGGTATTGTTCTGAATCAATAGCTTACTGATCTTCAGGCCCGCTCCTGACCCCAAAACAGTGCCAGGGGGTCCCCCACCATTTTTTGAAGGTTCGAATACTTCGGCAGGGCCGGGGTCTAGTCCGGGTTTCGGCGGCGGCCTCGCGCGGCCTGCCCCAAAAACGCCTTCTCCCGCCCCGGAACTCACCGGCACGCCCGCCGTTTCCATGGACGGGCCGTAACAAATGCCCGCCCGTGGGTTGAGAGGAGAGATATGATGCGTAAGACCGTGTTTGCCGCCGCTGCGCTGGCCGCCACCTTGGGGCTTGCGGCTTGCGGCCATGATCCGGGCGACCGTGCCCTGTCCGGCGCGGCGCTGGGCGCCGGCGCGGGTGCTGCCATCGGGGCCGCCACCGGCACGGCGGCCACGGGTGCCGCCATCGGTGCGGGTGTCGGCGCGCTGGCCGGCTATGCCACCACGCCCCGCGACCGCGAATACCGCGAACGCTATCGCGACCGCTATGGCCGCGATTATCCGCGCGAATGCGATTACGGCGCCAATTACTGGGATCGCCATGGCGGCCCGCGCGCCTATCGCGATCTGTGCGGCTGATCGGGCGCCACAATTTACCATTGCCGCCGCCGTATCAGCGCCTATCCTCATGCCCGGAGAACAGGGAGCGGGGCGCATCATGGATACGGCGGCGGAAAACAATGGCCATCTGACCGGGCTTTCGCCATCGCGGCTTTCGCGCATCGGCGATCACCTGAACCGCAATTACATCGACAACGGCAAGATTGCGGGTTGCCAGGTTCTGGTGACCCGCCACGGCGCGGTTGCCTACCGCCAATGCTTCGGCCAGATGGACCTGGAACGCGCCCGTCCGATGGCGCCGGACGCGATCTACCGCATCTATTCGATGACGAAGCCCATCACCTCCGCAGCACTGATGACGCTATATGAAAAGGGCCTGTTCCAGCTCGACGATCCGGTGTCCCGTTTCATTCCCGAATGGCGGGATCAGCGCGTCTGGCGCGCCGGCAGCGGTGAGGCGATGGAAACCGAAAAGCCGAAACGCCCGCCCACCATGCGCGACATGCTGTGCCACACCGGTGGCCTGACCTATGGCCGGGCCCTGGTCGCGCTCGGTGCACCGGACGACGGTCACCCGGTGGATCTGGAATATGAACGCCATGGCGTGCAGCGGCAGGGGGTGGACTTGCGCGAATTCGTGCGCCGCATGGGCCGCGTGCCCCTGCGCTACCAACCGGGGCAGCGGTGGATGTATTCGCTTTCCACCGATGTCTGCGGCGCACTGGTCGAAATCCTCTCCGGAAAACCGCTGGACGAATATTTTCAGGAAACCATTTTCGATCCACTGGGGATGAAGGACACCGCCTTCTTCGTGGTGCCGGAAAAGAGCGATCGCCTCGCCGCCAATTATCAGCGCCGTGCGGACAAGACGCTGAAGCTGATCGACGATCCGCAAAACAGCAGCTTTGCCCACAAGCCCCAATTCCTTTCCGGCGGCGGCGGGCTGACCGGCACGATCGATGACTACTGGCGCTTCTGCGAGATGCTGCGCCGGGGCGGGGCACTGGACGGGGCGCGCATCCTCGGCCCCCGCACGGTCGCCCTGATGCACCGGAATCATCTGCCCGGTGGGAAGGAGTTGACGGAGATGGCGATCGACAGCTTCTCCGAAACCTCGACCGATGGCGTGGGTTTCGGCCTCGGCTTCGCAATGGTGCTGGATTCGGTCCGCGCCGGCGGCCTCGGCCAAGGCGATTATTACTGGGGCGGCGCGGCCTCCACGATATTCTGGGTCGATCCGGTGGAGGATATCACGGTGGTGTTCATGACGCAGTTGATGCCGTCCGGCGCCTTCAATTTCCGGGGCCAGTTGCGCAACATCATCTATTCGGCGATCGAGGATTAGGCGTTACTGGTTCGCTTCCATGCCGGGGAAGGTCAGTTCCACCCGCTTCTGGCCTTTGGCGGGCACGGTGAAATCTGCGCCCTTCACCGGTGAAGACGCGACGCCGGACAGCGATGCGGTAACCTTGAAACTGCTGCCGGCCGGTGCGCGCACCAGAACCCACGGCCCCCAGCAGACGAAATCGCCGATCTGCTTGCCCGCCTTGTCGCTCAACGTGACATGCATGCCGGAGAGATACTGCGCCGCGCCATTGGAGAATTCGATCCGTATGGGATAGGTCGCCCATTGCGGATCGTCCTTGGCCGAACCCGTGCCGGTACAGACCGTTTCAATACCGCCCAGCTTGGTGGGCTGGTCTTGCGGCATACTTCCCGCTTCCGGATTGCCGTTGTCGGAATCCATCGGCATGCCGGGCTGCAACGATGGCGGCGGCGGCAACGGCTCCGCATGGGGCAATGGCGGCTGTTCGGGCACATCCTGCGCCAGTGCCGGAAAGCCAAATGAACAGGCAGCGCCCAGGGTTGCCGCGATGACAATCTTCGAGATATTGCGCATTGAACCTCTCCTCACGCCCGCCGCCACGATCATGCTCGTCTCTGGAAAAGCACGAGCATATCCGCAAGACTTGGCGATCTGCCGCCGCAATAATGCCACGTCCCATGGCAATGATGTGAGGCCAAATTCCAGCTTTTTCACGACAGGAGACTTGAAATCGATGTCATATCAGCGCGCCACCGCCCTTTTTCTTTTCGCGGCAGCCCTCGCCGCCGGCCCGAACGCCTTCGCAGCCGAAGGGGCCGCGCAACCGGCGCAGGCCAAGGCCACACTGATCGGTCTGAACGGCGCTGAAACGGGCACCGCGTCCTTCACCCAGACCAAACATGGCGTTCTGATCGAGCTTGAGGCCAATGGCCTGACGCCAGGCGCGCATGCCGTTCACATCCACAGCAAAGGCGTATGCGAACCCAAGGACAAGTTCGCCAGCGCCGGCGGTCACTTCTCAACGCCGGACAAACATCATGGCTTCATGGTGCCAGACGGTCCGCATTCCGGCGATATGCCCAACCAGTTCGCGGACAACAATGGCCGCATGCACGCGACGTTCCTGAACACTGCCGTAACGCTGAACGGCGATCACAACGCGCTTCTGGGCGGGGATGGCACGGCCATCGTCATTCATGCCGGCGTGGACGATTACAAGAGCCAGCCCGCGGGTGACGCCGGTGGCCGGGTCGCCTGTGGTGTGATCAAGGCGCCGTGATCACGCACGCGGCATAACCGGTCCGCGTTTTCCGCATGGACGAATCTGTCATGGTGCACCCGGCTTGCGAGAGGGTGTGCCATGACGATCCTTCATCAGATGCAGATGTCGGGCAATTGCTACAAGGTGCGGCTGACGGCGCACCAATTGGGCATTCCTCTCGCGCTGCACGATTACCCGCTGATGGGCGGAGAGACGCGGAAAGCCTCCTTCCTCTCCCTCAACCCCAATGGCCGTGTTCCGCTGCTGGAATTCGAGGATGGCCGCACCCTGGCCGAATCCGGCGCGATCCTGTTTCACCTGAGCGAAGGCAGCGATCTTCAGCCTACGGACAAATGGGCGCGGGCCGAGATGTTGCAATGGATGTTTTTCGAACAATACAGCCATGAACCTTACATCGCCGTGGCACGATTTTATCTTGCGTACGCGCCACCGGATTTGCGTGAAAAGATGCGCGATCGTGCCCCGGAATGGCATGAAAAAGGCAGCGCGGCATTGGCGGTAATGGATACCCATTTGCAAAAGCGGCAATGGTTTGCCGGTGGCCGTTATTCCATCGCCGATATCGCGCTTTACGGCTACACGCATTGCGCCTGCGAAGGCGGCTTCGATTTGGCGGCCTATCCTGCGGTTTCCGCCTGGTTAACACGTGTCGCAGCGCAACCAGACCATATCCCCCTGTCCCGCTCGTGGTAGGCCGTCTTGCCAACCGCCCAATCGCGCCCTATATGGCGCGCAGTTGAGGCCGCGCGAGCAGAGAAGTTTCATGCGCGTCCATGCGGCGCCCCGCGATGACGGGGCCAACCGGCCTGGAGTGACGGAGACGCTTTCCCTGAAAAGTTACCGTGGCTTTGACGACCGTGGCGGGCATGGTGCACGCGCGCGGAACTTTGCTTTCAGGAGAAAGCCGTAATGTCGACGACCGGTCAGGTCAAATTCTTCAACACCACAAAAGGGTTCGGATTCATCGCGCCGGAAGGCGGCGGCAAGGACGTATTCGTCCATGTCACTGCCGTACAGGCCGCTGGATTGCGCAGCCTGAATGAAGGCCAGCATGTGAGCTTCGATATCGAAGCCGACAAGCGCGGTCCAAAAGCCGTGAACCTAAAGCTCGTCTGATCGGGCGGCAGCTTTACGAGAAACGGCGCGGAGCCATGCTCCGCGCCGTTTTACTTTGTGGCAGGCAGGCTTTGGTGTTTGATGCCGGTATGCGCGATAGCGAATTCGTCTTCATCTATTCCACCTTCCCCGATCAGGACTCGGCCCTGCGTGCGGCACAGGTTCTGATCGAGAAGAAGCTGGCTGCGTGCGTGAATATCCACGCGCCAATGATTTCCGTTTACGAATGGCAGGGGAAAATCGAAACCGGGCCGGAAGTGGCCGTCTTCATCAAAACACGCCGCGGCCTTGCCGATGCCGCCATCGCTGCCGCGCGCCCGCTGCACCCCTATACAGTACCGGCTTTTCTGCTATTGCCGATTGAAGGCGGCAACAGCGATTACCTCGAATGGGCGCGGGCACAAACCATCAGGGAATGATCACGGCCGCGCCCGTGAACACCCCCTTGCGAAGATCGCTGAGGGCTTCGTTGGCGCGCGCGAGGGCGTAAGGCACCGTCTCCGTATGAATTTGATGACGGGCCGCGAAGGCCAGAAATTCCTCCGCATCGGAACGTGTAAGATTGGCGATCGAACGCAGCACCCGCTCCTGCCACAATAACGCATAGGGAAAGGACGGTATGTCACTCATGTGGATGCCGCCGCACACCACCGCGCCGCCCGGCTTCACGGCGGCGAGGGCCGCCGGCACGGTTTCGCCCGCCGGCGCGAAGAGAATTGCGGCATCGAGTGGCACGGGCGGCGCATCCGTGGAATCACCGGCCCACACCGCACCCATCGCCTTCGCGAAAGACTTTGCCGCCGCATCGCCCGGCCGCACAAAGGCGTAAACTTCCTGGCCCGCTGCAATGGCAATTTGAACCGCAACATGGGCGGCGGCGCCGAAGCCGTAAAAACCCAATCGCGGCCCACCACCCGCTGCCTTCAACGCGCGATAGCCGATCAATCCGGCGCACATCAAAGGTGCTGCCGCCTGATCGCTATAGCCATCGGGTATCGCGAACACATAGCGTTCGTCGGCCACGGCGTGGGTCGCAAAGCCGCCATCGATCTGATAGCCGGTAAATTGCGCACGCGGGCAGAGATTTTCACGGCCCGCGAGACAATACTCGCAAACCCCGCAGGTCCATCCCAGCCACGGCACACCCACCCGCGCACCCAGATCAAATCGCGCCACGCCTTCGCCCAGCGCGTCGACATGCCCGATGATCTCGTGTCCCGGCACAATCGGCAGCTTCGTGTCGGTCAACTCGCCATCGACGATATGAAGATCGGTCCGGCAAACCGCACAGGCCGACACCGCGACCCTGATCTGGCCGGGGCCCGGTTCGGGCGTTGCGATGGTTTCGAGCTTCAGCGGCGCATGGGGCCGCGCGAGCCGCATAGCGCGCATGGCTTCTCCATTCCTGGGGGCAGTCTACCCATCACGAGAGGGTCGCAACAGCCCTACAAAAAATGTCAGTATTGCGGAATTCCTGCGCTAAGCTCTCTTTATATTCATGCGCCTTCCGGCGTCCTAAACCAACGGGGAAATTCCATGGATTTACAACGCAAACTTGCCGCAGAGTTCATTGGCACGTTCTGGCTTGTTCTGGGCGGATGCGGCAGCGCCGTATTGGCTGCCGGCGTTCCCACACTTGGCATCGGCTATGCCGGTATTGCACTGGCCTTCGGGCTGACGCTTCTGACCGGCGCCTATGCCTTCGGTCATATTTCGGGCGCCCATTTCAATCCGGCTGTCACATTCGGCGTCTGGTCGGCGGGCAAACTTCCCACCAGCCACGTCATCCCCTACTGGGTGGCCCAGGTGATCGGCGGCATCGTCGCGGCCAGCGTGCTTTATCTGATCGCGAGCGGAAATGCCGGTTTCGACGTCACGGCCGGCTTCGCCTCCAACGGATTTGGTGAGCATTCGCCACAAGGCTATTCGCTGCACGCCGCCATGATCTGCGAAGTGGTGATGACGTTCATGTTCCTGATGGTGATCCTGGGCTCCACTTCCGAAAAGGCCCCGGCCAATTTCGGCCCGCTCGCGTTCGGACTGGCGCTGACGTTGATCCACCTGATCTCCATCCCGGTGACCAACACCTCGGTCAACCCGGCACGTTCGACCGGCCCGGCTCTGTTTCAGGGCACATGGGCGCTTCATCAATTGTGGTTGTTCTGGGTGGCACCACTGATCGGCGGTGGCCTGGCGGGGCTTGCCCACCGCTATATCTTCAGCAGCCGGAAAGCCTAGCAACCGTCTCCGCGCCTGTCCGGTCATCCCATGCTATGCTGGCCGGACAGGTGATGAGGACAGGCTTTGAATTCCACGGCTTCGCATCAGGTGCCATTGCTGGACGGCGAAGGCCTTCGCCACGACCTGACGGCCATGGCCAAGGCCACGCGCGACAGCGTGCAGCTTCGCGCCAACGCGCTGGAGCATATCAAAACTGTATTCGCCGCCGCACGCACCCGGGTGAAGGATGCGGTGGAAAGTGGCGCCCTGTCGGGGATGGATGGGGCACATGCACTCTCCCTCGTGCAGGATACGCTGATCCAGGTCCTCTACGATTTCGCCACCAAGCATTTCTACTACGCGCAAAATCCCACCGCGGCAGAGCGGCTTTGCATCGTTGCAACCGGTGGCTATGGCCGCGCCATGCTGGCGCCCGGTTCGGATATCGATCTTCTGTTCCTGCGCCCGTTCAAGAGCACGCCCTGGGGCGAAAGCGTGATCGAGTTCATCCTCTATATGCTGTGGGACCTGGGCCTGAAAATCGGCCAGGCAACGCGTTCGCTTACCGAATGCGTCCGCCTGTCGAAACAGGACATCACCATCCGCACCGCCCTTCTGGAAGCACGCTATCTCTGGGGCGATACCGGACTTTACGAGGAACTGCGCAAAACCTTCTGGTCCGAAATCGCCGCCGATACCGGGCCGGAATTTGCCGCGGCCAAACTTGCCGAACGCGATGAACGTCACCGGCGGCAGGGCGAAAGTCGCTATCTGGTCGAACCGAATGTGAAGGATGGCAAAGGCGGCCTGCGCGACCTGCAAACCCTCTACTGGATCGGGAAATACCTTTATCATGCCGATGATGCTGCCGATCTGATCGGCCACGGCGTGTTCACACGTACCGAATTCCGCATGTTCCAGAAGGCGGAAGCCTTTCTGTGGGACGTCCGCATGAATCTGCATTATCTGGTTGGCCGTGCCGAAGAACGCATCTCCTTCGCCGTCCAGCCCGAACTGGCGGCGCGCCTCGGTTTTCGTGATGAAAACCGGCAACATGCCGTCGAACGCTTCATGAAACGGTATTTTCTCGTAGCCAAGGATGTCGGCGACCTGACGCGCATCTTCTGTGCCGCACTGGAATTTCAGAACAAGAAGCAAAAACCGTCTTTGACCCGCCTGCTGCCCGGCTTTCTGAAACCGCGGACTGGCGAGGAAGATTTTTTCGTCGAGAACGGGCGATTGAATGCGAAGCCGGGCACGTTCCGCCGCGACCCCGTCAATCTGCTGCGCATCTTTCAGCTTGCCGATGTGAAGGGCGTGGATGTGCATCCCCATGCCATGCGCACGATCACCCGCTCGCTGGACCTGATCACCGATGCGGTGAAAACGGATCCGGCCGCCAACCGGCTTTTCCTGGATGTGCTGTCATCGCGGCGCGATCCCGAGCGCGCATTGCGCTGGCTGAATGAATCCGGTGTCTTCGGTCGTTTCATTCCGGAATTCGGCCGCGTCGTCGGGCTGATGCAGTTCAACATGTATCATCACTACACGGTGGACGAACATCTGATCCGCGCTGTCGGCAATGTGGCGGCCATCGAGCGTGGCGAACTGAAAAGCGAGCATCCAATCTCGACCGAGATCATCAAGCGGATCAAATCGCGCGTGGTGCTCTATTGCGCCATCCTGTTACACGACATCGCCAAGGGCCTTCCCGGCGATCACTCGGAAGTCGGTGGCACAATCGCCGAAAATCTGTGCCGCCGCTTCGGGCTTACGGAAAGCGAAATCGAATCCGTGGTCTGGCTCGTGAAACACCATCTGGTGATGAGCGACACGGCACAGAAGCGCGATCTTTCCGATCCCAAGACCGTGCGCGATTTTGTCGAAGCCGTGCAATCGCCGGAGATGCTGCGTCTTCTGCTGGTGCTGACGGTGGCCGATATCCGTGCCGTCGGCCCCGGCGTGTGGAATGGCTGGAAAGGCCAGTTGTTGCGCGAACTTTACTACGAAGCCGAGGCATTGATGTCGGGCGGTGACGCCTCGCCTGCACGCGCATCGCGCGTTCGGGACGCGAAATCGGCATTGGCCGAACGCACCGCGGACTTGCCGCAAGCCGCACGCGAGCACGCGCTGACACGGCATTACGACGCTTATTGGCTCGCCTTCGATGCCGATGCCCACGAACGTCACGCCCGGATGATGGAGACTGCAGATGCGAAGGGCGACCTTCTGGCGCTCGCCACCGAAAGCAATGCCTTCCGCGCCATCACCGATGTGGTGATCTACACGCCGGACCATCCGGGCCTGTTTTCCCAGATTGCCGGTGCCATTGCCGTCTCTGGTGGCTCCATCGCCGATGCCAAGGCATTCACCACCACCGATGGCTTCGCGCTCGACGTCTTTTCCATTCAGGATGCGGATGGCACGGCCTTTGATGATGCGCCCCGCATCGCACGGCTGCGCGATACCATCACCAAAACACTGTCGGGCCGCCTCTATCCTCGCAAGAGCCTTGCCAAACGTGCTCAAAGCGGCGGCCGCATCACCGCCTTCCGCGTTTCGCCGCGGGTCAATTTCGATAATGACGCATCGGCCACCGCCACCGTGATCGAGGTCGAAGGGCGCGACCGCCCCGGCCTGCTCTACGACATCACGCGCGCGATCTTCGATTCCGGGCTCTCGATCTCATCGTCCATCGTGGCGACTTATGGTGAGCGCGCGATCGATACCTTTTATGTGCGCGACGGTTTCGGCCACAAGATCAGCCATCCGGAACGGCTGGCCTCGGTCGAAAAGCGCATCCTGTCGGCGCTGGAGGTTGAGGCACTCGCCGCCTGAGGCCGCCCGCTTGCGCCGATGCCCGCTTCGGGCCATAACCCCGCGCGCAAAAGGTTTCCTTCCCATGACACAATCCGCCAACCGCAATCGCGTCCTCTCCGGCATGCAGCCGACCAATACGCTGCACCTCGGCAACTATCTGGGCGCGCTGAAGAACTGGGTGCGGATGCAGGACGCGATGGAATGCCTTTACTGCGTGGTGGATATGCACGCCATCACGCAGGATGTCGGCTATGCCCATGCCGAAAGTCTGACGGCCGCCACGCGCGGGGTGACGGCGGCCTATATCGCGGCCGGCATCGATCCGAAGAAGAGCCCGATCTTCAATCAGTCCCAGGTGCCGGAACACGCGGAACTGGCCTGGATCTTCAACTGCGTGGCACGCGTCGGCTGGCTCGACCGCATGACCCAGTTCAAGGAGAAATCGGGCAAGCACAAGGAACGTGCCAGTGTCGGCCTTTACACCTATCCGGTGCTGATGGCGGCCGACATTCTGGTTTACAAGGCAACCCATGTGCCGGTCGGCGAAGACCAGAAACAGCATCTGGAACTTGCGCGCGACATCGCCCAGAAATTCAACAACGATTTCTCCGTCCCCGATTTCTTTCCGCTGCCGGAGCCGGTGATTACCGGCCCTGCCACCCGCGTGATGAGCTTGCGCGACGGCACAAAGAAAATGTCGAAATCGGATGAGAGTGATTTTTCGCGCATCAACCTGACCGACGATGCCGATACCATCGCCCAGAAAATCCGCAAAGCGCGCACCGACCCCGCGCCCTTGCCCACGAGCAAGAAAGAGATGGAAGGCCGGCCGGAAGCGGAAAACCTGATCAACATCTTTGCGGGCCTTTCGGGCCATTCGATCGAGCAGGTGATGGCGGACTATGGCGGCCAGAGCTTCTCGGCCTTCAAAAATGCTTTGTCCGAATTGGCCGTTGCAACACTCTCGCCGCTGGCTGCCGAAATGCGCCGGCTGACCGGCGACCCGGCGGAGATCGACAACATCCTGCGTGCCGGGGCCGAAAAGGCGCGTGCCATCGCGGGCCCCATCGTGGCCGAAGTGAAGCGCAACGTGGGCTTCGTGGCCTGAGATGGCGAAGGTCGCAAAAAATGTTCTGATCACCGGCGCCGCCAAACGGCTTGGCCGCGCCATCGCGCTCGACCTGGCGCAACATGGCTGGAACATCGCACTCCACTATCTCTCCTCAAAGGACGAGGCGGAGGAGACCGCGCGAGACGCCAGAAAATCAGACGTGAAAGTCTCGCTTCTCAAGGCCGATCTTTCGCGCGAGCGGGAGATGCAGGCGCTGGTGCCGCGCGCCGTCAAGGCGGTGGGCCCGCTTGACGCGCTGATCAACAGCGCCTCGATCTTCGAAGATGATGACTGGGCCAATGCCACCCGCGCATCGTGGGACCGTCACCTCGAAACCAATCTGCGCGCGCCCTTCGTGCTGTCGCAGGCATTTGCCAAACAGCTTCCACGAGGCCGCGATGGTGCGATCGTCAACCTGATCGACCAGCGTGTGCTGAAGCCCACGCCGCAATTCCTCTCCTACAGCCTGAGCAAGGCGGGCCTGCACTGGCTCAACACCACGCTGGCCCAGGCGCTGGCCCCGCGCATCCGTGTTAACGCCGTGGCGCCGGGCCCGACCATGATCAATGCGCGCCAGAGCACGCGCGACTTCAACCGTCAGCGCAAGGCGACCGTGCTCGGCCACGGTGCCGATCCGCAGGATGTCTGCGAGGCCGTGCGCTATCTGTTGGATGCGCGCGCCACCACAGGCGAGATGATCGCCGTCGATGGCGGCCAGAACCTGATCTGGCAAACCCCCGATGTCCGGGTGAAGGAGTAAGCCCATGGCGAGACGTCCCGCCCCGGAACCCGGCATCGCAGAACGCCATGTCTTCATCCGCAATCTGGAATTGCTTGCCCGCATCGGCACCTACGGACACGAAAAAACTGCGCCCCAGCCGGTGCGCATCAACGTCGATCTCGCGGTGGAGGATACCCCGCCCCAGGAAGACCGCCTGGAATCGGTGGTCGATTACGACGCGCTGACCCGCGACATCCGCGCCCTGATCGCGGCGGGGCATATCAACCTCGCCGAAACCATGGCGGAACGTATTGCCGCGATCTGCCTCGCCGACAAACGGGTGTTGAGCGCGCGGGTGCGGGTGGAAAAACTCCATGCGCTCGCCGGTGCCGAAAGCGGCGGCGTTGAAATCCTGCGCTATGCCCACCTGATCTGACTAACTAGCCCCGCCTTCGACACGGCGGCCCTGACTGCGCCAGCGCAACATGCCGCCCGGAAGATTGGCCGCTTTGGCAAAACCGGCCTGTTGCAGAACATTGATCGCCTGGGCGGAGCGGCCCCCGGCACGGCAAACCGCGACCACCGGCCTTTCCCTGTCCAGCTCATCCACCCGGTGTTGCAAGCCACCAAGCGGGATCAGGATCGCGCCCGGGATATGGCCAAGGGGTCCGGTGAATTCGTCCGGCTCGCGCACGTCCAGCACCTGAACCCCAGCCCTGTGTTCTTCCAGCCAATCGGGATTGATCTCCCAGATTCCAGCGAAATTGAAATTGAGCGGCGCCCAGTCGGGATCGCCCATCGGAACGGTGTCGCCCTCCGGCGCACCGCATTTGAGATTGGCGGGCACCGCGATATCCAGCTTGCGGGGATGGGCCAGATGCAGATTGTTCATGTAGCCGACGAAATCGCTTTCGCTGAGTTGCCCGCCAAGCCGCGGATTATAGGCGCGCTCCTCCATCACACTGCTTGCGGTCAGGCCGCGATAATCATGAGCCGGATAGAGCAGACAATCATCCGGCAGTGAAAAAATCTCGTTGCGGACCGAGCGATACATCACATGCGGATCGCCCTGCTGAAAATCGGTCCGCCCGCAACCGCGGATCAGAAGGCAATCGCCGGTGAACGCCATGGCCTCATTGTCCAGCACGAAACTCGCGCATCCGTTCGTATGCCCCGGCGTTGCACGCACACTGAGATAACGCTGGCCGAATTCCACACGCCCGCCATGGCTCAGATAAAGATCGGCGCCCTCCGCGCCACTATCCTGCGAAATCGCGATCCGCGATCCCGTCCGCTGCCGCAACAGCCACGCACCGGTGACGTGATCAGCATGAACATGGGTGTCGAGCGTCACGCGCAAGGTGAGGTCCAGTTCGCCCAGCAGCGCACTATCCCGGCGAACCTGTTCAAAGACCGGGTCGATCAGCACCGCCTCGCCACTGCGGCTGTCGCCCAGAAGATAGGTATAGGTGGATGATTGTGGATCGAACAATTGGCGGAAGATCAGCATCCGGCCAGCCCCGCTTTTGAAAGCCTGCCAAGCCTATTATATCGGAACCATGAACGAAACCGGACATCGCGAGGAACCGGCCCCCTTGAAGGGGCCCGCGCGCATCCAGGCCTATCTGAAAACCCTGCCGGATCAGGCGGGCGTCTACCGCATGCTCGATGCCAGGGGCAATGTGCTCTATGTCGGCAAGGCGAAAAACCTGAAAAAGCGCGTGGCAAGCTACGCCAAATCCGGCGGCCACACCGAACGCATCGCCCGGATGATTGCCGAAACGGCGGAGATGCTGTTCGTCACCACGGCGTCGGAAACAGAAGCCCTGCTTCTCGAATCCAATCTGATCAAGCGTCTGAAGCCGCGCTACAATGTTTCCTACCGCGACGACAAATCGTTCCCCAACATCCTGCTGCGGGAAGATCATCCCTTTCCCCAATTGCTGAAACATCGTGGCGCCAAAACCACCAAGGGTATCTATTTCGGCCCGTTTGCCAGCGCGGGCGCGGTGAACCGCACGCTCAACACGCTGCAGCGTGCCTTCCTTCTGCGCTCATGCTCGGATTCCGTGTTTGAGTCGCGTACACGCCCCTGCCTTCTTTTCCAGATCAAGCGTTGCAGCGCGCCCTGCACCGGGCGGATCGATCAGGAAGGCTACGCCGCACTGGTGCATGAGGCCGAACAATTCCTCAGCGGCAAAAGCCGCGCCATTCAGGCCCGCCTTGCCACCAACATGAACAAGGCGGCAGACGAACTCGATTTCGAGCGCGCAGCCCGTTTGCGCGACCGCATCCGCGCGATGAACCAGATACAGGCCCATCAGGGCGTCAACCCTTCCACCTTTGCCGAGGCCGATGTCTTCGCCGCCTTCAGCCAGGGCGGTGAAACCTGCATTCAGGTGTTCTTCTTCCGCGCCGGCCAGAACTGGGGCAACCGCCCTTATTTTCCCCGTCACGATCGGGAAATTTCCACCGCCGAGGTGCTCGAAAGCTTTATCGGCCAGTTTTATGACGAGCGGCCGCCGCCGCGCCTGATCCTGCTCTCCGAAGCCATCGCCAACACCGCATTGCTGGAGGAGGCATTATCGCTGCGCGCCGGGCACAAGGTCGAAATCTCGGTCCCGCAACGCGGCGAGAAACGTGCAATCGCGGAGATGGCGCTTTCCAATGCGCGGGAGCAATTGGGCCGCCGCATGGCGGAAAATTCCGCACAACGCGAATTGCTGGAAGGGGTTGCCGATTTGTTTGGGCTGGAGGCGCCGCCCCGGCGGATCGAAGTTTACGACAACTCGCATATCCAGGGCGCGCACGCATTGGGCGGTATGATTGTCGCCGGGCCGGACGGATTTGAAAAAGGCGAATACCGCAAATTCAACATCAAATCCGCCGATCTGACGCCGGGCGATGATTACGCCATGATGAAAGAGGTGTTGAGCCGCCGCTTCGCCCGCCTGGTGAAGGAGAGCACAGCGGAAGATGCACGCGCCAAATGGCCCGATGTGGCGCTGATCGATGGCGGGCCCGGGCAATTGGCGGTGGCGGAAGCGGTTCTGGCCGATCAGGGTGTGGAAGACGTTCTGCTGGTCGGCATTTCCAAGGGGCCGGACCGCGATGCGGGGCGGGAGCATTTCTATATCAAGGGTCGGGAACCCTTTCGCCTCGATCCCAAAAGCCCGGTTCTCTATTACCTGCAACGGCTCCGGGACGAGGCCCACCGTTTCGCCATCGGCAGCCACCGCAAAAAGCGGTCAAAGGCCATCAGCGCCAACCCGCTGGACGAGATCGGCGGGGTGGGTGCGGCCAGAAAGCGCGCCTTGCTGCAGCATTTCGGCTCCGCCCGTGCGGTTGCGGGCGCCAGTCTCAACGATCTGGCCACGGTGGAAGGTGTCAGCCGCACCCTGGCCAAGAAGATATTTGATTTCTTTCACGCCACCGGTTGAGCTTGCCCGGCCCACCGGTGCTAAAGTCGCGCCATGTTGACCATCCCGAATATCCTCACCCTGTCGCGCATCGCGCTGGTGCCGGTTTTTGTCGCGGCCTTCGCCATGCCGGGGGAAAATGCGCGCCTGATCGCCTTTGGCATTTTCTGCATCGCCGGGCTGAGCGACGCGCTGGATGGCCTGGCGGCACGCAAACTGCGCGCCGGCTCCGCCTTCGGCCGCATGCTGGACCCGATCGCCGACAAGATTCTGGTCGCCACGGCCCTGATGATGCTGGTGTCCGAAGGGGCCTTCGACGGCTGGAAGGGCCTGCGTCTGGTACCGGCGCTTGTCATTCTCGCCCGTGAAATCCTGGTGTCGGGCTTGCGGGAATTTCTGGCCGGGCTGCACGTCAGCGTGCCGGTCACCCGCATCGCCAAGATGAAAACCACCATCCAGATGATCGCCATCGGCGCCATGATCCTGAGCCCGATTGTCGAGCCCTATGTCGCCGGCGTCAGGGTGTTTGCCTATGCCGCGCTGTGGGTGGCCGCCGCCCTTACGGTCTATACCGGCTATGTCTATTTCCGTGCGGGGCTTACCCATGTCAGCCCGGCCCCCGAACCAAGGCCCGAAACGCCCGTTAAAGGCCCGCATGTCGGGGCCCCCCACATCGGAGACCGGGTGTGACCATCCTCTATTTCGCCTGGCTTCGGCAGAAGATCGGGGTGGGGGAGGAGACGATGATCGTACCGGATGAGGTCAAAACCGTTGCGGACCTGATCCAGTTGCTGCGACGCCGCGGCCCCCACTATCGGGAGGCCTTTGCCGATCTGGCGCGGGTGCGCGTGGCGGTGGATCAGGAGCATACGGATTTCGATACCCCGATCACCACTGCGGCAGAGGTCGCGTTCTTTCCGCCGGTCACAGGCGGATGACCCCGCATATCCGCATCCAGTGCGAGGCTTTCGACCTGAATGACGAGGTGGAGGCCTTGGGGCATGGGCGCAGCGATATCGGCGCGGTTGCAAGTTTCGTCGGGCAGGTGCGTGGCGACGACGGGCTGACGGCGCTGACGATCGAGCATTATCCGGGGATGACAGAGCGTGAAATCGCCCGCCATGTGGACGACGCCACCCGGCGCTGGCCGCTTCTGGGCATCACCGTCATTCATCGCATCGGCCGCCTGCTGCCCGGCGCACCGATCGTCCTCGTCGCGACCGCCGCGGCGCATCGCGGCCCGGCCTTCGCAGCGTGCGAATTCCTGATGGACTATCTCAAAACCCGTGCCCCGTTCTGGAAACAGGAAGAGCGCGGCGATCAACACACCTGGGTCGAAGCCCGCGCCTCCGACGGCGAAGCCGCCCGGCGCTGGAAACCGTAACGAACGGTCTCTCTTGCAAGATTATACAAATACTGATATAAATCCGTATACGTTGTGAAACGCTTGGTATTTCTGGGTGACTCCCTCGAAGAATTGCGAAGCTTTCCGGAGGGCGTCAGAAAGGAAGCGGGGGTCCAGCTGCACAAGGTTCAGCTGGGGCTGGAGCCCAGCGACTGGAAATTCATGCGCACAATCGGCCCCGGTGTGCGGGAAATCCGCATACGGGATGAAGCAGGTGCATTCCGCGTCATCTACCTCGCGCAACAAGCCGCTACAGTCTACGTGCTGCACGCATTTCAAAAGAAAACGCAGCGAACGAAAACAAGGGATATTGAACTCGCCGCATCGCGTCTCCGGCAGATTGTAAAGGTGCAATCATGAAACGTCAGAGCTTCACCAATGTTTGGGATGCATTGTCGGACACACCGGCAGAAGCATTGAGCATGACAATGCGCGCCCAATTGCTAATCGCGATAGAGCAGCGCGTGCGTGGCTGGAAGGGAACTCAGGCCGAAGCGGCACGCCGTCTTGGAATCACGCAACCACGTCTGAACGATCTTCTTCGCGGCAAAATCGCGAACTTCAGCTTGGATGCGCTGATTGATCTCGCCGCGAAATCGGGCCTATCCGTGCGCATGGATATCGCGCGCGCCGCATAGCAAAACGGGCACCGTTTTCCGGTGCCCGGCGCTGGAAACCGTAGCCCTCGTTCTTCTCACAACTTCACGGCCGAAACCGGCTTGCGCGTGTCGGCGCTGTAATCGTGCATCAGGGTCTCGCTGATCTGGCCCGGCGTAAAACGATGCGGGCCGATTTCGGACACCGGCGTCACCTCGGCGGCGCTGCCGGTGAGGAAACACTCAGAAAAACCGTCCAGTTCGCTGGGCTCGATATGGCGTTCGATCACCGGAATCTGCCGTGCCCTGGCCAGCGCGATCACCGACTGGCGGGTGATGCCGTTGAGAAAGCAATCGGGCGTCGGGGTATGCAGCGCGCCGTCTTTCACGAAGAACATGTTCGCGCCTGTCGCCTCCGCCACCAGCCCGCGATAGTCGAGCATCAGCGCATCGGCATAGCCCTTCGCTTCAGCTGCGTGTTTGGACATGGTGCAGATCATGTAGAGTCCGGCGGCCTTGGCATGGGACGGCGCGGTATCGGGCGCAGGGCGCCGCCATTCGGAAATATCGAGCCGGATGCCTTTGAGCTTTTCCTTGGGATCGAAATAGCTGCCCCACGGCCACACGGCGACGGCAACATGGATTTTCGTCTGCTGCGCCGACACCGCCATCATTTCGCTGCCGCGATAGACGACCGGGCGGATATAGGCATCCTTCAGATTCAGTGCCGCCGCGGTTTCGATGCAGGCCTTGTTGATCTCATCCTCGCTGAACGGAATCTTCATGCCGAGGATCCGGGCCGAATTGAACAGGCGCCGCGTGTGTGCCTCCAGATGATAGATGCGCCCGTCATACATGCGCTCGCCCTCGAACACGCAGGAGGCGTAGTGCAGGCCATGGGTCAGGACATGGGTCTTGGCATCGCGCCACGGCACCAGCTTGCCGTCGAACCAGATCGACCCGTCCCGGTCGTCAAAGGGAATCACCTGTGCTGCTGCCATCGAACCAATCCTTGTGCGCGCCCATCCCGCCCGCTTGTTTCCGGGCGTCCATGAGCCTAATAAGTCAACATGCCTGACGTAAAGTCCGCTGCGGCTCTACCTTCTGCTTCGGCTTTATACCTGCGGGATGAGGAATTGAAGCAGGCTGTTGATCTGCTGTTCTTCGTGGCACGCGACGTTTCGGCGCCGGGCGAGGCGGAATTGCGGTCCGCGGGCCTTGGCCACGCCCACCATCGCGCCCTCTATTTCATCGCCCGCCAGCCCGGCCTGACCGTGGCCGAGCTGATTGCGACCTTGCGGGTTTCCAAACAGAGCCTGAACCGGGTGCTGAACGATCTCATCGCCGGCGGCTATGTTGCGCGCCACCCCGCCCCGCAGGACCGGCGGATGCGCCAGCTCAGCCTCACCGCCAGCGGCCGCGCACTGGAAAGTGCCTTGTGGGCGGCACAACGCCCGCTTCTGGACCGCGCCTTCCGCAATGCAGGGCCTGAGGCCGTCACCGGCTTCCGCACCATCTTGCAGGCGCTGACGGACCACGGCCCAAAAGAGGGTGTCACCACAGCATGAGCGCAGCACCCCCGGCCAATGAAGGTTTTCACATCCTCGTCGTCGACGATGACGAAAGGCTGCGTGCACTGTTGCAGCGTTTTCTTTCGGCGGGGGGCTTGCGCGTCAGCGTCGCGGCCGATGCCGCCGAAGCCCGCGCGCTGATGAAAAGCATGGCTTTCGATCTTCTGATTCTCGATGTGATGATGCCGGGCGAATCCGGGCTCGATTTCGCGCGCGACTTGCGGGCGCGTTCGCAGATTCCGATCCTGATGCTGACCGCGCGCGGCGAGGCCGAACAACGCATCGCGGGGCTGGAGCATGGCGCCGACGATTATCTGCCGAAGCCGTTCGAGCCGCGCGAACTTCTGCTGCGGGCCGAAAATCTGCTGCGCCGCGCGACACCGGCACAGCGTTCCCCCCATCGCGAAGTGCACATGGGCGATGCGATATTCGACCCCGAGCGTGGGCAACTGCGCAAGAAAGGCAAGCCGGTGCATCTGACAACATCAGAGGCTGCCCTGCTCCGTCTGTTTGCGATCAATGCCGGGCGATCCTTCTCGCGCGCCGATCTCTGTATGCGGCTGGGGGTGGCGCTGGAACGCTCGATCGATGTGCAGGTGACCCGGCTCCGCCGCAAGATCGAGGAAGACCCGAAGATGCCGATCTATCTCCAAACGGTGCGCAATGTCGGTTACGTCCTCGTCCCCGACGCGATCGCTTGACATGCGCTTGCGTGTGCATCCGTTCCGCGCCCTGAAACGGCTCTTGCCGCGCGGGCTGTTCGGCCGCTCGCTGATCATCATCGTCGCCCCGGTGGTGATCCTGCAGGCGATCATTTCCTATTTCTTTTTCGAGCGGCATCTCGACAAGACCACCCAGCGCATGGCGACCGTGGTGGCCGCGGACGTCGCCTTTCTGATCAATCTCGAAGACACCTCAGCGCAGGAGGAGCGGCCGGTCCTGCGCGACAAGGCGGAGCGCATGCTGCGCTATCAGATCCGCTTCTATCCAGGTGCGCATATACCGGCCCCGCGCCATCCCGACCGCCGGCAAAGCACCATCGACCAGGCACTGGATCAGGTGATTGCGGAGCAGATCGGCGGCCAGCGGCATTTCCAGGTCGGCCGTCAGGGGCAGTTGATGGACATCCGGGTGGAGGTTCACGATGGCGTGCTGCGCCTGCTGGTGCCGCGCGACCGGGTCACGGTGTCGAGCCCCGATATTTTCATCGTCTGGCTGGTCGGCGCCTCGATCATCCTTGTCGGTATTGCCATCGTCTTCCTGCGCAATCAGGTGCGCCCGATCGAACGGCTGGCGCTTGCCGCGGAAAGCTTCGGCAAGGGCCGTTCCGTGCCCGATTTCAAGCCCTATGGCGCCACCGAAGTGCGCAGCGCCGCAAAAGCCTTCCTCACCATGCGGGAGCGGATCGATCGTTATGTGCAGCAGCGCACCGACATGCTGGCCGGCATCAGCCACGATCTGAAGACACCGCTGACCCGGCTCAAATTGCAGCTCGCCCTGATGGAAGAAACCGCCGACGTCGCGGCCCTGCGCGCCGATATCGACGATATGGAGCGGATGCTGAACGAATATCTGGAATTCGCCCGTGGCGAAGGTGGGGAGAAACCGGCCGCGACCGATATCGCCACCCTGCTCCAGGAAGCGGCGGGGGATGCATTGCGCGCCCAGAAGGCCGGGGAAAACCGCTTGCAGATCGCCGTTTCCGAACCGGTCACACTCACCGTCAAGCGCAACGCCCTGAAACGCTGCATCGCCAATTTGATCGATAACGCGCTGAAATATGCTCCCCATGCCGATATTGCACTGGTGCGTCGCCCGGCAGCAGCCGAAATCATTGTCGATGACGATGGCGCAGGCATCCCTGAATCCCGGCGCGAGGAAGCCTTCCGCCCCTTTCACCGGCTGGATGAAGGCCGCAACCTTCAGGCCGGTGGCGTTGGCCTCGGCCTCGCCATCGCACGCGATATTGCGCGTGCCCATGGCGGCGAACTGACGCTCGGCGCCAGCCCGAAGGGCGGCTTGCGCGCCACCGTGCGCCTACCGGTGTGAGTGGAAAACTCAATAGCCTTCCGCGGGCTGCCACAGATCGAACCGCGTGCCCTGATCGTCACGGCATTGCGCATTGAGGCCCGAGGGAAACGTACGCACCGCATCCGCTTCACCGCCATGGGTGACGACATCGGTACGGGCCTGTTCGATATTTACAACCCGGAAATAGAGCACGACACCTTCGCCGCCCGGCGTTCCTTCCGTCAGGCCAAACGGAAATTCTGTGTTCGCCACATGGGCGGATTGTGCGCCCTGTTCGGATTCAACGGGTTCGGTTTCAAACTGCCATCCGAAGACCGCGCCAAAGAAAATCCTTGCGCGCGCAAGATCGCGGACCGCGAATGTCAGATAGCCGAGTTCAACCGGACGCCGCATCGGTCTGCTCCGCTTGGCTACAGAAACGATTGGAGCACGGATGCAATCGGCCCGTATTGTAAAAAATTTCAGCGATGAAGCGGAACATGGCCGCGATAAGGCCCGCGCGCCGCAAAATAAGCCGCAGGCGTGAATCCGGAAAAGCCGCGAAATTCCCGAATGAAATGGGATTGGTCGTAATAGCCGTGGCGGGCGGCGATCTCTGCCCAGTCCACATCCGGCATCTGCCAGACACGCTTCAGCACGCGCTGAAACCTGGCGATGCGCAGATAAGTTTTGGGCGTGAGCCCCACTTCACTGGTGAACATCGCAATGAAACGCCGGTGGCTGACGTCCGCTTCCCGCGCCACCTGTGCAACACGCACCCGATGCGGCGCAGGTTCGAATGCGGCGAGCGCGTGCGACACAGCAGGATGCCACGCCAGCACGCGCGGGGCACCCTCCAGCAACGCATCGCGCAGAAGGCGCAGCTTCGCCGCCGGATCCGGCGTTTCGACAAGGCGCATATGCAGGCGGTGCGCGCCGGCACCGGCAACGTCCTCAAGCGAGATATGGCGATTGTGGAATTCGCCGCCGCCCGGCCCGAAAAACGGAAACGCGCCACCGGGCTTGAATTGTACGCCCATCATCTCCGGCTGATGCGCATCGATGGCGAAATGCCCCGCATGGGTGCCGCAGATGGCAATGCCTTTAAGCCGGTTGCGGCGGCCATAGGCTTCGCCGTCATACCAACAAAGCGGTCGAGCGGTGGTGGCGGCTGCATGACCAGATATCGCATCGGGCAATGCTGCACGCGCCCGCCGCTGTTCTCAAGCCTTTGCGTCAGGCGCTCAATTCGCGGGCCCGCGCCGTGGCCGCCGCCACCGCGCGCGCCATCAGGCGCGCAAGCCCGTCCTTGTCCATCAGGATGGAGAGCGCGGCTTCCGTGGTTCCACCGGGGCTCGTCACATTGCGGCGCAATTCTGACGCATCGCTCTTGCTGGCAGCGAGAAGCGCGCCTGCGCCCACCACCGTCTGCCGGGCAAAACGCGCCGCATCCCGAGCCGGAATCCCTTGCGCCACGCCCGCCGCCGTCAACGCCTCCACCAGCAGAAAGACATAGGCCGGGCCGGAGCCGGAAACCGCGGTCGCCGCATCGACCTGTGCTTCCCGCTTGACCCATATGGTCTGGCCCAGCGCACCCAGAAGCGTTTCCGCCAGTTTGCGGGCGGCGGGCGGTGTCCGCGTCGGGGCATAAAGGGCCGTGATCCCCTGCCCGATCGCACCAGGCGTGTTGGGCATGGCGCGGACGATAGACGCCCGCGCCCCCCAGGCACGTGTCATGGCCCCCATGTTGAAGCCCGCCGCGATGGAAACCATCGGTACGCCCTTGTCCGCAATCGGGCGCAGCGATGGCGCCAGCGTCTTCAGGATTTGCGGCTTCACGGCCACCACCGCGGCCCGCGCAGGCTGATCGAACGCGGCCTCGATCTCGCGGCAGATCGTCAGGGCACGGGTCCTGGCCAGCGCCCGCAAAGCCGCAGACGGCATCGGGTCCACCGCCACGACCGGCCCAAGATCCGCGTTCAACCAGCCTTCGAGCAAGGCCCGGCCCATATGGCCCGCACCGATCAGCAGAATTGGGGGGGTCGTCTTGCCGCGTGCCTTCCGAGCTTTTCGCACGTTGCGGGAACCTGCAGACACGTTCCGCGTCAAGCCTGCCCGGCGCATTCGAGTACGGCGGCCGCCACGGCTTCTTCCGCCGTCTTGCCGCCCCACAGCACGAACTGGAAGGCCGGATAATAATGCTCGCACGCTTCCACCGCGAGATTGAGCAAGGCCTCG
>JAFKEW010000058.1 GCA_017308375.1 Alphaproteobacteria bacterium
TCGCTGAAGCTGGGGTTGCCGGCCGAATGGATACGCGAAGTGCAGAAGCTCGCGCCTGATACAGCCCATCTGCCGGAACTGGAGAAAGCGGCGCAGCGCGTTGCACTCGCCATGGTAAAGACGCAGGGCCGCGATGCGCACGAACCCGCAAAGCAGTTGCTGCAATTGAGCGATGCGCAAACACTGATCGGTATTTTGATGACGGTCGGCCGTTACCTTGCCCATGCAGCCATCGCAAACACAATGCGGCTTGCAGCCCCGGTGACATCGCCATTGGAAGAAGGTGCCTGATGGGACCGATCTGGATCAGTGAAAGCGACATCCGGCTGGATATGCCGAAATCTATCGCATTGTTGCGCAACGCCATGAAACGGCAGGCAAGTGGCCAGGCACTTAACATGGAAAAAACCCATGTTCCGTTTCCCGGCGGTTCGATGCACGCCATTGGCGCCGCCTTTGCCGATGCGGCCCTGCTGGGCGTGAAGACCTGGGCGCACACACCGAAAGGCGCGACGCCACTCGAAATTCTCTGGGACGCCGAGACCGGGAAACTGCTCGCGATCATCGAGGCCTTCGCCATGGGCCAGTTCCGAACCGCAGGCATGGCGGGCCTGGTAACCGATTGTCTCGCAGCACGGGATGCCGACCTGCTCACCATCTGCGGTACGGGAAAACAGGCGCTGGCCCAGGTTGCGGCGGTGGCCGCCATCCGCCCCTTGCACACCGTGCGTGTATTCGGGCGAAGCACGGATCGCCGGGCCGGTTTCTGTACCCGCGTTCAAACCGAACTCAATCTGAAGACAGAAGAATTTTCCGACGTTGCAGCTGCCGTCCGAAACAGCCCTATCATTACCCTTGTGACCCGGGCCAAAGAGCCGTTTCTGACGGAAGACATGCCGGCACGCGGCGCGCACATCAACGCTATGGGGGCGATTACGCCGGAACGGCAGGAATTTACCCCTGAACTGCTTGCCCGCTGTGCAATTGTGGCAGTCGACAGTGTTGCCCAGGCGAAGGCCGTATCCTCCGAACTGATTGCCGCCACGGACGCCAAATTCGCCTGGCCGGAACCCATTTCCGTCAGCGACCTCGTCTCCTGTCATGAAGCCCGGCCAATGGATGCAGACTTGACGCTTTTCAAATCCGTCGGAATCGGTATTGCTGACCTCGCGCTGGCCGAGGAAATTTACCGGGTGGCACGGGCCAACAATGCGGGGTGCGAATTGCCAGTACCGGCACCGGCGCCGCTTTCGTTTCGACAGTCGTGAGGATCACGCCGTGACACAACCAGACGCCAGATTTACCGCCACTGACCCTTCCCGCCCCAGTGCCAACGCCTTCTGGGAACCGATTATCATCAACAAGAAGCAGATTGCGGAGCAGGCGGAAAGATTGCTGTCGCTCGACGTCAACGACCCCGTTGAGCGGCAAGTGCGAATTGTGCATCCCATGGCCTGTGAACGTGGACAGGGGATGGCCCCGGGCATCGAAGTTCGGCTTTCCGTGCTGAAGCCCGGTGAGCGGACAAGACCGTTCCGCCACAATGCGACCGAAGTCGGGTTTTGCATTGACGGTGGGGGTGCCATTCATATCGGCGGCAAGGCGTTTTCTTTCGAGACTTACGACGTCTGGAATACCCCCTCCTGGTCCTCAACCTGGTACGAGAACAATACGCGCAAGCCGCACATCCGGTTGACATACTCCAATGCAGCCCTGCTCCGGCTTTTGAATGTGCATCTGGTTGAAGACAAGAAGATCACGGGCATAACCCCGGACGAGAAGGCGCAGGATCACAAAGCATCCGCATCGGACAGCGTAAAGATCAAGGACGTGTTTGTGCTGCCCGGAAGCGATAACTGGCTGATGTCGTATGAACGGCTGATCAACCCTCCGGCGGTTCAATCCGATCCCCATCTCTGGCCGTGGCAGGATGTTAAGGGCGAATTGGACAAGCTGACCGCACTCGGGGCGAAATATCGCGGGCGCAGACTTTATCTGCTTTACAACCCGCTGACCGGGCGTACCAACGGCACCACGCCAAGCTTCTTCGCAACCATGACGGTTCGGCCGCCCAATATCATCGATCGCCCGCACCGCCATGCGTCTGCCGCGATCAACTATTATTTCAGCGGCTCCGGCTACAGCCGCGTTGCCGGAAAACACTATGAATGGACGGCCGGCGATCTGATGCTTTCGGCGCCGGGCTGGGCGATCCACAACCATGCATCCCATGACAACGGGCCAGTTTACGAACTGACCATTCAGGATCAGCCATTCCATATCTGGCAGGAATCCCTCTTGTGGCAGGAGAGCCTTGCGGCACCGCCATCACTTCTGGGCACACAAGCGGGCTTTGAAACCAACCGTGAAGAGGTGTTTGCATCGTGCCTGGTCAACGGGACAACGGCAGAGCCGAGTGCATTGAGCGTTGCCGAGCGCAACGAACTCGTCGCATTGGCCGTAAAAACGGTAAAAGGACGTGTCCCTGTCGTCGCGGCGACAGGCTCGCAATCCCTCGCCGAAACATTGCAGCTCTCGCAATTTGCCGAGAAGGCGGGTGCCGACGCACAACTGGTTGTGACGCCCTACTATATCAAGCCACCACAACGGGGATTGGAGCGTTATTTCACGGAGGTGTTTTCAAAGCTGAAGACGCCAGCCATGGTTTATCACATTCCCGGCCGTGCCGGTGTTTCCATGGATGTTGCAACCTTTCGCGCGGTCAAGTCGCGCTGTGCCAATCTCGTCGGCGTCAAACATGCCTCCACGGATCTGGCCTTTGTAACCGAATTGCTGGCCACGCTCGGCAGCGATTTCCGCATTTTCGCCGGCCTGGAAGAGCTTTGCTTTCCGATGATGGCGATTGGTGCTGCCGGCATGATGAACGCGGTCGGCAACCTCGACCCGCAGCGGGTTTCAGCATTGCATACCGCCATCGAGGCAGGTGATCTGGCGCGCGCACGGACCCTGCACTTCGAACTCTTTGAAGTGTCGCGAGCGATCTTTTTCGAGACCAACCCCATTCCGCTGAAATACATGATGAAACGCTGCGGCGTGATTCCGAATAACGAGCATCGCCCGCCGATGGCCCCGCCGACTGAACAGATGGAACGGCGCCTTGACGAGGTGCTGAAGGGCTGTGGACTGATCTAAGAGTATGCCGAGGTTGAAGACCATGAACATGCCGGTAAGAGAAAGAATTTGGAAAGGTGAAGGAACGCATCGCGTTCCTTATTGGGTCTATACCGATGACGGCATCTATCAGCGTGAACTTCAGCGCATCTTCGGCGGCCCCGCGTGGAGTTATGTCGGGCTCGAGGCGGAAATTCCCCACGAGGGCGATTTCAAGCGCACCAAAATCGGTGAGACCTCCGTTATCGTGGTGCGCGGCAAGGATCAGGAAATTCACGTCCTGAAAAACCAGTGCGCGCATCGCGGCCTCGAGGTTTGCAAACAGGATTATGGGTCCAACCGCACCTTCCAATGCCCCTATCATCAATGGACTTACCGCCTGAATGGCGACCTTTCCGGGGTTCCGTTCATTCGCGGTGTTGGTGGTCAGGGCGGTATGCCCGAAGATTTCGACCGGGCGGATCACGGCTTGACCAAATTGAAGGTCGCCACCCGCAACGGGGTGATATTCGCCACCTTCTCACCGGACGTAGAGCCGCTTGAACAATTTCTCGGCGAAAAGATGCTGAAGCTTTTCGACCGTGTGTTTACGGGCAGACCGCTTCGCATCCTCGGCGTATCGCGGCAAAGGATTCCGGGTAACTGGAAGCTGATGTTCGAAAACATCAAGGACCCGTATCACGCCAGCCTGCTGCACGTTTTCCTTGTGACCTTCAGTCTGTTCCGGGCCGACAATCCATCGCGCACGGAGATGGACAGCACCGGCAGGCACAGCGCCCTGATTTCCCGCCGCGGGGAGCGTAACGCCAATACGGCTACACAGGAGATGGCGTCCTTCCAGGAGAAACTGGAGTTGCATGACCCAAAACTCCTGGACATCGTGAAAGAATTTCCTGATACGGCAACCGTTGTGATGCAGACGATCTGGCCCAACCTGATCGTCCAGCAGCAAGCCAATACGCTGGCCACACGGCAGATCGTGCCGGTCGGACCAGAAGCATTCGACCTCAACTGGACCTTTTTCGGCTACGAGGATGACGATGACGCGATGCGCGCACGGCGCTTGCGGCACGCAAACCTGATGGGACCGGCCGGTTTTGTTTCCCTGGACGACAGTGAAGTGATGGAGCTGGCACAGCGCGGCATACATTGTGATGAAGACGCCGCGGCGGTCGTGGAGATGGGGGGCCGCGATCGTGCGGACCACAACCACATCGTAACGGAGACCGCCATCCGCGCATTCTATGGCTATTATCGCGAGGTTATGGGGCTGTGACGAATGTATCGCCCAAATTGCGGCTGGAAATCGAAGACCTTTATGCGCGGTACGCAGCCCTTCTCGACGAAGGGCCGCTGGATCAATGGCCATCGCTTTACTTCGAGAGCGGCAGCTATCGGGCCGTGACCGCCGAGAACGTCAAGCGGGGTTGGGCGCTGGCGCTGATCCTGTGCGAGAGCCGTGCCGCCATTGAAGACCGCGTGTATGCCATCGCCAATCTATCGATGACGATTCCGCGGCGGATTCGGCACGTCATCTCCGGATTCATTGTCGAGCCGGAACGCGATGCATGGAAAGTGAGCGCGAATTTCGCGATGTTTGAGACAGTCGAAGGGCAGCAGACAGTCTGTTTCGCCGCCGGCCGGTACCATGATGTCGTGGCGCGCGACACAAATGGTTCGCTTCGTTTCCGCGAAAAGCTCTCCATTTGCGACGGTGCACTGATCCGCAATTCGCTCGTTTACCCTCTCTGATTCCGTCAGGGGACGAAAGAACCTACGGGAAGTTTTGCCCCAGTATGGGCACTCAGATATGCCTGCTCCTCCGTCGTCAGGTTTTCGCTCATCTTGAGGAGCACGCGGCGTAGAACCGCGATATCATTCGGATCAATGCCCTTGGCGGCAACGACGTTCACTTCTGCCACCATGGGCATCAACCTGTCTTTGAGCTTTCTCGCGCGCGGCGTCAGGTAGATGTGAACCTTCCGGCGATCATTCTTGCTCGGCACCCGGCGCACCAGTCCGCTTTTCTCCATACCGTTCAAGGCGGTCACCGTGGTCGGCTCACGCATGCCAACCCGGTTGGAAAGCTCGCGCTGGGTCAGCCCCTCCTCTATCCAGAGCACCCGCAAGAAACGCCATTGGCCGGCCGTCACGCCATGTACGAGTGTGCGGCGTTCCAAGTTGCGCGAAAACGTTCGGAATGTGATTCGGGTCAAATACCCAATACTGTTCATGGGATCTGCATAAAACTGGATTGGCAAAACGTCTTTTGTTTTGGCCGTCATTTGCTGAGTTCGCCCCATTCCACCTTGACAGGGATAGGGCGGGCGCCGGGAAAAGGCAATGAAGACGACAGAACGGTTGCGCTGGGCGCCGCCTCCCTGATAGATAGAATGCTAAGCATTCTAGCCGGGATACACTCGTGAAATCCATGCCGCTTTTGCCGACGACGATTGTCGGCAGCTATCCGCAGCCCGACTGGCTGATCGACCGCGAGCGGTTGAAGGACCGCCTTCCCCCACGCGTTCGCGCCAATGAACTCTGGCGCATTCCTGAACCTCTGCTGGCGGCGGCACAGGACGATGCAACCATCATTGCGATCTTCGATCAGGAGCGGGCCGGCCTGGATATTCTGGGCGATGGCGAGATGCGCCGGGAAAGTTATTCCAACCGCCTTGCGAATGCGTTGAGCGGCATCGACATCGATCATCCGGGAACCGCGACAGACCGAACAGGAAAGCAGAACCCCGCCCCACGTGTTGCCGGTCCAATCCGGCGCATCGCTCCGATTGAGGCCGGCGATGTGCCCTTGATGAAACGGGTCACGCAAAAGCCGATCAAGATCACCATCCCCGGCCCGTTCACGATGACGCAGCAAGCGCAAAACGACCATTACCCGGACGGGGAAGCGCTCGCGCTCGATTATGCCGATGCGGTGAATAGCGAAATCCGCGATCTGTTTGCCGCCGGTGTCGATATCGTGCAGCTTGACGAGCCCTATGTTCAGGCCCGGCCGGAGGAAGCACGCCGATACGCCGTAAAAGCGATCAACCGGGCGCTTGATGGCGTAAAGGGGAAAACCGCACTGCATGTCTGCTTCGGCTATGCCCACGTTCACAAGGGCGCGATCAAGCCGGACGGCTACTCATTCCTGGAAGAATTGAACGATTGTGCGGTCGATATCGTTTCGATCGAAGCGGCGCAGCCCCGCCTCGATGGTTCAATCGTCAAGTTGCTACCGAACAAGACGATCATGCTGGGCGTTATCGATCTGAACGACCTGACCGTTGAAACGCCGGAGATCGTTGCACAACGTATCCGCGCGGCGCTGAAACACGCCGCAGCGGACCGGCTGATGATCGCACCCGATTGCGGAATGAAATACCTCTCCCGCGAGGTGGCGTTCGGAAAGCTTCAGGCGATGGTGAAAGGCACCGAGATCGTCCGCAAAGAACTCAAGGCCTAGCGCCCCAGGAACTGGGACAGAAGGCCGTTCACGACTTGCGGTTTCTCCAAGGTCACCATGTGACCGCTGCCCTCCACAATCTCCAGCCGGACATTGGGGATGGCATCCAGCATTTGCTGCTGGTGCTCCATCGTGGTGATGCCGTCAGACCGGCCGTATATCAGTAGCGTCGGGCACGGGATCGCGCTTAATGACGGACGGCTATCGGGCCGCGCCATGATTGCGCGCTGCTGCTTCAGAAAAGTTTCGGCGCCGGTATCATACGCCATCTGGCGCAAGACGCCGGTCAGCGTCGCATCGCCCATCCTGTCTGGATGAACGAGAATCGGCAGGCGTTCTTCGATAATGGCGTCGAACTTCCCCTCCTCCACAAGGCGCAAATAGCCTTCGCGGCGAACGGTTTGCTTTGGCGTATCCGCTGGCGCCAGCGTACTGATGAGAACAAGGTTCGCAATTCTTTGCGGTGCACGCCGCATGATCTCGAACGCCACAAACCCACCCATCGCGTGGCAGACGAGATTTACCCGTTCCGGCATGGCATTCAGGGTCGCCACAGCCATCTTTTCGACTGTGTCGTGATCCCGCTGCACAATGATCTGAGACTGATCCGGAAAAGCGCTGAGCTGTGAGCCCCAAAGCGATTCCGTGCAGAGCTGCCCCGGAAGGAAAGCAAGCGGCAATTTTTCGTTCGACATCAAACCACCCGATGAAGCAATTCACGCCCGCTTTGCAGCCGGCGGCAATTTTCCATAGCCACATTCATGCTACGCCGCAGCGTTTCCGGCGTAAGCCAGGCGATATGCGGTGCCAGCACGACGTTACGCAGATGAAATAGCGGGATGTCTTCATTAACCGGCTCCCGCGCAAAGACATCCAGCCCCGCGGCGGCAAGATGGCCGTTCGACAGCAGGTCGGTCAGTGCCGCCTCGTCGACCAATTCACCGCGTGCCGTATTCACCAGCACGGCACCCTTTTTCATCATTTGAAGAGCGTCCCGAGAAAGCATGCCGCGCGTCTCATCCGTCGCCGGGCAATGCAGCGAAACGATATCCGATACCTGCAAAAGCTCATCCAACGGCAAGAAACGGCCGGCGGCATCCGGCTTCTGCGAACGCGCGGTATAGACGACATCGGCGCCAAGCGCCGTCAGCACGGGGGCCAATCGCGACGGCACCGCGCCATATCCAATCAACCCAACCGTTCGGCCCGAAATTTCACCAAGCCTGTCGAACTGATCGACATCCGGGCGCCAACCTTCCCCCGCCCTCGTCAAGCCATCGAAATAAACAGCGCGCCGCAAGGCAGACAACATCAACGTCAACGTCATTTCCGCGACAGCTTGTGTGTTGGTGCCAGGCATGTTGCAAACGGCGACACCACGCCCCTTCGCGGCCTGAAGATCGATGGTGTTAACACCCACGCCTATCTTCTGAATCAATTTCAGCTTTGGTGCGGCTTCAATGTCGCGCGCCGCAAGCGGGCGCAGGACATGGAAAATCACATCGACATCGCGCAAAGCCGATGAAAACTGTTCATCATCGGTCTCATCAATCGTTGAAAGCTGAAAATCCGGCGGACACATTTCCGCGGCAATACGGCGAAAGCCCGGGCTGGCACGATAGTGGAGGACTATTTTCACCGCATCACCTGTTCGGGTAACGCGGACCAGCCGGCATATACGGCATCGGCGCCCAATGCCTCCTCGATACGCAACAATTCATTCCACTTGGCCATACGCTCAGAGCGGGCAAAAGAACCCACCTTGAGGTGCCCGGAATCCCATCCAACCGAAAGATGGGAAATGCTGACATCTTCCGTTTCGCCGGAGCGTGCAGAAACAATCGCGGCCCATTTGCGTTCTTTCGCGGCATCGAGCGCGGCCTTGGCCCGGCTGACCGTTCCCGCCTGGTTGACCTTCACCAGCACCGCGTTGCAGGCCCCAGCCGCCTGCGCAGCGCGGACGCGGGAAGCGTCAGTCACCAGAAAATCGTCGCCGATAATCTGAATCTTTCCGCCAAGCCGCCGCGTGAATTCCACCATACCTTCCGTATCCTCCTGAGAGACCGGATCTTCAACTGACAGGATGGGGTATCGCGCCACCCACCCCGAAACGAGATCAATCATCTCCGGCGTTCCAATCGCGCGCTCATCAAGCGCAAGGCGGTATTTTCCATCCCCGTAGAATTCGCTCGCCGCAATGTCGAGCGAGATGAATACATCCTGCCCGGGCCGATGCCCGGCTTTCTCGATGGCCTGTACCAGGGTTTCCAGCCCCTCTTCATTAGAGGAGAAATTCGGCCACCAGCCCCCTTCGTCCGCCGTGCCGCTGAGACGCCCCTTCTCCTCCATCAGCCTGCCGGCCGCACGATAGACATCGCCGATCGTTTCAAACACCTGGGCCAGACTTTCCGCGCCGGGCACCATCACCATGAAATCCTGAATATCGGTGCGGCGGCCGGCATGCGCGCCCCCGCCGAAAATCTGGATTTCCGGAACAGGCAAACGCACTTTCTTTCCGCCTGCCAGATAGCGCCATAGGGGAACACCCGCGGCCGCCGCGCAAGCATGGGTCAATGCAAGAGAAACGGCGACGGACGCATTTCCGCCCAGCTTTGAAAAATTTTCCGTACCATCAAGCGCGTTCAGCCTGCTATCGACGGCGGACTGTTCCGCATCCATACCGATCAGCGCAGGCGCGATAATGTCCTTTACATTGGCAAGCGCTTTCTGCACGCCGTAGCCGCCGAAACGGCCGCCGCCGTCACGCAGGTCGATCGCCTCGTAAATGCCGCGAGACGCACCGGCCGGAGCCGCCGCGCGGCCGACAAAGCCGCCATCGAGGTGAATATCCACCTCCACCGTCGGCCGCCCGCGGGAATCCCAAATCTGCCGGCCAACAACCGCTTTAATTTTTGCATTCATCGCGCAAGTACCCGCGTTTCCCAATTGGTCCGAATTTCGTCCAGCGACTGGCTGTTCCTGCTTAAAAATTCTCTCGCGAATATACGAACGAAGGCTTTGTCGCGATCATCCACGATATATTCCACCGGCGATTTGCCGTCGATACGCGCGAGAAGAAAGGCCGACAGCAACTGTGCCGCGCGCGCCTCAAACGTCCCCGCAGGTTCCCAATCGAGGCGCGAAAAATAGGTGGACTGCAACGCCGAGAAGGAACGGCAGAATTCCTTCGTCGAAGCCGGAACCCAGATGCATTTCAACAGCAGGTGGTTAAGGCAGAACGCCAGATCGAATGCGGGGTCCCCAAAAGATGCCGTTTCCGCATCAAGAAAGACCGGGCCGATTTTGCCGTGCAGGATATTTTTCGGGCTGACATCCCCATGCATCAGCGCGATCTTCGTGCTTGCCAGCCGTTCCGCCAGCCCGTGCAAGTGCCGCCCCATATCCGGGTGGGCAACCGCCGTGTTGAGCAGATAAGGCTCTATCCGCAACGCAAAGAAGATTTCGTCATTGCGGAACATTGCGGGCGCCGATTCATCCTTCGCGCTGGCCGCGTGGATATTCGCAAGTACCCGCCCGACATCGGCAGCTAAGACCGCATCGACCTTTCCGGCACGAAGCTCCGCCTTCCACCCCGGAAAGTCCTCCGGCGGAAAATAATTCATCACGAACAGATTATTCGCCTTATCCTCCGCCAAGACCTTGGGCACGCAATGCGGCGCGATCCGTGCGGCATAGCGAATCCACGCCGCCTCGTTCTGTACCCGCTCCACAGGCGCCGACCATTCCTTGGCGACACGAAGTCGCGGAAGCGCACGTTTAACGCACACCGTCTGGTCCTTCAAAACGACGCGGAACACGTCCCCCGAAACCCCGCCCGGCAGCGCTTCAATCCGAACGGGATCGGCCGGATCGATCAGCCCGGCACGAATGAGGCAGTCCCGGATATCCATGTCTTGCTGCATAATACCGGCTGCGGGAAACCCCGCCGCTCCATAGACACTTCGAATTCGAAGTAATATTATCGCTCATGAACGTGGCGGTCTACAGCCACCCCGTCCACTTTCCGATAATTGCAACTGACCCTGCAATCTGCAACGCTCGGCATGACACGGCTATATACTTGGAGGATACCAACCCTATGAGCGATATCGCAGCTTTGGCCAAGAAATTCTTCGACCGGATCGAGCAGGGAGACATATCCGTTCTGCGCGAAGTCTACGCACCGAATGTGGAGATCTGGCACAACACCGACGAGCTGGTTCAGTCTCTCGAAGACAATGTTCAGACGCTTCAGGGGTTCGCGCAACGGATTCCGAAGCGGGAATACACCAATCGCCGGCTTCAGGTCTTTCCGGGCGGGTTTGTGCAGCAGCATCGTTTGGTCGGCACCCGCAAAGACGGCAAGCGCGTCGAACTCGAGGCTTGCATCGTTTGCAAGGTCGAAAACGGGCGCATCACCCGGCTGGATGAATATTTCGATTCCGCCGCCGTCGCGAAATTCCGCGAACCCTAGGCCCGGCTTGCATCGCGCCCGACCATCCTGCTTTCATGGGCCAAACCGGCAGGTACCACGGAAAGCAGGGCATGGGCATCGGCACAGTAGAAGGTTTCGCAACGGCCGATCGCGCACAAGTCGCGGCCGCTCTGCGTTCCATGCTGGCCCAGGACGCGGTGATCGACGATCCAATAGCGCTGGCGCCTTATGAGGCAGACGCGTTTACGACACGCAGGCAGGCCCCAATGCTGGCGGCCCTTCCTGCTTCCACGGCGGAGGTATCCGCCGTCCTCAAATATTGCCACGAGCATGCCATCAAGGTGGTGCCGCGTGGCGCGGGAACATCCCTTTCCGGCGGATCACACGGGCTTGCCGATGGAATTACACTGGGCCTCGCCAAACTCAACCGGGTACTGAAAATCGATTACGAAAACCGCTGCGCCGTGGTCCAGCCGGGAGTGACCAATCTGGGTATTTCCAATGCGGTCGACGGGGCCGGTTTTTATTATGCGCCGGACCCGTCAAGCCAGTTGGCTTGCACGATCGGCGGAAACGTGGCGGAGAATTCCGGCGGCGTGCATTGTCTGAAGTACGGCCTCACCACCAACAATATTCTCGGCCTTGAACTGGTCCTGATGACCGGCGAAGTGGTTCGGATTGGCGGCCCACATCTTGACTCCGGTGGCTACGATCTTCTGGGCGTCCTCGTCGGTTCCGAGGGTCTTCTGGGTGTCGTAACGGAAGTGACGGTGCGCATTCTCCCGAAGCCGCCGCACGTTCGCGCAATGCTGATCGGCTTCCCCACAATCGAAGATGCGGGCGATTGTGTGGCCAGCATTATAGGCGCGGGCATCATTCCGGCCGGAATGGAAATGATGGATCAGGCCGCCGTGCGCGCGGCGGAGAATTTCGTGAAAGCGGGTTATCCATTGGACGTTGCGGCACTTCTGATCGTGGAGTTGGACGGGCCCATCGCGGATATTGATCAATGCTTTGCCACCATCCGCGCAATCGCGGAATCGGCCCATGCCGTAAGTTGCCTGGAAAGCCGGGACGATAACGAGCGGATGAAATTCTGGGCGGGACGGAAGGCGGCTTTTCCAGCGGTCGCCAGCCTCGCGCCGGACTATTACTGCATGGACGGTACGATCCCCCGCCACAGGCTCGCCGATGTCCTTCGCCGCATTGAGGAGATGTCTGCGCGATGCGGGTTGGCGGTTGTCAATGTTTTCCATGCCGGGGACGGGAATCTGCATCCGCTCATCCTGTTCGATGCCAATAAAACCGGTGAACTGGCAAAAGCCGAGAAGTTCGGTGAAGACATTCTTCGGCTATGTGTAGATGTTGGCGGCGTGTTGACCGGCGAGCATGGCGTGGGTGTTGAAAAACGGGATCTGATGCCGCTGATGTTCAATCAGGTTGATCTTGATCAACAGATGCGTCTGAAATGCGCATTCGACGCGCAGCACCTTCTGAACCCCGACAAGGTATTTCCCAATTTGAAGCGTTGCGCAGAACTTGGCCGCGTTCACATTCATCACGGCAAGATGCGGTTTGCCGATCTCCCTCGTTTCTAACCAAAATATGGCCAGATTTCTTCCTCAGTGCGTTGCCGAACTCGCCGAGATCGTAGCGGCCGCAGCCGATGAACAATCACCGCTTGCCGTTTGCGGCAGCGAGACCAAGCGAAACATTGGCCGCACTTGCGCAATTGCGGATGTTCTGAGCACTGCGGCCATTCGCGGCATCAAACTTTATGAGCCTGAAGAATTGGTCCTGACGGTATATTCGGGAACGCCGCTTGGAGAGATCGAAGCGGCCCTCGCGCAGCGCGATCAACACCTTGCGTTCGAGCCACCGCGGTTTCACCGCTTACTGGGGACAGAGGGCCCAACCAGTATTGGCGGCGTTGTCGCAACGGGCCTTTCGGGACCGAGGCGGATGACTGCCGGGGCCGTCCGCGACCATGTACTGGGATTTCAGGCCGTCAATGGACGCGGTGAGCTGATCAAGGCCGGCGGACGCGTGGTCAAGAACGTCACCGGCTACGATCTTTCCAAGCTGATGGCCGGATCGTTCGGTACATTGGCGGTCCTCTCAGAGATAACTTTGAAGGTTTTGCCAAGGCCCGCGCGGGTTCAAACGCTGGTGGCGCAAGGCGTGGGGGCCCGTGAGGGCGTCAGCCTCCTTTCGCGCGCGCTGGGCGGGCCATTTGTGGCCAGCGGGGCGGCATGGCTTCCTCCACAGCTTGCCGGGAACGGGGACAGCCTTGCGGCGATCCGCCTCGAAGGGACGGCGGAATCCGTGGCGGCGCGCGGGCTGGCCCTGCGCACGGCACTCAGCGCTTTCTCTGGCACGCTGGACCATGATGAGTCCTGCGCATTGTGGCAGAGCGTGGGCGAGGTCGAGGGACTGGCGGATATGGCAGGCGCGGTGTGGCGTATCTCGGTGCCGCCCATGTCCGGGCCCGATATTCTGGAGGCGGTGCCGGGCGCCACGGGCTTTCTGGACTGGGGCGGCGGTCTGGTATGGCTGCTGGTGCCCGAGACGGGAGATTGCGCGGCAGAGCGCATTCGCGCCGCCGTGGCAAAGGTGGGCGGACACGCCACCCTGTTCCGGGCAAGTGCGGAGATGCGCCGCACGATTCCGGTATTCCAGCCGCTGGAAGGGCCGCTGGCCGCATTGACCCGCCGGGTGAAGGAGAGCTTCGATCCCCTGCACATCCTGAATCCCGGACGCATGTATCCGGATTTCTGAGCCCCATGCAGACCCATTTCACACCCGATCAGCTTGCCACGCCCGCGATGCGGGAGAGTGAGCAGATTCTGCGCACCTGCGTTCATTGCGGGCTGTGCTCGGCCACCTGCCCGACCTACGCACTGCTGGGGGACGAACTGGATAGTCCGCGCGGGCGCATCTACCTGATCAAGAACATGCTGGAAGCCGGACGGGCCGCAGGTGAGCATGAGGTCCGGCATATTGACCGCTGCCTGTCGTGCCAGGGCTGCATGACAGCATGCCCGTCGGGCGTGCACTACGCGCATCTGGTCGATCACGCCCGGGAATGGATCGAGGAGACCTACAAGCGGCCGTGGCGGGAGCGGCTGCTGCGGGCCACACTGGCCTTCATTCTACCGCGGCCGGGCCTGTTCCGGACAGCATTGACGCTGGGAAGGCTGGCGCACCCGTTCGCGCAATGGCTGCCGAAGCCGCTGGCCACGATGCTGCGGCTGCTGCCGGAACGGACGCCGCCGTCATCAACCCTGACCACCAGCGCCCACCATGCGGCCCACGGCGTAACGCGGATGCGGGTGGCGCTGCTGACCGGGTGCGTGCAGAGCGTATTGGGACCGCGTGCCAACGATGCCACGATCCGGCTTTTGACCCGGCATGGCTGCGAAGTGATCATCACCGGCGGCACCGGCTGTTGCGGGGCACTGCCGCACCACATGGGCAAGACGGCGGAGGCCAAAGCCTGGGCACGGCGGAACATCGATGCCTGGGCGAAGGAGATCGAACGCCGCGGCCTCGACGCCATCATCGTCACCGCATCGGGCTGCGGCACGGTGATGAAGGATTACGGCCATATGTTCCGGGACGATCCGGTTTACGCGGAGAAGGCGGCGCAGATTGCAGCCCTGGTGCGCGACCCGGTCGAGGTGATGGCCGAACTGGGCTTGCAGCCGCCGGTGGTGCGCCGCAATCCCAAGGTCGCCTATCATGCCGCGTGCTCGCTCCAGCACGGCCAGAAGATCACCACGCTGCCGAAGGAATTGCTGGCACAGGCAGGCTTCACGGTCAGCGATATTCCGGAAGGGCATATGTGCTGCGGCTCCGCCGGGACTTACAACATCCTGCAGCCGGAGATCGCCCGGCAATTGCAGGCACGCAAGCGGGCCAATATCGTGGGCGTTGCGCCCGATGTGGTGGCAGCCGGGAATATCGGCTGTGCCATGCAGATCGCGGGCGGCGACACCAATCTGACGGTCGTGCATACGATAGAGCTTCTGGACTGGGCCACCGGCGGGCCGAAGCCGCCGGCACTGACGGGTTTCGACTGATGGGCTTCGACTGCGCAGTCGCCTGCAAAGCGTTATCGCCGGTCAACTGCAACGGAGCACACAACATGCCCAATCTCGATTTCGTCATCCTTCAGCCGCTGATCGCCCTGGTTTTCGGATTCCTCATTCTGCTGGCACCGCGGCTGCTGAATTATCTGGTCGCCTTTTATCTGATCCTGATCGGGATCGCCGGGCTGTGGCCGCAATTGATGCAAGGCAGCATCTGACGGGAACCTTCGCGGGCAGCGCCCGTTTTCAGGAACAACCCTGGAGATCGCCGTGACCGCAAAACAGAAAACCCGTGCGAAAGCGAAGAAGCCTGCGTCCCGCAACGGGCGGGTGGATGAAGCCAGCAAAGAATCCTTCCCCGCCAGCGATCCGCCCTCTTACGTGGGCGGCCACACTGTCGGGGCGCCCGTCAATCGCAAGACCGCAAAGCCGAAGCGCAATCCGGTGAACGGCCGGGCGCGGCCGTAATCACTCTGCCGCGCGGGAGGAGACGGCCTTTGCCGCCGCTCCCATGCGGTCTTCCGCGATCATGTCGGCGATCCGGCTGGTCGGCCGGCCTTCCATATCCGCGCGGCGGAAAATTTCCTTCAGCGTGCCGGCGATGGCATGAACGCGGGTGGAAAGTTCCGCATCGCCCCAACCGAAGATCTGCCCCGCGACGTGGATCACGCCACCGCTGTTGATGACGTAATCGGGTGCGTACAGCACGCCATGATCGCGCAGCATCTGGCCGTGACGGTCCCGTTCCAACTGGTTGTTGGCCGCACCGGCCACCACGACGGCCTGAAGCGCCGCAATCGAGCGATCGTTCAGCACCGCGCCGAGCGCATTGGGTGAAAACACATCGCACCGGACCGCCGCGATTTGATCGACCGGCACGCTTTCCGCACCGAGCCGATCCACCGCGCGGCGCACCGCAGCCGGATTGACGTCGGCCACGATCAGCTTTGCACCGGCAGCGTGCAGCCGTTCGGCCACGCCCATGCCGACCTTGCCGAGGCCCTGAACCGCGACCGTCAATCCTTTGAGTTCGTCCGTCTTCAGGCGGTGGCGGACGGCTGCCTTCAAACCTTCAAACACACCCAGCGACGTGGCAGGTGCGGAATCGCCGCTGCGCTTGCCGGGCGCATCATACCCCGCGGCATGGGGTGTGCCGCTGGCGATCACCGCAATGTCCTGCGGGGTCATGCCCACATCCATGGCGGTGATATAACGCCCCGACAGCGCGTTCACCGCATCGGCATAGGCGAGCAGGAGGTTGTGCGTTTTCTCTTTTGCGGGATTGCCGATGATCACCGCCTTGCCGCCGCCGAGCGGGAGACCCGCCATCGCGTTCTTGTAACTCATGCCGCGGGAGAGGCGCAGCGCATCGGTCAGCGCGTCATCGGCACTGGCGTAAGGATACATGCGCGTGCCGCCACAGGCGGGCCCAAGTGCGGTGGAATGAATGGCGATAATGGCGCGAAGGCCGGATTTCGGGTCAGAGAAGAAGGAAACCTGTTCATGGCGATCAAAATCAGGGGCGTTGAACACATTCATGTCCGGAAGACTCCAACTATGGCGCACAGGCAAAGGATTCGCGTGTTTTTTGAGTCACGCGCTTTGCCGCGACCATATACGGCAGCGGCAGCAATGGGCTTGCCAATTTGCGCATGTGTCAGCAATGGCCGAACAGAGCGTGTGCGTGGCCGGCAACTTTTCTTCACGGCTTTACAGAGCCGTGGCGGCGGACGTCTAATCGGGTGAGAGGACGCACCATGCAGACGCTTACCGCGCTGAAAGCCTTGCATCCGGAAATCCGTGCCGATTTCACCATCGAACAGCATTGGGAACGCTATACACAAGCCGAACACGGCATCTGGCGCACGCTGTACGAACGGCAGATGCAGATTCTGCCGGGCCGGGCGGCGGATGAATTTCTGGACGGTCTGAAAAAACTGAAACTGGTGGCGGAACGGATTCCGAATTTCGCCCGGCTGAGCGACGATCTGCAAAGGCTGACCGGATGGCGCATCGTGGCGGTGCCGTCGCTGGTGCCGGATGAAATCTTTTTCGATCATCTGGCGCACCGCCGTTTTCCCGCGGGCCGCTTCATCCGCAAACCCGAACAACTGGATTACATCGAGGAACCGGATGTTTTTCACGATGTGTTCGGCCATGCGCCGATGCTGGTCCACCCCGTCTTCGCCGATTACATGGAAGCCTATGGCAAGGGGGGAATGCGGGCGCTGACCGAATTTCACGCCTTGAAAAATCTGGCGCGGCTCTACTGGTATACGGTGGAATTCGGCCTGATCGAGACCGCGAAGGGCTTGCGCATCTATGGTTCCGGCATCGTGTCGAGCCATGCCGAGACGCTTTATGCCCTCGAAAATCCGAAACCCAATCGCATCCGCTTCGAGCTGGAGCGGGTGATGCGCACCGAATACCGCATCGATGATTTTCAGGAATCCTATTTCGTGATCCCGTCATTCGACCGCCTGTTCGACGAGACCTACAAGGATTTTGCCGCCCTTTACCGCACGCTTCAGGCGGGGCCGACTTACCGGCCGGGCGAGGTGCTGGCGAGCGATGCTCTGGCCGCACCGAAGGCGGCATAACGGATTTGCCCTTGCGCCGGATGCGCACGCAGACGCGGGTTTGCCGGATGATGGCGACGAGGAACGGCACGGCCCGGTGCGGCAGATGGGTGCGGAACCAGGCGAGGCGGAGACGCATCGCCTTCAGATAGGTGCTGAGCGCCTTCTGGAACGCGCGCTGGGCGGCGGTGTGGGCGCCGTGGCGGCAGGCGTTGCGGTTGCCGAGGGGCGCACCGCCCTTCGATTTGAGCCGCAAACCCTTGGTCCGGCGGGAGAAAGCCGGTCCGGTTGTTTTGGGGAATTTTACCTCCCCCCTCCCCTCAGCTTTTTGGCCCCCAGCTTTCTGGCCCACATCTTTCTGGCCCCCGTCCTTTTCAGGCCAGACGAAGCGGGGCGGCGGGGAGTGTGCGATGACAGACGTGGCCGCGGCAGGCAAAGCGGTGGCGTGGAGGGCGGCGCCCTCTGCCAGCAGGGGCGCGATGTGCGCAATGGCACGGAGAAAGGCGCGTTTTTCACCTGGCGCAGAGGCCGCACGCGCATGGGCGGCACAGGCCTGCGACAGGCGTGCCAGTGATTGCAGATCGGCCCACAGGAGAGCGGCAAGAGGTTCGAGACTGTTCATGCCGCCCAATATGGGGCCTGTTCCGGGGGTGGTGGATAACGAAAAGGCAAAAATGTCGTGGGGCGAGCTTGACGCTTGCGTGGCGGCGACACGACAATGCCTGGTTGCGGCTGGTCAATGACCATCGACCAGCCGGGGGTATTTGGGGGATCAGATGAAATTTTCGGGACTGGCGGCGCTTGGCGCGGCCGCCGCATTCGGCCTTGCCGGATGCGGGACGATTACGCAGGGCACAACACAGGAGATCGCTGTCTCAAGTGCCCCTTCGGGTGCTCACTGCACGATGACACGGAACGGCATACTGATCGCGAAGGTTAAAAAGACGCCGGAAAGCGTCAAGGTCAACAAACGCAAATACGCCATTCTGTTGAACTGTGAACACGATGGTTATCAGCCGGCGAGCCTCACGCTGGAAAGCGGCTATGGTGCGGGAACATTCGGCAATATCCTGCTCGGCGGCGTGGTTGGCTGGGGAATCGACTCCGCCACGGGTGCCGACAACAAATATCCGAGCACGGCTTTCATAGATTTCACCGCGCCGGCGAAGCAGACGGCAGCACCGCAAGCGGCGCCAGCACAAACGGCCACGCCACAACCGCCCGCGAATGCCGAACCGGCCATTACTACCAAGCCGAGCCCAACCTCGTAAGGGCGCTTGCCGATTTACAGCACAATCGATGGTCTGTCATGGCCCGCCGGAGTGCGGGCCATGACAATTGTGCCGAAAACAGCTCAATGCGCGGATGTAATGGCGGCGGTGAGTTCGCCCGGCGTCAGGATCTGCGGCAGGATTTTTGCCGTTGTCGCGCCCGGCGCGAAGTAGAGATAAAGCGGCACGCCGGAACGCTGATAAGTTTCGAGCAGGCGGGTGATTTCCGGATTGCGGTTGGTCCAGTCCGCCACCAGATAGGCGACGTTGTGCTGTGCGAAGGCGGCCTGCACCGCGCTATCCGAAAACGCGACCTGTTCGTTGACGAGACAGGTGATGCACCACGCCGCCGTCGCATTGACGAAGACGGCGCGGTTCTGTTCGCGCAAGCCGGCAAGACGGGCAGCGGTATAAGGCTGTGACGGCAGATGCGCGGTTTGCGTGGCCGCCTGTGCAGTCTGCGTGACGGTGCCCAGCTTTTGCACCGCGCCGAGGCCGAGAAGCGTCAACACAAACGCCGCGAGCGCCAGCACCGTGGTGGCGAGGCGCCAGCGTGACGAGGCATTGCGGCCCGCATTCCACAGCCAGGCGGCGAGCGCGAGTGCAACCATTGCCGCCAGCACCGCGAGCACGGCATTGGCACCCGCCTGTTGTGCCAGCACCCAGACCAGCCACACCGCGGCGCCATACATCGGGAAGGCGAGAAGCTGGCGCAGGCGCAGCATCCAGGCGCCGGGCCTGGGCAGGACGCGCAACAGACGCGGGCTGATGCCGATCAGTGCAAAGGGTGCGGCAAAGCCGAGGCCGAGTGCAAGGAAAACAGCGAGTGCAATTGCGGCAGGTTGTGTCAGCGCAAAGCCAAGCGCGGCCGCCATGAAAGGCGCGGTGCAAGGCGCGGCCACCGCCACCGCCAGTACGCCGGTGAAAAAGGCGCCCGCGGTGCCGCCCTTGCGCGTCAGCCCCTCCCCCGCCGCGAGGCCCGCAATCTCGAACACGCCGGAGAGGTTGAGCCCGACCGCGAACATCAGCAGCGCGAAGCCCGCAACCACCACCGGCTGCTGCAACTGGAAGCCCCAGCCAATCGCCTCCCCACCCGCGCGCAAGGCGACGAGAAGCCCACCCAGCGCCATCATGCTGAGGATGGCACCGGCGCTGTAGGCGAAACCTTCACGCGCCGTTTGCCGCGGGTGAGCACCGGCGGCCGAGGACAGCGCCACCGCCTTCATCGCGAGGATAGGCAGCACACAGGGCATCAAATTGAGGATGAGGCCGCCCGCAAATGCGAAAAGGAGCGCGAGCAGAAGGCCGAAACCGGCGCGGGTGGTGGTGCCGTCAAACCGGGCGGGCGGCACCGCGCCGGGAGACGCCTTCACCTCGAGCGCCTGAACCGAACCGTCTTTCGACGTCAGCACCAGCACACCGGAGAGCGGCGGGTGTGCGGCATTGGCGGCAAATTTCGCCACCGGCGCCAGACGCAACACGATGCCATCCTTCGCGAGGCCGAGGGTTTGCGGTTCGGCACCGCGAATCTGCCCCTCCGTCAGCGGGAAGAAATCGGCTTTCGCAGGCCGGGCGGCGGCAAGCGCAGGCGCACGAAGATAAAGATCGAGCCGGTCCGGTGTGGCGGCATAGACCATCGGCCAGGGTGAGGCCTGCGGAAGTTTGGCGCGTGCGGCGGCGAAGGCCGCTTTGATCGCGGACGAAGGCGGCGCGGGATTGGCGGCGACGGTCAGCGGCAATTCCACCGCGCCATCTTCGGGCACACAAACCTCTTTACAGACGAGCCAGGAGCCGGTGGCGCGCAAGGTGACGCGCGTGCCGGGCGCGGCATCGGCCGGCGCATGCACGGCGGTGAGAAGCCAGACCTGCCCCTCATAGCCGTAATCCATCAACGGCCCGACCGGCAGATGTTTCGGGTAAGGCCATGCAATCGCATCGGCGGACCAGCCGGGCGGCAGTTGCCAGGCAAGCGCGGTGGGGGCGCCCGCCTCCCCCGGATTTTGCCAATAGGTGTGCCAGCCGGGGCGGATTTTCTGCTCGAACGCCACCGCCAGTTTGCCGCCTGGGGCGATTTCACTTCCCTCCCCCACCAGACGGGCGTGGACCTTGGGCAGACGGTCGATCTGGGCCGAGGCGGACAGGGGGCCGAAAACCAGAGCCGCGAGGGCCAAAAGGGCGAGGCGAAGGGCGCGCATACGCTTTGGCTATAGCCCTGCGCGGGCCTAACCACCAGTTCCCCTCGCGCGTTCGTGAAACGGTGGTTAGGGTGCGGCAGCAACAAAAACAGGAGAACGGATATGGCGAAGGTCAACCGGCAATGGATTTTGAAGAAGCGGCCCGTGGGCGAGATCGGCAGCGGCGATCTGGCGCTGGTGGAAACGCCCATCCCGGCGCTGGGCCCGAACCAGTTTCTGGCCCGGACGGTTTATCTGTCGCTCGATCCCACCAACCGGATCTGGATGAGCGACATGACGCAATACATGCCGCCGGTGGAACTGGGCGCGGTGATGCGTGGCGGCACACTGTCGGTGGTTGAGGAATCGAACCATCCCGATTTCAAGCCGGGCGACATCGTGTCCGGCATTGCGGGCTGGCAGGAATATTCGGTCGAGAACGGCGGCCAGAAATTGCCGCGCGGTCAGGTGCCGCTGTCGGCCTATATGAGCGTGCTGGGCGCGACGGGGGCGACCGCCTATTTCGGACTTCTGGATATCGGCAAGCCGAAGGCGGGCGAAACCGTTGTGGTTTCGGCCGCCGCGGGTGCAGTCGGCTCCATCGTCGGGCAGATCGCGAAGCTGAAAGGCTGCCGCGTGGTGGGCCTGGCCGGATCGGACGAGAAATGCCGCCACGTGGTGAAGGATTTCGGTTTCGACGCCTGCATCAACTACAAGACGGAAGACGTTTCCGCCGCGCTGAAACGCGAATGCCCCAACGGCATCGACGTGGATTTCGAGAATGCGGGCGGAACGATTCTGGATGCGGTGCTGGAGAACGTGAACCTGAAGGCGCGCATCGCGCTGTGCGGATTGATCTCCACCTACAACGCCAAGGGCCCGGTGCCGGGGCCCTACAATTTCGCCAACATCCTGATGAAGCGGGTGACGGTGGAAGGCTTCATCGTGATCGACTTCTTCCCGCGCTTCGGAGAATTCCAGGCCGAGATGGCGAAATGGGTGGCCGAAGGCAAGGTGAAGCACGACGTGCATGTGGTGAAGGGAATCGAGAACGCGCTTTCGGCGCTGAACCTTCTGTTCACCGGCGGCAATACCGGCAAACTTCTGCTGCAGCTTTCCGGGGAACCGTAATTTGCGCATCACCGGCGGTGATTTGCGCGGGCGTACATTGGCCGCGCCGGCGGATGCACGCGTGCGCCCGACCGCGGACAAGGTGCGCCAGGCGCTGTTCAACATTCTGCGCCATCACGATTTCGGCAGCGGTTTCCGGCTGGAAGGCGCGCGCGCGATCGATCTGTTTGCGGGCACCGGGGCGCTCGGCATCGAGGCGATTTCGCACGGCGCCGCGTTCTGTCTGTTTGTGGAGGACGCCGCGGAAAGCCGCGCCCTGATCCGCGAGAATGTGGAGATGTTCGGCCTCACCGGTGCCACCAAGATCTGGCGGCGGGACGCGACGAAGCTGGGGTCGATGGCGGCGGGCGCGGGCGGGCCGTTCACGCTCGCCTTCCTCGACCCGCCCTATCACAAGGGATTGATCGCACCGGCGCTGGCAGCCCTTCGCGATGGCGGCTGGCTTTCACCCGGTGCGGTGGTGGTGTGCGAATGCGCGGGCGACGATAATATTCCGTCTACGGACGGTTTTACCCGGCACGATGTGCGCGCCTATGGCCAGACGCGCACGGCGTTTCTGCTTTACACCCCTAATTAAGCTGGCGTCTCATCGCGCACGGTGCGTGAGGCGCGCAGGAAGGCGTAAACCACGAAGAATTCGAGCATCGTGACACCGCTGAGCGCCCAGCGCAGCGCATCCTTGCCGAAGAAGGGATGCAGCAGGTCACTTGCCGCGCCGACCACCAGAGGCCCTGCACCAAGCCCGACCAGATTGAGCACCAGAAGATAGAACGCCCCCGCCATCGCGCGCATATGAACCGGCGCCAGCACCTGAATCACGGCGAGACACGGGCCCGACAGAAGGTTGCCGCAGAACCACGGCACAAAGAACAGGAAGAAGGCCATCACCGGTGCGATAGCGAGAAAACTGCCGAGATAAAACGGAATCGACACCGCAATCGCAAACGTCGGCATCAACAGATACCAGCGCCGGTCACGCCTTGTCAGCCAGTCGGATGTGAAGCCGCCGATCAGCGTGCCGGCGAGACCGGAAATGCCGACGATGATGCCGAGCCAGAGGCCGACTTCGCGCGTGTCGAGCGCGAAGGACCGGATCAGGTAGGACGGCGTCCATTGCAGGATGCCGTAAATGCAGATCGCGTGGACGCCGGAGCCGATGGCGAGCCAGCGGAACGTCTTCAGCCCCCAGAGATGACGCAGCGAAACCATGACCGGTGTCGCCGCGGCCGGTGCCACCTTGCCATCCAGAAGGCCGCGAATGGGTTCACGTGCCGTCAGATAGAAAATGAACGCCAGCAGCACACCCGGCAGGCCGATGACGATGAACGCCATGCGCCAGCCGAAGGCGTGATTGATCCAGCCGCCGCCCGCAAGCCCGAGCAGCAGCCCGACCGAAACACCGGCGGCATAGATGGCAAGGGCCGTTGCCCGGCGCGCGGGATGAAAGTAATCGGCGATCAACGAATAGGCTGCGGGACTGAACCCCGCCTGCCCCACGCCGACACCGATGCGCGGCAGAAGCAGCGAGACAAGACCTTGCGCGAAACCGCTGATCGCGGTCATCACACTCCACAGTGCCGCCGCAATGGCGATGATGTTGCGGCGCGAATATTGATCGGCCAGGCGCGCGATCGGAATGCCCAGCGTGGCGTAGAACAACGCGAACGCAAAACCGGAGAGAAGACCCAGCACCGTATCGCTGAGGCCCAGTTCGGCGCGGATCGGCTCCATCAAAATGGAAAGGAGCTGCCGGTCGAGGAAATTGAAGGTCGAAAGCACAAACAAAAAGCCCAGCACGTAATAGGCATGGGCGGAGATTTTCGGCGCGGCGCTGACTTCAAGATCATCGTCTAACTGCGGGGCAGCTAACTGCGGGGCAGCGGCTTCGCGGCCTGGGGCCCGGGCATCCATCGGCGTTTCCCTGAATTTTATTGTTCTGGTTTCGTGAAATTTTGAGCCTAACGGAAATTTTAGCTTTTGCACGCCCCAGGCGCGCGCATCGGCATGCGCCAACAGAAAGCAGGGGAAAATTGCATCTGGCGGTTGAGAAAACCGGGTCGTGGGCCGGGTTGCAACCGGGATGGCGCGAGAAACACAGCACGGCTGATGCGCCCCCGCTTGCGCGGGGGAGCTGTCAGCGAAGCTGACTGAGGGGGAAGCGTTACGCCCCCTCCGCTTCCCCCGGAACAAGTCCGGGGTCAGCACCTCCCCCGTAAACACGGGGGAGGAAAAGATGTCCTTACGCCTTCGGTTCGCCGCGCATTTCCTTCTGGCGGCGGGCGAAATCGTCCTTGCCGATGCTGCTGCCGGTTTTTACCGCTTCGCGCGCGCCGACCAGCTTGAACCAGCGTTGCAGATTGGGAAGTTCCGCAAGGTCGATGCCCAGCGCCTTGTAGCCGCGGACCCAGGGCCAGGTCGCCATGTCGGCAATCGAATAATCATCGCCGAGATATTCGCTGTCTTTCAGATGACGGTCGAGCACGCCATAGAGCCGCTTCGATTCATTGGTATAGCGGGTGATGGCATATTCGATTTTTTCCTTCTGGTAATGGAAGTGGGCCGCCTGCCCCGCCATCGGGCCGAGGCCGCCGACCTGCCAGAACAGCCATTGCTCCACCTTTGAACGCGCGCGCCGTTCGGCGGGATAGAATTTGCCCGCCTTGTCGCCCAGATATTGCAGGATGGCACCGCTTTCAAAAATCGACAGCGGCGTGCCGCCCGGCCCATCCGGATCGACGATCGCGGGCATGCGGCCGTTGGGCGAGATTCTCAGAAAGTCCGCATGCAACTGTTCGCCCTTGCTGAGATCGACCGGCACGATGCGATAAGGCAGCGCGCATTCTTCCAGCATGATGGTGATTTTCCAGCCATTGGGCGTGGGCCAGAAATGAAGATCGATTGGTTGCATGATCAACCCCTGTATTCCGCGGCCATGCTGCGGGCCGCACGGATGAAGCAATAGACGGCAACGAATTCCGCCACGATAAGCAGGCTGAGCGCCCAGCGCAGCGCATCATTGCCATAAGCCGGCTGCAGCATATCGCTGGCGACGCCGACCAGCGATGGCCCGGCGCCGAGCCCGATCAGGTTGAGGATGAAGAGATAGAACGAGCACGCGATGGCACGCGAATGCACCGGCGAGATCGACTGGATGGTGGCGAAGGACGGCCCGGTGAAGACGTTGGCCAGCGTCATCGGCACGAGAAAGAACGTCAACGCCAGCACGACGCTGGGGGCGTGAAAGCTGATGGCATAAAACGGAATGCAGATGCCGATGGCGAGCGCGGGTACGAACTGATACCAGCGCGGATCGCGCTTGCCGAGGAAATCGGAAAGATACCCGCCTGCCAAGGTGCCGATGAAACCGGTGGTGCCGATCAGAAGGCCGAGCGTGAGCCCGACCTCATTCGTGCTGAGACCGAAGACCCGGATGATGTAGGACGGATACCATTGCACGACGCCGTAAGCGCAGATCGCGTGCACGGCCGAGCCGAATGTGATCCAGCGGAAGGTTTTCAGATTCCAGATCTGGCGCAGCGCCGCCGCCATGCCGCCGGTCTGTTCTTCCGCCGCATCGCCATCCAGCGCGCCGCGTTTGGGCTCACGCACCGTGAAGAAGAACAGCAGCGCAAGCAGGATGCCCGGCACACCGATCAGAAGGAACGCCATGCGCCAGCCGATGACGTGGTTGAGCCAGCCACCGCCCGCCAGGCCCAAAAGAATGCCGACCGGTGCACCGGCGGAATAAATCGCAAGCGCGGCACCGCGGCGCGACGGCGGATAATAATCCGAAATCATCGAATGGGCGGGCGGGCTGCCACCCGCCTCCCCCACGCCGACGCCGATGCGCGCAATCAGCAGCGAGATGAAACCAGAGGCCATGCCGCACAGCGCGGTCATCAGGCTCCACACCGCGACGGCGGCCGCGATGATGTTGCGGCGTGAATAGAAATCCGCCAGGCGCGCAATCGGGATGCCCAGCGTGGCGTAGAACAGCGCAAAGGCAAGACCGGAGAGGACGCCGAGCTGTGTATCGCTTAAAAGCAGTTCTCTCCGGATCGGCTCCATCAGGATCGCGAGCAGATGGCGATCGAGATGGTTGAGCGAATAGAGTACGAACAGGAACGCCACCGTGTAGCGGGCGTGCATCGAGATGCCCGCGGCCTGTGGCGGCGATACGGCCCGATTTGCCTGCGCGTCCATGTTTACCCCAGAGAGAGACGGTTACGGGTGCGCGACAACGGCCGCACCAGATTGAGTGCCAACAATTCTTCCGCGCCGCATTCGGCAGCAAAGTCCCGGCAGGCGGTGCGCGCCGGTGCATCGAGATGCTTCAGCCAGTTCAAGGTGCGCTGCAAAACCCAGAGCGAATGGGCCTGAGACGCCGGTGTCATGGTATGGCCGCGCAACGTGACCGTGATGCGGCCGAGGCTCGGCTGATCCTGACCGTCCGGCGAAATAATCGAGCCCGGCGGCAGACTGGCGTGGCGCGACGCCCAGTCATTGTAGAGCGCAACCCCTTCCCGGTAGACCGGGGTGTAATCCTGCGTGAACTGCCTGAGCAGGGTGACGATGGTTTCCGGCACCGCATCGTCAGCCAGATATTCGAGCGGATAGTCGAAAAACTCCGGGGCGCGGATTTCCGGCGTGTTCATATGTTCCACCCAGCGGAAAACGCGGGGGCTGCGCATCTGCATGATATGCAGCGGATAGGGATCGCGGGCGAGATGGGCAAAGAGCGGCCCCATCAGACCGAAATCGCCCACGCTGGGCAGGCCGCCGAGCAGGAACGGATAATGAGTGAAGTGCCGCTCCAGCGTATCCAGCAGATCGAAATAAATCTCGTCCATCACACCGAACATATCGGGCGTGATGCCGATATTGGCGCGATGACCATCCATCTGCGCCGCGATCAGATCGCCATAACGGGCGAGTTCGTCATCGCTGCCCTGCGGCCGGAACGAACGGCCGAAATCCATCGTGACGAAACGCTGGTTCTGTTCGGGGAAATTCCAGCGGTAGTGCCAGGCGATCTTCATGTTCTCGCTGCAGAACAGATCGAACAGATAGGCCGCCAGCCGCTGCCGCGGCCCGGGGGGAAGTGCCGGTGGCGTGGGGAAACGGGCTTCGAGATATTCGAAGATCGCAGTCGTATCCTGAATGATGGTGCCGTCCGGCGCTTCCAGAATCGGAACACGCTTCGACTGCGCCGTGGGGCGGATCACATTGCGAAAACGCGGATGGCTGACCACACGCTCTATGAACGGAATGCCCTTCTTGCGCAGATAGGAACGGGTTTTGCCCGTGTAATAGGAGGCGTAGGCGCCATAAAGGACGTAAGGATTTTCCTGACCCGCCATCGCGCTCAACCCCACGCCACAACGATCAGATTGAGGATGACGAGCGCCAGAAACAGAAGCACGCGCGGCGAGCCGGGGAAAAGCGCCGGCGAAGCGGGATAAGCATCGGTATAGGAAAGTGCGACACCTTTCTGCGCGGCGTCACGCATGAAGCCATCGTCGGTTGCAATGCGCAAGAGATCACGGCGGCTGCGGTAACGCATCAGCACAACCTGGTCCCAGATCGTATCTTCGCGCGCACCCTGAATCTTGCCCGTGACCAGACCGCGATAGGAGGGATGGGAGCCGCGCGGCACCGCGGCACGCGCCCAGGCGCGCATATAGCGGCTTCCGGCATTGCCGGCATCCCGGTTGATGCGCAGCAGATTGACCATGTGAAATTCGCCGCCGTCATCGCTCTCCGCAAAAGCGCGGAAGCGTTCGAGGGCGAGCGCCCCCGCCTCCCCCTGCGCGGCACGCTGCTGCTTCATCTTTTCCAGAAGCGGTTCGTATTCTTTCGCGGAAAGGGGGCGGCGCGGCCAGCCGTCATACCAGGCGAGAAACAGAAGATAGAGCGCCAGCGACAGGACAGGCCAAAGAAACATCATCACGCCCCCAATGGCACGGCGCAAAAACGAACGCGCTTTGCAGCCATACCCGTAAACATCCTGAGGGCCTTGCCGGCAGCCGGGCGCGACAGCCCGCTTTTTCGTTGCGGCGACCGGCCCAATCGGTCATGGTAACAATGATGAACAGGAATTCCGGTTCTGTAAACCCCGATCCCGCAAATCATTTCACCATCATACCGGGAGGAATTCCGACCATGAGCCTTACAACGCCCATCACGCTTCTGGGTGTGCCGGGGTCGCCTTATACGCGAAAGATGCTGGCCGTGCTGCGCTACCGCCACATCGCCTACCGGCTAATCCTCGCCTCGCACCGCGCACCGCCGGGCGGGTTGCCGCGCGCAAAAGTACCGTTGCTGCCGACATTCTATCTGCCGGGCCCATCGGGCGCACTGGAAGCGGTGACGGATTCGACGCCGATCATCCGCCTGTTCGAGCGCGAGTTCTCCGGCCGCAGCGTGATTCCGACCGATCCGGCGATGGCGTTCATCAACGACCTGCTGGAAGACTACGGCGATGAGTGGCTGACCAAGGCGATGTTCCATTACCGCTGGTACTACAAGCCGGATATCGATCATGCCGGCGACGTTCTGCCGTTGTGGTCCAGCGAGCTTCTGAGCGACGCCGATTTCGCCAAGGCCAAGCAGGATATCATCGAACGCCAGGTCAGCCGGCTTTACGTGGTGGGATCGAACGACACCACCGCAAGCGTGATCGAAGACAGCTATCGCCGCTACCTTGCCATCATGGAAGAACTTTTCCGCCATCAGCGCTATGTGCTGGGGGAGCGCCCCTCCTCCGCCGACTTCGCGGCCTATGGGCAATTGACGCAATTGACCAAGGTGGACCCGACGCCGATGGCGGTGACCTGGCGCGAGGCGCCGCGGGTGAACGCATGGGTGGACCGGGTGGACGACCTTTCCGGGCTGGAGCCGCAGGAAACCGAATGGACCCGCCGCGATGCGATTCCGCAAAGCCTGCGTGACCTGCTGGGCGAAGTGGGCCGCGGCTACGTGCCGGTGATGCTGGCCAATGAAAAGGCGCTGGCCGATGGCGCGGCCGAAGTGAAAACCGAGGTGGAAGGCAAAACCTGGGTGCAGAAGCCGTTCCCCTATCAGGCCAAGTGCCTGAAATGGCTGCGCGAGAGTTATCGCGCGCTATCACCCGCGGACCGCAGCGCAGTGGACGGGATTTTGCACGGCACGGGATGCGAGCGCCTGTTCGCCTGAAACGAAAAACACCTGAAGCGCGCACATACATCAGCGAAGAATAAAAAAGGGCGGCCTTTCGGGCCGCCCTTTTCCGTATGCAAGGATATGGTGCTTAGAAGCGGACCGTGCCTTCGATCCCGAAGGTGCGCGGCGCGCCGTACCAGCCATTGAAGCCATCGGCACCCGCAAAACCACCGCCGCTGACGAAGGCACCAAGCGGCTGCGGCACCTTGTAGACGTAGTAGGTCTTGTCGGTCAGGTTGCGGCCGAAGATCGAAACCCGCCAGCTTCCCGTTTCCGATTCCAGACCGAGGCGCGCGCCCAGCAGGGTGTACGCTTCCTGGAACCCGCGCGGATCGAGCGTCGAGTCGAGGTATTGCGAGCTGACATAGGAGAGATCGCCCGCCAGGAACCAGTAGACCGACGGCCATTTCACCATGGGCTGTTCCCATTGTGCCGTGCCGTTGACCCGCCACTTCGGATTGTAGGCCGGTGTCAGGCCCGTGAAGTTGCAGCTTCCGCCGACATTCACCGGCTGGACCGGGCCCGGATAGGTCGGGCACTGGCCGGCCGGATAATCGGTGAAGGTCGCATCCGAATAGGTGAGGCCAGCGGTGAGCGACAATTCGTCGATCGGGCGAGCCTGCAGATCCATTTCAAGACCCTGAACCCGGCGGTTACCGGCGTTCGACACGATGAAGCCGATCTTGGTCACCGGATTAAGCGTCGCGTCCTGGAAATCATGCAGCAGCATGCGGAACAGGTCGACGTTCAGGACCAGCCGGTTTCCGAACAGCGAGGATTTGACGCCGATTTCGTAGTTCATCGCGCTTTCGGCATCGAAGGTAATCTGCGTGTTCGGATTCTGCGCCCGCGCATTGTAGCCGCCGGTCTTGTAGCCGGTGCTGGCCGTGACATACGCCATCACGCCCTCGGTGATGTCGTATTGCGCGCCCAACTGCCAAGTCAGCCGATGCTCCGTCCGCTTCAGATTATTCAGCTCCAGTTCCTGGAACAGCGAGTTGCGGAAGATCGCCGACTGCACCGGTGAACCCGACGTGGTGTCGACACCGACGATGGTCGCATCCTTGTGATCGTAATTGTAACGCAGACCGCCCGTTGCACGCAGTTGGTCGGTGACATTGACGGTCACCTGACCGAAGCCCGCCATGCTGAAGACGCTTTCATCGAACGAGAAATCCGTGAAATCGCCCGGATGCAGCAGCGTGCCACCCGCCACCGGGAACACGCGATTGGCGCCTTCATGGATGGTGATGCTGTTCAGATAGGTCAGATCTTCATGGTACAGATAGACGCCCGCGATATATTGCAGGAATTGCTTGCCGGAGGCGATGCGCAGTTCCTGGCTGAAGGCGCCGCGATTGAGCGTTTGCTGACCATGCGCGACATCGAGCGGCAAACCATCGGCCGCCAGATTGCGGATATGATCCTGGAAGCGGTTATAGGCGGTGATCGAGGTCAGCGTGTCGTTCCAGGGCAGCGTATAGTCCACCTGGACCGAAGCGCCCCAGATATCGGTGCCGTCATCGCCAATACCCGCCGGATCTTCATCCACCTTCCGGTCAGGACCATTGAAATTGCGGAAGGGATGGCCCGCCGCAGCCGAAGCCGCGAGGAAGCCCGGCGTTGCAATGCCGCCAATGCCGGTTGGATCGACCTGATCCGCTGTGCAGCATTCCTGATTGATCTTGGAATAGAAGCCGATGAAGTTGACCGTAAGATCGTCACGCGGCGTCCAGGTCAAACGGGCACGGCCGCCATACTGATCGGTGCCGTTGATATTGCTGTTGGTGAAGATGTTGTGCTCGTAGCCATCGCGCGAAGACGTCCACAGAGAGAGGCGGCCGGCGAGATCTTCCGCAATGCCGCCGCCGACATAACCGGCAACCCGGCGATCGCTGTAATTGCCGAGCGAGACATTGATCATCGCTTCCGGCGCATCCGTCGGCTGGCGGGTGTTGATGTTCACCGCGCCGACCGGCGTGTTGCGGCCGTAAAGCGTGCCCTGCGGCCCGCGCAGCACTTCAATGGTGCTGATGTCGAGCAGGTTCTGCTGAATGGCACCCGCGGCGGCGATATACACGCCATCGACGAAGACGCCGACATCGGGCTCAATACCCGGATTGGCGCCAGAAGTACCGATACCGCGAATCTGCACCACCGAGTTACGGTTGTTGTTGGTCTGCAGGATGTTCAGGCTGGGGACGAAATGCGCCAGCTCCGTCATGCTGCTGATGCCGCGGTTTTCAAGCTGATCGCCGGAGAAGGCGGAAATCGACATCGCGACTTCCTGCACGTTCTGGGCGCGTTTTTCCGCCGTGACGACCACGGTTTCGATGCCGCCGCTGCTGGCCACCCCCGGTGCGGTCTCCTGAGCGCAGGCAGGCCCGAACGACAATGCCGTCAGAAGCGCCGCGGCCGATGCCCCCGTGGCCAGATGCGCAAAGCGGGATCGGCACCGCATATCATTGAAAAGTCCTGACATTATACTCCCCTTCTTCGCCCGAAACGGGCCAGACAGCTCCATCGGAACATGATCCGAACCGGAGTTTCGGTTCACATATTAGCAAAGAAGTAATGACAGGGCAATTGCATCACCGATGCAAAAAGACCGCACCGGGACAAGGATTGCGTTCCGCCAAAGCAAAAAGGGCGGCCATAAGGGCCGCCCTTTCCCAAGACAGCGTTCGCCTTAAAAACGGAACGTGCCCTCGATTCCGAAGGTGCGGGGTGCGCCATACCAGCCGCCGAAACCACTGGCCCCCGCGGTACCGCCGCCGCTGATCAAACCGTTCAGCGGTTGCGGTGTCGCGTAAACGAAATAGCTCTTGTCGGTCAGGTTGCGTGCCCACAGCATGACCCGCCAGCCCTCCTCCGACTCCAGGCCGATACGGGCGCCGAACAGCGTGTAGTCCCGCTGCAAGGCACGCGGATCGAGCGTGATGTCGAGATATTGCGAACCCGAATAGGCCACATCGCCCGCCACGAACCAGTTGATGGACGGCGCAATTTCCAGCGGCCGTTCATACTGGGCCGTCACCGCAACGGATTGGGCACCGGCCCGAACGCACCGGGATAAAGCGGGCATTGGCCGTTGGGATAATCCGTGTACTTCGCATCGGTGTAGGCGAGTGCGGCGGTGATGCTGAGCGGCGGAATGGGCCGGGCCTGAAGTTCGACTTCCACGCCCTGGACCTGACGGCTGCCGGCATTGCCGACGACAAAGCCGGTGCCGGTGCGCGGATCAAGCGTCGCCTCCTGAAAATCCTTCAGCACCATGCGGTAGATGTCGGCATTGAAGATCACCCGGTTGTCGAACAGGCTGGATTTGATGCCGAGTTCATAGTTGAAGGAATTTTCCGGGTCGAACTCGTTGCTGGCGGAGATGCTTTTGGTCGCCTGATTAAAGCCGCCATCCTTGTAACCGGTGCTGACGGTAACGTAGCCCATCACGCCTTCGGCCAGATCGTACTGCGCGCTGGCAAGCCAGGTGATGTTCTGATCGGTGCGGCGGAAATCCGGGATCGAAACCTGCGGGAACAACGAGTTGTTGAAGATCGCCGTCTGGATCGGTGTGCCGGAGGTGGTGTTGTCGTACCGCAGCCAGCCGCGCTTGGAATCCGAGCTGTAGCGCAAGCCGCCGATCAGGCGCAGCGACTCCGTCAGATTGGCCTTGGCCTGGCCATAGATGGCGTAGCTGTCGGTCTTCTGGCTGAAATAGCCGTTGGTGGTATCGCCCGGATTGAGGACGACGCCGCCGGCCACGGGGAAGGCACGGTTTGCACCTTCGCCCAGAATTACGCGGCTGTTGTAGAGCATGTCCTCGTGGAAATAGTAGAGGCCGCCGACATATTCGAGGAAGCGGCCGGTATCGGAGACGATGCGCAACTCTTCACTGACATTGTTGCGCTTCAGCGCCTGCGTGAACATGCCGACATAGATCGGCAGGCCATCGGGGGCCAATTGCTTGGCATTGTCGAAGAACGAATTGTAGGCCGAGATCAGCGACACGGTATCTTTCCACGGCAATTCATAATTGGCCGTGGCGGAGAAACCCCATGACGTCGTGGTGTCGTTGGCGATCGTCTCCTCATCGATCTTGTGATCGCGATCGTTGTAATTGGTGAAGGGATGGCCGGCGGCCTGCATCGCCGCCAGGAAGCCCGGCGTGGCGATGCCGCCGATGCCCGTGGGATCGATCTGTTCCGGCGTACAGCAGGCGCGATCGAGCTGCGAATAATAGCCGATCACATCGACGGAGAATTTTTCCGTCGGTGTCCACAACAGACGGCCACGGCCGCCGAACTGATCCGTGCCGTTGATCGAGGTGTTGAGGAAGGTGCTTTTTTCGTAGCCGTCGAGATTTTCGGACCAGACCGAAAGCCGCCCGGCCACATCGTCGATCAGGCCGCCGCCGATATAGCCCGCGAATTTGCGCTGGCCATAATTGCCGAAACCGGCCTGGATCATGGCCTCGAACGCATCGGTGGGCTTGCGGGTGTTGATGTTGACCGCACCGACCGCCGTGTTGCGGCCATAGAGCGTGCCTTGCGGCCCGCGCAGCACTTCGACCGTCGCAACGTCGAGCAGGCTCTGCTGGATGGAGCCGGAGGCCGGAACGTAAACGCCGTCCATGAAAATGCCGACGCTGGGTTCAATGCCGGGGTTGTTGCCGCTGCTGCCGATGCCGCGAATCTGCACTTGCGAGGTGCGGTTGGTGCTGCTCTGCACGATGGAAAGGTTGGGCACAAAGGCAGCCAGATCGGTCATGCTGGCGATGCCGCGGTTTTCAAGCTGGTCGCCCGAGAATGCGGTGATCGACAGCCCGACCTCCTGCACGTTCTGGGCACGCTTTTCGGCCGTCACGACCACGGTTTCGATTGCGTCGGACGATTGCGCCGCGGCAGGCGCGGACGATGGTTGCGCCTGGGCACCGCCCATGGACAGCGCAAGCAACAGCACCGGCGCAGATGCCCCGGCACACAGACGCGACAGACCCCGCACATTCTTCTTCAATTCCGGCATAAATCCCCTCAATCGGAATGGCCGGGAGCGCCATACGCCCCCCGGCACATTTTGCAATGTGAACCAGAGTTACTATTCACATATGGATTGGAACCTTTCCGCCGTCAACCCGGACAAGCGCCATTCCCGGCCGTGCGGGCCGGCTTCGGATACGGAAATGAAAGAGTGCAGCAAAGCTGCAACAGGAAGGCTTCGCGGCCGGCCGCGATCAGGCCACGACCCCTTGCGCGCATCCTTCACAGGACGCGCCTCCCGCAAGACGCGCGCAAGGGTGGGCCCCGCCCCTCTCGGGTAACGGAACTCAGTTCACGTTGCGCTCGCGATTTTCCCAATAAGGCTTGCGCAATTCGCGGCGCAGGATCTTGCCCGCCGCATTGCGTGGAATGGTGCTGACGAATTCCACCGATTTCGGCACCTTGTAACCCGCGATGTGGCCACGCGCGTGTTCGATCAGCGCGGATTCCGAAAGCGTGACGCCCGGCTTCACAACCACCAGCGCCTTGACCGCCTCCCCCCACTTCTCATGCGGCACGCCGATCACCGCGGCATCCGCGACATCAGGATGATGAAAGAGCGCGTTTTCGACTTCCGCCGGATAAATATTCTCGCCGCCGCTGACGATCATCTCCTTCACCCGGTCGTGGATGTAGAGATAGCCTTCCTCATCGAAATAGGCGGCGTCGCCGGTGTGCAGCCAGCCATCGATGATGGTGGACGAGGTCGCGCGATCATCACGCCAATAGCCCTTGGTCACCACCGGCCCGCGGACCACAACCTCCCCAATGCCGCGGGGCGGACAGGGTTTGCCATCGGCATCGACGACGCGCACCTCCACCCCCGGGAGCGGACGGCCGCAGGATTTGAGTTTGCCGCGCGCAGCCACATGATCGTCCGGCGCCAGCATGACGATGGCGCTGGTCGCCTCTGTCATGCCATAGCCTTGCGCAAAGCGGCAACCGAAAACGCGGCCGGCTTCGACCATCACCCGTTCCGCAATCGGCGAACCGCCATAGGTGATGAGTTTCAGATGCGAGAAATCGAGCTTTTCGATTCCCGGCACCTCCAGACACATCTGGATCATGGCCGGTGCCAGTGTGGCGCGGGTGACCTTTTCCCGCGCAAAGGTCGCCACCGCATCCGCCGGGCGGAACTGATCGATGGTGATGAGGCGGGAGCCGGAATGGATGCTGCGCAGCACCGCATTGATGCCGTTGACGTGAAAGAACGGCGCAGGCGCGAACATGGTGTCTTCCGGCGCGGAGTTCTGCCACGGCACATGGGTGAAGATGTTGATATAGGACGTGTAGTTGTGATTGGTGAGCTGCACGCCCTTGGGCAGGCCGGTGGTGCCGCTGGTATACATCTGCACGATGACATCGGCCGGATCGTAGGCGAGGTTCGGCACCTCTGCCGCATTCGCATCGCGCCAGGCGGCATACCCGCCCTTGCCCATCACCACCACGGGGCGCGAGCCCGCGGCAGCACGCACAGTGGGGAGAAATTCGTCTTCCACGAACAGGAATTCGGCTTCGCCGTGATCGAGGATGTAGCGGATTTCGGGCGCGGCCAACCGCCAGTTCACCGCCAGAAGAACCGCGCGCGCCTTCAACGCGCCCATCAGAATTTCCACGAAGGTATCGGAATTGCGCGCCACGATGCCGACACGGGCACCGGGGCGGCAACCCGCCGCGATCAACCCCTGTGCCACGCAATTGGCGCGCGCCTCAAGCTCGGCATAGGTGAGCTGACGGTCTTCAAACTGAACGGCAACGGCGTGCGGGCGGATGCGGGCCTGAAGCGTTGTCCATTCCGCGAGGATGGGGCTTTCAATCGTCATGGTCGGTTCCGGTACTCTCAGGATTTCAAACTGTTTGCAGGTCAGCGCTTCGCGTCTGCTGGGCCGGGCGCGCGCAGCACGGTGCGGAAACCAAGATGGCTGGCGGCCAGATCCGCTTCCTGCGGTTCGCGCGCGCCGGAGCGGTAACGCATGCAGTAATTGCGCGCGCACAGAAACGAGCCGCCCTTGATGACGTAACTCTTGCCCGTTTCGGGCGCCCGCATTTCGCCCATCTGTGATGGTTCCGCCGCGGTGTGGCGGGCGGTGAAGACATCGGCCGTCCATTCCCAGACATTGCCGAACATGTCGTAAAGGCCATAGGCGTTCGGTGCGTAACAGCCGGCGGGTGCGAGGCCGAGATAGCCGTCATCCTCGCTGTTCACCACCGGGAAGATGCCCTGCCAGGTGTTGGCATTTTTCGGCTGGTCGTGATCCTGCCCCGCTTTGGTCTGGCCGGCGCGCGCCGCCCATTCCCATTCACGTTCTGTCGGCAGGCTGCGCCCTTTCCAGCGGGCATAGGCCAGCGCATCTTCATGGGTGATCGCGACCACCGGATAATGCTCGTGCCCCACGATGGACGTGCCGGGCCCGCCGGGATGACGCCAATCCGCACCGGGCCGGTATTGCCACCACTGGGCGATATTCTGCAGATTGTCGATCTTCTCCGGCATCACGAAGACCATCGCGCCCGGCTGTTGCATATCCGGCGGCAGACCGGGATGAAGTTTGGTGTCGACCGGTTTTTCGGCCTGCGTGACATAGCCGGTGGCCTTCACGAAGGCGGCGAATTCGGCGTTCGTCACTTCATGCCTATCCATCCAGAAGCCATGGACGCTGGCGGTGACGATGGGCCCTTCCTCACCATAAACGGTGTCGCCCATTTGAAACGTGCCGCCCGGAACCCACACCATGCCGGGATGGGGACCGGTGGCCTTGTCCTTCAGGCAGACGGTCGGTGTTTTGCCTTCGCTGGATTTCGCGGCGCTGACGGTGGCAGGCGCCCTGGCGGCGAACGACGGTGCCGGCAGCCAGCCGAGCCCCACGGCGGCACCGCCCACAGCAAGTGCCGCCACACCGAACGCCGTCAGCCACCACGCCCGTTTCATTCAAGCCCGCGCCTCAGTTCGACCAGTAGATATATTCGTCACCCGGCTTTTCCGGAACCGACAGCGGATGGTCGATATCCACCGGCCCATCGCCCAGCGACGGCCACAGCGGTTTCGCTTGCTTGCGATCGATCTGCATCATGGTGGCGAGCAGTTCCTTCACCTTGCCGGGATCGCTGTCGGCCAGATTGTGATGCTCGGTCGGGTCCGTCTTCAGATCGTACAGCCAGATCTTTTTCGGAATTTCCGATGACTGGATCTTCCAATCGCCTTCGATCATCGCGCGATAGGTGCGGGAGCGCCAGAACAGCGTCTTGTGCGGCGTTCCTTCCGGTGCAGCCCCTTCCGCCGCCGGTTCCACGTAAGGCAGAAGATTGACGCCATCCATCACACGGTCCGTCGGTATCTGCCCACCGGCCGCTGCGAGCGCGGTCGAGAAAATGTCCACATGCGCGACGGCATTCGGATAGACCTCCCCCGCCGGAATCTTGCCCGGCCACTTCATGAAGAAGGGAACATGGATGCCGCCTTCGAAGAAGGTGAGCTTCCAGCCGCGATAAGGTTTGTTGATGTCCGGCAGGCCGAGGTAGTCGGCACCGCCATTGTCGCTGGTGAAGATGACGAGCGTGTTCTGGTCCAGCCCCTCATCCTTCAGGGCCTGAAGAATGCGGCCCACATTGCGGTCCAGCGCGCGGATCATGGCCCCATAAACACGCAGGGTATGATTCTTGATCTGCGGCAACGCATCGTAATCCGACTTCAATGCCTGAAGCGGGGTGTGCGGCGCATTGGACGCGAAATACATGAAGAACGGCCGGTTGCGGTTGGCGTGAATGGCCTTCACCGCTTCCTTGCCGAGATAATCGGTCATGTATTCCGGCGGCTGGAAACGCTGACTGTTGTTGAAGGTGACCGCGAAACGCAGATTGGCCCAGAGGAAACGGTCGATCGGATCGAATTCCTGATGCGATTCGACACCGCGGGGATCGCCCTTGGGCAGATAAAGCGAAGCGCCACGGGAAAAGCCCAGCGCGTCGTCAAAGCCGCGCGATTCCATGCGGAACTGTTTCGCCTCGCCCAGATGCCATTTGCCGAAAAACAAGGTGCGATAGCCCTGTTTCTTCAGTGCTTCGGGCAGCATGATTTCGCTGCGCGGCACGGCCTGAACCGCCACGGGCGGAATCTGATCTTCGAGATCGGCGCGGTAGATCGGCTTGTGCCGGCCGGTGTCAAAGGTGCTGACCAGTTTCATGAAGCCCTTGGGCGTCGGCGTGAACTCAAACCCGAAACGCGTGGCATAGCGCCCGGTCATGATCGCCGCGCGCGATGGTGCGCAAGTGGCATTGCCGGCATAGCCGTTGACGAAACGCACGCCCGATTTGGCGATGGAATCGATATTGGGGGTCGGTACCAGGCCGCCCGCCACGCCGCCGCCATTGGCGGTGATGTCGTTGAAGCCCATATCGTCGGCCAGGATGAGCACGATATTCGGCGGGCGTTCGGACACCGGCACGGATGCGGTTTCAGGACCGGCACCCCAGGTGACGGCATGCGGCGCCGCGATCGGATCTTTGAAATCGGCGATATAGCCGGGGATGTAGTACCAGTAGTTCTGGAACAGCACCCATCCGCCGATCAGCACCACCGCCAGAATCCCGAAGATTGCGTATGTCCTGCCGCGTAGCTTCATCTGCCCACTTCCCCTTTCGGATGTAACCGTTCCGCCGTCAGTTCGCCCAACTGACCCATTCCTGATCGCCCTTGGTCGGGGCGGAATACCCATCGACATCGATGCGATTGCGCTGGGCAGGCGACCAGGCCGGTGGCACCATTTCCTTGTCGATCGCACCAAGGGCGGCTTTCATCTCTTTCACTTTCGCCGGCATGAAGGGCGCGAGATTGATCCGCTCCGCCGGGTCGGTATCGAGATCGAACAGCCAGACCTTGTCGGGATATTTGGAGACCTGCAGCGTGTAATGGCCTTCGCGCAGCAGATAGTAATCCTGGTTGCGCCAATAGAGTGTGCGGTCAGCGAGATCGTTGGGCGTAGTCCCTGTCAGCACCGGCAGCAGATTGCGGCCGTCATATTTGCGATCCGCTGCGAGGGTTGCGCCGGAAGCGGCCGCCGCAGTCGGGAAAATGTCGAGCGTGGAGGCAATGCCCGGCACCGTCTGATCCGGCGCGATATGGCCCTTCCAGCGCATGAAATAGGGCACCGTCACACCGCCACGGAAGAAGGTCACCTTCCAGCCGCGATAGGGCAGGTTCTCCATCGGGATGCGGGTGTAGGCCGCGCCGCCATTGTCGCTTGCGAAGATGACGATGGTGTTTTCGTCGAGGCCGAGGCTTTTCACCTTCTCGAGCACGCGGCCGACATTGCGATCCATCGCCTCGATCATCGAGTAGTAGATGCGGGTCTTCTCGTCCTTGATGTAGCTGTTCCTGTCGTAAATATCCTTCGGCGCCATCAAAGGTGTGTGCGCTTCGGAGAACGCCAGGTAGATGAAGAACGGCTTGTCCTTGTTGCGGGTCATGAAATCGCCCGCGGAAGCGGCCAGTTCATCGCCCAGCCAGCCCTTGACCGGTCCCTTCACGTCACCGCGGATGATCTGCGGCTTCAACGCATCCCACAGCCAGTGGTCGATACCGTCCCACGGCAGTTTGTAGGACACCACATTGGGGTCATCCGGCTGGGCATGAAACATGGCACCACCCGGATAATAAACATGCTCATCAAAACCGCGCTTGCCCGGCGCCTGATTGGGCGCAAGCCCCATATGCCATTTGCCGAAGATGGCGGTGGTATAGCCCTCTCCCTTCAGCATCTGGGCAATGGTGATCTCACTCTCAGGCAGGCCGTTCTTTTCCGGCGCCACCGGCGGATCCTGCGGCGGGAAGATGGTGGCATCGTATTCCGGCTTTACATATTTGCCGTTCATCGCGTTGATGAAGCCCGGCAGGTGCGGCAGATATTCAAAGCCATAGCGCTGTGGATAGCGGCCGGTCAGAAGCGCCGCGCGCGAGGGCGCGCACACCGCATCGCCCGTATAAGGATCGGTGAAGCGGGCGCCGTCTTTCGCGATGGAATCGATATTGGGGGTGCGGACCAGCGGATTGCCGTTCAGCGAAACATCGTTATAGCCGAGATCGTCCGCCACGATGACGATGATGTTGGGTTTTCTGGTCTGCGCCGCCGCGGCCGGTGCCGCCATGCCGAAGGCGATGGCCGCAAACCCGAAAAGCGAAAGCGTTGTGCGCGCCACTGCAAGAAAATGCCGTGGTGATGTCATGGCCGAACGTTCCCCTATCGTCTTTTTGACACGCGGCATGCCGGTTTCGCCTGCGTGTAACCGGAATTTATATTCACATTGTCAGCAAAGCGCAGCCTAGTCAATGCGTGAGACGGCGGCGGAATGTTCCGCACGCGATGTTGCCAGTGGTGCCGCGAGGCGCGCGTAATAGCGCTGCAATAAAATGAGGTTGAGCAGGATTCCGCCAAGCGGCAGCAGCAGTGTCAGCCACAGCGGCGCACCGAGTGCCAGCATGGCGGCAGCGACAAGGCACGCGGCCCCGCCACCGACATCCCAGCCGCCTTCAGTCCCCACATGAAAACGCAAGGTGCAGGCGGATTTCTTGGCCTGATTGTAAACCGCCGTCATCAGGACCGGGATGTAGAGACAGGTGCCGACGGAGGCGAGCGCGTTCGCGAAGACCGCCAGTGCGGGATGGCCGAGCGAGGCGGCACGGAGCACGGCAATGCCCGCAAGACCGGTGAGCGCGATCCACACCATGCGCCCGCCGCGCCCGGCATCGATATGGCGGCCGAGCACAAGGCCGGCCACGGCACCGGCAAGGGCAGCAATCGCCATGGCGCCACCGAAACCGAGATAGCTGTCATGCAGCACGCCGAACAGCGCAAGCTGCCAGACAAAGACGAGGCCCGCACCGATCCAGCCATCGCCCACGAACAGCAGCACGGCGGGCAACGCCACCTTCAACACGCCGGGAACACGGGGCATGACCGCAACATTGGGCGTTTTCAAAAGCGGCAGCGCCGCGAGGGTTTGCGCGAAGGCCGTGGCCCCGAAGGCGGCATTGGCGCCATAACGCACCAGAACCCAGCCGGTGGTGAGCGGGCTGATGATGCCGACAACGGCCGTGATGGCTTCACGCACGCTGACCTGTTGGCCGCGATGATCCGCATCGCCCAGAGCGGCGAAATAGGCGTGATAGGTGGACCAGTAAACCGTGTCGCCCAGCGACGACAACGCGCAAAGGCCGAGCAAGGTCCAGCCCACGCCATGGACATGCGCCAGCACCGGATATTGCATCGCACCGATCAGCGTGCCCGCGATCAGAAGCGGGCGCAGACCGAAGCGGATTGTGAGTGGAATGATGGCGGGGCGGATGATGAAGCGGCCAAGCAGGATGGCCGCCATCGCCACCAGGACGCCAGGCAACGGCACACCGGATTTCAGCAGATAGACGGCATAGAACGCCCCACCGCCGGTCATCGCCAGCGCGTGAATGCCGTAATGCAGATTGAGCAGATTGACGATGCTGTTGCGGAAATAGGCCATGGGCGGAGCTTTCCGGGCATGAGAACGGGAAGCGGGCCGCGACCGGGCCCGCGGGAAGAAGCCCCGCGTTGGCGGAGCCTAAAGCGCCTTGCGCAGGCGCGCTGCCAGGAAGCGCAACATCAATCGCCCCATAATTCCGATGGGAAAGCCGGTAAACAATTTAGCGCAAATCGCGCGGGCGCGGAATTGGGTTTGGGCACCGGTTCAAATCCCCCGTGAACGGGGGAGCTGTCAGCGAAGCTGACTGCGGGGGCAGTGTAGGTCACCCCCTCCGTCTCGGACGCCTGGGCATCCTCGACACCTCCCCCGCTTGCGGGGGAGGAGGAAGAGGTATGACCGTCTTTCGCAAAACAAAAGAGCTCTACCGCCGGCCGAAGAGGCGTTCGATGTCGGCGAGTTTCAGCTCGACGTAAGTGGGGCGGCCGTGATTGCACTGGCCGGAATGGGGTGTCGCCTCCATCTCGCGCAGAAGGGCGTTCATCTCCTCCGCATTGAGGCGGCGGCCGGCACGCACAGACGTGTGACAGGCAAGCGTGCCCGCAATCTCCTCCATCCGCTCCTTCAGCGAGAGCACGTGCCCGGTTTCGGCAATATCGTCCGCCAGATCGCGGATCAGCGCGCGCGTATCGGCCTTGCCCAGCATGGCGGGAATTTCGCGCACCAGGATCGCATCGGGACCGAACGCCTCGATCACAAGCCCAAGTTCGGCCAGTTCGCCGCTGCGGGCGGCGACACGCTCTACCTCGGCCGGATCAAGCTCCACCACCTCCGGAATCAGAAGCGCCTGGCGGGCGATGCCGCCATTTTCCAGCGCGCGCTTCATCCGCTCATAAACCAGACGTTCATGGGCGGCATGCTGATCCACGATCACCACACCATCGGCGGTTTGGGCCACGATATAGGTTTCATGCAGCTGCGCGCGGGCAAGGCCCAGTGGCAGATCGTTCGCAGGCGGATTATCCGTCTGCGGATCGATTGGCGCGGGCGCGGGCAGCGACGGCCCCGCCCCTTGCGGGAACAGCGGCGCATGATAGGCGCGCGCGGCATCGGCAAGCGCCGATGACGGATAATGTTGCGGCGGCTGGGCATAATAAGGCGTCTGTTGCGGGCGGAAGGCGGAAAGGGCTGCCCCGGCAACGGTCGTCGCGGCGCGGTGCCCCGCTTCCGCCAACGCCGCCTTCAGCGACGACACGATCAGCCCGCGCACCAGACCGGCATCGCGAAAGCGCACTTCGGTTTTGGCCGGATGCACATTGACATCGACAAAGGCGGGATCGCATTCGAGGAACAGCGCCCAAGCGGGGTGGCGGTCACGGGCGAGGAAATCGGCATAGGCGCCGCGCACCGCCCCCATCAGCAGTTTGTCGCGCACCGGGCGGCCGTTGACGAACAGAAACTGCATCTGCGCGTTGGCGCGATTGTAGGTGGGAAGCCCGGCATAACCGGACATGCGCAAGGTTTCGCGCGCGACGTGGACGGCCTGTGCATTCTCGGCAAATTCGCGGCCCATGATGGCCGATAGCCGGTTGAGGCGGCCCTGCGCGTCATCGGCCTGAGGGGCGAGATCGAGCGTGGTGCGGCCATCGAGCGAAAGCGAGAACGCCACATCGGGCCGGGCCATGGCCAGACGCTTGAGGATGTCGGTGGTGGCGATGTCTTCCGAGCGCACCGATTTAAGAAATTTAAGCCGCGCCGGTGTGGCGTAAAACAGATCGCGCACATCGACGCGCGTGCCCGATTGCCCGCTGCCGAGAAAACCGGCGGGCGCGGGCCCATCAAGCGCGCCGCCCTGCACCCTTATTTCATGCGCGCTGCCGTCGCGCGTGCGGCTGGCGATCGAAAGCCGCGCCACCGCGCCGATGGAGGGCAACGCCTCCCCCCGGAAGCCGAGGGTGGCGATGGCGGTGAGATCATCCTCCCCACGCGCATGGGGAAGCTTGGAGGTGGCGTGGCGCTCCACCGCGAGGCGGAGATCGTCTGCACCCATCCCCTCCCCGTCATCCTCCACCAGGATCAGATCCGCGCCGCCGCGTGTGGTGGCGACCGCGATGCGGTGCGCGTCGGCATCGAGCGCGTTTTCCACCAGCTCCTTCACCGCGCTGGCCGGACGTTCCACCACCTCGCCCGCGGCGATGCGGTTCACGGTGCCTTCGGCCAGACGGCGGATTTTGGGTTGCGATTCGGGCATGGGGTGATTTTAGCATTCCGGCAGGGAGAGGCCCAAAACGGGGCGCGTTACCCACAAATTCGCCCCCACCCGAAATGCGCTTCGCACATTTCGACCCCGCAACAAATGCGGGGCAGGCTCTCCCCGCGAGGGGGAGATGAAAGAAAAGGGGAGCGCTATTTCGCGGAAGCCGGTTGTTTCGCGGTGGGCTTGGTATCTGCAGGCGTTCCAGCCACCACGATGGTCAGCTTCGCCGGATTGAACAGGCGTTTGGCGGCACGGCGCGCATCGTCCAGCGTAATGGCATTGATCAGCGCATTGCGCTTGGCCACGTAATCGACCGGCAGGCCGGAGCGCATGAAGGCATTCAACTGCGCCGCGATGCCGGTGTTGGAATCGAAAGCCAGCGGATAGGAGCCGGTGAGATAGGTCTTCGCATCAGCCAGTTCTTTTTCCGTCGGGCCGTTTTCGGCGTAATCGCGCATCACCTCACGCACGACCTCGATGGTCTGGCCCACGCTTTCGCGTTTGGTGGCCACCTGGCCCGCGAACAGCCCCGCCTTGCGATAGGTCGAAAGATCGGTGCCGATGCCATAGGTCAGGCCGCGCTTTTCGCGCACCTGGTTCATCAGGCGCGAGGAAAAGCCGCCACCGCCCAGAATGTAGTTGGCGACATAACCGGCGAGGAAATCCTTGTCGCTGCGCAGGATGCCCGGCAGGCCGAAGACGATGGAGGGTTGCGGCACCGCCATCGGAATGATGTGCGTGCCCGGCGCCCCTTCGCGGCGAACAGCCGGAATGGGTGCCGGTGCCGCGGCGGAGAGTTTGCCGAACGCGGTATCGAGCCAGGTTTTGAGTTGAGCCTCGTCCACATCGCCGGAGACAGAGATTTTCAGGCCTGCGCGCACCCAATGGGTTTTGGCAAAGGCTTTCAGATCAGCCTCGTTGATGGCCTTCAGCGACCCAGCATCGCCATCGACAGAATGGGCGTAAGGATGCCCGGCGAAGAACAGGCGGTTGAAAGCCTTGCCCGCGACACTTCCCGGCTGTTCTTGATCCTGCTTGAGGGATTCCAGCATCTGGGCCCGCACCCTCGCCACCGCATCGGCATCGAAACGCGGCGCGGACAATGCGAGGCCCAGGAGGCGGAAAGCCTCGTCCGCGTTTTCGCGCAAGGTGAGAAGGGTAACGACCGTGTAATCGCGCCCCGGCGAAACCGACAGATTGATTGCGCGATCGGCGAGTGCTGCCTGAAACGCCTGCCCGTTCATGGTGCCCGCGCCCTCATCAAGCAGGGCCGCGGTAAAGGCGGCGAGACCGGATTTGCCGTTCGGATCGTAAGCCGAACCGGCCGGCAGCGCCGCCGCCATCGCGACGATCGGCAGCGTCGTATCCTTCACATACCAGACAGTTTCACCGCGCGGCGCGGCCAGCACTTTCACATCGACCGCGAATGAGGCTTGCGGCGCCGCCGCCACGAACAGCAGCAGAAACAGGAACAGAAAAGATTTGCGCGCCGTCATTTGCCGGGCCTCAGATAGCCGGTGACGGATTCCTTCAGGATCAGATCGCGCGCCGCCACCTTGCGCAGATTGTCGGCCGTGACCGCCTTGATGCGCGTGGGCCAGGCATCGACATCGTTGATCGTGAGTCCGATCGAAAGCGCCTGGCCATAGGTGCTGGCCATCGCGAACTGGCTGTCGCGCCGGTAAAGCGCGCTGGCGACAAGCTGGGTTTTGGCGCGATTGAATTCATCCGCCGCAGGCGCATTGGCGAGATAATGGGCGAGCACGGCATCGGCCGCCTTTTCCACCGCGGCCAGCGATACGCCGGGGCGCGGAACGGCATAAATGCCGAAGGTGCCGTCATCGCGGTTGAAGCCGTCGTAAGACGCGCCCGCATCGATGGCGATTTTACGTTTCACCACCAGTTCCCGATAAAGCGCGGCGGTGGTATCGCCGCCCAGCAATTGGGCGAAGGTGTCGAGCGCCTCGGCCTCCCCCGGCTGGGCTTCGGCATAGCTCGGCACCCGGTAAAGGCGCTGAAACACCGGCACTTTCACATCCGCGCGGCTGACGGTGAGCCGCGTCGGCCCGAGGCGTTCGGGCTGGGCGAATTCATAACGCGGCACCAGTTCGCGCGGCGGCACCTTACCGAATTCGGCCTCGGCGGCGGCACGCACCTCTTCCGGGGTGACGTCGCCCGCCACCACCAGGGTCGCGTTGTTGGGGGCGTAATGATGGAGATAGAAATCGCGCGCCTCCACCGTGCCGATGCGGCGGATTTCCTCCGGCCAGCCGATCACCGGCCGCCCGTAAGGATGGGAGAGGAACAGGGCCGCGGCCATCTGTTCCGCCATCAGGCTTTGGGGATTGTTGTCCACCCGCATGCGGCGTTCTTCCAGCACCACATTGCGTTCGGTGCGCACATTGGCGTCGGAGAGATCGAGATTGACCATGCGATCCGCCTCCAGCCGCATGGCAAGGCGGAGATGGTCCTTGGCGATCTGTTCGTAGAACGCGGTGTAATCGTGCGTGGTGAAGGCATTATCCTGCCCGCCATTGCGCGCGATGATCTGGGAGAATTGCGAACCCGGCACGGTTTTGGTGCCGCGGAACATCATATGCTCGAAGAAATGGGCAAGGCCGGAATAGCCCGGCGGATCGTCATCGGAACCGACACGGAACCACAACATCTGCGTCACCACCGGCGCGCGGTGATCGGGCACCACCAGTACCTGCATGCCGTTCTGCAACGCGAACTGGAATGTCTTGGGGGCGTCGTCGTCCGGCGCGGCGGTAACCGGCGTGGACAGCGCGCCGCAGACGAGCGCGGCAGCAACCGCGAAAGCGGCCACGATACGCCGTGAGCCCGCGAGGGAAGCCCCCATCATCACCAATATGTCTCAATCTGCCCGGAACATGGGCCTGCAGAAGTTTTCACGTCCGATTTTCAGCCGTCAGAAAATATTGCTGAACCAGCCGCCGTCATCGTCGCTCTCGCCTTTCTGGATGGTGGCGGAATCGTTCGCCTTGCGCTCGGCTTCCGTGCCGCCGGGGACGGAGCCCGCTTCCTTGCTCTGCACAATGCGCTTGGCTTCCGCATCGGCATCGATAGGGGCGCTGCTGTCCTTCTTCTCGTCGCCGAACAGAAGGCGATCGGTGAAGCTGGGATCGGCGGCCTGAAGCTTGGCGTTGTCGGCGGCGATCAGCTGACGGATGGCGTTGCTGGATTCGGCGGCACCGGCGGTGGCGAGCAGCATGCGTTCACCGGGGCTGTAATTGCCCTGGATCGAGGCGGCAACGCTGGCCGGATCAGTGTTGAAAAGGGCCGAGCGCGCAGTCTGCGTCGGCGACACCTGATTGAGCGGCGGGGCGCCCGGCTTCGGCGGCCGGAGATTGTAATCCGGCGGGATGATCAAAGGCGCCTTGGTGACGACGGCGAACTCATCCGGCGGCTGTTTGGTGACACCGGCGGCTTCCCGGATGCTGTCGCAGCCGATCAGCGCGAGGCTGGCACCCGCCAGAACGGCGAGTTGCAGAAAGCGTGCGCGTTTCATTCCCGGCTCCTGCTCAAAGGCTCTTCCGCGTGCGGCTCCTGCCCCAAGAGGGCATCGTACAGAATAGCAATCACCCCGAAGGTGATCGCGACATCAGCCACGTTGAACACATACCAATCGTAGCCGAAGGCGTAAAAGTGAAAAAAATCGGCAACTGCGCCGTAAACGAGGCGGTCGATCAGATTGCCCACCGCGCCGCCGATCACAAGCCCAAGCCCGACCACAAGGGCGGTGCGTTTGGCCGTCCACATCCACCAGCCCAGCCCGACAATGGCCACCAGTGAAAACAGGCCGCGAACCAGCGCACCGGCCATGCCATCGGCCGGGAACAGGCCATAGGAAATGCCTGGGTTCCACACCATGACCAGATCGAAAAAGGGCGCGATCACCACCGATTCGCCGGGCCGCATCTGGGCAAAGCCGAACAGGTGCAGCAGGCAGAGCTTGGAACCCTGGTCCAGCACCAGAGCGGCGGCAGCGGCCAGCAGACCACGGTCACGCGGCGTCATGTCGCGGCATTCTCCAAGGCATCGACCGCGCCGGCACAGCGCCGGCAGAGATCGTCATGCGCCGGGATGGTACCCACGTCAGGCAGGATCATCCAACAGCGGGCGCATTTATGCCCGTCCGCAGCATGGAAGGCCACAGCGGCGCCCGGCACATCGGCCAGACGGAAGGCGGTATCCGGCGCGGGCGCGGACGAAACCGCGGCTGCCGAGGTGATGGCGATTTCCGCGAGATCGAGGCCATCGAACAGGCGGGCATCCGCCGCATCGGATAGATAAAGTGTCGGCGCGGCTTCGAGGCTGGCGCCAATCACCTTGTCGCGGCGGGCAACCTCCAGCGCGCCGGTGATGACGCGGCGCAGATCGCGGATGCGATGCCATTTCGCGATCAGGGCTTCATCGGCCCAGCCCGCAGGGGTTTCCGGCCCGATGTGAAGATGGACGCTTTCGTCATCACCGCCGAAACGGGTGAGCCACGCCTCCTCCATCGTGAAGCACAGGATAGGCGCCAGCCAGATCACGACGCGGCGGAAGATTTCATCGGTTGCGGTGCGCGCGGCGCGGCGGCGGATGGACGACACCGGATCGCAATAAAGGACATCCTTGCGGATATCGAAATAGAAGGCCGACAGCTCGTTGGTGAGAAACGCGAACAAGGTCGAGAAGACGCGATTGAAATCGAACGCGGCATAACCTTCGCGCACCAGACCATCGAGTTCGGCCAGACGGGCGAGGATATAACGCTCCAGCTCCGGCATCTGGTTGGCCGGCAGACGTTCCGTCTCATCGAAGCCCGCGAGATTGGCCAGCATGAAGCGAATGGTGTTGCGCAGGCGGCGATAGGCATCGACATTCGCCTTGATGATGTCCTGCCCGATGCGAAGATCTTCTGTGAAATCGGAACTGGCCGCCCACAGACGCAGGATTTCGGCACCGTTCTTGTCGGAAATCACCTGGGGCGCGAGCGTGTTGCCCAGCGACTTCGACATCTTGCGGCCCTGATCGTCCAGCACGAAGCCGTGCGTCAGCACACCGTCATAAGGCGCGCGGCCGCGGGTGCCGCAGGATTCCAGCAGCGACGACTGAAACCAGCCGCGATGCTGATCGGAACCTTCGAGGTAGAGATCGGCGCGGTCTTTTTTGGGCCAGCTTTTCTCAATCGGGTTTTCGACCACGAACGCATGCGTCGAGCCGGAATCGAACCAGACATCGAGAATGTCGAACACCTGTTCGTAATCGGCCGGATTGTATTTTTCGCCAAGGAAATCGGCAGCCGGGCGGGTGAACCAGGCGTCCGCCCCCTCTTTCGCGAAGATGGTGCAGATGCGGGTATTGACCGCTTCGTCGGTCAGAACGGTTTGCGATTTCTTTTCCACGAAGATCGCAATCGGCACGCCCCAGGCACGCTGGCGCGACAACACCCAATCGGGGCGACCTTCGACCATCGAGCCGATGCGGTTGCGCCCCTGCGGCGGATAGAATTGCGTTTCGGCGAGTGCGGTGACCGCGAGTTCACGCAAGGTTTTGCCGTTCGAGCCGGAAAACGGCTTGTCCATATGGGCAAACCATTGCGGCGTGGCGCGGAAAATCACCGGCGCTTTCGAGCGCCAGCTATGCGGATAGGAATGACGCAGCGTGCCCTTTGCAAGCAACGCACCGGCGGCAATCAATTCCTTGATGACGGCGCCATTGGCATCGCCGTCCTTGCCCTCCGGCGTCAGGATGCGCTTGCCGATCAGCGACGGCAGCCGCGCGGCCGCGGTGAGCGAACCATCTTCCGCGACAATGTTGAACGCATCCGGATTGTTCGCGGCGTAACCTGCGAACAGCGTGGTCATCAGTTCGAAGTCTTCTTCGCCATGACCGGGCGCGGTGTGCACGAAGCCAGTGCCGGTATCGGCGGTGACGTGATCGCCCGCAAGCAGCGGTACGTCGAATTCATAACCCTGCGCGCGAAAGGGATGGGCCGCCTTGCGCCCCTTGGGCTGAAAATCGCCCACGCGCGTCAGCGTGATCTTCGCATGTTTGGCGGTTTGATCGGCCAGCACATCGGCCAGCGCGATGTGTTCGCCCTTTTTGCCCAACGCACCTTCGCCCGCTTCGGCAATTTCATAAACGCCATAGGCGAGCGTATCGGAATAGGCGATGGCGCGATTGCCCGGAATGGTCCACGGCGTGGTGGTCCAGATCACCACGGAAAGTTTTTCATCACCGGCAACGGGAAACTTCACATAGATCGTGGGCGACGTTTTCTCGTGATACTCGACTTCGGCTTCGGCCAGCGCGGTCTTTTCCACTGGCGACCACATCACCGGGCGGAAGCCGCGATAGAGAAGACCGTTGGCGGCGAATTTGTGCAATTCGCCGACGATCACCGCCTCGGCCCGGAAATCCATCGTGGTGTAGGGATTGTTCCATTCCCCGCTGCAACCGAGCCGCTTGATCTGTTCGCGCTGAATGCCCAGCCAATGGGTGGCAAAAGCACGGCAATCGCGGCGAAGCTGATCGGTGGGCACGTCTTCCTTCGCCTTGCCCTCGGCGCGGTATTTCTCTTCCACCTTCCATTCGATGGGCAGGCCGTGACAATCCCAGCCCGGCACGTAAGGCGCATCCTTGCCCAGCATGGCCTGCGAGCGGACGACGAAATCCTTCAGGATGTGATTGAGGCCGGTGCCGGAATGAATGTCGCCATTGGCGTAGATCGGCCCGTCATGCAGCACGAACAACGGACGGCCTTTGGCACGGGCGCGGATTTTTCCGTAAAGGTCCATCTTCTCCCAGCGCGCGAGCCAATTGGGCTCCGCAGCCGGAAGGCCCGCCTTCATCGGAAAATCCGTGGACGGAAGAAACAGCGTGGCGCGGTAATCGCGCGCGGCGGATTGGGTTTTTGGCTTGTCGGACATAGGGTTGGCCGTTCTATCAGCGGGGTGTCAGGGCGTCCAGCGCGGGCGCATCCGGCCCGGCCGCGGCCAGGGCTGCGCGTGCCGCTTCCATATCGCGGGTGATCTGATCTTTCAGCGCGTCGAGCGAATCGAATTTCGCTTCGGGGCGGAGATAGGCCACCAGTTCCACCGCCATATGCTTGCCGTAAAGGTCGCCGGAAAAATCGAACAGATAGGTCTCAAGCAGCGGCGTGGAAATTTCAAACATCGGGCGGATGCCGAAATTGGCCACGCCGTCGTAACGGGGGCCGGGCTTGTCGCCATCCATCAGCACGGCGCGGACGGCATAGACCCCGAAGGCGGGTGCGAGCGAGCCTTCCCAGCGCATGTTGATGGTGGGAAAGCCGATGACGCGGCCGCGCTTGTCACCATGTTCGACATGGGATTCGATCGCCCACCAATGGCCGAGGAGCGCGGCGGCAACCTCCGGCCTGCCCTCCTGCAACGCGGTACGGATGCGCGTAGACGAAATCTTGCCGCTGCCGCTTGCATGGGCATCGGCCGGCACCGGTTGAAACCGCACCACGCCGAAGCCCTCCATCTCCCCCATATAAGATAGGAGTGTGACATCGCCGGCGCGGCCGTGGCCGAAGCGGAAATCGGCGCCCACCACCACGCAGGAAACGCCAAGCCCGTTCACCAGCACGTCGAGCACGAAATCCTGTGCCGATTTCTTCGCCATGGTTTCATCGAAGGTCAGCGCGAACATCACGTCGGTGCCAAGGCCCGCGATCAGCCGCGCCTTGATACGGAAGGGCGTCAGCCGGAAGGCGGCATTGGCGGGGTGGAAATATTCCTGCGGATGCGGCTCGAACGCGATAACGCCGAGCGGCACATCAAGGGCCGCAGCGTGGCGGGCGGCTTCCGCAATCAGGGCCTGGTGGCCGCGATGCACACCATCGAAATTGCCAAGCGCCACCACGGCGCCCTTCAGCGCCGCGGGAACATCCTGATAGTGACGGAAGATGCGCAATGCCTTGCCAAACCCTTCGGCATCCGGGCGCGGGGGCCCCTTAAGATTTCGGACGCGAGGGTGCCATCACCATCGCTTCACCGTCGATCACCACCAGATCGCCCACCTTGCAGACGCAATCGAAAATCACCCGGCGCTTTTCCGGCACGATTTCGCGCACCGTGCAGGTGGCGGTGACCGAATCGCCGATCCGCACCGGCGCCTTGAACCGCGTCGACAGGCTCATGAAAATCGTACCGGGGCCCGGCATCTTCATGCCCAGCACGGTGGAAATATAGCTGGCCGACAGCATGCCGTGGGCAATACGGGTCTTGAACGGCGTCGTCTTTGCGTATTCCTCGTCAAAATGGGCGGGGTTCCTGTCGCCGCTGATCTCACCGAACAGCGTGATGTCACGCTCCGTCACGGTGTGCGAATGGCTTTCGGCCATTCCGGGCTTCAGATCTTCGATATAATAAGGCATGGCGTCGATCCTTTCGGCGCCGGAAGTCATATCGGCAGGCCTGTTACCAGACAAGCGTGCGCATCGCCGCCAGGGCGGGGATTCCGGCCGGGGCAAGCAGACTTGCAACATTTTCGGCCGTGAAATCGCCCAATTCGGCCGCGTGGATTCCATTGGCGATGAAAAGTGCGTCAAACCCCATCTGCTGGGCGCCCTTGAGATCGGTTTCCATCCCATCCCCGATCGCCAGGGGGCGGCGGGGCGTGTGACCCGCGATGGCAGCGGCATGGGCCAGGGCGGCGTCATAAACCGGGCGGTGGGGTTTGCCATAATAAACCGCGCGGCCGCCCCCCGCCTCATAGGCCCGGGCGATGGCACCGGCGCAGTAGACGAGATCACCGCCGCGCTGCACCACGATATCCGGATTGGCGCACAGCATGGTGAGCCCGCGCACCGCGAGTGCCGCCAGCAGATTGGTGTAATCCGCCGGCGTTTCGCGATCGTCATCCCACAGTCCGGTGCAGAGTACGATTTCGGCGCGGTCCGCATCCACACATTCGATATCGAGACCTGCGAAGACGCCACGGTCACGCTCCGGCCCGATATGCAGCATGGCAAGGCGCCGAGTTTCCGCGCGGCGGGCCAGTTCCTCCCGCGCGGCCATGCCGGAGGTCATGATCGCGTCATAGCAATCGAGCGGCACGCCGATGTGCCGGAACTGCGCTTCCATATCCTCAAGCGGGCGCGGCGCGTTGGACAGCAGCACGACCGGGCCATGATCGCGCCGGAAGCGGGAGAGCGCATCCGCCGCCGCCAGATCGGGCACACGGCCATTGTGCAGCACGCCCCAGACATCGCAGATCAGCGCATCGTAGCGGGGCGCGATTTCGTGAAGACCGGAGAGAATTTGAATGGGCATGGCTCACCTACCCTCCCCTCGAGGGAGGGTGAATCTATAACCCAGCCGCTACAGGCTTTTTGACACTCTCACAAGAGTGCCAGCACATCAGCCCGCGCGGCGGAGGGGAATGATCGCGGCCATGCTGTCCGGCCGTTCCGCCGGTTTCTGCATATCGTCGCGCACCGCGCGCGGTTCGCCGAACAGAAAGCCCTGTGCGTAATCCACCGCATAATCGAGCAGTTCGACCACCGTCTTTTCGGTTTCCACCCGTTCGGCAATCAGATTGATGCTGTAGCGGGCGAGCAGGCTTTTGAAATCTTCCGCCGCCACGTGAGCCTGGGCCCGGCCCATGCCGCTGGTAAGGGTTGCGGCCCGCACCTTGATATGGCGGAAGCCGAGGCGGCGCAGCCTTTCGAAATCCATCGCCAGCGTAGCGACGTGATCCATTGAGAGCGCGAAGCCCATATTGGCGAGATAAGCCAGATTGGCTTCGACCTGCGCATCGGCGTTCAACACTGTCTCTTGCGCGAATTCGAACACAATGTGACCAGCCAGATCGCGGTTGTGGTGCATATAATCGAGGAACTGCGGGAAGAATTCACCGTCACGCAGCGTATCGCCCGCGATGTTGCAGAATACCGCCATATCGCGCTGTTTCTGGGTGAGTTTGCGCACCACCTGGACACAGCGGAACAATAGAAGATTGTCCACCACGCTCATCAGGCCTGCGGGTGCAGCCACACGCATATATTGTTCGGGCATGATGACCGTGCCGTCTTCGGCACGGAGCCGCGACAGCGCCTCATAAAAACGCAATTTGCGCTGCGGCAGGCTGACGATCGGCTGGAGATAGAGATCGACCCGGTTCTGTTCGAGCGAGGTGCGGATCATCTCCAGCAGCACTGGATCGGTGACGCCTTCGAGATAAGACGCGGATTGAGCCGCCGCTGCCGGAGCGGGTGCCGCCACCGCATCGCCGTCCTTCGCCTTTTCAGACAGATTGGCGGCGAAATCGCGCATCAGGCTTTCCAGCACCTGCAGTTCCGAAACGACCTTGCGGCGCTGTTCGCTGGTGCGGGTTTCGATCAGTTCATTCAGATCGTTGAGGCGGGTGCTGCTTTCCTCCGCCGCGCGCAGGAAAGCGCGATTGGCCGTTTTCAGGGCGGCGAGTTCCTCCGCGGTCTGGCGGCGCTCACGCGCGCCCGCAAGCGCGCCGCGAATCTGGGCCGCAGCCAGCAGCATCACCATGGCCGCAACGAGGGCGAGCGGGATGGACGCCCCCAACGCAAGCGCGAGCCCGCCCGCGACGATGGCGCCGGCGAGGGAAAACCCCGCAGTCAGAATGGCATTGTTCATGAATAAAGCCCGCCTGCCCAAGTTCGAGCCCCGATGCTGGCAAAACAGCATTTCCAAGCCGTTAACCTTCACAGGGGTTAACCGGGAGAATTGCCGACAAATACAGAAGAGGGGCCGGATGTCAGTGAAAGCGGGGCAATCCGGTCACAATATCGCGGAAAAATCGCGCAAAGGGCCGGGAGCGCGGTATTACCGATTTGCCGCAGCGGAGGCAGAGCACGTTGGGGGTTTTGTCTACGCGCCTGGACGGAACAACTTTGAAGCCACCCGGCAGATAGACGACATCGGGCGGAGCGCCGGACGAAACCGGCTTCGAAAAAACCACCTCGCCCGATGAACCGCAGTGGCGACATTCCAGCGGCACTTTCCACCGTACGCTTGACATTACCCTGTACTTTCTTTGGTGGGCACGCATATGCGCACAGAATTGGGCTTTAATAAGACGATGCATTAACGGAACAACATGTTCCATGACATTGCTAAAACATAAGGTGCCGGAAAGAACGACAGAAGCAGCATATAAAAAATGCCGATGAATCAGCGTATTTTCTCTATTGATCGTAATACGATTATCTATGAGCGACGATGTGATGGCGGCCCGCTGTTCATCCCTTGAGAGCCGGTGGATGAGCGCTCAATCGCGCCACAATCTTCACAGATCCAGGCGTCGCCGAATTGCCGCTGCAGGCGATGAAGCCGGCCGCCACATTCCCCGCAGCGTCTGCCCAGAAGCGCCGCGAACCAGCGCCACAACGACATTATAACACCCTATAAACTTACATCGCGTGGCGATTAAATCACCGCGGGTACATACGCGCCAGAGCGCGCAGGCGCGGCGGAGGGCCGCGCCAAAGCACTGTCTCAATTCGAGAGGGTGTCCACCGGGGCGGCCCAGTGATGGTCGGCCCAGTGATGGTCGGAGAGAGAGGATTCGAACCTCCGGCCCCCACGTCCCGAAAACGACGCTTATATCGCAACCTTCTGCTTTTGCTAGTGTCGAGACTATCAGAACCGGCACGAATGGGCACCGTCGGGAAGCATTTTCCCTCACGCTTTCCCTCACAGCGCCTTTCGCCAGCCTACTGACATCTGTGCATAGATCGCGGCCGCGCGTGGCCTTTTCCCCGAACCTCCGGCAAATTTGCCGATGGAGCCTGAGAACTCCTGATGTGAGCCGTCGCGTACCTCTCGCGGCGGGACTACCCGCTATGGCGGGAGCCCGCGAATACAACACCCGCGAGGGAAATAAGCGGGCCTGACTCACATCAGGTTCTCAGCTCCCGCCGCCAGGTGGGATCAACCCGCCCGTGGCTCCGGGGCATAATAATGTTGGGGGAACCTCAGTCTTGAAAAAATCACGCCATAAACCGCGTCCGATCAGTGACAGCGATCGGGCCGTTCTTGAACAGCTTTTGAATCAGTTGAACGGCGTTCTGGTTTGCACGCTTGCGGCCTGTGAAGGCCGGCAGAACATCCCAAAGGCGGTCGAGGGGGCGCTTTTTACCGCCGCCCGGCTCGCCCATGACGCCCAGCAGGTTATCTGACTGGGCCAATCGATAACGCCACGTGCGGCAAGCGGGCTGGCTCGGCGCGCGGACATCAGACTTGCGTGGAGATTGCTATGCAAATCGCGATCGGGCTGACCCTATTGGCCTGGGCGTCCACGATGGGCGTTCTGGTGACGATCAACCAGAGACAATTCCAGCGAGATGGACAGATGCGATCGCGCAACGCCGCGGTCGTGGCGGGGCTGATCGGGCTCTGGTGTCTGCTCGCTGGTTTGTGGATGTTTCTGGGCCAGTCATAGCGGCAGGCGGCCCTGATCCAGCTCGCGCCGGATGCGCGTTTCCGCAGCGCGAAACCAGCGTTCCTGGATTTCGATGCCGATGAAATCGCGGCCGCATTGCAGCGCGGCCACGCCGGTGGTGCCCGACCCCATGTAGGGATCGAGCACGATATCGCCTGGCGCCGTGACGGTTTCGATGATCCAGCGCATCACCTCGATCGGCTTTTGCGTCGGGTGCCAATGCTCACCCCGTTCGGGGCCGCGATTGGCGCCGCTCCATGGATAGCGGATCATCCTGGCCGGCCCGTCGATCGAGGACCACGCCAACTCGCAATCCGAGAAACACATGCTGCGCATACCCGGCCGCTTGTCCCAGACGAACCAGGCGCGGCTGTCGGGCAGCTTGCTGGCGAAATTGTTGGCGCCGAACAGCACCACCGGCTCGACCCAGCCAAGCAACGGGCACGGATCGAACGGTCGATTATCGCCCACGATGTGATCGACATCCCATTTGCTGCCGCCGGGGCTCGACGGGTCGTAGTCGATGCCGTAAGGCGGGTCGGAGATCAGCGCGTGGAAACGCCCGGCCAGTGCGGGCAGCACGGCAAGGCCGTTGCCCAGGATCAACGTCGCGCGGCCAAGTGCGACCACGCGTTCGGCGCCCGGAAGCGCCGGAAGGCTTGAAGACATACCTATCCCCGTAGGACCCTCGTCCCGCCCGTGCGCGGGTAGCGGGCTGGCACACGGCCATCCGGAGGGTCATGGCTGGGCGAGGTCCGTCCTCGCGGTTCAGGGCGTTGGCGCGCCCTTACCCCCGCTTATTGGCCGGGGGAATCTCATTGAATCGAGAGTTACGGCGGCATCGCCGAAGCCGTCACAACATCTAGCGGCTGGACTCGGTGGCCCGTTTGTTCTCATATTGTTCGCATGGCAAAAAGCGAATGGACACGGTGGGGACGCGGCGAATGCGAGGGCTATGGCCTCGACATTGGAGGCGGTTACACCCGCTTCAATGCTTCGGTGAGCCGCAGCGTCCGGCAGGATGATGGCTCCCGCAAATGGTACGCCTCAATCAATGGCCGGGATCAACGCGAATTCGCCAGCCGGGAAGAAGCCATGGCCTATATCGAGCATGAACTCATTCTGGCCGGGAACGATTTCGTTTGTGATTTTGCTGCCTTTCGGGCCATGCGCGGCCGGAACAAATATTCGCAGGCGATCGAGACGGAGCGTGCCTTCGGCCGGTTGACGCGTCATGGGACGCCATAGATTCCACGGTTCGGTGGAAACATTGGCCGACGCTTGCGAGGCCGATTACCTTGTTGTCGTGATGTGCGAGCGCTGCGAGGTCCGAAAGCGGATGCACCCTTATAAGCTGTTGGAGAAACATGGGCGGCTCGCGGATGCGAAGCTCGATACGTTTCTGCCCGGCTTTTACTGCACGATGTGCCGCAGCAAAGTGCAGGTCAAAATCACCTGCACGCACGAACATCCGGGTGGCTGGTGATGTGCGGAAAATTCACAGCGATGTATTCGTGGCGCGAGGTCGTTGCCTTCTCGCAGCCGCTGGTGGCGCCAGAACGCAAGGACGGCGGCGACGGCAGCAATGACGAAGAGGTGACCTATGGGGTCGCGAAGCTGCTACCCGTGATCGTGTGGGACGCGGAGACCAAGCAGCGCAAGATCGTGCCGATGCGATGGGGCTTTCCGAGCCCCAAGGACTGGCGCCGGCCACAGCCGATCCACGCGCGCTCGGAAGGTATCGACACGACGCGGGCTTTCGCGCAGGCGTTCAAGGAGGGCCAGCGCGGGATTGTGGTGTTCAAGACCTTCAACGAGGGCGAAGAAACGCTGACATCTGGCGGCAAGCCAAAAACGATCCAATGGACCATCAATCCAGGCGACGGAATCCCTCGCGGCTTTGCGTTCGTCTGGCGCCGGTTTGAAATCCCGGACCTTCCCCAGCCCATGCTCGCGTGCTGCATGGTCACCGTCCCGGCAAGCGAGATGATCCGCCGCACCATCATGCCCAATCAGGAAGACCCGCGGATGCCCGCCATTTTGGAAGATGCGGATTGGGATACCTGGCTGGGCGAGACCCCGGCAACTCCGGATCAGGCCAAGGCGACCTTGCGCACCATGGAAGGCGTGACTTGGAAGATCGCGCGCGAGGCCAAGAAGACAAAGCCGAAATAGCCTTCTTCCCGGCAATCTCCCCAAAAAGAGCCGGACAAATTTGTCCGCGCGCACCCCTTGCATTCGGACAAAAACGTCCGATATACAATCTATCGATAGGGGCTGACGATGGATAAGAGAGACCGGTTTATTGCCACTTTGCGGGACGAAGCCAAGAAACGGGGCTTGTCGTTCAAAGTGGAGCACAACCGGGGCAAGGGCGGACACGCCATGGTGTGGATGGGAGACAAGGTGACCACGCTGCCGTCCCGCGAAATCGATCCGAAGACGGCCCGCAAAATCCGCAAAACCCTTGGTCTCGATTGAGGCCAAGGGAATGGAAAAGGAAACGAAACATGACAAACTTTGTCTACCGCGCGAAATTCGAGCCGGGCGAGCGGAGCGGCATTGTCGTGACATTCCCCGATGTGCCGGAGGCGATCACGCAAGGCGATGATATGGCCGACGCGCGGGCCATGGCAGAAGAGGCATTGGGGCTGGCCCTGCTCACCTACCCGCGGCGTAACCTGCCGCTGCCGCAGTCACAGGCACGCACACGCGGGCTGATCCCCGTCATGGTCAGCGCGCCGGTGGCCGCCAAACTGGCGGTGCTGGAGGCATTCCGGGCCAGCGGCATGAGCCGCATGGATCTGGCGCGGATCATGGGTAAAGACGAAAAGGCGATCCGTCGCATCCTTGACCCCATGCACGGCACCCGGATCGACACACTGGAAAAAACGCTTAACGCGATGGGTCATCGCTTGGTGATCGGCGTCGAAAAAGCCGCTTAGGCGAGATGCGCAAACACACTGACGAACCGGAGATCACGCTCGCCCAGATGGCCCTCAACAGCCGGTGGATTTGGGTCCATTGCAACGGGTGCGGACGGCATAAAGCGGCGAGGATCGCAACCTTGATCGAGCATCTTGGCCCGGATGCGAGTTACAGCCGGGCACAGAGGGCGCTCAAATGCAGCCAGTGCGGCCGGTCAAAGCCCACATTTACCGTCCCGAGCTGGGAGAGCATGCAGCAGGGTTGGCAGGAGATGCCAAAGGACGCGCTGTAGGCGTCCCCATATAACAGAAAACCCGCCCACCGTGAGGTGAGCGGGTCTCTGTCTTTGTACGACGCCAGCGTTATTCGGCCGGGGTTAAATCCAGATAGAACTGTTTGCCGAGCGTCAGTTGTTCGACAACCGCCGGATTGGTGACACTCATCTCAAAGTGCCCGCTCTGGTGCCATAGTGATGGGTGATCTGTTTCACCTTGAATTTTGCACGCACAGACATTGAGGGTTTTCCCTTCTCGTTTTATTGCCCGGAGCCGCCGGGCGCGGTTTTGCAAATGCGGGTGGATTTATGCGAGTTCTATGCCGCGATGCTGTCGCGCCATGGGATGTCGGCCCCGATCGACGCATAGGCATCTTCGACGTAAGCCGACAGCAATGGGCTTTCCGATGCCGCCAGCGCCGAATAGAGGGAGCCTGCATATTCGTGGCTGATCAGCACCATCTTGCCGTCAGGGCTGGGCTGCACGATGCCGAAGCTCACATTGACGTCCCACAGTTCTTCCCATGTCTCGATCGCGGCGAACGACCAGGTGATGACCTTCCCTTCCGTTTGTGCATTCGGCACCCAGAGCTGCGGTACGTTGCCGATGGCCACGGGCTTCTCGCCGGTGACCCAGCTTCCCCGTGCCCTCCCCGCAGGATCGGTGATGGTGAAATGGGTCGCGTCCGTGAAGGTGAGAGTCCACGTGCCCAGATTGGCATACTGCGACCCGCGCTCGCTGAGCGGCAGGACCTTGACCTGATCGGGATCGCTGACCGTCTGTTTGACGAACTGGGCATAGTAGACTTCGGGATTGAGGCCGCCGCCATAGGCCGTGCTGAGCCGGCCGGCATTGCTCTTCAGCTTCCAGTCCAGAACCGGCGCCCAGCCCGCGTCGTAACCCTTCAGCTTTTTGACCATCATGCCGAGGACGCCGCAGAGATAATCCTCCTGCCACCAACCCATTGAGGTGCGGCTGGTGCCGGAGCCGAAGATCTGTTCCTTCGGCGTGGTGCCATTGACGAAGGTATCGACAAGATATTTCAGGTTGGCGTCGAGCACCTGTTGCCAGAACGATTTCGGCAACAGTGTCGGACTTTGGATCAAGTCCGCGGCGAGGTGGCAGAACACCGCCGAGCGCAACATCCACGCATAGCCGCGGGTCTGCGCCAGATCGAAGATGAACAGCTTGCCGCCAGCCGCCTTGCGCGCCGGATCGAGGGCGGAGCCATCATAATGCTCGCCGCCCAGATAGAAATTGATCTGATACTGCAATTCTTCGGCATGGAACGGATCGCCGGTGGAGAGGAACGGCAGATAAGACAGGCAGGGATGATGCGCATCGTCCGGCCGCAAGAAATCGCCGGGATATTTCGGGTCAATCTTGGTGACGAAGATCGGCGGAGTGGAAGTTGCCACCGAATAGGTATTGGCAAGCGGCAGCTTCCGCCAATCCTGAATGCCATCGTTATCGTCATTGATGTGCCATGGCCCGGTTGCGGAGGCTTCAGCCCACTGCATCATGGAATCATAGGCTATGGCATCGCCCGTCGCCATGTAACAGGCGGCGTGTTCCGGCATGATGCCGATATCGAACCGCTCGCCCGTCTGGCCCATGAAGGTGGTGATGGTGGAATTGTCCATGATCGCGGCGGGCAAAACCGAATTGAGCAGTTGAGCCCTGGTCAGCCGCGTCCGCGCGTAAGCCGGAACCAGTTGCTTGCTGACAAGCTGTTCAGGGGTTTGCACGCGTGGCCGCGGGCTGGATTGCCAGCGCCAGCGCGCCAGCCAGAAATGCTTCGGCGCCGTGATCTCCGGTGAGATCGGCGCGTCGTCATAGAACACCTGGAACGTGTAGGGTTCATCGAAGGTCGCAGGATTGGCCGTCTTCGGGGCGCCATAGAGCGAAATCGCCTCCACGCGCGCGTTGTCGCGATCGGGCCGAAAGAACACGCGCCACAACCCGTCATCGCTGGTGACGACCAGATTGCGTTGCGTAATACGAGCATGGGGCACCACAAAATCACCGAGATCACGCGCAGCCGAGCCCAGAAATGTGAATTGGGTCGCATCCTTGAACGTGATCACGGCCTTGAGCTTTGCCGGGTCTTTGGGCGTACCTGGCTCCGCGGAGCCGGTGGCCACGGGCGGCATCGGCGTGGCCACGACCGGCGCTGGCGGGACTGGCGGCTGCGTGGTGCCACCGCTCGCGGGCGGCGTCGGCGTGCCGGTGTTCGGCGGTGACCAGACGCCATCGGGAAGCGGCACAGGCGTTTCCGGCCAAATCTGTGTCGGCGGCGTGGCGATCGAGCCCCATTGGAAAAGGGCGATACATCCGTCCAGAATGACGGTGCCGCCGTTCTGCACGTCGGCAAACGTGGGTGCGCCAGTGGCCGGATCATCCGCGCCCTGTTTCCAGCGTGCGTTGTATTTTTTGCTGAGCGCGATGACGTTGGAGGCGCCTTGCGCCGGGTGATAGGGCGTCTTGAGATCGAACGTCGAAAAGGTGACCACTGTGGCCAGCGCTGGCGGTTGCGCACCCTCCTGCCCTTCACCGTCCGCCGGCGGCGTGTCGGCGCTGCCCTGGTTCTGGTCCTGCGGCGGGGGACTATCAGACGGCTGATCGCCGTTCGGATCGTTCGGGCCGTCATCGGCCGGCGGATCAGTATCCACGGGCGGAGGCGGATCATTGCCGGCCGGAAGTGTCGGCGTTTCACCGGCCGCCAGCTCGTCGATCAATCCGAAGAAAAACGCGCACAGCGCATCGCAAGCCGCTTTTGCAAGCGACTTCAGTTTATCAGTGTTCATGTGATTTTGCCTTTCAGCGTTCGCTTTGCTGCATCCGGTCAACCTTGTCCTCGATGCGGTTGAGCCGGGCGATGATGTCTTGCTGGGTGGATTTGATGGCGATGTCGTTGGCGGCTGCCTTTTGCTCCACCACGGCCATGCGGGCTGGCAGTTTTGCGGAAACAAGGTCGTCAAGCTTGCTCTGTCCGATGCCCAACTGATAGGCGAGGCCCAGCACCGCCAGCAATGCTGGAAACGCGATCAAGAGATTGCCCAGCGTGACCGTGGGCGAATAGGAAATCCGCATCTTTGCACCCTCGTTTGACACTGCCCCAGCCCTTTCTATGTGCTACGCAACTCAGATTGTGTGTTTCCAATTCGTCACGGTTTCGTGGACCTTCCCCAACCGTGAAAAGCATTCCTGATACGCGTCCCACATCCGATTGATATATTCGGCCAGAACCTTGTCATCATCGGTCACCGGCGGCGGCCCCACCCATGTGCAGGTGGTGGGCGGCATGGCCGGATAGATGACCAGGCTACTGGCTTCCGGCGGCGACACCCGTGGTGTCGTTTCGCATGCGGTCAACGAGCAGGCGAAAAGCAGGGCTGCTGGCGCAAGCCTTCGTGGATGGAACATCTTTCAGCTTCCTCAAAAAATCGGCGTTCGACGCGGCGCGGACACGATCGGCCTTGGCAAGCTGATCAAGCTGATCCCGCAAGCGATCGGTTTGCGCGCTGACCGCCGCGACAACGGCCGCGTTGGCATCGGCCCTGCCCTTCTCATGCGCAGCCTTGCAGGTCTCCGCATCCTTCTGGGCCGTCAGGATCGGGACCTGATCGACATATCCGCGCGTCGCGTAGCCGCCGTAAAACACCGCACCGAACACGACGGCATAGCCAAGAAGCGCCCAGCCGCCGCCAAAGGTGCCTGTGAACAGGCCCAACAATTTACCCATTGGGGCGATCTTTCTTGTCCTGCCGGACCAGCCGTCCGCCGATGCCGAAAACCAGAAGGCCGATGGAGAGTGCCGTCACCATCCAGGTTGGAAAGTGCTGCTTCAGATCGTCAGGAATGCCGCTCTTGGCCTCGTCCACCAGCTTCATGGGATGCCCCTATGTCAGAGTGTGAGCAGCGTGCCGAGCAACAGGCCGAGCAGGAACGTGACGGGCAGAACCCACCACAGATGCCGCGCCGCCCAGGACAGGGCCTTGGTCAGCTCCATTTTCCCGGCACTGGAAAGCCCAGCCCAGATGCGCTTGGCTTCGGCAATGGCTTCATCTTCGAATGTCATGACAATTCCCCTTCGTGTGGATCTTCGATGACGAGTTCGGCGCCGTGCTTTACGATCGCTTCGGCAAGGATCGGATAGGCGCGCAAAAAGGCGGGCCAAGTATGCCCGCCCGGAATCATGAAACGGCCATCGGCCATGGCGATCTGGTCGCCCAGCAACACACAGCCTGCCGTGTCCGCCGTGGTATTGCCGCAATGGATCAAAATCCATTCGAAGCCGGGCACGGCCATAATGTGGATCATGCCGCGATAGCGTTCGCCGGCGCGCTCGATCCGGGGCTTGTAGCTCTTGTCGAACCGGGGCGATCCGTGAAAGCCGAGCCGGTAGGTCCCCGCCGGAATGCGGGTGCGGCCCGCGATTTTCGGCGCGTTAAATCCATCTTCCAGCGTGCTGGCGATCAACGCGTCGTTAAACCCGCGCAGCGTGCCGCGCGTGCTTCCATGTGCCTCTGCATCGCGCAGAAGCCTGAAGGTGTGCATGGTTGGTTGCCCTATGGCTGCAGCGCGAGGACCGGCAGCTCGACCTGCTCAATATCCTTTTGCCCATCAGAAAAACTGGCCGCGAAGGAGAGGACATAGCGGCATGGCGCAACGCCGCCCGCCTTCACCATGGCGGCAATTTTGGTATCGGTATGATCGACGGAACCGAGCAGGCTGTCTTTCCCCGCATCGGTCACAATGCTGTCGGGATGGATGCCGATCGTCACAGCGCCTTCCGTGACGGTGACCCCCGCCGGCAGCTCATCAACCCAATCGACACTGACCAGCCACACTTCATCGATCAGCTTGACCGAAAATCGCTTCATTTTTCCAATCCTTCGCGGCCCAGCGCGCCAACGCGTGGACGCCTTCACCGATTTGACTTTGTGCGTTGCCAACACGGCCTTGCGGCGATGCGATGCGGACAGCGTGATCGCATCCTCGATCGGCATCGGCACTGGGGCGCCGATCAGTGTGACACCCGCCAAGGTGCGCGCAAACGCTCGAACGAAACCGGACAGGGCGGCAAACGGTACCCATACGCTCTGTCCGCGCGAACGGGCCGACGTTCGCGCCGTGAGCGCCAGCAGTGCCCTCATTGACGCCGCAACGCCCGACACGGCCATGCCGCTTGCCGATAATGCCAGCGAAATGGAAGCGGATGTCGATGATGCGATCGATGCAACCGCGCGGGCTGAGAGCGATGCCGCGCCGCCGATCAGGCCAGCGCTGCGCGCGGCGCCTTTCGCCTGTCCAGAGATCGCGACCGAAGCGGACGTCGTCGCGCGAAAAGACGTGCGAGCCATTGCCCGGGCACTCAGTGCGCCCGGGCCCGTTATGATCCCGCGCGCTGCTGTCAGTGCTCGACCAACAGCGAACAGCGCAACGTGCCCAACGCTCACCGCCCAGCCCATTCCGACCGCGCGCGCCAGGGTCTGCAGCGCGACGGCCAACGAGGGCGCGGATTCACCACGTCCAGAGATCGTCATCCGTCCGGCGAGATCGGTGCGCAAACTGTGGTATGCACGCGCCGTCGACCGCCCTGCCCCGCGCCCAGCAATGCTCGTGGACAGCCCCGGCGCCGGACGCACCACAAAACCAGCGCGGCCTCGCGCCCCAATCGCCGCCGAATAGCCAGCGCCCGGCCGCACCCCTACTGCAATGCGTTTGCGCGCAGAAAGACCCGTTGCGAGGGTGCTTGCGCCGCTGCTAACGGCTCGCGTGCCCAGCCGGGCTTCCAGCGCAAGTCCGTCACCACCGCCATCGCTCGCGTCAGGTGCAGCCGCAATCGCGGCTTCACTGATTGCCCCAAAGCCGAGGCTCATGCGCCTGCGTCATTCGCGGGCCATCCCGCGGTCACGTCATAGGCATCGCAGGTGCTGATCGTCGTCAAGGCTGCAATCGCATCCTTATGCGCGCGATTGGTGAAGATCATGGCGGTGTAATAATCACCGGCATTGAGCCCGAACGCGATCACCTCCGCCGCCGTCATCGGCACATGCGAATTGTCCGATGCGATCCAATAAAAATCCCCGGACCAGGCATCCGGCGCAACCATCGCCATGGTCGCTGCCGCGTTGATATTGGCCCGGCTCGCATCGTCGATCTGATAGTTGTGACCCGCATAATTGCGTCCGGCTACGATCAGAGCAGCGAAATGCCCTTCGAGACGTTGAGCCGCCTCCGCCCGCGCATCGTCGATAGTACGGGTATCGCTTACAGAAATGGTTCCATCGAGATTGTGAGTGGTGATGCGCGAGCCCATCAGAACGAAACCTCCACACCATAAAAGGGCATTCCGTTGTTGGCTGGCGCCAAGCTGCCGGCGTAGCTGTAGAAGGGGTCGGGAAGTGCTGGCGGAAATTTCAGAGCCCAGCCGAAAATTTGTCCGGTATCGGTTGTGTTCGTGATGCCATAAAGCGTCTTTGACGCCAGCGTGGTTTGACCGTTGAAGCCGCGCATGACCGGCGAGCCAGACGTAAATCTGCATCCCGGCCAATAAAGGCCGGGCGGTTGCGGCGAAGGCATATTGAGCCAGGCCGAGGCATTATCCCCGGTGACGCCCGTGGAATCCGCCGGGATACCGGTCTGGCTGGCCAGTAGCCGGTTAGGCATCGCATTCACGGGCGAGGTATCGTAGAGGCCGATATCCATCGTCACGCCAGTGGTACCGCTCAAGGTCACGAAATTCACGTGCAGCTTAACTTTCGTGAACCACTGCCGGATCCACACGCCGGGAAGGTTGAGGGCGTCCTGACCGGGATTTGTGCTGGATGAAACGCTCGATCCCTCCAGCCAGGAATTGGTGTACATGCGTCCGGCCGGAAGCCCCCAATCCATAGCACGAACATGCGCCGCGGGATCGGTCAGAAACACCGTCACCGTGCCGGAAAACGCCGCTACCTGCGCCCCCGCGTTCGATGATGCAATCGGCGCCGCTGCCCGTGCCAGCGTCTTTGCCGCAGCGGTGTAGACGCCGCACGACACTTCCCAATTGCCACTGGCGTCCTGCACCACGTACACACAGACATTGCCATCGCCCACCGCGGACCCGAACGATTGAAACCCGCTCGGTGCTGCACCGGCCAGCGTGATCAGCGCTGCGCTTTGCGCGCTCGATGTGTCTTTGACACGATCCGCATAAATTGAAGGCATATCAGGCGGCCGACAGCACCAACGCGCCCGGCGTGCCACCCGCAAAGCTGGCCACAACGCCCGACGAAATGACCTGTGCAGCCACTTTCCGAACCATGCCGCTGCCCGTACCGCTGGTATTGACCGCGGTTGCGCCGCTCTTGACCGTGAAGCTGTCCGCTACTGGCGATACGACATCCAGAAGCCCGGTCAGATTACCTTGGGAGACGGCCGGGGCTGTGCCGCCAAACTCGGTGGAGTAGACAACCTTGTCGCCAGCGCCGTACCCGTGCCCTTTGGCCGTGATCACGCCGGGGGAAGCCGCCGAAATCGTGGCCGGCAACCAGGGATAATTGCCAAGATAATCCCACATCAGGAGATTACCGCCCGTCGCCGCGTCATAAATGCCAAGCGCAATCACCGTGCCCCAATCCGCCGTCGGCTTCGGGAATGTCATCGCATTCGCATTCGAATTGGAGGATGGCGAAGATCCGGCAGCGGCGTTCCAGTCCGCGCCGGCGGTCGCCACGCGGGCATAGGACCCGCCCGCGACTTCGGTGAAACCAGTGCCGTCATCCGCGCCGACCGCGGTGAATAGGGCAATATAGCCTGTGGGCAGGGCCCCCATGGCCGTCTTGCCGACGATGTGATCAAGCACTTTCTTGGCGGTGTAGTCCGAAAAGCCGGTCATCGGTTGCTCCTTCAACAACAAAAAAGCCCGCACGAAGGCCGGGCAGAATGATCTAAGTGTCTGAATTCAGCCCCACGTCAGCGCCTGCACGGCACTGGGCGTGGCGGCCGCTTCCACCTCTGTCATCAGGGTGGCCAGATGTTCGCGCGCGGCATCCTTCGCGGTCTGGAAATCTTGCAGCGCGACCAATGCCTGCGCCGCCGTGTGATCCAGCAGCGCCCAGGTTCCCGCGCCGTCCTGACACCAGAGTTTTCCGCCGGCCAGCACAGCCTGCGCCAGATTGCTCTGGTCGATATCGCTGGTCGGATAAAGATGGGCCGACCCCAACGCCGCCGAACTCACACCAGCTCGCACGGCGGCGTCACACGCCGCATAGAGTTCCGTGGTTTTGAGCCGCTTCGCGGTTTCGAGATCGGGCCCCGCATTGACCAGCGCGCCATCTTCCACCCGAAAGAGATAAAGGTCCTGCAACAGGCCCGCGACCTGAAGCACATCCTCGCTCGCGTCCGTCACCTGACCGGCAAGGTCATCTTCCGGGCACACACCGGCGCGCAACACGCGGCCGCTGGACTTGTCGTAAACTGCGAAGGGCGTGTTCGTCACCGTTTCAGCTCCGTCACCGTCATTAACAGGCTGTTCGACGTGCAGGTCGCATCGTCCGAAACCGCCGTCACGGTATAGGTCACGGCATGCGCCACACTTTCCGTATCCACGATTGTCAGCGCGATCGGCTGATAGACCGTGACGCCGGACCCGCCCGCCTTCACCGTACCCATGATGTTCACCGTGGCGCCGTCGATCCGCTTGATGGTGTAGGTCACCACCGGCGAGTGCCCGCCCTGACGGGTGAAATTGTCCGTGATCTGGATCAGGACTTTGGTATCGCCCTTGGCAGTATAACTGCCGTTCAGCAGCGTGGTTTCCACCGTGCCGATGGTCTTTGGCGCCGAAACAAAGATCGCGGTATTGGTGACGTTGTTGTTCTGGATGTGGTCGGTAATCACCACGTTGTTGGCGATCACGTTGGTGGCGTTAACGGTGCCAGCGTCGAGTGTGCCGCCAAAACTGCCCGTCTTGAAGATCACACTCGAATTCGTCAGGTCGACAACCGTCTTGCCGTCGGCGCTGCGCAACACCCCCAGCGTCAGCGTGCCCATATCGGCTGTGATCGACTGTAGCGAGACAACCGACATCTTCTGCGCAATCACCGAACCATCGACAATCAGTTCGGCACCCGATGCGCGCATGAGGCGCGGATTAGCCAACACCACCGCGCCACCATTTGTGATCGCGTTCGACCAGAAGGCTGCACAGCGAAACGAAACAAAGGCCGCGGTGGCGGGCGCCGCAACGATCTGGTCCACATGCAGGGTCAGGTTCGCTGGCGCCGGAACACTACGAAAATCCTGACTGCCGACTGCGCAGAAGCTGTTCGTAATCGCCGCCTTGTCCTTGTCGTACCAGACGAGCCAGACTTCCGGCACACACGTCGCACCGGCAAGCGCAACGATATCGAGCGCAACCCGGTAATTTCTTCCCGGTTCTACGGGAATGAACAGCGAGCCATTGTGACCCACCACCTGACTTCCCGACGCCGAACCGTTCACCGGATATCCGTTGCCGTCGCAATAGACACCCTTGGTGGCGTGCATCGTGCCAAGCGCCCAATGCGTTGTGGTGTACGTCACGCCGGGGTTGAAGATGCCCCAATAATCGAGATCGCTGAAATCGGTGTTCAGCAGCATATTGCTGGTGTCACCGAGATAGAGCTTCGACCCGGTTGCGGCACCGAACTTCAGTTCCCGGGTGCCGACAGCTTGGGCCGCGATGGCGCCAGCTTCGACGCTGTCTGCACCCATATTCCGCGCATGCACGCCGCCATCGATGATCAGGTCGGAATCGGCCGCGCGATTACACTGCGGATTGACGTAGAAGGCTGTCCCGTTTGAATTGGCATTGTTGATCCAATCCAGCCCGAGCGAAAACGTGCCGAAAACGACGTCCGGTGGAGCGGTAACGATACCCGTTATTGTCCCGATGGTATCTGCCGCAGGGGGTGACGCCTGATAATTTGCGGCCGCGGTTGCAACATTGGAAAAACTGACGACGTTTCCATCCTTGTCCCGCCACGCCACGTAACAGAACACGGCGCCATTGAAACCGGCGGTTACCAGATATTTGCAGCCCAGGCGCCAGCTTTTTCCGGGTTCCGCGGGGAAACTGATATTGGGTGCGATGCCCCGATTGGGCTCTGCAAATGTCCCTTGCGCGACAATCTTTCCGGCCGCATCGACACCCAGTGCCGCCAGTTGCGCCGCGGTGGTGTCGATGAAGGTGTAGATGCCGTTGACGGCCCAATAACCCGGGTCCCTGAACAAGGGATCGGCCACCATGTTGGTGGTGTCGCCGATGTAAACCTTCGACGGCAGCACCGAATAACTGCTGATGTCGGCGCCATCGATCGCGTTCGTCCACGCCGTGCCATTCCAGCGGTAGAGCTTGTTATCGGTCGACAGCAGAACGATATCGGTGCCGCTATCGTTCGGCACCGGCAATGCGGCGACCTTCAACGGCGGATTGATACCGGCGGCGAGCTTGGTCAGATCGACGCTGGAATCCGTCAGGCTTGTGCCATCCAGCGCCCGGGTCCAGCCGCTTGCACCATAACGATAAAGCTCGCCATCGGTATCCAGAACGAAGATATCGCCGAGCGTACCAGTTGCTGGCAGTGCCGGCCCGCGGCCAGGCAAGGCATTCGTGGCCGGGATCAGACCCGTAATGTCGGACCCGATCAGGCCCGTGACATTCGCGGTCGTGACTGGCAACCAGTCGGACGAGGTGGTTTCGCGTGGCGAGCGCGGGCGATAGCGACCCCGCGCCTCATAGTCGGTGCTCGGCAGAATGGATTCGGAGATATCGAGAAGTCCGACATTCCAATAATCCGTTACACCGCTGAGAACGATCGCCGCTGTCGATGCCAGCCGGACCTGATAGAACACGCCGTTGACGTCATCGACGTCCGCGTCCCACTGCAAACGGATTGCTGCCCGGCTGCGGCCGTTGTCGCCGGGGATCGCGACGGCTGAGACCTGCCAGCCTGCAATCGCCTGCGCCGGCGGCGGCACCAACAGAAGCGGCCCGTTCGAGACCGGTTTGTAATCCGTCGCCGGGTTCCAGTCGTAATCGCCCGGATCAACTTCGACGAGGACAAGGCCGACATCGAGATTGTCCTGATCCGTGCCGGTATCGACGCGAAAGCTCTTGGCGTCATAACCGTTGGTGGCGCTGGTCCAGGCGACGATATCGCCTGGTTCAAGCATCCAGAACGCGGGCGGGGCGACCGCCGTATGCTTGCGGAATTTGCGGCCCTCTTTGACCGCAGAGCGCATCAACCGCTGCACCTGCTCCGCATAGGGCACAAGTGTGTATTGCACCGAAGCGAGCAGTTCGCGCCCGCCATCCTCTTCTTCCAGCGTGGGATCGATATAGGCGGGTGCATCCTTCGCCGCCCAACCTTCTTCCGGTTCGGGATAGGTGGCCGAACACCCGTTCACCAGCTCGCCCAGCGACGGAAACATGTCGAAGCTTTTGGCTTCGGTAATCAGCAGATCGTCATCGGTGAAGGCAAAGACCGCCGCACCCGCCGCGCCCGCATACGCCTTGTAGATGCCACCGATTTCCGCGATGCGGCCATTGCAGGCCATATCAAATGCGTCGATCAGATCGGCCGGTGTCATGTTGACCGGCACTTCGGCGCCGCAGCGGTATTGCGGCTCCTGATCGCCAGCGCTGTTGTCGACCAGCAGATCGCATTCATTCATGGCGGCGAACCATGAATCGGTCGGCAATCGCGACGGGGTCATGCTCTGCAGTCCGTAGAGCCACTTCCCGTCAAACGAGATGCCGCGCAGCACGTTGTACTCAATCACCTTGGGATTGAGCGTGAATTCCCATGTGGACGGATCATCGAAGCGATGTGTGCCGCTGCCGCCGGCGGTGCTGTCTTTCCGCGGGTCGTAAAACTTGGCGCCGTCACCCGCGAACTTGAAGCGTGGAAAGCCGCTGAACAGATCGCTGTTCAGCCGCGCCGTCATAATGACGTAAGCGACACCCTTGCCGATCCGGCCGGACGAATAGGGATAATTCAGGTCGCCGCCGAACTGGCTGGTCAGCCACGGATCGGCAGCCGTCTGCGTCCCGTCGCAAAACTTCGCCCAGAGATAGTCCTTGCCATCCTTGCTGAATTCGGAAATCGGCGTGCCATAGCTGGTCGCCGTTCCGCCGCCCGGCCAGGTAACCAGAACATCGTTCACCCAGATCTGCCGCAGCGCCGTGATCGGCAAATCCGACAAGGATATGACCATGGTCAGATAGGCATTCGGGGTTTTGCCGTCCTGCCCCCACGTGTTGACGTAGACAAGCGAACCGGCCGTCGCCGAATAGCCGACCAGGAACGATCGCGGCAGGTCGCCGCCAAGCTGAATCGTACCCTTGATGCCGAGCTGTTGGGCCGCACTATCCGGCTTCCCGGAAATCGCCTTGGCGATATAAGAGAGCCCGATCGAGGCGAGCGTGCTCAGGGCAAACGTCAATACGCCCTGGATGATCGCGAAGGCGGTCGCGCCGACCGTCGTCGCCGTAATCGAAACGGCCGCCAGTATCGCGGTCGAGATCGGATCGGCATGGGCCTGCGCCGGCAGCGCCAGCACCATCAATGCGGCGACGAACAACAATCTCAGGGTGCGCATCAGCCGACCCGGAAGGCCTTTGCGATCTGGGCCAGCGGCACGGTACCGAACCCATCCGGACCCAGAAAACCAGCCCGTTCACCCATCACCACGCCCAGCGCCCAGCCTGTGACCGCACCCGGCATGACCGCGATATCGCCCTTCTGCGCCAGGCTGGGGTGCACCTCGGTCAGATGGTCCGCGACGAGCGCCAGAAGATCGCTGGCGCCCATCGTCTTCAGCGTTTTCATCGCGCCGGCGGCGGTCGAATAGGTGCCGCGGTACGACGCAGCCAGATCGACGCCGGTCTGGGCGAAGACGCAATCGGCCGCGAACAGGGCACAGTCGTGTTCGCCCCATGCGAAGGATTTGCGATGCGCGGCCGCAACCGCCGCCTGAAGGCGGGCGCGCCAACCCGGAAGCCGTTTCATCAGTAGTAGAAATTCCGCGGCGGTACGACGACGGTTTGTGACGGTGCGGCGCGTTCCTGCCCCCAGAACACCTGCCACGACCCGACGACGCCAGCATCCTTGTAAAACAGGTCGTTGGCCGCCCGGCGCTTCTGGCTTTCGTTGCTGCGCTTTTCTGTGCTCGCCCGTGTCAACTCTCTGGTATGACTTGCGATCGTCAGCGTGACCGAACCGGTCGGCATGCCTTTGCCGTCCAGCGGGATCGGCGGATCGTTGATCACGCATTTGTCGACGAAGCCGACGAAACGCGACGTGGCCGCGGCGACCAGATTGCGGCTTTCGGGATCGAACAGTCCGCGCCAGATCTGGGCCGTTCCATTTTTCACATCATAGCCGCGGACGAGATTGATGACTGTCGCGCTGATATTGCTCAGCGCCACCTTCAGCATGCGCACATCCACGCCCATCGTTAGCGGCACGTTGTCGACACTGACCAGCGTGCCGGAACCCGTGAACGTGTAGACGACCGTGGTGCCGGTTTCGACGTCGGTAACCGGCGCATCCACAACGCCCACGTCGTTCCACAGATTGAGATATTCCGGCACTCCGGTGCTTCGGTTCTTGCCGCCGACCCGGAAGAAATTGCGCCCAACCAGCCTGCCCGACTGCAGTGCGGCGCGCGTGGCAGAATCCAATGAACGCATCAGAGCACCTGAATGGCTTCGAAGGAGATACGGCTGCGCAAGACATCGCTGCTTGCGATGCTCACCGAGCCCGGCACCATGCGCATGACGGCCGCCGGTTTGATCAGCGTCACCGTCGTCAACAGGGCTGCGCCGGGGCGGATATTCGGGAACACCTCGAATTCCACCGTGTAGCCGCTGGAATTGGCTGTCGTATCCTCCAGCACCTGGTGCAATGCCCGCGACGGGCCGGTGCCATAGTCGAAGGCGAGGAAATCGCCTTCGGTCAGTTGATAGCCGTTGGGCAAGCCGGTGAGCGATAGCGCACGATTGTTCGCGTTCAGCGATTTGATCCGGACGAGGCTTGCGCCCAGCACCGCGCCGTCAAGGTCCGCCTGCGGACCCGCCGCGATCGGGTTCCAGACATAAAAGGTGTCGAGCGACCCGCGCAGCGAGTTGATCGAGGCCTGCGCTTTCAGCGCCTTGGCGTGCAGAATGTCATCGGACTCGATCTTGCAGGACCACAGCTCCGGCCCCAGATCCTTGACGATGATCTGACCGGCCTGGGTGCCGCTGAACGATTGCAGGTATATCGGGAAGAAAGATGCCGATTTCACGTACATCTTTTCCATCATCGATGTGCGCGGGAATGTGATGGCCATTGCTACATCGACCGCAGGCGCGGGTCGCCGTTCAGCCGCGCGACCAGAAGCGGCAACACCTGGCGGTCATGTTCCTGCTGGGCCACCGCGATGGCGCTGTGCATTTGCTGCATCAGCTCCTTGTCCGTGGTGCCGGTGACATGAATCTCGAAGCTGGTTTTGATCTGGATCGGCCCACTTGTCCCCGCCTGGCCATACTTACGGGTCTCGTTGAGGTTCAGAACCCGCTCGCCCCGCTTCAGAATGGCGGGGACTTCGTCGCCCGCGATGCCGCCGCTGTGCAGGCGCGGAGCGTTGTCGAACAGGCTTCGCGGCACGCGGCGCGTGCGGCTTGAATAACCCGCAATCGCGCCGTCATGCGCGACATTCGCCACAACTGTGCCTGCATCCGCATAACTGCCACCGCCGCCGCCACCGAAAATTGAACCGAACACCGATCCGAGCAGTTTCCCGAACAGTCCATCACCCAGAGTCGGATTGTTCTGACCGAACAGCAGATTTTTCAGCGGATTGAGCGCGCCAAGCTTCAAGATCTCGCTGTCGATATCTTTCAATGCACTGACTGCAACGTCGGCAAACGACTTCCAATCATACTTTCCGGCGTCGATAAAGTTGGAGAAATCGCTCGCGATATTGTCGAACATCCCTTCCAATTCGCCGCGGTCGGCATTGGCAAGGTCGATCTGTTGTTTGAGGAATTCGGCCTTGGCTGCGTTTTCGACCAGCTTCCGGCCTTCATCGCTCTCAAGGCTGATATTGGCCGCGAGAAGCCGCTGTTTTTCGCGCAGCACCGCCAGTTCGACCTGGCGGGAAACGGAATTGTTGGTCTGTATCTCCAGCTCTTGCCGCAGAGAATCGAGCTCGCGATTGCTGGATTCCAGCTCGGTCAGTGCGCGGGAGCGGCGGGTTTCGTCATTGTCCCGCACGCGGGCCGCGGTCAGAACGGCAATAATGCGCGCCAGTTCGGACTTTGCCTCGCCCTCGGCCAGATCGTGCGCGATGCGCAGCGGCGCCAGCGCATTCTCGATGCGCAGCTGATCCGCGGCCTGTTCGGTGGTGATGCTTCCGGCGGCGATCTGGTCGTTCAGGTTCTTGCGGGCGGAAGTCTCATCGCGGAGTTGGGCCACCTGCTTTGCGCCGTTGAGCGCCGCCTTGCCGATCTGCGCGTCGAGCGCCTGGGCATTTTCAAGCGACTGCTCTTCTGCTCTCAACCCGGCGGCGCTGCCCTGCAGATAGGCTTCCGCGATGGCCAGATTGGCGCGCAAGGCATCGGTGTGCTTTTCAATGGATTTGGCGGCCTGGGCATAGGCCAGCGCACCGGCTTGCTGGATGCGCACATTGGCTTCTGCGGCGGTGATGACTTTGCCGCGCAATTGCAGCTCTTCGCGCTGCTCTGCGATCGCCCGCTTCTGTTCCGGCGTTTTGGCGGCCAGCGCCGCGATTTCAAGCTGATGCAGCTTATTCGCCCTGGTGGCGGGATCGATGTAAGTGTCGACGGCACGATTGTAGGCGTCCTGCGCCGTCTTCGCATCGGTTAGTGAGACTCCAACCTTCTTAAGCGCCGCCGCGCTTGAAACGAGATCGTCGATATTCTTCTGCGCCGCTTTCAGCTTGTCATAATCGCCGAAACCTTCGATGGCGCTGCGAACCAGCGGGCCTGCCGCTTTGGACAGCGTGACGGCGGCGGCATCCGCTGCGGCCGCTTTGGCCTTCTGCGTGGTTTCGGCAATCTTGGCATTGACGCGATCGAGATCGGCCTCAATGTCGGAAATCGCACGGGGCGCAATGGATACCGGTCCCGATTCCGTCACCACTGTCTTGCCGATACCCGCCCTGGCATTCTTCAGTTCGGCTTCCAGCGATGCTTTCTGCAGCGTCAGGGCCGGTGACGATCCGAATTTGGACAGATTCTCGACCGCGCCCGAGACCTGATCCTTCACCCATTTCCAGGCATCGCCGTACCACGTGGTCTGGTCGGTCGCTTCCTTCAGGGTTTTGATCAGCGCTTCCTGCAGGATTTGTTGCGCCTTCGCGATATCGTTCGCCTCGACATTGCGCGTGATCAGTTGTGCGGTCTTGTCGTCGAGCCCGCCCAGGCTGGCCAGCAGCTTTTCGCCGCTCTTCGCCGGGTCTGCGAACGCTTTGGAAAGGGCGTCGCGCGCCTGATCCATATTCGCGCCGGTCTTATCGGCAAATTCCTTGGTCAGCGAGATCAGGCTACGCAGGCTTTCCTCACCCACCGTGCCGGTGCGGGCAAAGGCGGTCTCGATCCCGCGCGCAACATTGACAGAGATGCTGTCCGCCTTTGCCGCACTTTCCGCGATCGCGTCGAACTGTTCCCGCGTCAGGCCGGATGCGCGACCCAGAAACTCCGTCGCTTCGCCGAATTCCTTGGCCGCTTCGGATGCACGGCTGAACGCCGCGACTGCGACACCGCCGAAGCCCGCCGCGGCGACCGTGGCGAGGCCGAGCGGGGAAATCAGGAACGACCCGATCATGCCGCCCACGGCCTTCAGCGCGCCTACGACGCCGACCTGCTCGCTGGCAAAGACCTGATAAATTTGGCCGCCCTGCTGTGCCAGGATGCGCAGCGGCGCCTGACCCATGGCCAGACCGCTGATCACATCGTTCATCTGGAAACCGAGGTTCCGCAAGGCGTACGCCGAAACCTGTGCCTTCCCACCCACGGCACCCAGAGCCTTTGCGGTCGCGTCGAACCGCTGCCGCGCCAACGCATGTGCTGCCGCCTGTTCGTCGACTGTGATGACGCCCTGTCTGAACAGCTGGTTGGCGTCGGCGACTTCGGCGTTCAGCCGTTTTTGCGCGACACCAAGCGGATCGATTTGCGCCCGCAACAGGGCCGCGCGCTGCGCCATCCCGGCATAGGCGCTGTTAAACGCCGCGGCGGAAGCCTGTGCTGAACCGGCACCACTCGCCGGATTGACACCCAGAACTTCATTGAACTTGGTCTGGTTCGCGGCCGCAACCTGCTGGCTGCGGACTTTCTGGACCAGATCGTCGTACTTGGATTTCTGACGCTCGATCGCCGCCGTTGCCTGGTCGATGGACTTGCCGAGCTTGCCAAACGCGGCATCGCCGCTGGTCTCGATGTCTTTCAGGTCGCGCTGGACTTCGGCCTTCCCATCCATGCGGATGGTGATGGCCATATTGCGATTAGCCATGACGGCGCGTGTTCACGTGTTCAAGCTGTTGTGGCCGCGAACCATGATTGCCTCGATCTCGGGCAGAAGATCGAGAAACAGATGATTGGCCGCGTCCATACTTTCGGCGAATGCGATCGCTGCCGCGAAGTCCAGTCCGTGTGCGAGACTGATCAGCTTCACCGTACCGTCCGCGCACGCAATCGCAACCGTGTTGCAGCGAAGCTGTCCGGAAAGATTCTCGATCGCTGCCCACGCGGCAATGCCGTCCGCCGTCTGCGGCCGGTTTACGACGTACGCGCATTCTTCGCAGCGCGACGGGCACGCTTTGCAATAGTCCTGGCCGCCGTTTTTGCCCTTGAAGTGCCACGCTGCAAGGGCGCGGATACGTTTTTTTCCGCGAGCTCTTCGAGCGCCGGTTCGACATAAAGTTTCTGCACCGCGTCAAACACTCGCCAATTTGCCATATACTCGGCAATGACATCCGGCGTCGCGGCGATCTTGTCGCCGTTTTCGTCGCCCACCCCTTCCCAATCCACAATGCCGTGTTGAGCAAGAGTCACGCAAAACCGAACACGACCTGCGGCGTCCGCCAGCGCATCAGGGATTGGCTCACCGTCAAAGGTTGGCATCATATCGATCATGGTTCGCGCGGCGGACTCCCGTGCGACCAGGATCATCGCCATGGTCACTGGTTTGAACTGTGTTTTCTGGCCCGGCAGAATTTCGAGCCAGAACGGCTCGGCAGAGGACGTTTTGAGCTTAAGCATGGAACCTCAGTAGGAAGGTTTGTCGTTGATCAGGGTGGCGGTGCAGGTCTTTGCCAGCACCGGATGCTTCGCGGCCTGCCAGTCGAAGCTCGCCTGAATGCCACCCGGCCCTGTGACCGGCGTCTTCGGCTTGGGCAGGAAGGCATAGTGGGTCACGATTCGCAGCTTCTTTGCGGATGTGATCGCCCATTCGTGCACGAATTCGACCGGTGTGTTGTTGACCGCGAGATCGATGAAGGTCGTATCCGCGAAGCGCATGTCGTTCTTGCCGGTGACGGCGATGACACCCGGATCGACACCGGCGATGCGGCCGTCAGGCCGGATGACCCGAACGGGATCGAGACCGTTGGCATAGTTGTAAGTGCCACCGGTCAGGTTCGCGAGCGGCACACCATCACGTGAAACCTGTGCGCTGAAATTGGTGAAGCGTTCGAGCACAAGCTCTGTCGGCGTACCGGCCGAAGATGTTTTCGCCTTCTTTTCTCCTTGCGCAATCAGGCTGATCGTGGCGTTCAGATTGCCGGATGTTTCAAGCTGGATTGCCAGCTTGTCCGCCGCGACACCGAAATTCATGCCATAGCTCGGCACATCCAGAACGCCGACCTCGACCGCCGCGGACGGCAACGTCAACCCGCCGGAGGTGAAGACGTGATTGTAAGGGCCGGTCGCGCTGCCGCCGGAAAGGGTGGCGCCTGATACCGTGGCATTCGAGCCGACATCCGCCGCCAATGTCACGCTGTTTCCGCCAACGCCGATCGTGTCGGACACGATATCGATGGTCTTGCCATCAACATTGAGCGAATAGGACTGGGATTTGAGCGCCGCCGTGGTGCTGGCATTGAGCGCAATGACCGCATTTGCCAGCGTCTCCGCCAGCGTGGCACCGATCAGGCATTCGTCCGCGCCCGGGGTGGCGGACTTGAAGGTAAGGTCAGCACCGCCGATTGTGATAGCCATGGCAGTGGCCGGCTGATCGGAGAATTCGATGCTTCCGATTGCGGCCGTCCCTTGGGTCGAGGTCGGCGCACCGAACAGCAGTTTCAGCCAGAAGCCGAAATAGCGCAGGTCCAGCGGGACGACGAGATCGCCATTGTTGGTGATGACGTCCAGCGATGGCGGCAGCGGTTCGCGGCCCTGACCGAGAAGATTGCTCGCGACCAGCGGTTGCTCGTCGCCCAGCCCTTCCGAAACGAACGGCATCTGCACATAGCCTGCGCCAGGCGGTGTGCCGTAAGTGCTTTCGAAGGCGAATGCCAATTTGGTATTCGCGCCGGTGCCACGCCCCATAGCGTCACTCCTATTGTGAGAGGTTCAGGAAAGTGCGGAGAGATTCCGCGTGAAAATCGGTTCGACCTGCCCCACCCAATGCCTGGCGGCGGCATCGACATCGAAGCGCTTCGGCAACTTCGCGGTGGGCGTCAGAATGAACATCGCCACCCGGACAGCGCGTTTGAACGCCTTGCCGGTGCGGTAATAGCGGCCCAGTTGCTTGGGCGTGGCGCGCCGGAAGGTCGGCATCGGCTGGCCGAGAATCGTTGGCGCGAAACCGCCAACCGCATCGATATAGGCGATCAGCCGTCCGTTTTTCGCGGTCAGGAATTTGAGGTCCTGATTGAAATAGGTCTCAACTTCGGCCGGCGTCATACGATGGGTGCCGCCGCGGACACCCGGTCCTGCCGTGGCACGCGGCACGTTTTCGGTCGGGATCGCCAGATAGCGCTGCCCGTTCACAGGCCGGATGGCCACGCCGCGATCGAACGCGTCAATGATTTCGGGCGCCTTCGAAAACACGAAGGCGGCCGGCGCGATGCTTTCGCCGGAGACGGGATAACGCCGCCCCCGCCAGGTATTGGCGAGCTTGGTACCCATGCCAGCCTTAAGCACCTGGTCCCGCAGCTCGCCCTTCAGGCCGACCGTCACCACGTCCATGGTCCGGGTGGAGGCTTTGGCGATGTCGCCTTCCACGGACTTCGTGACGCCAGCCCATTTTGCGGTGCTGACTTTGAACCCCGTTGCCACGGTTCAGCCCGCCGCACTGACGGTGGTGTAGGACAGCTGCACCGCCACAGTGATGGAGCGTTCGGTTTCTGCGTCATCGATCGGATAATCGTGGATCTCGGGCGCCGACATGAGCCGGGCATCGTCGACAGCGCCGCCCAATCTGCGATCCGCCGCAAGCTCCGGTTCGAGCCGAGCGAGAAGGCCTTCCGTCACGGCCACGCGGTCCGGCCCACTCGCCGCAATCTCGATCGCCACCTGATGTTCCCAGCAGAACGCAAGGGGTGAAAGGATGTATTCGGCCTCGCCCGGGTCGCCATCGCTCATCACCACGATCCCTTCGCGGCTGGCCTCCACCGGCGATTCCGGATTGCGAATGAAAATATCCTCGCCCACCGCGCGCCGGATCAGGGCTTCCAGAGCCTTCAGCGCCGCCACCCGCGATTGCACGGACGTCATGACGCGGCGACCTCAATTCGCCAGGTCAACCGCATCGGATCGTTGGCGGAAAAATTCAGCACACGGAATTCCGCGCCGCCGACGGGGATTTCGATCATGTCATCCTTCGACGGCTGTGCCACATCGGCGGATTTGACGATCAGCCACCGCTTGCGGTCCCGCACCCGCGCGGTGGCGAGTTGCTGCTCAATATCGGGATTGGCGAAAGCCGCCCGGCACGGCACCGGCGCGCCCATCAGCGGCCGGTAAACCACATCGATCCCAAGGTTTGGATCGGACAGCAAGACGTCGAGCAGCGCGGAAAACGACATTCAGGCTTTCGCGGCCAGCGCGCGGGCGGCCGCGACACCGGCCGCGGTAAGATTGGGCTGCATCTGATTACCGTGGACGTAACCCTTCTTGCGCAGGGCCTCGATCGCGGCGGCGAGATCGTCCGCCAGCACATTATCCGGATAGGGTTTCAACACATGCGCGACACGCGGCAGCGCCGCCGTCAGGATCTCCGCCTGCAGGCCACGCAGCGCCAATTGCGGAGCTCGTTCCGCCTTCGTCATGATGATGTCTCCAATCGAAATTCTGGCGGCGGCCACGTCATGCCATCGCGGCCGCCGCCGCCCCTACGTCCCTCAGGCGGCTCCGCGCTTGCCGCGCAACAGCACTTCAGGCCGCGTGCAGATCATCAGCGGATAGGAGTAGAGCTCGATGTCCACGTACTGCTGGCGCACGGTCGGGTCCGGCACAATCTTGGGCAACAGCGGAATGCCCGGCGTGTTGACAACGTCGAAGAACTCACCCGGCGACCAGGCATTGATGAAGATGCCGGGGGCACTGGCCGGGAAGAACTTCGCCTCATCCGGATCGATCGCAATGGTCGAATTGTCGTCGGTGCCGCGATAATTGATCCAGGTGACACCGCCCCAGCGGAATTTGCCGAATGCATTGCTTTCGCTGCTGGGCTGATTGGCCAGCCAATTGCCATAGGCGCGCGCCACATCACCATGGCTGGTCAGATCGTCATAAAAATCATCGCCGCACAGTGCGACGACTTCGCTTTGCGGCGTGAAGGCGCCCTTCGCGGCGCGCTGCATCGGCCGGACGATCTTTTGCGCGATGAACTTCTTCAGCTTGGTCGCGCCGTTCACATCGCTCGATGCGGCATTCGCGCCAGTCAGGTCAAACGCGATTTCTGCGGGCTGCGTGATCCCGAATTCGTCGTACCAGTTGGTGATAACCGATCCATCCGCGTCGAGCACGATGCCCTGCACCGCACCGAGCCGCATATGCTCCCAGGTCAGTTCGATATCGGACTGCAAACCGACCGGGCCCGCCATCCGGCGCATGAGCTCTTTCTGCATCATCATCAATTCGGTCTCCGACCCGAACGCCCGCACCCCCTGAATTTCGGAGGCGTTCATATGGTCGGCCTTGGCGATCCGCACGGTATCGAAGGAACGCATGGAGCGCTTCTCCGTCGTGCGCTGCGGCAGCGGCGCGCCACGCGGCGTTGTCTGTACCAGCGAGAGGACGCCATTGCGTTCCTCGACGTAGACATTGCGGGTCGTCACGGGCTTCGGCGCGAAGAGATTGAGATCGCCCAGAAGCGATGGCTTGTACGGCACCTTGTCGATCGCTTCGATCATCGAGATCATCGAAAAGGCGTCGTTGTTGAAGATATCAAAAGTGGCCATGCGAGGTCCTTCGCCTGGCCGGGGCCAGGCGCCTTTCGTCGTTCAGAGTTTCGGAAAAAGAGCTGCGCGGATCAGCGCGCGATGATGCCGAAGGTGGCGAGCTGTGCCAGCGCGGCTGCCTTCTGATCGGCAGTCAGTCCGGACTTCCACACGAGTTCGGATGTATTCACTTCCGAATTGCGCGCAGTGAAAGTCGCGGCAACATCTGCGGCCGAACCATCCGCCGCTTCGAACAGGATCGTGTCCGCCTTTTCGCTGCCGTCATTCGCCGCGGGATCGTGGATTGTGCGGACGCCCGCGGCGTAGCTGACATGAACGGTGAAGCCGTCACCGGCCGCGAAATCCGTGCCGCCATCGGCCAGTGTGAACTTGATGCCACCGTTATACGCCACGGCGACCTTGCCGGTTCCGTCCAGCGTGCCATCCGGCCGCAACACTTCGAACGCACCCGCATTGGTCACCGGCGCGACGATCACGATCTTCCAGTCGCCCGCCAACGCGTTCGCAACCGCGGTTACCGCGCCCATCACGCCATTGCCGGCATTGCCAGCGAAGGCGACCGCGGCCGCGACTGTCTGCGCACCGAGCTTTTTGCCAAGCACGGTACCCGCATCATAGGGGCCGCCGGTCAACGGACCCTGATCGCGGGAAAGGGTGCCGTTCGCCTCGGAAATGAGATAGGCGCCGGCCTTCAAGGTTTCGGTCAAAGTGGTCATTTCAGTGCTCCTTCAATTTGCCGCGCACCGCGACAATGGCCTTGTCCCATCCCGCCGCATCCGCTTTGGGATTGTGATCGCCAGCATCGGGCAGGATGTGCCCGCTGATTTTCCGCGCATCGCTGGCTTCGGCGCGGCGCATCTGAAGCTGTTCCCGCACCTGGGCGATGCTTTTCCCGGTACGAATGAATTCGGCGGCAAGCTGCGGTTCGTCCGCGAGCGCGCACAACTCGACAATTTCGCCATGATCTTTCGCGGATTCACCGCGCACTTCCCGCCGGACGGCGTCGAGATCGACAACATCGTGATTGACGGACTTGGCCACCGGCAACCCGGTGATTATCGCGGACGCAATGTTGCCGTCGACGATCAGAGTGCCAGCTGGTTCAGCGGTTACAGGCGTGCCACCCTCGATCAAATTCCCGGCTATCGCTTTCGATGCAATATCGGCACGAAGCGCGGCAAGCGCATCAGCGGGCGTCCCCATCGCATCGGCAAATTTCGCCGAAATGCCGTGCTCGCCAAAGAAGCATTTGGCCTCCGTGGCAACCACATCGTCCACGGACAGGCCGCGATATTTCGCGACACTGGCGGCGAACAGCGCGCGCATCCGGTCACATTCGGACTGCAGGTTCTGCAGCGCCGGCGTCGAAAGCGGTTGATGCGGATTGCCGTCGATCTTGCGATCGCCGGAGAAGACGTAAGTGTATTTCAACCCGCGTTCCTTGTCGGCCGCTGACTGATCGACATGCAGCGCAACCACGCCGACCGATCCCACACCGCTGGTGCGGCTGACAAACACCTTCGAGCACGCCGAAAGGAGCGCATAGGCGGCACTGAAGGAATCGTCGGCCGCCACGCCATAGATCGGCTTCTTCGCGCGCGCTTCAAACACGGCGTCGGAGAGGTCGAAACAACCGTTCACCTCCCCGCCATAGGAGTCCACCTGAAGAAGGATCCCTTTAACGGCATCGTCTGCCACAGCAGCGTCGAGTGACGAGCGGATATCGCCGTACCCGACCAGCCCCGACAAGGCGCCCAGCCAGCTCGACTTGTAGACCAGCGTCCCTTCGACCGAGATCAGGGCAATGCCATCCGGCAGCATCTGAAACGGCTGTGCCGTGCCCTCGTCGTTCTCGTCATCGTCATCCAGGAAGGCACCGATCGCATCGGCCTGTTTGTCGCTGGCCAGCGGCGACGCCTCGATCCCGAGGCGGGGGCCGAGCCCTGCCAGAATTGCTTCCAGCTTTTCGGGCGAAACCATCAGCGGCTTGCCGAACAGCCGCGTCATAACGCGGGGCAGATCGCGCACCGCATTGCGCGCCGTGCGCGACTCCGCAGGTTGGGGTTCCGTACGTTCGTCCGCCACGAGTTTTGCGCCCGCCACCACAACGTCGGCCGAATACGGTTCTTCGACGGCCGCAACAGCCGCGGTTTCTGCTTCGGCACCGGGCTTCTCAACTTCGTTGCCGGCCGTTTTCTTTACCATTGAGATTTTCTCCACTCTGGTTCGCGGCGTCAGGCCGCGACTTCCTCTTGATCGCCCGGCGCACCATCTGCGCCGCGCTTTTCGGCTGGGTCGTTTCCGCCGTCTTGCGTCGACGCAGATGCAACTTTTCCGGCAGGCGGCGCCGTCTTGCGCGGATCGGAGTCGTAGACGAGACCCCGTGAATCTGCGCTTTCATTGCCGCGCACGACCGCATCATCCACTTCTTCGAGGGTTGAGCCGCGCGACAGCACCACCGCTTCGCGGCTGTCTACCCCGGCACGCATGGCCAGATTGTCGGCCTGCATATCCTTGAGTGGATCGACCCAATCCATCCGCGGCGGCACCCAGCGGGCGCGCAACCAGTCACGGGGGCTGGCGTTGAAGGATGCGGCCCTGATGGGCAAGGCGCCGGCGATAACCGCTTCGGTCACGAACCGGCGATAAACAGGACGGCACATTTGAAAAACCGCCATGCCCTGCACCGTTTTGATCATCGACCGCAGGTCGAGCTTGCCTTCGCGCAGGCTGGAATAATTGGCTTTGCTCAGATCGCCGGTGACCCCAAAGTACGGCAGATCAACGCCGGCGCAGAATTTCAGCAGCGTGCGGTACTCGAATGCCTCGTAATTCGGCCCGACATCGGCGGGCGAGGAAAAGGTGACCCCTTCGCCGTCACCCAGATATTGCAGCATGCCCGGCGTGAGGCCGGCCACAACCTCTTCCGGTGCGTTGGTCGAGGTGTCGATTGTGCCGACAGCGGGCTGATCCTGCTGACCGATGGGCGGATCATCCGCATTGTTGTTCGGCCGCGTGATGAATCCCGCGAACAGCGAGGCCGTCAGCTTGCGTGCAAGCTCTGCGTCTTCGTACTGATCGTGGATGTAGGCGATCACGATCGAGGTGGCGAGCCAGGAAACGCCGCGGATCTGACCTGGACGTTCCGGCTTGAAGATATGCAGCACTTCGCTCGCGGGAATGCGGCTCCAGCCGGAGTCCGCAAGCGGCAGCGAATATTCGCCGGGATGCGACTTCCAGAAGTAATAGGCGACCCGCTGACCGATCCGGTTGAACTCGATGCCGGAGCGGACCACGTTGCCGCTCTTCGTAACGAAATTCAGCTCGTAGGGGCAGAATTCCGACTCGAGAAGCTGCAGCTGCAGCGGCACGCTCAATCCATCGCGGGCCAGGCGCGGGCGAAAGCGGATGAAGCACTCACCGGCTTCAAAGATGGCATTGCCGACCAGTTCCTGCAGTCCGTACAGGCTCGCAACCCCGTCCGCGTCCGCCTCGTCCACCCAATCGTTCCACAGCGCGCTGATTTCGTCCTTCTTGGACGCATCCTTGGGCTGGGGGATGGGCCGGATGCCGGTGCCGATCAGATTGGAAACGAAAATCCGCCGCGCCTTCCGCGCGTACGGATTGTTGCGGACGAGGAATCGCGCCCGGGCCCGCAATGTCTGGCCCGAAAACATGTTGAGCGAATTGACGCTGCTCTCGCTCGGCCGGAATCCGAACAGGCGGCGGCTGCGTTGGGCCGCCTCGTAACCGCCCCCGCCCGTGGCGGCGAAATTCATCGCGCCAAGGCGCGGCGGCTGGACCTGGACGATCTGTTTGACCCGGCCATCCGCATGTGCGGACACGCGATAGCGTGCTTTCGCCACGATCACAGGTCCTTCGTCGCATAAACTTTGACGCGGCGCAGCGATCTGCGGCCGGCATCGGTATTCAGATCGCTCTGAATGTCGCTCTCGATCCGTCGCAGCTCGTCGAGCGAGCGATAGGTCACGCGGCCGATGCTGGGCAATTCGCCCGAAAGCATGCCGCTCGCCTTGATACGGCGGATCGCGTCGAGATCGGCTTGGCTATAGGCCATCGCATGCTCCGTTGCGGTCGAAAAAAGGCCCGGCAGAGATCGCTTCTGCCGGGCCACTCAGGGAGGAAACGCCCAGATGGGCGGCGGACATCCATGTCCATTTTTGCCGCCTCAGATGAGGTCGAAAAAATGAACATGGCGAATTGGTGGAACGGCCGGGTGAACCGCCCAGACCGCCCCGCACCCCGATGCCCGGCCGCGCGGCCGTGGTTCGCAACGGGGGATTTGGTTGCGCGGGTTGGATTCGAACCAACGACCTCCTGGTTATGAGCCAGGCGAGCTGACCAGCTGCTCCACCGCACGAAATTTATCGATTCATCACCGGCGATTGCACGATGCGCGGCTTGCGCCGCGGCGGTGACAGCAGATGTTTCTCCGTCTGCACCGGCAACGGCTTGCCCTCGTTGCGCGTCGCATAGGCAATCAGATCGTCCTGACCGCCATCATCCGGTGGGGCATGCAGTGCCACACGCGCGGCCCATTTGGCGGGTGTGTAACGATCAAGCCCGAGATGACTGGCCATGGCGCGCGAGCCGACCCAGATATCGAGATGTTCGTTCGCTTGGCCTGCCCGTTTGACCCACATCGACTTGCCGCTGCCATCGCGCGTTTTCGCCGTCTGCAGGAATTCGGCGGTAATTTCCTGAAAGAATGCTTCGTCGCACTCGATCGGAAAACGGATACTGCCCGCCGGCCACAATCCGGAGACCGGATCAGGGCCTTTGATCGTGAGTTGCAGGCCGGCGTAAAGCGCACTCTTCAACGGATGCGTGCCGAGCGGCCACAACATGCAGCCCTTTTTCACTTTCTCGCCGCGCCAGTTCACATCCACCGGTTTTGGCGTGCCGATGAAAGGTTTCGTGGACCCGGCGCGGCCGTCCGTCGCCCGCACATTCGGCCGGCGCCGCGCGAAATTGTAGACGGCATGGCTGGCATAGCCCGAATCCACGCCAAAGGCTTCGATCGGCCAGCTCCGGTCATACGCATCGGGAAAGCTGCGCGTGACGATGGTGCTCAGTTCCTGCCAAACCTCACCGGTTTCAGAAAGCGGATCGCCCATGATCACATCATGGTCGATCAACCAGCAATCGAACTTCAGACCCCAGCCATAAACGCCCCACACCAGGCGATTTTTCTGCACGTCGCAGAAGCCGGTCAGCGCGAGAACGCCTTCGGGCAAGGTGCCTTCATTGCGATCTTCGCGACGGCCGAACAACTTGAGATGATCGGGCGCCTCGCCCGCTTCCTCATAAGCTTCGGCGAGAACCTGTTGCGTGAAGGTTTTCAGCTTGTCGGGAACATCCTTCGCGGCGACATAGGCCGCGATGATCATTTCCCAATCGTGAAACGCGCTCTGGCCGCGCCAGATATGAAACCCGGGTTGACGTCCGTGGCTCTTGCGCGCGCGGAAGAACTCGATCCGCGCAGCCGGAACCACATCGCCAGGCGTCTCATCCTCTTCCCCTGCAGTCGGGAAGGTCTTGAGCCAGACGCCGCCAGCGTTCATTTCCCGTTTGCGCCAATGCGGAATGACGCTGCCGCAACAAGGCGCCACGCAATGCGCGCTGTGCGGTGCCGTTTCACTGTCCCATTTCAGGTGGCCGAAGCGGAACACGAAATAATCACCGCATTCAGGGCACTTCCAGTACCAGCGCCGCTGATCGGACGCCTCGTACATCGCACTGATGCGGCAAGTGCCCTTGAGCTTCGGTGTCGAGGTCCAAAGGTTCTTGGCGCCACGCGAAACATAGGTCGAATTGCGCTGGCGCATCTGGTCTATGGGATCGCCGCGTCCGCCCGCATCGAGCGGGAATTCGCTGATCTCGTCGCCCCAGAGCTTCTTGACCGTGATCGCCTGCAAGCCTTTCGAAGACCCTGCATGCGTGATCTGGATGAAACCGCCCCGAAACCGCTTGTAACTGGCGGTCGAGCCGTTTTCATCCCGGCTTTTGACTTCCCGCACCTTGTGCTTGAGCGCCGGCGTGCCATCGATCGCTGGGCCAAGCTTCGTGCGGTTGAACTTGGCCGCTTCGTCGATCGACGGCAGCACGATCAGCACCGGTGACGGATCGGTGTCGATCGTCGCGCCGATGAAATTCACCCCAATCTCGGTCTTGATGACCTGGGCAGCGAACATCAGCGTGACATCGGTCGATGGATCATAGGTCGACAGGCAATCCATCGGTTCGACGCCGTATGGCGTTTCGGCGTTGCGCCATTTGCCGGGCTTGGGGGAGCCGGACTCGGCGCTGACCTCGCGCTTGTTCTCCGCCCACTCGGACACTTTGACGTCCGGCGGCACCGTGAAGGCGGCCGCCAGAGCATCGGCAATGATCGCGCGTGGATCGCCAAGCCCTGCAAAATGCGGGGCTCTCAGATCAACGCGGCGAACAGGCTGATCAGACGCCGGCATCTGCCGCGGTGCCGCCCGCGATGCGCTTCATGGCGACAGCGTAATCATCCAGCACGACCCGATTGGCATCACGCAATAGCTGCATGATCACGCGCGGATCGCTTTCTCCCGCCAAGCGCTCGCACAGCACCGGATCTGGCGCCATGAACCGGTCACGCATCGCCACCGCTGATTCAGCCAGTTCGTCGACCATGGCCATCGGATCGACCAGTTGTCCGATTGACTTCGCCCATTCGCGCTCCGCTTCCCATGCGCGGATCTCTTCAAGCCGGTGCTTGTTGCCGCGGCGGGCGGCCGTGTCCTCGGACTGTGCCGGTTTCGGCGCTTTCGCTGTCGCCGCGTCCGCGATTTGCGGGTTGTCGAGGCGATGTTGCCGCAATTCGTCAAAATCCACCCATCCCCGCTCATCGACCAGATTGGGATAACGATCGAGATACCGCTTCAGGGTACTGCGGTTGATTTCGAGCCGACGGGCGGCTTCTGCGGGCTTGATGCGGCTGGAATTGTTGCATGCAACACCTGCAACCGCTGCAACTTGTTGCATCACTTTCCGATATCCTCACTACAAACTCGAAACGCGCAGTTTGCCCGTATCGGTTTTGGGGCCAGGAAGGACCCGCGCCAGACGCATGGCAGAGCATGCGGAAACCGCATGGCTCAGAATGCGAGAAATTGCGTGGTGGCGCAGGGGACCTTCGGCAAATTTGCCGGATGTGGGACCGCACGCGCGGCCCACAAACGCGAAGCGCCCGCGAGCCTTGCTGTGCTCCGGGCGCTATACGCTTATTCTAAGGGGTAATGTCAATGATTCGGCTGAAAAGATCAACCGGTCCAGGGCGCCACGGGCGGCACATCCGCGACCAACCGATGGGCTGACAATTGACCTGGTGCGCGCAGCATTTCGTGCACGGCTCTCACGGTCTCGGCCCAGTCGGAATACACACGCCGGCGCTGATCCACGATCTCGGGCAAGTCGCCGCGATAACGGAACAGCCGGAACGGACAGAGCCGGTACTTGCCGGGCCGGATGATCTCGTGGGCATATCCGGTCTTTCCCCGCTCCACCGTGATCACGGGATGCGGCGTCCAATCCGGCCGGGCATCCACGCCCATCATTGCGTAGGTTTGAATCACCTTCGCCACGCCACCTTGCGCCTTGACCGCACGATGAACCGCATAGGCATCGGCCGGTGCGGCAAAGCCCAGATTGCTTCCGCCGCCCATTCCGCCACCACCGATCGTCAATGTGCTGTCCGACCCACTTCGTGACGGGTTCCACAACGCGCCCGCCATCCCTTCGGGCCGGGCCAGATGAACTTTCTCCCGTGCAAACGCCCAATGCAGCAACCATCCAATGGTCACAGCCTTAAGGCTGGATTCTGGAATCGGGGGAGTAAGGGATGATGTATATACCTTCGCATGTGGGCGCGCGCACATATGCAAGGGGCGCGTATCGGCACCCTCCCTCCCCCGATACTTATCCATTTGCTTTGACGTCATTTTCGCCTCCTTTCAGGCGGGGGAGAATGGGGGAGAAAGGGAGGATGATGCCGTGTGCCTTGTGTCAACACCGCCGCCTTGACACAACGCGCGACTCGATCGGGCGGCGCCTTGAAAGAAATCATTGTCCCTTTCTCCCCCATACTCCCCCGCATAATCCCCCGGGCTTGGAAGCGGCCGTCACGCATTTTCCGCCTGCAGATGCAGCCCGCTGTAAACGATGTTTCCGTTGCTTTTGCGCCGCGCAAAGCGCGTCTCGCTCATCGCCCGGCCGAAGGTGGCTTTGCTCAAAATCTGCGGACAATGCGTGTCCCGCGCCCACGCGCCATAGGCGCGATAAAGCCGTTCCGCCGATATCCAAAGCCCTGGTCCCGCGACACAGCAATCATCCAGAAACTGCGTCAGATCGGCATTTTCGCGCGCCGCCATGGTTTGCCGCGGGCCAAGCGCGGGCAGTGGGGATCGGGCCCAGAGATCGCGCGCCGCCTCCCGCCCGTTCAATATCCGCGCTTCCCGGACCAGGCTCAACCACAACGCATTGGTGCGATCGGGCAGCGTGTCGGGTTCGGCGCAATCGGCCTGGCAAAAGGCTTCTTGGGCCGGTGGTCTGTCCTGAAGCGGAAGCGGCGCGCCCGCGCGGTGTGGCCGGAAATGATCGCGCAATACGCGGAAACAATGGGCCTGAAACGCCTCGACCTTCGGCCTTGCCGCGGGCTTGCAGCGGCTGACATCGATACCGAACAGGAAGCCGGGGATCAGGTCGAGCGGCAAACAGGTCGTTTCCTGCGCGCCACCGGGCGAAGGTATCACCGTAACGGTGATACCTTTGCTCAGCACGGGATGGAGTCGAACGCGCTTATGCTGAGCGCGCCACACTAATCCCAATGCCTCGCAGATCGGCTTCAGTGCGACCAATTCATCCGCCGCAGCGGCCGGACTGGCAAACAGCATGTCGCCGGTGGCCGGAAACAGCACCGGCACCAATGCCGCACTCTCCATCGTTATGTCTGCTTCATGCATAGAGCTTCTCCCTATCTGCCTTGGCCTGCTGAAGCAGGCCGAGCGCCGCCCACAGCGCGCCAATCGCGGCTGTCGGCACGTTCGGATTGGGGTCGAGCATCATCGTTACACTGATGATGACGCCTTCGGCCTGAATGACGGGATCGATATGGACGTGCTTCACCCGCACGCCAGGGGTTAATTTACCCACGGCAGTCTCCTTGGCATTGAGAAACGCACGCCATTGCGCTTTGAAACGCATTGACGCCCGGGGGTTCAAAGCTCGGCCAAGGTCGAGTCCGCATGGCTTTAGGCTTTCGCCCTGGACATGCCCATGCGGCCCCCGGACAGTTCTATGCTTGAGATGCACGTCCTGTCGGGAAGACGCGAACCGCCTTGACGCGAGGCTTTGAAACCTCAAATTAAGGCTGCTCTGCTTCGGTGAATCTGTCAAGTGGCGCGGAAAAACTTCCCGCTTAGCAGTCGAGATCGTAGCCTTTCTCGACTCCGCTTTTATGAAACACTGCCGACATTGTGTCGTCTTGGGCGACAACGGCCTGCCAGGTTTTGTCTTTCGCGACGAATGCCAGAAACGGCCTGAAGCCGACATATCCGCCATAAGAGTTCTTAGCGTTGACACAGCCGTAATAGAGCCCGTCACCAGCGAGATCGGCGGGCTGGATCGCATCCATTTTAAATTTTGCTGAATCCGGGTCCTTGAGCGTGTCGCGTACGGCAGCCTGAATTCCTGCCATATCTTTCGCATGCGGCTCTGCGTTAACCGCGGATGGCAATCCCCAGCATATAACCGAAGCCAATAACCATCGCTTCCAATCTCGCATCGCGACCATCCTGCTTTCCCCGCGTGAAACTTAGTTGAGTAAAAGCTGATTGCAATACGATCATGATGCTGTTGGTTAATTGTCAGGAGCCATTCTCGCTCGATCCCACGGCCGGTCAATTTCGAACCAAAGGTGCAAAAAACCGGCCGCCGGACCCTTGTAAATCGTATCCGATTGGCTACATATAGACCATGAACACGCTGATCGCGCATGACGTTTTCGAGGCCTGGCTGAACGCCCTGCAGGACCGGCGCGGCAAGGCCAGAATTCTGAAACGGCTGGCGAAGGCCGAAGACGGTCATTTCGGCGACGTGAAGCCGGTGGGCGATGGCGTGTATGAAATGCGGATCAATTTCGGCCCCGGCTACCGTATCTATTACACGCGGCAGGACGCGACCGTTTATCTGCTCTTGGCCGGTGGCGATAAATCGCGGCAGGCCCGCGATATCGCGCTGGCGAAGCGGCTGGCCGCAAACTGGAAGGAGTGAACCATGGCGACGAAAGCAACCAAAAAAGGCCGCCGCTTCGACGTGGCGGATTACCTCGATAACGAGGGAACGATCGCGGAATATTTGACCGCCGCGGCCGAAGACGACGATCCCGATTTCCTGCTGCGGGCGCTTGGCGACGTGGCGCGGGCCCGCGGCATGACGGAGATTGCGAAGCGCGCCGGGCTGTCGCGGGAGAGCCTTTACAAGGCGCTCGCGCCGGGCGCCAAGCCGCGCTACGAAACGGTGCGCCGCCTGCTCGATGCGCTGGGCGTGAAGCTCGCGGTCACGGTCTGAATCCCGGCGCATCAACCGGGCTCCCAGGAAATCGCGTCCTGATTGATGTGCACGCCCACATAGACCGTGTTGCCGTGGCTCTTTCGCCGCTCGATCCCGCGCCCGGTCAATTTCGACCCGAATGTTTTGCCCGCCAGCGGATCGAGGCCTTCTTCCTTGCACCATTCGAGATAGACCTCGCGCAGACGCTTCGCGCTGACCTCAAACGGCCGACCCGTCGCCGGATTGATGGTTTCGGGGCAAAGCTCGCAGCGGGCTTTGAGGAATTCGCCGACCGGGTCTTCGTCGGCGCGATAGGCTTCAACGGCCGCAATGGCCGATGCGGGCGGCCGCAATCCGCCGGCAAACCATTCTTCCGCGCCGCTCAACATCCATTGCAGGATGCCCTCTTCTTCCTCGATCAGCTTGGCTTCCAGATTGCGATCAATCTGTTCTTCGGGAATGGAAACGGTGAAAGGTACGAGACGAATGCGCCGCCAGATGCCGCGATCGGTGCCACGAATGACCGGGCGGTGATTGGTCGAAATGATCGCCTTGAACACCGGGCGGAATTCGAAAAAGCCCTGATTCAAATGGCGAACCGTCATCGGCTCACCGCTCGCCATTTCCTTGACCTTGGCTTCGTCAAGCCGGGCACCCTCTGGCGGTTCGGCTGCGGAGACGAGCCGGGCGCCTGGTAGACGGGCCAGATCGGGCGAAGCCTCCGCACCGCCCGCCCCATCCCGCTTTGCCAGAAACGTCGACACCGGCGAATTCATCGCATAGCTGTCCATCACGCGGCGCAGCATACTCATCAACGTCGATTTGCCATTGTTGCCGGTGCCGTAGAAGATGAAAAACGCCTGCTCCCGCGCCGAACCCGTCAGGGAGTAACCGCAGATGCGCTGCAGGAAATCCCGCATTTCGCGATCCGGCATGATCTGTTCAAGGAATTGCAGCCATCGCGGGCATTCGGCACGGGTGTTGTATTTGACGCCCAGAACGCGCGTGATCCGATCTTCGCGTGAACTTTCGCGCAAGGCGCAATGCAGGTCCAGTTCGATGGTGCCATTCGGCGCGGCCAACAAAAATGGATCGGAATCGAGGCTATCGACCGGCTGCGCCAGATAGGGCTGCGCGGCCGCGAGCATGCCGTGCGCCTTCGCGGTGTTTCCTGACTGCACGGCCCAGCCGAACAGCTTGTTGACACGTTCGGCGTAGTCCTTGCCACGGCTTTCTTCGAGTGCCCGGGCTTCGCGCACAATCGCCTGCGCCACCTGATGGCATCGTTTAACCGCTTCGGCCTGGCCCCGCTCGCGATCCCATCGCGCGCCATCCCAGGCAAACCACCCGATGTTTTCGACATGCATCAGATCTTCGCCGAAACGCTGAATCAGCCGCGTGGCATTGCCGAAATCGTTCAGCGGCTTGAACGCCAGCACGCAATCGAGATCGTCACCCTCGTCGGGTTCCCCCGGCATGACGGCACGGCGATCCGCCTTCTTGCCCGCGCCTTTCGGCGGTGCAACCGGTTCAAAATCATCATCGGCATACGGGTCTTGCTCAGTCACACAACCCCGCTTCGCGAAGGAGCCCCTTCACACGTGCTTGAACAAACCGCGTCACACCGGATGAAGGCGCTCACTGCGGCACCTCGTAACGCCTGGTGGAGGCGTTGTAAGTGATCGCTGTCGGATTTCTCCGCTGGAACTCCCGCAAGTCCGTGGAGGCCTGCGGAACGGAAATCCAAAACTTCCGGCAGAGGTGCTCCCGATTGATAAACCCGTAAATTGCGAGCATTTCCGCGATCCACCGCTGCCGCTGCGCTTTCGCCCACCGATCGGTCATTGCCGCATCTCCGGGAAATCTTCGGGGTCGAGACGTTCGCCTGGCCGAAGAACGGCCAGGGCACCGCGATATGTGAGTCGAAACATCTCGCCTCCGTGGATCTTGAACCTCCGGTCTACGCATGCCAGTCCACGCGCCGCCAACTCTTTCCAGATTTCGTGTTCAGGCGTATCGAGAGCGCAGCAATACTGATTGCGGAAAGATGATCCATTCGTCCGCCAATCGAGGCCGAGCGCGTGTCGGGCCAATGCGACCGCTTGCGCGCTCATCGCATGCAGGTCTTTGGCTGCGGATTCGCGCATCACGGCACCTCGATCGCGTGGGTGATGTGCCATGTGCCGGAGGCGCGCGGCACGCATTCCTGCAATATCCACGGCACCGTGATGCGCTCCCAATCGCGAAGCGCGATCCAGCCACCGCTATTCATGGCGTTGACATCGAAGATGCCGACGCCGTTGCGGCTGCTGTGCCAGGAGCCGACCCAATGGGTGTGCCGGTAGCGCGCTCGGATCGGTACGCCCGGCGCGGTCCACGGCCCTTCCCACTGAATGCGGGCGAGCCCATGATCCGGCCACCGGCTATCGCTTCTGCGCTGCCACGCCACGCCGAGAGAATCGAGCGCGCGAAACATCATGGTGGGATTGGTGTAACCCTTGGCGGTGAAGCCGTTCAGGTGCGACCGCACCTGGTCCAGAGTCAGCCCGCACACAGCGGCCAGCGCAGCCGGGCCGCAATTGGCGCCCCATTTATCGTGCGCTACCTCAACATCGGCCAGGCTGAAGCGAAGAGCGGTCATTGCCTTCCCTCCAACGCTGCTAAACCGGCCGGTGTGATCCTCGCAAAACCGCTCTCGCCCACTTCTTCAATCGAAACCAAACCTTTTTCGACAAGAGTCAACATCGTCATCTCATGTCCGATGATGAAGCCACCGATCCGGAAATGCGGCCGATCCCGAATCGCTTCCCCGCCTCGACCAAGTGCTTCCAGAATTTCATTTTGCACATTCACCTGCCGCCGCCGGCGTGTCATCGATGCGCCTCCAGCCAGGCATCAAGCTCGGCCGCCCACTTGTCATGGGTCACCGTCTCATCTTCCGAAACCACGATGATGTGGCCGCTGGAATAGCCGCCGCTGACGGAGCTTTTGCTCAGCCGCTTGCCGTCTCGGGCTATACCGGCGACAAGATTGCGCAGATGATTGTAGAGATCGTCCCAGCTATCGGCGTCGATCTTGGCGCACATCACAATGCGTCGGCGCGGGTCCTTCGTTTCAGGCATGCTGTTCCCTCCTATCAAGACAGGCACCGCGGATCGCTTCGCGCTTTGCCTCTGTCATTGTGGTGATGCCGACTGGCGCACGGCCGTCATAGAGATATGCGCCGTCCTTCCAACGCACCCAGATGTAGAAGTGGCTTTCGCCCCCAATGATCGCGGCGCGCTCACGGATGATCTCGATCTCGGCACCTTTGTGGGTACCCCGGAAATATCCGCGCTTCTTTTCGAGGATGCGCATCGGTCACCTCATTGACTTGCGGCTGCTGTTTGCGTCCGCGCACTGCGCAGCCGCATTGCTTCGTCCACCGCAGTGGCGGGATCGCCCAAAACGCCTGTTCGCCGCCTGATTAGGACCATGCAGCCAAGCTGACGCCACGTTATCGGCATGGCACCGGCGGCTAACGCTGCTTTGCGTTTGGAAAGGGCAATGTCGTAATGGCTATCGTGCTTCGGCGGCGCCTGATGCCATTTCCGCGAAACGCCGATCCGAGCCGCCATGACATGAAGCTCGACGTCGGTGTCGGCGATCATGTGGCACATGATCATCCGGCCGAACTTTGCGCGCATGTCATCGACATAGACGGTCACTTTGTCCTCCGCAAAAATTCAGGCAATTCGGCAACCGGATCGAAGTCATCGTCCGCTGAGCCGATCGGCGCCGGGGTTGCCGGTTCGATGCATTGCTCGCGCTCTGCGCGCGGCTCTTCGCTCGAAACTTCTGAAGGCGCTTCGAGCCCCCACACATCCCAGCCGGGCCGATGCGTGCGCGCGTTGAGCTCGATCTTCGGCAGATGCTGGAAGTAGGATTCGATCAGAAGGTGAAACACCTCCGGCTTTTCGCTATGCGCGCCAACCGGGGCAACGATCACGCTGCGCCATTGCGTGCCCAGCGCCGGCGCGGGCACACGGCCGCGCGTGCCGACCAGCAGGATTTCATGCTCAGCCGTGAACCAGTATCCCGGTCCACGCTGTTCGCCCGGACGGGACTTCACCCAGACGCATTGGGAAACATAGGTGAAACCCCATGCGCCCATCACGGTCAGGGCGTCTTCGATCATGGGCGGCGTGGCCCACAGGAACAGCACGCAATCCGTGGCCGCGATTGCCGCCACATCGCGAGCAGCAATCTCTGCAGTCGGCGATGTCGGGTAATGATTGTCGGGCGAGCGATCCATGCCGGTGTCACGCGACCGCGGCTCAAACCGCCATTCGGGATCGGCGTAGATCACGCCGTAGCGCTTGTCCGGCAGGGCAATTTGCTTGTCGGCCAGGCGCTTTTCCTTGTCATTGCGCGCTTCGCGCTTGACAACGGTGCGCACCGCATTGGCGTGGCCGGATTTTGCCTCTTCCACCACTTTCGCCTGCAGCGGCTCCGGCAGCTTGGCAGCCTGGGCGGCGAGCGAGACGGCAATCTTGCCCTGATCGACCGCGGCGACGAGATCAACCGAGCCCTTGTCCAGCACGGTTTTCGCGTGCCGCAGGGAGCGTTCGGAAATCGCCAGCGCCCGGGCCGCCTCCGGTTGGCTGACGGGTCTTGCCTGCACTATTGCCGGTCTGGATACGGTCTCGCCCTCCACCTCCGGCAAATTTGCCGGATTGGCTTCGGACGCTTTCAGATCCGTGCGCTCGCCGGAGCGCATATTGGCAATGCGCGCGGCCACCATGCCCCGCTGGCTTTCGTTCAGGTGCCGCCGATGGAGATTTTTGGAGAGCACGTAGGCCAATGGTCCGGCCGCGATCTCGCTTTCCGAGAACACGCCATCCAGCCCTTCCGCGGCGAATTCCACGAAATGCCAGCTTCGCAACGGCGGCGCGTCCGCCTCGAAGATGCCCGCCGCCAGCCCGGCGCGATAACGGTTTCGGCCGTCGAGGATCTTGCCTTCGTAGAGAACGATTTCTTCGCCGGAGCGGTAACCATCGGCCTTCATGCCCGCGACCAGAGCGTCGAATTCCTCGCCCTCGATCAGCGGGAAAAGATTGGCGAGCGGGTGGAATTCCAGCGTCATATGGCGCGCCCCACCAATATCCCGCACAGGAAACCGATGGTCCGGTCGCTGACCAGCACCTTCCAGATCAGCTCACGCCAGCCAGGCTGGGCGGGCGGCGACGGCTTGTTCTCTGGGGGCGGAGGCGCCGCCGCAAAGGGAAATTTCGCATCCGGCAATGGAATTTTGCCGACGATCGCATCGGCAATCTCGTAGACCATGGAAGCCGCGCGCTCGCGGGTCTCTTCCAGCGCTACCGCTTCGGCTACTTCGAAGAGATAACGCCGCGCGCAATCATGGCCGAACGGCTGGCCATGGGCGTATGCGTTGAGAATTTCCAGCTTGGTTTGCGTGCCCAGCCGCAGCACCTGATTGCGATGTTTCACCGCCGGAACTCCGCCTTGAGCATGTTGTTCCCGAACATCGTGATCCACTGATCGAGCGCGTCGGTATCAGGGTTGAGACGGCCAGCGCAGATTTCCCCGATCGCAAACTTGATCGTCTTCATTGCGGATTCATCGTCTGCGCATAACAGCTGTGCGCTGAAGTTCACCGGCGTCAGGACCGGTAGTTCCGCGTCGCCGCGCAAAAACTGCTCACGTGACCTTTCGGGATTGGCGGCCCACAGCCAGAATTGATGTGTCGCACCGGGCAGGTTGATGACCGCCGCGGGCATACCCGAAAGCGGTCGCAGATGAACGAGCCCAATTATATAGGAGTGCCAGACCGGATGCGCCCACGGCGCCTCAATGACCCATCCGGCAAGTGACGCATCCGTCGTCGGATCGAGATTGAACTTCCGGCGCAGCGCTACCAAATCCGCTTCCCAGGCGCGGCCATGCGGACCTGAAATTTCCGGCGGCAGCGACACAACATCGGTGACCGCCGCCGCTCCCGCACCGGTCAACATGCGCAGCCCGCCCGCGCCGGTGTCCGTCACAATGGTGACCTTGGGCTTCTCAGTCATGTCAGCACCGCCGGGTTGTGGATGACGATCGAGACGCCGCGTTCCAGCGCCTGTTTGCGCGCCAGCGCTTCGTCCAGCTTGTCGATATCGCCGCGCGCCGCGGCCTGGTCGTATGCTCGCTCGGCGCGGATATAGGCGCGGGCAAATTCGCGATGCAGATTGCGCTCGCTCATAGCGCCCCCGCATTTTCGATTGCGAGGGCGAGCGCCATGGGCTGCACCCAGATCGGTTCATTCGACAGCGCGAAGGTCTCGCCCGACCAGGCGAGCAGAAGCGTGCGCCCCATCACACCCGCGATGGCCGTGGCGCTGTCGGGCGGAACGGCATTGCCGATCCGTTCGCGCCACGCGGAATCCGAAAGGCCATCCAGCTCCAGCCACTCTTCGGGCTCGATCAGGCTTTGCAGCGCGGCCAGTTCAAGGGTCGTCACCGGCCGGTGCCATGTGTCATCCAGTGCGCGGATGACGCAGACAAGCTGCTGTTTCGCGGCGGGCAGTTGCAAGCATTCCGTTTCAGTTTGCGAGATTGCGCAAGTTTCGCGAGGATCGGCAACGGACCAGCGACCATTGTCATGCAACGCTGAAGCGCTTACGGCGCCCGACGCCCCGTCCCACGGCATGACGCCATAGTGCCCGCCATTGTCAAAGGCGGCACGGCGGCCACTGACCATCTGGTGTCGCGGATCGGCGACCGCGTAGGCGCCATTGTCATCGCCGCCGATAACCGCGCGGGTTGTCTCATCGTATCGAGCGACGCGATATTTTCCGTGCAGCTTCTGCGGATCGGGGCCGCCACGGATATCGGCTACTGCCAGGCCGCCGGAACTGATTGCCGGTGCATGGTCCGTGAAACGCACAATCCGATAGGCATGGTTGAACGGCGTGCGGTCGCGAATTCTGGGATCGGCGACCGATTGCGCGCTCGATCCCGGTGCCACCTGTGTCGTGATCGTGGCGGCGGGCCCATCCCATCTCTTCAGGCTATGCCCGGCATATGTATTCTCGGCCACACGCGGATCGGCAACGGCCGTTGCACCAGATGACGGCTGGTTTTTCGATGTGACGGTGCCGCCCACATCGCTCCACCGCTTCACATTGTAGGCGGCATTGAACAGCGGCACTTCAGGCGCGATGCCGTAATCCCGCAGCACACCATCCTCAACCGCCAGTCGATTGAGCGAGCGCCAGTCCGAACCCGCTTCGACAAAGGCGAGCCTGACCCAGGTGCGCCACTGCAAAGCGGGCAGCCTGTGCATCGGACCGCCGACGGGAACGCCATCGGCATCGACCAAGCCGGGCAACGGCAGCTTGTCCAGAACCTCGCCCACGCCGCGGAGCGGTTTGCGCCGTGGTTCGTAAAGGAAGTTCGGCACCTTCGCGCGATGGCGGGCAACCAGAAGAAAGCGTTTGCGGCTTTGCGCCAGCCCGCCCAGCTCGCCGCAATCATGCGTGGTTTCGTTGACGATGTAGCCGTAGGAGGCGAACAGTGCCTTGATCTGGTCGAGCAGATGGCGCCCGCGCGTCATGATGCGCGGCACGTTCTCAAAGATGAACAACTCGACCGGATCGTCCTTATAGGCTTCCAGCGCCAGCCAGACACCGCGCAGGGTTAGCCCGTTCAACGCCTGGTACTTCGCCGTCCGGCTCGTGCGTTCCGCCAGCAATCCCGAAAAGCCTTTGCAAGGCGCGGAAAGAAAGACGATGTGCGGCCGCTCGAACCCGAAAGCCGCATGCACCATGCCCGGATGCGCTTCGACCCAGTCCGGCGGCGGTTCGTATCCGTGAAAAGCGGTATATTGTTCGCGGCTGAACAGATCGATGCAGGTACCAGGCACACCGGCGAGCCGTTCGAAATCACGCAGCGCAGCCGGATCGCTGTCGATGCCGCCGAGGCAGCGAAAACGCGCCGACAGGTTTCCAGCCCGCGCCGTCCCACGATTGAAGCCCTTGGCGCCACCGCCGAGACCGCAAAACAAATGCGCGTGGCGAATTTCGACTTCGATCATGCCCGCGGCCCCACGGCTTGCGGCGCAGCCAGCTGCACAATCTGGGCTTTCCAATCATGGGTGCGCGGCACCGGCACCGCGTAACTGCTGGCCGGGCGAACTAACAAGCTTGTGATCACGGAAGGCTCGCACCCGATCTTTTTCGCGATCCGGGTCGGGCTCCAGCTGCGCCGCGTCAGCGCGAAAACCAGAAGCTTTTCTTCATCGGTAAGGCGCATCAATCGCATCATGCCGATACCCCACCCCGCAGGATGACGACATGACCACAAAGCGTTTCGGTCTTAATGTTTTTGCCATCCTCGGCCAGTAGAAGCCTGCCCCGATCATCACGCACGATGCGTTTGACATAGCGGCGATCTTCGTCGGCCTCGACCACGTTCGGGCACTCGACGCCGTCGAGAAAAACCCGCACAAAGCGCCAACCGGGATCGCCAACCACCATTCTCATGCCGCCGCCCTTTCCTGATTGGATTGCGCGAGCGACCGCGGGCCGCGCACGGTCGGTGCCGGCCGCGGCTTTTCACGCTTGCGCATTTCGGTGTCGATCAGCTCCGCCAGCTTGCGGCTGTCTGCGCAGATGATTTCGCGGGCACGATAGGGAATCGCGCAGTCATAACGGGTCAGCCGCCATTCGAAGGCGCGTGGTTCCAGCAGCAAAACACCGTCCGGGCCGCGGAACGGCATGTGCAGCCGCTCCACCAGATGACCCGGCGTTTCAACACACAGATCCGCAACGCCGGCGAGATGTGCATCCAGCCAGGCTTTGCCGCTGCCATAGAAGGTCAGCCGGCCCTGCGCATCGGGCTCAAATTCTCCCACCGCCGCCGTGAAACCGGTGAGGGACATGGGCCGCCCGCCATCGAGCGGGAGCGCGACCAGGTCCGCAATCTGTTCGGCAAAGGCATGCTCGCCCTCGCGCGCCAGCGAAAGAGCGGCCGCATAGGACGAACCGCGTCCGTCCGCCGGTGCCGCAACGGGGAGGATCAGCGCCGGTATCCCCTGTTCGGCGGCGAAGAATTTGCAGGCGGCCTGCGGATGGCGCCATTGCTGCGCCATGTGCATGGTGGCGCGCCCCAGCTCCGCATCGCGCGCGGCCTTTTTTGCGTCCACCCGATACGCGGGCTCGCGGATCACGCGGGCCATGCGCAGGCCGAGATCGAACAGGGCCAGCGCGATCGGCCAATCCCGGCTTTGATCATCGTCGCCCAGATCGAGATTGAACGCCGCAATTACATCGCCTGCGGTCGCTTCAAGCGCGCGCCACTCTTCCACCGCCTGCACGGTGAAACGCGACGGCCATGAATCTGGCGGCGCGCAGCGCGCGGCGATATCGGCGATCATGGTGGCGAATTGGCCGCTCATTGCAGCGCCACCGGTTCGTTTTGCGCGATCAGGCGGCTTGCCCGCACCTCCACATCGGCGGAGACATCGCGGCCCATGCCGAGGGCGGACATGTAAAGATCGAGGATGGCTTCCTGTTCCTGCCGGTCGGCGATATCCAGCTTGCGCAGACGGATAACCTGCCGCATCACCTTGGTGTCGAAGCCCTGCCCCTTCGCCTCCGAATAAACCTCGCGGATATCGGTGCTCAGCGCCGCGCGCTCTTCCTCCAGCCGCTCGATCCGCTCGATAAAGGAGCGAAGATGTCCCGCCGCGAAGCCAGACTTCGTCATCAATCTTTCTCCAGCCAGTAGGGATTGCGGGGCGCGAGCTTGCCGCGCGGGCGTTTGCGCATTTTTTCGCGGGTCTGACGCAGCTTCTCGATCGCCTCATCAAGCGCGGTGCGGCCGCTGGTATTCGCGGCGTCCTCATCACGCGGGCGATCGGCGGTCATCATGTCGGCTGCACCTCCACCGCCATGCCGGGGGCCAGTTCGCCGCCGGTGAAAAAGAAGTCCGCCGGGTCGAGCGCGATGCCTTCGCGAAGCGCGGCGGTCAGGATGACTTGCTGTTCCTGCGTCGGGATCAGCCCGCCGGTGCCGCCACGCGCCTTGGGATAGGTCCAGCGCTGCACCCGGGTGATGTGCTTGCCGGTCCATGCCGCAACGACCCGTAAGCCCTTGGAAAAGTCGCCTTTTCCACACTTGGTGATGACCCTTTGGGCGGGTGAGGTGATTCGTTCCATGGATCGACACTTGCGAAATTCGCATTAACCGTCAATCAAGAAATGCGATAATCGCATTTGCGTCCCTATGCGATTTTCGCAATTGTTCGCCGGAACCGACGGAAAGACCCGATGAAGGCGAGGGACATTCAGAAGGCGTGGATCACGGCCGCCCTGGCGGACGGGCGCCCGAATGGCAAAACCCAGAAGGGTTTGGCGCAAACCCTCGGCCTCGACCCAAGCCAGGGTCACCGCATCGCCATGGGCCAGCGGTTGCTGGACTTCTCGGAAATCGCGCTGGTCGAAAACTATCTGGGCGCGCGCGCGCCGCGCGGCATGGGTTCAACGGGCGACCCCATCGGTGACGATCTGGTTCTGCGCGACCCGGCGCGGACATTCGGAGAAGCCGGGTTCGTCAATGTGCCGTTGTTCAAGCAGCGCATTCCACCCGGCACACCAAAACCTCCGCAAGATCTGAAACCCATCGGCGTGTTGAAATTTCCGGAGGCCATGCTGAAGGAGCTGGCAGAAGATACGCACGGTCTCTTCGCGATCGAGATTGCGGGCGATGCGGGCCGGCCGTTTCTCAGCCCCGGCGATCACGCACTAATCGATCCGGCCCGCACCAACCCCGCCCGTGGCGGGCGCTATGCCATCCGCGTGGATGACGAGATGCAGGTGCGTTTAATCACGATGAACCCAGGCTCCCGCGCGCTGACCGTGCGCGCCGACAACCCTGATTATCCCGGATACGACAACATCGCCCGGTCGGACCTGGACATCATTGGCCGCGTCATCTGGATTTCACGGAGACTGGTATGAATCACACCCACCTGTTCGCGCTCGCCCTGTTCGGTTTGGGTGCCGCCATCGCTCCGGCACAGGCCGCGCCTTATTTTGTCGACGGCAATACCAAGGCCTGTCCATCACTGCACGCGCTGATGCATGGCGCGAAGACCTGTGTGGGCCTGAAGGACGGCACCAAGATCGATTGGGATGGAAAGATCATCAACGATTTCAGGCGGACAAAAGGTTCCAACGTCGGCAGGATCACGGCCGATGGCAAAACGCTGTACGTCTACTCCAACCTGCTCTCGGCGAAGCTCCCCACCGATCCGATGAAGACGGACTTCATCCTTGCCCACGACGCCATCGCCTGCCCCACCCGCTATGCGATGACCGAGGCGTTGCAGGCACGCGCCAGAAGCGACGACAAATGGTTCGCGGAGACCGAATGCCGGGACGTTCCGGCGGGCACAACGGCGATTCGGATTCGCCCGACGCAGGCCGCGGAAGAGCCGTTCTGGCAGATGCGCGTGCGATTTTCGCATTCCGACGCAGACACCCTGTGGATGAACGCAAGCGATTTTCGTTGATATTTCATTAACTTAACTGGGTTATCCCCACCGCACGATCTGAAATGCGAATTTCGCATTGACGATTAATGCGATTTTCGCAAGCGTCTTGCCACAGCAAGACGCGGTGATTCGCATGGCCTCCACCCCCAAATTCGACAGCGCCAATCGGCGCAAACGCGTGACGGCGCTGGCCCAGGCGATCGTCCAGGTGTGCCGGGAACGGCGCGACTTCACCACAGACGATGCCCTTCGGGCCGGGTTCGGCGACGACGAGCTGCGCCGGCTGTGGGCCGACGCGGTGAGAGAGGCGATCCGGATAGAGCCGGGGATCGGCACATGGATGGAACGGCCATGAAGGCGATTGCCACCCTGCTCTGCCTCACGGCCAGCGCCGCGCTGCTTCTCACCCTCATTGCGCTCGCCCTTGAAAGGATCGGATGATGAATTTGAACCAGCAGCTTTGCCGCCAGCATGGCATTCCTTATGTGCCGCCCGCCCCACCGGCATTGACGGCGCACACCCGCATCCGGCCGCGCCTGATCGGCCCGCAAGGCTGGATCGCCATCGCGGCAATCACGGCCGGACTTCTGACCGCCGCGCTTGTTCTGGCGGTGATGGCATGACGGTTGCGGTGATGCGCTCCGGCGCTCGTATCGTTCGCGCGGCGCCACGGGTGGAGGCGATCCGCGCCACCGATATCGCCGAACATCTGGCGAAACAGGTGATGTATGGCGGCGCGACGTGGGGCTACTACTCGAAAGCGCAGCACGCGATCCTGGTCGCCACCGAAATCGCCCGCGAAGAAGGGGCGCTCGGTGCATTCTATGCGCTGCTGAAGGATGCGACGGATGCATTTGGCGCCGAACTCCCGCGCGAACGAAACCCAATCATCCGCGCGGTTTACCACGCGTTCGACCTCGATGCGCCAATGCCGAAGCCGGTGCAGGCGGCGCTGCTGGTTGCCACCGCCAATGTCGCGCTGACAGAGCGGCGTCAGCTACTGACCGGATGCGACGACGAAGTGTCCGCGCTGGAAGCGCAAGGCGCCAAACCACTGCGCGGCATGATCCGCCCGCTCGCATGGGACCGGGCGATGGACCGCTACATCGATGCCCTGCGCATCAACGCAGCGGCCGCGCAGCTCGATCAACGCCGCCCGGTGTGGGAGGGCATCGCGTGAAAGCCCAGACCCGCATGGGCTCGCTGTTCGAGTCTCTTCAGAACATCGCCATCGGCTACAGCATCGCGGTACTCGCGACCTATACCATCGGCCCGTTCTTTCACCTGCAGTCGGGCATCGGCGATGTGATGGGGTTCGGCGGCGTGATGACGCTGATCTCGATCGCGCGCAGCTATGGCATCCGCCGCTGGAACGAGGCCAAGCGCACCCGCCAGACACCGCCGGATTTTGTTTACGTGGTGGAGGAACTGGCGGCCGAACGCATGCGCCAGATTTGCGGCGAAGGCTATTCGCTGGCCCATGACGACGAGCATGTGGGCCGCGAACTGGCGAAAGGCGCGGCGGCGTATGCGTTTGCGGCATCGCTCGATCGCAAGGCAAGGGAAGATTTCTGGCGGCGAGCCCCCGACAGCTGGGGTGTATGGCAGACCCGCAGCATCTGGCCCTGGTCCGTCGTCCAGTTCAAACCGACCCATCGCCGCCGCGATTTGATCAAGGCGGGCGCGATGATCATTGCCGAGATCGGCCGTCTCGATCGCGCCGCGAAAGGCAGGATGGGATGAACGCGATTTCCGCGTACCCATTGTGCTGGCCGCCGACGGTGCCGCGCTACAAGGCGCGGGAGAAGGGCAGCTTCAAAACCACCCTCGCCGCGGCGCTCAACAATGTCGAAACCTCGCTGCGCCGGTTCGGCACCGATTCCGACAAGCCGATCTCGAACATCGTGCTGTCGTCGAATGTCACGCTGGGCGCGAACCGGCCCCAAGATCCCGGTGTGGCCGTCTGGTTCGTGTGGGATGGTGTGCAGGTCTGCATCCCGGTCGACCGCTACAGCTCGACCGAGGCCAATCTTCAGGCCATTCACCACATTATAGAGGCCCGCCGGGTCGAACTGCGGCACGGAACGCTGGCGCTTGTCCGCGCCTCGTTTCAGGGCTTCCGCGCCCTGCCCGCGCCGGCCGAACCGCACTGGTCCGAAATCCTGCGCTGCAGCCGCGATGCCGATCTGGCGGAGATCGATCTCGCCTTTCGTCGCGCCGCCAGAACCGCCCATCCCGATGCCGGCGGCTCGAACGAAAAGATGGCCCGCCTGAATGCGGCGCGCGAAGCGGCGATGAAGGAGCGCGGGTGATGGGCAAAACCGCGATTGAATGGACGGACTATTCGTGGAATCCAATCCGCGCCGCCAGATTGCAGCGGGAAGATGACCGCGTTTCGACCATAGGCAAGCTTGGCTGGCATTGCGAACATGTCAGCGAGGGATGCCGCAATTGCTATGCCGAAGTGATCAATCGTCGCTTGGGCACAGGTTTCGCTTTCAAACCCAGCTATCGCCTGCGTCGCGCGCCCGACGTTAGCGTCTTCCTCGACAAAAAAATGCTGCTGGCACCGCTACGGTGGAAAAGTCCGCGCCGCATCTTCGTCTGCTCCATGACAGATATCGGGGCACCATTCGTCACCGACGGGATGCTCGATCGCATTTTCGCGGTGATGGCGCTCTGCCCGCAACACACCTTCATGATGCTGACCAAACGGCCGGAGCGGCTGCGCGCTTACATCGACAACGCCTTTGATCGCGTGGTGTTGGAAATGATGTTCTCGCGCGAGCTTTACAAATTGCCCACCGTCAAAGAAACCTGCGAAAAATATGGCCTTCCATTCACGCAGCCGCAGGATGGTTCGGACTGGTGGCCATTGCGTAACGTCTGGCTCGGTATGAGCTGCGAAGATCAGTCCGCCGCCAACCAGCGCATCCCGCATCTTCTTGCCACACCGGCGTCCATTCGCTTCCTGTCCTGCGAGCCGCTGCTGGGCCCGATCAATTTAACGCAGGTCACGCTTAAGTCCGAAATCAAAATAAGCGGGCATGAATTCACGCATTTCAATGCACTGACGGCCATTGGGAAATATGGTTGTGGCTCTGCTGGTCAATTGCTGAACTGGGTCATCGTCGGCGGGGAGAGCGGCCCCAACGCCCGGCCGATGCATCCATGCTGGGCACGCACTCTGCGCGATCAGTGCGCCGCCGCAGAGGTGCCTTTCTTCTTCAAACAGTGGGGCGAGTGGGCGCCCATGCCCGCTGGGGCGGATGAATCCTACGAAGCCTCTCGCGCGCGCGGTGCAAGCGATATGGCGGTCATGAAGCCCGACCTTTGCGTCGTCGAACGCATCGGCAAGAAGCGCGCCGGCCGTCTGCTCGATGGCGTCGAACACAACGCATTTCCGGGGGATCGATGAGCGAGCTTCTTGCACGCAGTTTTAACGCGCTGGCCGGGTTCGCGTTCGGCACTCTGGCGGTCAGGGCACTTACGAACACCCTTGCAGAAGATGATCTGTTCTTCATCGGGATCATGTTCGCCGTGCTCGCGCTGCCGTTTGTTTGGAAAGCGCTCGGGCCGCGCAGTCCAAAGAAAATCGAGAAGCTGGAGCGCTGAAGATGACCTGCGATCCGAACCATCGTCAGTCCGTGCGCCGCCGCTGGTCGATCGTCATGGCGGGCGCAAGCCACGATGAAGAGATGGTCCGCCTGCTGTTTCCGCGCCTGGCGCTGGAACATGACCTGATCGTCTATATCGAAGAGCTGGAAGCGAAGAACAACAAGGCCACGATGGCCGCGGCCAGCGAGCGCGAAGCCCGGCACAAGCTGGATATGGCGCTACGTCTGAAGGATCAGGCGATGTCCGCGCTGTTCGAACGGATGGCGAAAGCTGGCGTCGATTTCTCCGATTTCATTTCGTGACGGTACGCAAGCCATGGTCGCCTATAGCTTTAAGCGTCAATTCGTCCAGCCGATCCGCGCTCTCAACAAGCGGCAGACGATGCGCAACGAGCGCAAGCGGCATGCGCGACCCGGCGAAATCTTGCAGCTCTACACCGGCATGCGCACGAAGCATTGCCGGCTGATCGGCACAGCGACCTGCACGGCCGTACTGCCAGTGCGGCTCGACTTTGTAAAAGCGCGTGTTGAGATCGGGCCCAAGCTCCGAACCGACCGGCTGGATGAGTTTGCGCGCGAAGATGGTTTCGACACCTGGCCAGACCTTTGCGCCTTCTGGGCACGCGAACATAGCGCCATCGCCCAATGGTCGGGCGTCCTGATCTGCTGGACCGATTTTATTCCGGCCGGTCCCGCATGACAGCCCGCGTCGTCATATCCGGGCCGGTGCCGCGGGAGTCGCGCAAGATTTCCGCTATCGCGCAGATCCTCGACGTCGACGAAAGCCAGGTGCGTCGACTGGTACAGGCGGGCGAGCTCGAAGCCCATCGGATCGGCCGTCGTGGGGTCCGCGTCTATCTGGATTCGGTTATCGCCTATCAGGAGCGGCGGAGCAGGCCCACAAAGCCGGCCCCAAGGCAGGCCGGGCCAGCGGCCGGACAGGCCCGTAAGGCCGCCAGTTCGGCCGCCCTGAAGGCCGCAATGGCCGAATTGCGCGCGGAAGGCGTGATCCCGTAAGCTTGCCCGCAAAAGGACCCAGGGGATATGACCGTCCACTTCGACAAAGCGCGCCGTCGCTGGCGCTACGACTTCGTTTTGTCGGCGGTGCGACATCAAGGCTACTGCCTCGACGCGCTGGGCGAGCCGGTCACATCCAAGAGCGCTGCCAAACAGGCCGAAGGGGTTGCCCGGCGCAAGGCGGAGATCGCGCCGAAACTGCCCGACGCCGGCCAGCTCGCGCTGGCGCAGGTAATGGCCGATCTGAAACCGCTGTGGAAAAAACAGGCGCACTGGCCCAACAAGAAGCGTTACATGCGCGAGCTGCTCGCCTTCTTCGGGCCGGAAACGCCGGTCTCGTTTATCGACGAGGGGCGCATCGGAGACTACGTCAAGCAGGCACGGATCACGCCGGTAAAAGCGTGGAAGGGCGGCCCCAAGCGCGATCCCGACGCGCCGGAAAATGCGCGCTTCTGGAAAGACACCGGCCGCCCGCGCGGCCCGGCCACAATCAACCTTTATTTGGGAATGCTGCGCGAGGTTCTCGACCGCGCGACGAAGATCCGCGACCCCATCACAAAACTACCGGCCATTGAACGCGCACCGGAAGTGCCCGAACTGCATGTGCCGAAGCGCAAGGCCCGGCCGGTGCCCGACAAGGTGCTATCGGATGTTCTGGCGATCGTGCCGCAGCATGTCATCGAAGCGATCATGCTCACGCTCTACTTCGGGTTCAGGCGGGGAGAGGTGTTCACGCTCGCTATTCACAACGTCGATTTCGACGCCGGCGGCGTGCGCCTGTTCGCCGAGAACGTGAAGGATGCCGAAGACACATTCCTGCCCGGCGCGCCGGAAGCGATGGTCTATCTGCAGAAGCTGGTGGATCAGGCCCGATCGCGCGGGCAGACGCGGCTGATCATGTGGCAGCGGAAGCGCAAGGATCCTGAAGCACAGGCACAGGAGCCATGGCGGGAGATCAAAAAGCCGAAATCGGCCTGGAACCGCGCGATGCGGATTGTGGGGGAGAAGTTCGGCCGCAAATTCCGCTGGCACGATATCCGCGCGGCCTTCATCACCCACGTCGCCCTTACCAGCGGGCAGCTCGCGGCGCAGGCGCTCGCCCGGCACAGCGATTACGATACGACGCAGGCCTATGTGGAGGTTGCGGACGAGACACGGCGGATGGCCGCCAACAGAGTGGCCCAGCGACCTGCGCTGGTGGCAGTCGGTGGAAAGCGGGTGGAGATGCATCAATTCACGATCGCGACCTGGTCGATCAGTCAGGCGGATGGTGACTGGTACGTGGCGGAAAAGATCGCGGATGTGCCCGGCACGAATGTCTACGGGCCGATGCGCGAAGCGCAGGTGGACCCGTTTATCGCCGAACGACGTGCGTTTTTCGATACCGTCGCAAACCGGATGGCGCGGGAAATTCACTCACAAAATTCCCTCACGCCCAATTTCGGGGTGTCGGGAGAGGGCCTTAAGCTATTGAAATAGCTGGTCGGAGAGAGAGGATTCGAACCTCCGGCCCCCACGTCCCGAACGTGGTGCTCTACCAGGCTGAGCTACTCTCCGGTTCCTGATGAAGGCGCCCTTATAATGGGGGGCCCCGGCCTTCGCAATGCCTTCGCAACCGGGATCAAACGCCCGCAGAGATTGCCCCCTCCCGGCATGAATTACGCGGGAAATCACCCCAATCCAGCCCTGCCCGAATAGGCGGACCTTGCCGTCCTTATTCCCAGGCCCACATGATGGTGAGTTCGCCAATGGCAATGCCGATCGCAACAACCAACGGCGCCGACAGAGCCATGGCGACAAACATTCTCAACATGTGGAGTTTGCCGTCGCCATACACGCGCGGCCTGACAGCAAGATCAACCTGCGCCCGGGTATTCCGTATCCTGCTTTTCGCAAATGGTTTCGCCAAAGAAATCATAATTGCCGCCCCCCAAAGGTCGCTCTTCAAAAAAACTGATTTGGGAACACGCCGGCAGCAATCATCCCGGCCATACGAACGCGCTGTTCTAGAAGGAATATATCCATCCAGCTTCATCGCGTCACGACGCGAATGCTCTAGGTTGAACCTGTATGTGATCATTTCAAAACCGGCCCAATTGTCGCAGGAGTCTCAAATCAGGCAGACTCGGATGTGTTCACGCCAGATAACCTCCGCTAAAATGTGGGTTTCAGCGACAACGAAAACCAGACGGGACAGCCACATGATCCTGGTCGGGCAGTATGATTCCCCTTATGTGCGCCGGGTTGCGGTGGCGCTTCTGACGCTTGGCATCGCCTATGAGCACGACACGCGTTCCGTCTTCGGCGAATTCGATTCCATGCGCAAAACGAACCCGCTGGGGCGGATTCCGTCGCTGGTGCTGAATGACGGCGAAGTGCTGATCGATTCAGCCGCGATCCTCGATCACATCGACGAAACCGTGGGGCCGGAGCGCGCGCTTCTGCCGCGTGCAGGACGGGCGCGGCGGCAGGCGCTGAAACGGATCGCGCTGGCCACGGGCGCCATCGACAAGATCGGCAGCTATAATTACGAGCGGCTGATCCGCCCGCCGGCCTTGCGCTGGCAATCCTGGATGGACCGCTGTCTGACACAGGCACTGGGTGCCGTCGCCGCGCTGGAGACGGAACCATGGGCGGAGGCCGCACCGCTCGACATGGGGGCGATTACCGTCGGCTGCATGCTGGATTATATGCATCTGACCGCGCCGGACCTGCTGCCGGGCGCACGCTATCCGGTACTGGACGCGCTGTGGCGGCGGCTTTCGGCGCGGCCCGAATTCCGCCAGACGGCCTCCCAAACCTATAATGTGCCGCGCGGCGGATAATCTGCCCTGCGGCAGCGGATATGGGCACCGCAGGACGTTGAAAGCCCCCGCCCCAATCAGTAAGGTCCGCCACCTTTTCTGATGTTTTGGGGCGTCGCCAAGCGGTAAGGCACCGGATTTTGATTCCGGCATTCGGAGGTTCGAATCCTCCCGCCCCAGCCAGCTCGATTTTCTTATGAACGCAGCGAATTAGAGTATCTGCTGTCCCCCGGCTTGACCGCAGGACCCGTAACAGAACTTGGGTCCCCGCCTGCGCGGGGATGACAGGTTTTCTAAGCTCGCGTTGCTCGCCAAGAAAACCTAGTCAGTTCGAATCCTCCCGCCCCAGCCAGCTAGATTTTCTTATGAGCGCAGCGAATTAGAAAATCTGCTGTCCCCCGGCTTGACCGGGGGACCCATAGCAGAATCGGGGTCCCCGCCTGCGCTTGTAATCAGATCGGGCGGTCGTCGTCATCCAGCAGGATGCGTTCGGCCGCGCCGGAGAGATCTTCGTACTGGCCGGAGCGCAACGCCCAGAAAAAGCTCGCGAGGCCGCCCGCACCAAGCAGAAGCGAAAGCGGGATCAGATACCAGAGTACGCTCATCCCATCGCCCTTACGCCCGCGGGCAAATGATCGCCATCCACCGCGTGCGCACGTGGCTGGCGGATATGGGCGGGCGACCCCGAAGGCCGCAACGCATTGGCGACCACCAGAATGGAAGAGCCTGACATCGCAAGCGCCGCGATCAATGGCGTGACCAGCCCCGCAATCGCCAGCGGTAGCGCGATCAGATTGTAGAGCACGGCCAGCGCAAAATTCTGCCGGATACGCATCTTCGCGGTGCGCGCGACGGTGATGACGGACGGTACCGCCAGTAACGATGGATGCAGGAAGACGAAATCTGCGGCCTGACGCCCGATGTCAGCCGCATTGGCGGGCGCCATCGAGACATGAGCCGCCACCAAGGCTGGCGCATCGTTGAGACCGTCGCCCACCATCAGCACCTTGTGGCCGGCGGTGGCAAGGGCGGCGATGTGCGCGGTCTTTTCCGCCGGCAGCATGGCGGCATGCGCCTCAGCGATGCCGAGTGTTTGGGCCAAACGCCGTACCGGGCCGGGGCGATCGCCAGAGATCATTTCCAGCGCGAAACCCTGATCGCGCAAGCCAGCCATCGCGGCCTGCGCATCGGCGCGTGGTGCGTCCTCAAAAGTGAAATCCGCCACCAACTGCCCATCGCGCGACAGAACCGTTCCGGCATCGCCCGCGTTGGCATCAGCACGCAGCGCCCAATCGCCGCGACCAAGCCGCCAGACGGTTTCACCCGCCTTCGCCTCAAGCCCCAAGCCCGCCTGCTCGGTAACGCTTTCGAACGCAATGGCCGCATGCGGTGCGGCAGAAGCCAAAGCCTGAGAATAAGGATGATTGGAATGCGCCGCGATGGCAGCGGCAAGCGAGAGGGAGGCAGGGTCGTGCGCCGCACGATTTTGCAGCACCGGGCGGCCCATGGTCAGCGTGCCGGTCTTGTCGAACAGGATGGTATCGATTTCGGTCAGGCGTTCCATCGCCGAACCGTCTTTCACCATGATGCCGCGTTCGAACAGGCGCCGCGCGGCCACCACCTGCACCATCGGGACCGCGAGCCCAAGCGCACAGGGACAGGTGATGATGAGCACGGCGACCGCAACCGTCACCGC
>JAFKEW010000040.1 GCA_017308375.1 Alphaproteobacteria bacterium
GGCATTCTGGACCTGATCGCCGATCTCTATGCCAATCGCGGCGATCAGGCCCGCGCCGTTCCGATGCCGGCATCGTTCGCGCCTTACCGCATGGTGCGGCTGTGATCGGCGCGCTCAACCAGCGCGCGGTGATCGAAGCGCGCACGCTCGATCCCGACGGCAGCGGTGGTTTTCGCGAAAGCTGGGCCGCAGTCGCTTCGGCCTGGGTGCATGTTTCGCCATCGTCCGGCCGCGATGCCTTCGATGGTGACCGCGCGGAATCGCGGGCCCGCGTCCGCGTCACGCTTCGCCGCAATGCTGCGATAGCGGCGGGTCAGCGTGTGGTGATCGGTTCGCGCATCCTCGCCATCGTCGTGGTGCTGGATGAAGGGGCGCCTGCCGCGCTGATGACATTGCTGTGTGAGGACCGGCCATGAGCGCGGCAAGCCTTGCCTTGCAGGCTGCACTTTACAGTGCGCTTGCCGCCGATGTGGATGTGCAGGCCGCACTCGGCTCGCCGCCGCGGATTTACGATGCGGTGCCGCGCAATGCCGCGATGCCTTATCTGGTGCTGGGCGATGATCGCGAAACCGATGCCGGCACCGTCACCGGCCCGGCAAGCGTTCATCGTTTCACCGTTCACATCTGGTCGCGCACACCCGGCCACGGGGAGGTGAAGGCAATTGCCGCCGCGGTCATTGCCGCGCTCGATGCGGCGGCGCTTTCACCCTCCGGCTTCACACTGACCGGGCCTTATTTTCTCGGCGCGGATTATGGGCGCCGCAATGACGGCCGCACCTGGCACGCCACGCTCAGTTTCCGCGCCCTGCTCGAACAAGATTAGAAGGATCAACACATGTCCGCTCAAATGGGCCGGAACCTGCTCGTCAAGATCGGCGATGGCGGGTCTCCGGAAAATTTCATCACGGTGGCCGGTTTGCGCGCCACCACGCTCGCCTTCAACGCGCAATCCATCGACATCACCGACAATGCCTCCACCGGCATGTGGCGGGAGCTTCTGGCCGGCGGAATCAAATCTGCCACCATCTCCGGCAATGGCGTGTTCAAGGACGCCGGTTCGGACGAAACGCTGCGCCAGGCGTTTTTCGATCAGGCCTGTCCCGATTTTCAGATCGTGATTCCGGGTTTCGGCACCGTTACCGGCCCGTTCAAGATTACGGCGCTGCAATATGACGGCCCGTTCGATGGCGAGGTGAAGCTGTCGCTCACGCTCGCCTCCGCCGGCGCGCTCAGCTTCACGGCGGTTTGAGATGACCAACAGAATCCGTGGCGAAGCCGCCCTGACGGCCGGCGGCAAACACTACACCCTCGTTCTCACCCTTGGCGCATTGGCGGAGATTGAGGAGGGGCTGGGCCTCGCCGATCTTTCGCAGATCACGCCGCGCCTGAAACATGTGCGCGCGGCCGATCTCGCCATCGTCACCGCCGCCTTGTTGCGCGGCGGCGGGCACAATCTGTCACCGGCCGATGTGCTGAAGCTCGGCTGCGATCTCGGCCAGCTTGTCACCGCGGTCAAGGCGGCTTTTGAAGCGGCTGGTCTTTCCGATCAAGGCGGGCAGGGGGCCGCCAACGCCGCCCCTTTCCCTGGTCACGCTGGCTCCGCTTCGGGCTCGGCGTGATGGGGCTTTCCCCGCGTGATTTCTGGGCGCTGTCGCTGCCGGAATGGCGCGCACTGACGGGCGCGTTTGCCGCCCGCCATGGCATGGCCGCGCCGTTCGCCCGTGCCGATCTTGAATCCTTGATGAAGGCTTATCCCGATCATGGCTGAAAATTCTGAAAACAATGCCTTCGACACGACGCTCGATTCCGCCGGGCGTGCGCTTGACGATTTCGCCAGCGGTCCGGTTGCCGATGCCACGCAATCCATCGAAAAGGCGGTGGACAAAAGCTTCGATGCCGTGTCGCGCACCATTGCGCGCGCCGCCACCTCCGGCCGCCTGTCGATCAACGGTATGGTCAGCGCCATCCTGGCGGATTTTGAGCGTGTGGCGCTCAGCCAGTTCATCACCAAACCGGTGCAGAATCTGATCAGCTCATTTGCGGATTCACTGTTGTCGGGTTCCGGCGCACGTGCGCTGGGTGGTCCGGTTTCATCCGGTGTGCCCTATCTGGTGGGGGAACGCGGGCCGGAAATGTTCGTGCCCGCCGCCAACGGCACAATTGCCGCTACGCCTGCCGCGCAACCGCCACGGCCGCAGATCGTTCTGAATGTCACCACGCCGGATGCGCAAAGTTTCGCGCGCTCCGAACCGCAACTCGCTGCGTTGATGGCGCGTGCACTCGCCCGCGGCCAAAGGAATCTCTGAGATGAATTTTCACGACATCAGCTTTCCCACGGCCATCGCGTTTCAGTCGAGCGGCGGCCCCGAACGCAAGACCGAAATCGTCACCCTCGGCTCCGGCTTTGAACAGCGCAATGCGGTGTGGGCGAATTCCCGCCGCCGTTACGATGTCGGCTATGGCATCAAGACGCTGGACGATCTGCACACCGTGATCGCGTTTTTTGAGGCGCGTCTGGGCCGGCTTTATGGCTTCCGCTTCCGTGATTTTGCCGATTGCAAATCCTGCCCGCCGGGGCAGACGCCATCCACCACCGACCAGACGCTCGCCACCGGCGATGGCCTCACCACCGCATTCGCTTTGCAGAAGATTTATGCCTCGGGTGCATCCGGCTGGGTGCGCCGGATCGCCAAACCCGTCGCGGGAACGGTACGCATCGCGCTTGACGGTGTGGAGCAGGAAAACGGTTTCACGCTCGATGACGGTACCGGCATCGTCACCTTCGCGGCGCCGCCTGCCGATGGCGCGGCGATCACCGCCGGTTTCGAATTCGATACGCCGGTGCGTTTCGACAGCGATCGCCTCGCGATCAACCTGGCGAATTTCGCGGCGGGCGAGATCCCGTCCATCCCGCTGGTGGAGGTGTTGCTGTGAAAACGCTTGTCCCTTCGCTGGCCGCGCATCTGCAATCCGGCGCCACCACCTTGTGCTGGTGCTGGAAGATCATCCGCAACGATGGCGTGGTCCAGGGCTTCACCGATCACGACAGGCCGCTCAGCTTCGATGGCGTGACGTATGAGGCCGAAAGTGGCTTCACCGCGTCGGCGGTGCAGTCCTCGCTCGGCCTGTCGGTCAGCAATCTCTCCGTTTCCGGCGCCCTGTCGTCGGAATCGCTGAACGCGGCCGATCTCGCTGCCGGTCTTTACGACAATGCGGTAATTGAAATCTGGCGCGTCAACTGGGCCGATACCGATGCCCGTGTGCTGATGCGCAAAGGCAATCTGGGCGAGGTTGTGCGCGGCCATTCCGCATTTCAGGCCGAAATGCGCGGGCTTGCCCATGTGCTCAATCAGCCGGTGGGTCGCGCCTTCGGCTATTCCTGCGATGCCGATCTCGGTGATGCGCGTTGCGGCGTCGATCTTTCGGCGCCGCAATTTACTGGGCATGGCGTGATTGCAAGCGTGGCGGACGATCGCCGTTTCACCGTCTCCGGCATCGAAGCCTACAGCGATGGCTGGTTCACCGGCGGCAAATTCACTTTCACCGGCGGTGCCAATGCACCCAGCGCGATGGAGGTGAAACGTCACGGCGTTTCCGCCCTCGGCGTCAGTATCGAATTGTGGCAGGCGATGAGCGCGCCCGTCGCTGTCGGCGATGCCTTCACCGTCATCGCCGGTTGCGACAAGCAGTTTGCCACCTGCAAGGCGAAGTTCGACAACGCGCTTCAGTTTCGCGGTTTTCCCTACATGCCCGGCAACGATGCCGTTACCGCGTACCCGACGCAGAACCAGATCCTCGATGGTGGCAGCCGCTATGGAAACTGAGAGATTGACTCTTTCACCTCCCCCTAGCGGGGAGGTCGAAGCATTCGAGCGGAGTGAGAATGGTTCGGGTGGGGGGAATGCCGGGCGCATTGTCGCCATTGCCCGCACCTGGATCGGCACCCCTTACCTGCATCAGGCGAGTGTGAAGGGCGTGGGCGCAGATTGCCTCGGCCTTCTGCGCGGTGTCTGGCGTGAGCTTTATGGCGCGGAGCCGGAAATCGTTCCGCCTTATTCACCCGATTGGGCGGAGGCTGCGGGGGACGAAGCGCTCCATCACGCATTGTCCCGCCATTTGCGCGAAATTCCGCGCGACGCGCTGGCGCCGGGCGATGTTGCACTGTTCCGCATGGTGCGCCGCGGCCCCGCCAAACATTGCGGGATCATTGCGCTCAAGCAGCGAAGCGGTAGCGCATATAAAGACTCTCTCGCGCTTGAAAAGGGTGGGCAGCGAACCTTGATCCACGCCCGCCAGAATCGCGCCGTCAGCGAAGAACCGTTCTCGCCAGCGTGGCACGCGAAACTCGCATTCGCCTTCCGCATTGCGCGCGGCTGACTGCGGCGGCGTTTTCTTTTCAGGATTTCCATCATGGCTTCTCTTGTTCTCGGCGCGGTTGGTTCCGCCGCCGGTCCATCGCTGTTCGGCGCGGGGTTTACCGCCTTCGGCCTCTC
>JAFKEW010000059.1 GCA_017308375.1 Alphaproteobacteria bacterium
TGCTGATCCGGCTGCAATGCGCACTGGAAACGCAGGCAAGCCCGGAAGCACAAGCCGCCGCAAAACAGATCTGGGAAAGCCTGGCCGCGATGGCAGAACGGCGCATGCTTCGTATCCCGCCGACGGGGTGACAAGCGATTGCGCGGCGTGGCTCTCCGCCTTGCGTTGGCGCATGGCGCATCTGGCCTGATTGGCGGAGCCTACACACCGTTCTTTGGCGCGTGGCTGGCCTGGCGTGGCCTGTCATCCATCGAAATCGGTGCACTTCTGTCCGCGGGCATGTTGCTGCGCGTGGTGGTTGCGCCCGTCACCGGCATGATCGCCGATGCGCGCGGTGATCGCCGGGCCATGATGCTGTTTCTCTACACCATCGTGCTCGTGGGTTATGGCGCGCTCAATTTCGTGACCGCACCGTTGCTGATCTTCGCGGCGGCGATCGCCGCCAATGTGGCGACGGGCGCAGTTTCTCCGCTTCTGGAAAGCGCCAGTGTCCGGCTGTCGGAGCGGCACAATTTCGATTATGGCCATGTCCGGCTTTGGGCGTCATCCAGTTTCGTGGCCGGCAACTTCCTCTCCGGCATTGCCAAGCGCGTGTTCGGTCTCGGTATGCTGGCGCCATGGCTGACGATTTCCATCGTGCTCAACCTCATCGCGGTGGCGCGCCTGCCGGCGCCAAGACCCAATCGCACCAAAAGCGATTTCCGCATGCGGGCGCGCGCCACCTTTGCCGAAACCCGCGAGTTGATTGCCTCACCGGTGTTTCTCGTCTTCCTCACGGCGGCCAGCCTCGATCAGGGATCGCATGCTTTCTACTACGCCTATGGCGGTCTGCACTGGACGCAAATCGGTTACAGCGGCCCGCTGATCGGGGCGATCTGGCCTTTGGGCGTATTTGCGGAAATCCTGCTGATGACGTTTTCGCTACGGGTTTTCCGTGTGGTGGGGGCGACCAGGCTCCTGCTTCTGGGTGGATTGGGCTGCGTCATCCGCTGGAGCATTCTGGCCTTCGACCCGCCGCTTGCCTTCGTCATCTTCGCACAGCTTCTGCATGGCATGACATTCGCCATGGCCCATCTGGGGGCGATGTATTTCATCCTGAAAGCGGTACCGCCGCGGCTGAGTGCCACGGCACAAAGCCTCTATACCGTATTCTCATCAGGCATCGTTCTGGGGCTGGCAACGCTTGCCTGTGGCCCGCTCTACGAACATTTCGGTGGCCGTACCTATCTGCTGATGGCCGTGATGGGACTTGGCACCATGATCTTCGCCTGGAAACTCGGCCAGATCTGGAGCGGCGCGCGCATCACCAATCGCGACATACCGGAAGACGATCCGGATGCGATCTGACGACGCTCAATGCCCACGGGGATGGGCGCGGGCATAGACATCCATCAGATGACTGACTTCGATTTCGGTATAGGTCTGCGTGGTGGAAAGCGAGGCGTGGCCCAGCAATTCCTGCACGCTGCGAAGATCGCCGCCATGGGCCAGAAGATGGGTGGCGAAGGAATGGCGAAGCGCGTGCGGCGTCGCCCGTTCCGGCAGCCCAAGCCGTCCGCGCAGTTTCTGCATCAGGGCCTGGGCTTCACGCGGGCTCATCGGTTTGCCGCGGCGTGAGAGAAACAATGGCGCCGCGCGCGCACCCGTATAGGGGCATTGCTCCGCATAATGCGCGATCGCTTCGGCCACCACCGGCAGCACCGGCACGCTGCGCTCCTTGCCGCCCTTGCCCAGAATGGTGATGGCGCGGCCCAGTGGAACGTCACCGCGCTTCAGGCTCAGGGCCTCGGAAATGCGCAAACCTGCGCCGTAAAGCAGCGTCAGCAGCGCAACATCGCGGGCCGCCAGCCATTCGATATCGTTGGTTGCAGCCTCCGCCAGCGTGCGTTCGGCGTCACCTTCGCTCAGCGGGCGCGGAAGCCCGCGGCGGACCCGCGGCGTGCGCACCACGCGCGCCGCGGGATTTTCCAGAATGTTTTCGCACGTCAGATAACGGAAGAAACTGCGGATCGCGGCCAGTGCACGCTGTACGCCACGTGCCCCCAGCCCTTCGGCCCGGCGCGCCGTGACAAAGGCCCGGATATCGGCCGGCAGAACATGGCCGAGCGCAGCCCGGTTCACCGCGTGGCCGAAATGCCTTTCGAGAAAACCCAGAAACCGGGTCAGGTCATCACCATAGGCCCGCACGGTATTGGCACTGGCCCGCCGTTCATGGGCAAGCGAGGAGAGCCAGGCGCGCTTCAGATCGTCAGCAGACCCGGCCATCGTCCCCATCGCCCGCGCCATATGGCATCATGTGTCGCGGATTTTCAGGCCCGCTTTTTTCGCATCGCTCAGAAAGGCGGCCAGCCCCTTGTCGGTCAAGGGATGGCTGAGCAATTGACGGAAAATCACAGGCGGCAGGGTTGCCACATCGGCGCCCGCCAGGGCTGCCTCTCGCACATGGCTGACGGAGCGGATGGAAGCCGCCAGAATTTCCGTGCGGAAATCATAATTGTCATAGATCTGACGGATATCGGCGATCAGCCCCATACCGTCTTCACCGATATCGTCCAGCCGCCCGATAAAGGGCGAAATGAAGCTGGCGCCCGCCTTTGCCGCCATCATCGCCTGCACCGGCGAAAAACACAGCGTGACATTGACCATCAGCCCCATGTCACGAAGGGCATGGCACGCCTTCAGCCCATCCCACGTCAGGGGAACCTTAATCGTGATGTTGCGCGCGATTTTGGCGTAACGCTCCCCTTCCGCGATCATTCCGGCTGCGTCGGTGGCCAGAACCTCCGCACTGATCGGGCCCGGCACCGCGTCGCAAATGGTTTTGAGCGCAGCAAAAATATCGAGCCCGGTTTTGGCGGCAAGTGAGGGATTGGTTGTGACCCCGTCCACCAGTCCGGTTTCGGCGAGTTCGGCGATCTCCTGCGGATCGGCACTATCGATAAAAAGCTTCATGACCTCCAGCTTGACCAAATGGATTCGGCAACGAAATTGTAGCCCATGAGCGAACCCGCCTTGAAGCCCGATCCGCAAACGGCACGCGCAGGCGTTCTGCTGCCGCTGCCGTTGAAGGGCGCCTATGACTATGCGCTGGCCGCCCCGCTCCCGCGCGGCACGCTGGTGCAGGCGCCACTTGGCGGGCGGGAAAGCCTGGGCGTGGTCTGGGGCCCAGCCGAAGGCGCCCTTTCGGATGCACGGCTGAAGATGGCAACGCCACTCGACGGCCAGCCGCAATTGCCGGAACATTTGTGCGATTTCATCGATTGGGTGGCGCGCTACACGCTTTCTCCGCCCGGCATGGTGCTGGCGCTCGCCTTGCGCTCCGCCGCCGCTTTCGCGGCCGAAATTCCACAGATTGCCTATATCGCGACCACCAATACTCCGCCCCGCCTCACACCATCACGCCAGCGCGTGCTCAAGACTTGCGCCGATGGGTTGGCGCGGAAAATCCCGGCCATCGCAGAGGAAGCCAATGTTTCCCCAGCCGTGGTGCGCGGCCTGATCGCATGCGGCGCCCTGAAACAGGTCTCGCTGCCGGAATTCGCCCCGTTCGGTGTGCCCGATCCGGGCTTTGCCGCCGTTCCTTTGAACGATGAGCAGAACAATGCCGCCGTAATTCTGCGCGATGCGATTTTGGCCGGCAGCTTCCGCACCCATCTGCTGGACGGCGTGACTGGATCGGGCAAGACCGAGACCTATTTTGAGGCCATTGCAGAAGCCCTTCGCCAGGGGCGGCAAAGTCTGGTTCTGCTGCCGGAAATCGCATTGTCGGTGCAATTTCTCGATCGCTTTGCTGCACGCTTCGGCACACGCCCTGCGGAATGGCATTCCGATCTCTCGCAGAAGGAACGCCGGCGCACCTATCGCGCGGTGATGACGGGCGAAGCACGCGTGGTGGTCGGCGCACGCTCGGCCCTGTTCCTGCCATTCCCGGAACTGGGGCTGATCATCGCCGATGAAGAACATGAACACGCCTTCAAACAGGAAGATGGCGTGATCTATCACGCCCGCGACATGGCGGTGGTGCGCGCGCGGCTCGAGAACTGCCCGATCATCCTTTCCAGTGCGACGCCATCGATCGAGAGTTACGTCAATGCCAAAAGTGGCCGCTACCACTGGCTGAAACTGCCGCGCCGCCATGGGGCAGCCAATCTTCCGGCCGTGCACGCCATCGATCTGCGGGAATCGCAAGCCGAAGCGGGAAGCTGGATTTCGCAGCCGTTGCGCGAAGCCATTGCCGCGACAGTTTCCGCAGGCGAGCAGGCAATGCTGTTTCTCAACCGCCGCGGCTATGCACCGCTGACGCTTTGCAGCGCCTGCGGCCACAAGCTGATCTGCCGCGATTGCTCAGCCTGGCTGGTCGAGCACCGCTATCGCAAAAGGCTGATGTGCCATCATTGCGGTTACGAAACACAGACACCGCCCGCCTGCCCAGCCTGTGGCGCGGAAGCAAGCTTGATCGCCTGCGGTCCCGGTGTGGAACGCGTGGCGGAAGAGTTCGCCGCCGTCTTTCCCGATGCACGCATGGCGATCGCATCGAGCGACACATTGCATGGCCCCACCGAAACCCAGGCCGCAATTCGCGCCATGGCGAAAGGCGAGATCGACGTGCTGATCGGCACGCAGATCATGGCCAAGGGTCACCATTTTCCGCAATTGACGCTGGTCGGTGTGATCGACGCCGACCTTGGCACCGCCGATGGCGATTTGCGCGCGCGTGAGCGTACTTTTCAACTGCTGCAACAGGTGGCGGGCCGCGCCGGCCGGGCAGAGAAACCGGGGCTGGTGCTGCTACAAACCCGCAACCCTGCAGACAATGTGATCCACGCGATGACGGAAAGCGGCGCAGGCGGGCGCGATCGTTTTTACGATCAGGAAATCACCTATCGCGAGCGTGCGGGCACGCCGCCATTCGGCCGTCTGGCCGCCCTTATCCTGTCCGGTCGCGATTCCGCATTGGTACAAAATGCGGGCCGTACGCTCGCCAAAGCGGCACCCCATGCCCGCGACGTGAAAGTGTGGGGGCCGACGCCCGCGTTTTATCACCTGCTGCGCGGACAAACACGCGAGCGGCTTCTGGTGCAGGCTGGGCGCAACGTGGATGTGCAGGCCTATCTGCGCACCTGGCTTTCGGCGGTGAAACTGCCCAACGCGGTGCGGCTGACGGTGGACATTGATCCGGTCAGTTTCTTCTGACCGGATCAAGCCCGCTTATTTCTGATAGTCCCGCACATCGGTGAGATGGCCGGCAATCGCAGCAGCAGCAGCCATGGCAGGCGAAAGCAGATGGGTGCGGCCGCCACGGCCCTGACGGCCTTCAAAATTGCGGTTGGAGGTGGAGGCACAACGCTCTCCCGCTTCCAGCTTGTCCGCATTCATCGCAAGGCACATCGAACAGCCCGGCTCACGCCAGTCGAAACCCGCCTCGATGAAAACCTGGTCGAGGCCTTCTTCCTCGGCCTGATGCTTCACAAGGCCGGAGCCTGGAACCACCATCGCGTTCACATGCGCCGCAACCTTCTTGCCCTTGGCAATAGCCGCGGCCGCACGCAAATCTTCAATCCGGCCATTGGTGCAGGAACCGATGAAAACACGATCGACTTTCACCGCGGAAAGCGGCGTACCGGGTTTCAAATCCATATAGGCGAGCGCACGTTCAACGGCGGCGCGCTTGTTCTCGTCGGCCATCTGTGCGGGATCTGGCACAACGCCGGTCACCGGCAAGGCCTGTTCGGGGCTGGTGCCCCAGGTGACCATCGGCGGAATGTCGGCAGCGTTGAGCGTGATCTCGGCATCGAACACCGCATCGTCGTCCGATTTCAGCGTCCGCCAATAGGTAACCGCCGCCTCAAACGCCGCGGCTTTGGGCGCGCGTGGGCGGCCTGCGATATAGGAAAATGTCGTTTCATCCGGCGCAACCAACCCGGCGCGGGCACCCGCCTCGATCGTCATGTTGCAGAGGGTCATGCGACCTTCCATCGTGAGCGCGCGCACCGCATCACCGGCATATTCCACCACATAGCCGGTGCCGCCCGCGGTCCCGATCTTGGCGATGATGGCGAGTGCGATGTCTTTCGCAGTGACGCCGATCGGCAGCGTGCCGTTCACGGTCACGCGCATGTTCTTCGACCGGCGCATCGGCAGGGTCTGCGTGGCGAGCACATGCTCCACCTCGCTGGTGCCGATACCGAAGGCGAGCGCGCCAAACGCACCATGGGTGGAGGTGTGGGAGTCCCCACAGACGATGGTCGTTCCCGGCAGGGTCCAACCCTGTTCCGGCCCGACAATGTGCACGATGCCCTGACGGATATCGTCCATCCCGAGATATTCGACACCGAAGGCGTGCGCATTGGCTTCCAGAGTCGCGATCTGTTCGCGCGATTCCGGATCATCAATCCCCTTGGCACGATCCTTGGTCGGCACGTTGTGATCGGGAACTGCAAGCGTCAGTTCCGGCCGGCGCACCGGGCGCCCGGTGTTGCGCAAACCTTCGAAGGCCTGCGGGCTCGTCACCTCATGCACCAGGTGGCGGTCGATATAGATGATGCTTGCCTCGCCCGGCGCCTGATGCACCAGATGGGCGTCCCAGATCTTGTCGTAGAGTGTCTTGCTCATTTGCTTAGCTATCTAACTTTTGCTGGTAAAATACAACACGGCCATGATGATCAGGATCGCGATGAACTGTGCCAGCACACGAATCCGCATCAGACGGTTAGACCATGTCCGCGACACATCGCCCCCGACCCACAGGCTGTAGAGGCCCGCGCTGAGGATCAGCGCGACGACGGCGATAGCAATGGCGACAACGATCTGTCCAGTCATGGTATGGCTCCTGGCAGTGGCGGCTGATGTGACGGTGACGGTGCCCAGCGCCCTGCTTTATCCACCAGTTCCTGGAATTTCCGCGATGTGGTGGTAAGCCGCTGCTGCCATTCGGGGTCGGGCCGCTGCCCTTCGATGCGGGTGAAAAACACTTCCATCAATGCGGCAATCGCCAAAGGCTCCAGCATGCCCAGCTGCAAGGCGCGCGCGAACACGAAGGCAAACACGATGGCCCAGACCCAATGGCTGCCCGGCACAGCCGCGGCCAAAATCCCCGCTGGCACCAGAAACACCGCAAACATCGCCAGCGTGATCAGCCAGAGAAAAAACGTCAGCCAGACCGCATTCTTCAGAAAGTGGCGGTAATTCTGGGCATAGAGGATGATGCCGTCCTTCGCGGTTTCCCACGGGTTCTCAGTGCCCGTGCGAATGAGATAAGCGAGGATCACCTCATCAACGAAGGTGAGGGAGGTGCGCACAACCGCCTCCGCGATGCCGAGGATGGCACGCAGGCCCGGGATCGGCAGAAAGGCACTGATACGGTTCACCGTGCTGATCAAAGCCTGCAGCACCGCCTTGATCGCGAGATCGACGCCGAACAGCACCGAGGATTCCACAAAATGGGTGCGCACCGCCTGTGCACCATAGCGGATCTGCGATTCACCGGCCGGAATGGAACGGCCATCATAGAGTTCCACCAGCACCGCGATGTGCCCGGCCTTGACCAGATAAAGGATGTAAGACCGCGCCAGCCGGATCAGGCCGACGGTCAGGGCAAGACCGGCAAGCCCGCCCCACAACGCGCCGCCGAGCCGGGCGTGATAACCGGCCGTCATCCGGCCGATGCCGTAGCCAACACCGCTGCCGAGTGCGACGGCGAACACCATAAAGAGCGCCATGCCGAAATAGACGATCAGGCGGAGCATGACGAAGGGCAAGGTGCGTAGAACGGCACCGAAGGCCCTGGACAGGCTGAAATCCCACATTCCTAGCCCGCCTCCCCCGGTTTGCCGCAAGTCGGCCGCATGTTCATCATAGGAACGAATATAGGGTATATAGGATTAAAAGTCTAGTACCCGGCCGATATATTTCAGGCCAGCGCATCGATTTCCGCGTCTGACAGGCTGCCGGGCACGATGGTCACCGGAATCGGATTGGTGCCGGCCGATTGCCCGGCGAAGCCGGTGACCAGAGGCCCGGGCCCTTCCTTCGAGGTACCGGCCGCCAGCACCAGAATGGAGATGTCGGGATCATTGTCGACCAGTTCGGCCAGGCATTCCGCCGTGCGCCCGTGCATCAGGACGATTTCGGGGATCAGGCCGGAGAGGCTGTTCACATCGCCCGCGGCGGCAAAGGCCAGCGCTTCCGCCTCGGCATGGGCTTCGTCGCGCATGATCTCCTCCACCCCGCGCCATTGCTGAAAGTCGCCCGGCCTTGCCACACAGAGAAGGGTGACCCGGCCCCTGGTATGCTGGGCACGGCGGGTGGCAAAACGGATCGCAGCCCGGCATTCCGGCGTCGTATCGACGATCACCAGAAATTTCCGGGGCTGTTCCGGCCCGCCACGGCGGGCGGCGGACCTGGCGTCACGCGGTGTGTCGCTCATTGCACGCGATGCTGCATCGGGCGGGGCGGCTGCGGCAAGTCTTCTCAGCCGGGCGCCGCCAGCTTCTCTTTCAAGGCATAGAGCGCTTCCAGCGCGGCGCGGGGGCTGAGCGTATCGGGATCGAGGGCGGCCAAAGCCGTTTCCACCGCATTGGGGCCGGTGGGTGCGGCAGCGGCAGGCGCAGGCAGCTGATGGGCGAAAAGCGGCAGATCGTCGATCCGGGCCAAAGGCTTATGCCCCTCCCGCCCCTCTTCCAGCGCACTAAGAACGGCTTGCGCCCGCGCAATCACCGGCCCGGGCAACCCCGCCAGCTTGGCGACATGGATGCCGTAGGAGCGATCGGCCGTGCCGGGCGCCACCTCATGCAGGAAGACGATGCTGTCATTCCATTCGCTGACCCGCATGGTGACGCAGGCAAGTCCCCGCAACCGTTCACTGAGCGCCGTCATCTCATGATAATGGGTGGCGAAAAGCGCCCGCGAACGGTTCTGTTCGTGCAGATGCTCAGCCGTGGCCCAGGCGATGGCGAGCCCGTCGAAGGTGGCGGTGCCGCGGCCGATCTCATCCAGAATGACGAGGCTTTTCGGCGTCGCCTGATTGAGGATCGCCGCCGTCTCCACCATTTCCACCATGAAGGTGGAGCGACCGGAGGCCAGATCGTCGGCCGCGCCGACACGGCTGAACAACCGGTCCACCACACCGATATGGGCACTTTCCGCCGGTACGAAGGAGCCCATCTGCGCCAGCACCACAATCAGCGCGTTCTGGCGCAGAAAGGTCGATTTGCCGGCCATGTTGGGCCCGGTGACGAGCCACAACCGCCCTAGCCCGTTTTCTGGCCCATCGCCCGACAGATTGCAGTCATTGGCGACAAAACAGGCCGCACATAGCGGCGTTTGACCGCCAGCTCCGCCAGCGCCGCCGCCACATCGAGGCGTGCGAGCGCATCGGCAATCCGGCCCAGCGGCTCCGCCGCCGCCAGCGCCGCCGCACTCATCTCTTCAAACAACATGCGCTCAATGGCGAGCGCCTGATCCGCCGCTTCGGCAATACGGCTGGCGAGGCTTGCCAGTTCATCGGTCGAAAAACGCACCGCACTGCCGATGGTCTGGCGATGGTGGAACAGCGCGCGGTTCTCGCCCGTCTGCAATTTGTCGGCATGCTGGGGCGTGACTTCGATGAAATAGCCGAGCACGCCATTGTGCTTGATGCGCAACGCCGCCACAGCACTTTGTTCGCGATAACGCCGTTCGAGGCTCGCGATCACCCGGCGGCTTTCATCGCGCAGCGCCCGCACCTCGTCCAGCGGCGCGTGCGCGCGCGCGGCAATGAAACCGCCATCGCGCACCAGAAGCGGCAATTCTGCGGCCAGAAGATGTGACAACGCATCACTCAACGATGAAACCGCCGCCACGCCATCGCGCAGGTGGGCGGCAATTTCGCGAAGCTCCCCCGGCGATTGCGCCAGCGGATCGTCCAGATCGCCGAGCAGATCGCGCAGGGCCCGCGCCGACTGGATGCCATCGCGCAGCGCGCCGAGATCGCGCGGACCGCCGCGCCCGACCGACAAACGGCCAAGCGCGCGCGCCAGATCGGGCGCGTGGCGCAAGGATTCGCGCAAACGCGCCCGCAAATCATCCGCGCCCACCAGACAGGCCACCGCATCCTGACGGCGCACGATGGTGCCCGGATCGGTCAGCGGAGCGGCAAGGCGCGCGCCCAGCTCACGCGCACCGGCCGCCGTCACCGTGCAATCGATGGTGCCGAGCAGGCTGCCGGCACGGCTACCCGAGAGTGTCTGGCTGAGTTCCAGATTGCGCCGCGTGGCGGCATCGATGGCCATGAAACTGTTGGACGCCTGCCGCACAAGGCGCTGCAAGGCCGGCAATTTTCCCTTCTGCGTCAGTTCCAGATAGCCGACAAGGGCGCCCGCCGCCGAAAGCTCCGCCCGGGTGAAAGCGCCAAAAGCATCGAGCGTCGCCACCCCGTAAAGGGCACAGAGCGCGCGGCCCCCGGCGCCCGAATCGAATTTCGCGGCCGGAAGCGGGGTCAGCGCGACACCGGGGGCGGAGAGCTGCGGCGCGATCTCCGGATCGGCGAAAAGTGAGTCCGGCGTCAGCAATTCGCGGGGGCTGAGCCGTGCCAGTTCGGTGCCGGGCCCGTCCGCCCCCACGGTGCCGACGCGGAATTCCCCGGTCGACATATCGGCGCTGGCGAGCGCCCATTGGCCGCCGGCCCGGCCGAGCGCGGCCAGAATATTGGCGCTGCGGGCCTCCAGCAGGGAATCCTCGGTCAGGGTGCCCGGCGTGACGAGACGCACCACATCGCGGCGCACCACCGCCTTGGAACCGCGCTTTTTCGCCTCTGCAGGGTCCTCCACCTGCTCGCAGACCGCCACCCGGAAGCCCTTGCGGATCAGTTTTTCCAGATATTGCTCGGCGGCATGGACCGGCACGCCGCACATCGGAATATCTTCACCCAGATGCTTGCCGCGCTTGGTCAGCGCGATGTCGAGCGCCGCAGCCGCCCTGGCTGCGTCATCGAAGAACAGTTCATAGAAGTCGCCCATCCGGTAAAACAGCAGATAGCCGTCATTCTGGGCCTTAATCTCGAGATATTGGGCCATCAAAGGCGTGACGGCATCGTTTCCCGCCGATGGGGACGCCGCCGTTGCGGGCCCTGCCGATGCGGCGGCGCGGGTAAAGTGTTCGTTCATGACCCGATCCTATCAGATCGCCTGCGGCCTGCGGCCCTTGCACCATTGAAAGGCGAATGGTCAAAGACAGATAGTCCCCAGCATTGTTTCAACCGGTTCGATTGATGCCCAATATCAAAAAACCCTCGTTTACCCAGGAAGAAGTGCTTGCTTTCCACACCAACGGCAAGCCGGGAAAGATCGAGATTTCCCCCACCAAGCCGATGGCGACCCAGCGTGATCTGAGCCTGGCCTATAGCCCGGGCGTGGCCGTGCCGGTCCGGGTGATCGCGGAGCGGCCAGACGCCGCTTATGACTACACCGCCAAGGGCAATCTGGTGGCGGTGATTTCCAACGGCACCGCGATTCTCGGCCTGGGCGATCTGGGGGCGCTGGCCTCCAAGCCGGTGATGGAAGGCAAGGCGGTTCTGTTCAAGCGTTTTGCCGATGTGGACGCGATCGACATCGAGGTGGATACCACCGATGTCGATGCCTTCATCAATTGCGTGCGCTATCTGGGGCCGACCTTCGGCGGCATCAATCTGGAAGACATCAAGGCGCCGGACTGCTTCGTGATCGAGGAGCGGCTGCGCGAACTGATGGACATTCCGGTGTTCCACGACGATCAGCACGGCACCGCGATCATCTCCGCGGCCGGTGTGATCAACGCACTCGACATGACGGGGCGCAAACTCAGCGACATCAAGGTGGTGGTGAACGGCGCGGGCTCTGCGGGGATCGCCTGTCTCGAACTTCTGAAAGCCATGGGACTGCCGAATGAGAACGCGATCCTGTGCGATTCCAAGGGCGTGATCTATCGCGGCCGCACCAGCGGCATGAACCAGTGGAAATCCGCCCACGCGGCGGAGACCAAGGACCGCACGCTGGAAGATGCGCTGAAAGGCTGTGACGTGTTCCTGGGCCTGTCGGTGAAGGACGCGGTGACGCCGGAAATGGTGAAAACCATGAACAAGGCGCCGATCATCTTCGCGATGGCCAACCCCGATCCCGAAATCACGCCGGAAGCGGCGAAGGAAGCGCGCGCCGACGCCATCATCGCCACCGGACGCAGCGATTATCCCAACCAGGTGAACAACGTCCTGGGCTTTCCTTACATCTTCCGCGGCGCGCTGGACGTGCGTGCCACCACCATCAACGAAGCGATGAAGATCGCGGCCGTACACGCATTGGCCGAACTGGCGCGCGAGGATGTGCCCGATGAAGTGGCACTGGCCTATCGCGGTGCGCGGCCGACATATGGCCCGGACTACATCATTCCGGTGCCGTTCGACCCGCGCCTGATCAGCCGTGTGTCGTCCGCGGTTGCGGAAGCTGCGGTCGAATCGGGCGTCGCGCGGCGCGAAATCAAGGACCCGGATTCCTATCGCTATCAGCTTTCCGCCCGCCTCGACCCGTCGGCGATGCTGTTCCAGACCATCACCGCCAGCGTGCGCGCCAACCCGAAGCGGGTGGTGTTCGCCGAAGGCGAAGAGGAATCGGTGATCCGGGCCGCGGCCGCGTTCCAGAACTCCGGCCTGGGCAAGGCGATCCTGGTCGGCCGTTCGGAAGTGATCAAGGAACGCATCCGTGCCACCGGCATGGATGAGAATGCACTGGAAGTGCGCGTTCCCGCCTCGGCCCGGCAGGCGTCGCCTTATGTCGACCTTTTGTACAAACGGCTGCAACGGCGCGGCGCGCTTTATCGCGACTGTGTGCGGATGGTGGCCAACGACCGCAACATCTATGCCAGTTGTCTTCTGGCGGCAGGCGATGCCGACGCGATGGTCACCGGCGTCACTCGCAGCTATTCGGTGGCGCTGAACGATATCCGTACCGTGTTCGATGCGCCGAAGGGGCAGCGGCCGATCGGCGTCATCCTGACCTTTGCCAAGGGCCGGGTGGTTTATGTGGCCGACACCAGCGTGCACGAAATGCCGACCGCGGCGGAACTGGCCGACATCGCGGTCCAGACGGCCGGCGTCGCACGGCGCTTCGGCCATACGCCACGCGTGGCGCTTCTGGCTTCGACCACATTCGGCTTTCCCCGCAGCGAGCGCAGCGAACGCATTATCGAAGCGGTGAAGATGCTGGATTCGCGCGGCGTCGATTTCGAATATGACGGCGAAATGGCGGTGGATGTAGCACTGGACAAGGAACGGATGGCAGCCCTTTATCCGTTCTGCCGCCTGAGCGATGCCGCCAATGTGCTGATCATGCCGGCGGTTCACTCGGCCTCCATCTCCACCAGATTGCTGCAGCAGGTGGGCGCAGTCAGCGTGATCGGCCCGCTTTTGGTCGGGCTGGAGCGTTCGATCCAGATCGCGCCGCTGAACGCGAAGATGAGCGAGATCTTCAACACCGCGGTGATCGCGGCCTATGACATCAACCGGTAAGCGGCAGAGGCCGGCACGTCTGCTGCTTCCGGGCGGAGGAGTGTGGAGCATCGATGGATACCGGAAAACTCACGCGCTTCATGGAACGCATCTGGGACGATGACATCGTTCCGGCACTGACCGATTACATCCGCATCCCGAACAAATCGCCCGCCTTCGACCCCGAATGGGCTGCGCATGGCCATATGGAAAAAGCCGTCGCGCTGTTTGCGGACTGGGCGCGCGCGAGACTTGGTGCGCTTCCGGGTGCCAGTCTCGAAATTGTGCATCTTGAGGGGCGGACCCCGCTTATCTTTATCGACGTGCCGGGCAATGGGCCGGGCAAGGTCCTGCTTTATGGCCACCTCGACAAACAGCCTGAGATGGCGGGATGGGCGGATGGTACCGGACCGTGGACGCCGGTCCTGAAGGACGGCAAGCTTTATGGGCGCGGCGGGGCCGACGATGGCTATGCCATGTTCGCAAGTCTTTCGGCCCTCCTTGCACTTACCGAACAGAATATCGCCCGCCCCCATTGCGTAATTGTGATCGAGGCTTGCGAAGAATCGGGCAGTACCGATTTGCCCGCCTATATCGATCATCTGGCGGATCGCATCGGCACGCCGTCGCTGGTCGTCTGTCTTGATTCCGGTTGTGGCGATTATGAGCGGCTGTGGCTGACCACATCGTTGCGCGGCATCGCGATGGGCACATTGACCGTGCGCGTGCTGGGCGAAGGGGTGCATTCCGGCGATGCGTCTGGCATCGTGCCATCATCCTTCCGCATCGCGCGCAGCCTTGTTTCGCGGATCGAGGATGAAGCAAGCGGCGCGATCAAACTGCCCGGGCTTCACGTCCAGATTCCGCCGGGCCGGATCGAACAGGCAAAACAATCCGCCACGGTTCTGGGCGATGCCATCTTCACCAAAATGCCCTTCGCCGGTACCACAAAACCGATGGCCGGCGATCTGCCAGAACTAGTGCTGAACCGGACCTGGCGGCCGCAACTGGCGATCACCGGCATGGCCGGATATCCGGCGCCGGAGAACGCAGGCAATGTGCTGTTGCCGTTCACCACGCTGAAACTTTCCATGCGGCTGCCGCCAACCTGCGATGCGCAGGCCGCGGTCACGGCGATGAAAGAAACGCTCGAAACCGTGCACCCTTATGGCGCGGAGGTGGTGTTCGATGCCGAAGGCGGGCAGAGCGGCTGGAACGCGCCGCCGCTTGCGCCATGGCTGGAGCGCGCCGTGCAGCGCGCTTCGCAGGATCATTTCGGCAATCCACCGGCCTATATGGGGGAGGGCGGCAGCATTCCGTTCATGGCCATGCTGGGCGAAAAATTCCCCGGAACCCAGTTTGTGGTGACGGGCGTTTTGGGACCGCATTCAAACGCGCATGGCCCCAATGAATTCCTGCATCTCGCCATGGCGCGAAAGGTTTCGGCCGCCATCGCATCCATTCTGGCGGCCTATTGTGATGAAGGACCGCGCTGAAACCGCTATCGCCACATCGTCGCCTTGAAAACCGCCAACAGTTGAAGCGCCTTTCCTGCCGCCGGAGGCAGTGTGTCACCTGAAGTTCCCGCAGAGAGCAAGAGAGAGAGCAAGAGAGAACACAGCGGCTGGTCGCGCGTGCTGGTGATCATACTCGCCGTCATTCTGGCGTTGCTAATCGTCCTGTCGCTGGGGCGGAACTATATCGCGAGCCGCGTTGCGGAATTTTATCTGGCACGCAAGGGCATCGCTTCCGAAATCGACATCAGCCAGTTCGACTGGGGTGCCATCGATGCGCGTGTGCGCCTTGGCCCGTCGCTGGCGCCCGATCTGACCATCGAACGGCTGCACATCTGGCTTGGCGGCGACCATTTTGTGCCGGACATCGAATCCATCGAAATGACGGAGCCCAGGCTTCGCATCCACTTCGACGGCAAACAGGTTTCCTTTGGTGCACTGGACCGGCTGCTGGCCGTCTTCACAAAGCCATCGGCGGCAGAACCGGCCGGCACTGCCGGTGGAGCAGTGCCGCCGCCGCGCAAGCCGCTGGGCATTTCATTCGAAAATGCGCGGCTGACCATTGAGACGCCCGCGGGCAATGTGGTCGCCGCCGGCACCGGTGCGTTTATCGGCACACAGATTCGCAACCTCAGAGCCAGCATCCAGCCCGCGCAATTGCGCAGCCGGCATTTTACGGCCGACATCTTGGCCGGCCGGATCGAGGGCCGCGCCAATGGCAAGACCTCCGATCTTGAAATCGCACTGGGCGCAAAACGCATCGCCTATCAAGGCAAATGGCATGCAAGCACGTTGAGCGGCAGCGTCAGCCTTCAGCGTGCCACATGGCAGAATGCGCGTTTCACTGCCGCTTCCATGGCGTTGCGGCTGAACACACAGGATGCCGAAACCCCGGATGCCGCGGCGAAGACCGCACAACTCTCTCTCAAGGCCAGCGACGTTCGCGGCAACGCATTGCGCGGCACGCTCGATGCCACCATGGCATCGGATGTGAATTTAACGGCCTCGGAAGCACGGTTCGATCAATCCCGCGCCAAAAAACTGGTGGTAAACGCACACTCCGGCGCAGCACAGCTTGGCTATGCCAATTCCGGCTGGGGTGTATCCGGCCCACTTGCGCTTCACGTCAATCTTGCGGCGGCAAACACCGTCGCGAGCGGCCACGACATTTCTGCGGCACGCGCAGATGTGCAGATGAAAGGCACCGGCGGCTGGATCAACGGCACGGCGAGTGCCGATCTGATCGGCACCATCACGGCCGAAGGCGGCATCACAAACGGGCGCAGCCTGGCGCGGCAGATTCCACTGGCCGGAAGCGATCCGGCCATGGTGCGTGCGCTCACCCGCGCGCTGACGCGGTTCACGGTCGATGCACCGGAGCTGCATCTTACCTATATGCCGGAACGCAAGGCGATTACGGTCAAGGTGCCGTCAATACTGAAAAGCACAAGCGGTGCCACAATCCGCTTTGCACCGAATGGCGAGGCCGGGTTTGTGGAAGGCGAGAACGGCCGCTGGCGCGGCGCCTTCACACTGGAAACGCAAGGTGGCGGATTGCCGGTGATCGCCTTGAACATGGCGGATTTCACGCTGCGAACGGATCAGGCCGCCATGCCGCTGGAAGCCGCACTGCATCTGCGCCTGAAAGCCAATTGGCAAACCTTTCATGGCATCGCACTCGATACGATGGGGCATTTGAGCGGTGCCTCCGGCGTTCTGCATTTTGTGCCCGAAGGCTGTGCGGCGGTTGGGCTTGACCATTACGAGAGCGGCGGCAAACCGATGGTCAGTGCCCTGAAAAGCCAGTTCTGCGCGGCCGATGCCCTGCCGCTTCTGACCACGGATCATGGACAATGGAAAGTCGCCGGACGCTGGAACAACGCGAAACTTCGTCTCGACCGCGCCACGGCCAATGCCATGAGCGCCACAGGCCGGTTGGCAATCAGCGGCAATCAGGCAGGCATGGAAAACGGCGCCGCGCAATCCAATGCGATAACCCTGACCGATACGGCCAGCGCAAAGCGCTTTGCCCCGATGGCCGTGCGCATGAAAGCGGCACTGGTGCATGGCACATGGCGCGGCACCGCCCATATCGCGGCAAAAGAAACGAGGACCAACATTGCCAGTGTCGCCTTTCACCACAACATGAAGACAAGTGTGGGCGGCGCGACGGTCGCGGCCCAAGACATCGCCTTTGCACCAGACAAACTGCAGCCCGAAAACCTTTCGCCGCTGCTCGCCAAGCTGACGCGCGCGAAAGGCAGCGCGGATTTCACCGGGCAAGTTTCCTGGACGGCGAATGCGCAGAAAAGCCAGGGCACACTGCGCGCGGACGGGCTGGACGTTACCGGCCCGCTTGGCGCGATGCGCGATGTCAAACTGCATATCGATTTCACCTCGCTTCTGCCGATGCTCACCGCGCCGGCACAAAGCTTTTCTGCCGCCAGCGCCGATTGGTTGTTGCCGCTTTCCAACATTCAGGCGAATTTCCGCCTGATGGCCGACGGCATCCACTTGAACAGCGCCAGCGCGCTGACCGGCGGTGGAGAGATCAGCCTTTCGTCGCTGACCCTTCCCTACGGACCCGGATCGACGATGACGGGAACGGTGGAACTGGCCCATGTCAATCTGAACGCGCTGATCGCCGCGTCCAACCTTCAGGACAAAGTGACTTTGGATGTGCCGGTGACCGGTACGATTCCGTTCTCTCTCGGCCCGGCCGGTATCCGGCTGCATAACGGACAACTGCAATCGGACAATCAGGGCCGGCTTGCCATTTCACGCAGCGTCTGGACCGGGACCGATGCGGGACCGCCCGATGCCCTGCACGATCTCGCCTATCAGGCGATGGAAAATCTCTCGATCGACGAGATGGATGCGGTGCTGAACAGCCTGCCGAACGGGCGGCTGGGCATCCTGTTCCACGTCAAGGGCCGCAACGACCCTGCCGTGGGGCAGGAGGCGCGCATCGGGCTGATTCCGCTTGTCCGTGGTGAGGTGTTGCAGGAGCCTCTGCCACTGCCGAAAGGCACGCCGGTCAACCTGACCCTCGACACCTCCCTTAATTTTGACGAACTTCTGCACGCATATCAGGGCGTGTTCGGCGGCGGAAACGATTGAACGGATCACCTCACCGGCGAACCGGCCATCAGCCCGCCACCGGCACATCCTGCTGCGGATTTTTAGCCATACGAACGGCCATGCCCCAGAATTTCTCAAACAGCTCCGAATGCACATTGCGCCGCCGCAGAAGCTGAAACTTCACCGTGTGGGTGCAATTGTCGATCGGACGTTTGATACCGCCGGCGATGCTGTTGGGTGACCAGGCCGGTGCAAAAGAAATCGCATCATAGGCCTCCAGGCGGCTGGTATAGCTGAAATGGCGGACTTCGATGAAGCGTCCGGTATGCTCCGTCAGCATTCCGAATATCTGGTCGTAGAGCCCCCTGTTCAGCTCCCGCGGGAAGACCGTAACGCTGCGTCCGGCAACGTCGTCCAGGGCGACGCTGGATTTGGCGGCCAACGGATCTTTCGGCGGCAGAATGATTTCAACCCTGGCTTCAACCAGGGTTGTGGCATCGAGATCCATTTCATCGATAGGCCCGGCCGAGAACAGACCGTCGAGATCGCCGTCCATCAAATCGATCCGCAACTGGCTGAGATCGCCAGTGCAGATTTCAAGCTTCACTTCCGGATAGACATCGCTGAAGGCATCGAACAGATGCACCCGCTCGTGCACATAAAGCGCGAAGAACGGTACACCGATGCGTAGTTTGTGCGGATTTTCCCGCGCCAGAATATTGGCAAGCGAGACCGTGGCGTCAACTTCGCGCGCCATCAGCCGGGCCCGCGTCAGAAGGCGCTGACCTTTCAGGGTCAACTTGACCTGGCGTGTGGTGCGGGCAAAGAGCTGGAAACCGAGTTGAGCTTCCAGCTTTGCGATCTGCCGCGACAGCCAGGGCTGGGCGATATTCAGGCGGTCCGCAGCCTTGCGATAGGACAATTCATCGGCCACCGCCACAAACGCCAACAACTGGTTCACATCAACCTTCATGGACACCTGACCCGCAGAAATGGAGGTCAGAATAATTTCCGCGGCGCGGAAAGCCAGCCGCCGATAAAGCTGTCCGGCTGCCGAAACAGGGTTCGGGCCTGCCCGTCATGCAGATTTTGGCGGAAGGGAATAATTTTTCAGGACGGTCGTTCCACGAATTTCAACCGTCGTCAGGCTTTCCCGCATATCGCCAAACCGCTTATTCCGCAGCTTGTTGACCCATTCCGGATCGATCAGAACGGCGCGGCCGACCGCCACCATATCGAAATCACCGCGATCAAACCGGCGTACCAGTTCGTTCACACCCTCCTCACCGGTGCTGTGGGCCAGCACACCGGCAAAGCTGCTGTGCATGTCAACATCGAGCCCGACGCTGCCGACCGCGATTGTGGGCAGACCCGAAAGCCGCCTGACCCAGCCGGCATAACCAAGATCGGACCCTTCAAACTCCGGCTCCCAGAAACGCCGGGCGGAGGCATGCAGAATATCGATGCCGGCTTCCTTCAACGGCAGAAGAAATGCCCGCAATGCGTCAGGTGTGGCGAATGGCTTCGCCTGATAGAGGTTGGCTTTCCATTGCGAGATTCGCATTCCGACCGGAAAATCCTCACCCACCGCGGCGCGGACTGCGCGGATCACCTCCAGCCCGAACCGCATGCGCCCCGCAAGATCACCACCATACTCATCCGTCCGCTGGTTGCTGGCCGGATAGAAGAACTGATCGATCAGGTGGCCATGGGCGCCATGAAGTTCCACCCCCGAAAAGCCAAGTTTCCGGGCGACATCGGCGGAATAGGCATAAAGATCGATGATCTCTGCAATCTGTTCGCGTGACATCGCCTGACCGCGGAGTTCACCCGCGGCGGTATAGCCCGAAGGCCCGTAGCCGCCCTCGCGATTGGCCCCTTCGTGCCACAATTGCAGGAAGATCTGCCCGCCGGATTCCCTTACGGCATCGGTACAGCGCCGCCAACCGTCATAAGCAGCCGGAAACAGGCGCGCATAGGGGCTGAAGGTGGACCAGTGATCCATCGTCGTACCCTGGGTGACAATCAGCCCGACGCCACCTTTGACCCGGTCACGATAATCCTCAGCGTGCGCCGGACTTGGAATGAAGTCGTCGGGCTTGTGCCGCTGCATCGGCGCCATCACGAAGCGATTGCGGATGGTGCACCCTCTGATGGTCAAAGGCGTGAACAGTGTCTCGAAACCCATGGGAATTCCTTTCACGAACAGGATCGCCGCCTGAAGGAAAACGTGCGCGCCACAATAAAATGACGCGCACGCACCATCAGAATTTGACCGAACCCTGAAGCATGAGATTGCGGCCCCCGTAGATTCCATACACTCGAACCGTTCCAGGATAGCCGGGATAGGTGTAGGCCTGACCACCGCGCCAGACATTGGTCAGGTTGTCGCCAATGAAAGCGAGGCTCCATCTGTCATCGCGATCGGAGAGCGCCAGCCGTAGGTTCAACATCATCTCGCTGGGCTGCAGACCGTTCGTATCGCTATAGGAACTCGAGTCGAAATAATACTTCGAGAACATATCCGACGAGATGGCGAACTGGATTTTCAGAGCATCGCTGATCGGCCGCGTGTAATCAGCAGAAAGCGTTCCCGTCCATTTGGAAATCAACTGTAAGGGCAGCCCTGCACCATTGAACAATTCCCCGCCGATGAAAGGCTGACCGCTGACACAGCCGGCCGCGACAGCGGCTACCGTACAGGACGCACCGGGATAATCGTCGAAATAGGCGTCGGTATAGCTGCCGGTCAGCGAAAGCGTCAGACCTTCAATCCACCGCTCAAGACTGGCAGTGGCGGATAGTTCAAAGCCACGCGAAATCACCGTTGCCGCATTGGTCGCCCGCAAGGCCGGAAGACCGTTCAGGTCGGTGACATACTGGCCAACCTGATAATTATCCATCGTCATGTGAAATGCGGTGGCGTTCAGGATGAGAAAGTCATCGAGAACACTTTTCACACCCACTTCATAACTGGTGGTGACTTCCTGCTTCAGACGGAAATCCGCCAGCGTGGTGGTGCGGGTCGACTGCAATGTGCCGGGCTTGGAGCCTTGGCCATAGGTTGCGTAGACCATGATTTGCGGCGTCACGTAATATTGCAGTGTGACCGACGGATCGAAATGCGAATCCAGGAACGAATCCGTATAAGGCCCGAATTCCGGCGTGGTTTGAATCCCGGCCGTCAGATAATCGTGGATATACTCCAGCGAGCCGGACTTTTGCACGCCGGTATAGCGGCCACCCACAATAAGACCCAGCGTATCGGTGATGTGCCAGGTACCGGTTCCATAGACTGAGTAAGAGTAAGCAGTCATGCTGTAATCGGTATGTGCGCCACTACGGCTGAGCGGAGCACCGGCCGCGGTGAACAGATTGAAGGTGAGCGGATTGAGATATTTCAGCTCCGACCAATCGCCATAGACACCCACGACCCATTCAAACACACCACCCGGTTGAGACTGAAGCCGGAATTCCTGCGAAACCTGTTTGAAATCCTCCAGGAACGACGTGTTGATGGTTTCAACCGGCCCGGCATGGCGGCCCGCCGTGCTCATGGTCGAATTGTATGCCGTGAAGCCGCTGATCGCCACAAATGTCAGATCTTCAGCATCGACCGTCAGTGTGTTGGAGAAATCATACTGTTTCAGGCTGTCGCCGTCCGGGAGGATAACCGGCGTACCATCGGGCTTTGCACTTACCATTGGCGGAACCGAATATCCGCCCGCTTTGATGACATAATCACGCGCATCTTTGTATGTCGGGATCGTCAGCGGCAGGCCGAAGAAATTGTGCCCGTCATTGGTAACGTCCGTATATTCGAATTTGGTCAGCATCGTGACGTTGGAGGCCGGTGTGAATTCCAGCGTGACGCGCCCCTGAATGGATTCATTGTCCGGCTCATTCCTGCCGGTGTCGAAATTCCTGAGAGCGCCATCCGACTTTTTGTATTTGATGGCGACGCGGCCATTCAACGTGTCCGACAGCGGGCCCGAAACGTAGCCAAAAAGATCAACGCCCTTATAGTCGATCAGATAATTGGCGGTGAGGCCGGCCTCGAACACATCGGTCGGATTGTTGCTGACGATATTGATGGCGCCGGCTGATGAATTCTTTCCGATCAGCGCCCCTTGCGGACCGCGCAGAATTTCAAGTCTTTGCACATCAAAGAACGGGGCCGAATTCTGACGCCCCTTGCCCATGAATATACCGTCCTTGTAGAGCGCAACAGATTGTTCGGTGTAGCCGAACGATCCCGTCCCAATGCCACGGATGCGGATGACGTTGCCCGCATTGCCGGTGCGCACGGACAGGCCCGGCACCTTGGCCGACAGATTCAGCAAATCGGAAACACCGGCTTCCTCCAGCTTTCTCTGGCTCACGACCTCCAGCGAAATCGGCACATCCTGGGCGTTCCGCGACCATTTCGTCGCTGTCACCACGACCTCTTCCAGATATTCGCTTTTCGGCGCGCTGTCCTGCCCCCAGGCCGCGCCTGCCGCGGGCACAAGTGCCGCGGTCATGACACTTAGCATCAGTATATATCGCAATGACATTACGTTCTCCTCAGGTGCAACAAGTGGGTGCCGTACGCCCCCGCGGCATACGGCATGGCCTAGCGAACAAATTCGCGCGCGTAGTCCTGCCTCGATAAAAACAAAAGTGCTGAGCTGGGTATGGCCAGCGCCGCCAGAGCCGTCAGGCTGTAACGCAAGCCATCCATGCTTCCGAACCCAAGTCCGTGATTGAAATAATCACTGAGCAAGCCGATCAGCAGTGGACCAAGGCCGAGCCCGACAAACGTACTGACGATCAGGAATACCGCGGTCACCGTAGCGCGGTTCCTGGCATCAACAAGGCCGAGGATGCTCGCGAAATAGGCCGGTGCCGAAAGTCCGGTCAGGAACGCATGAAATGATGTGCAGATGATCGCCGGCAGAAGTGAAGGGGCGAACAGCGTTCCAATCGTGAACGGTGCGGCGGCAAGGTGCGCCCACGCGGGCAATGTGAGCATGACTGTCATGCTCTTTTCACCACCCGCATCGGCAATGCGGCCACCCAGCCACAGGCCGATGCCGGCCATCACACCACTGCAGACGCCATAAAGAATGCCGATCATCGAAACCGGGCCGAACGGAAGACCGAGGAACGCACTGATCGAGCCGGCCCATTGCACCAGTTCCTGATTGTGCGTGCGCAGGAAAAAGGACGCGACGAAGGCGTAACCGCCATATTGAACCATGCTCGACAGCCCATAGGCCGGCAGCATCATCCGCGCCGAACGCCGGGAAGCGAGAAGTGCGATAAACTTTGCGAATGATGAAAGCGGCCCATTGGCCGCGGCGGCAGCACCTGCCGATTCGCCTTCCCCTTTGTCACGCCGGGGCTCAGGTGCGATCAACGCCACCAGAATCCCGATCGCAAGCCCCGGCAGCCCCACCAGCAGCAGCGCCGCCCGCCAGCCATAATTGTCGGCGACGATGCCGCCAACGGCCATGCCAACCATCGAGCCGATCGGCACACCAAGCTGATAGAGCGCAATCGCCGAAGCACGTTTGTTAAGCGGCACGTAATCTGAGATCAGCGAATGCGCGGTCGGCGTGCAGGCGGATTCGCCCACACCGACACCCATGCGCGCCAGCGCAAGCTGCACAAAGTTCTGTGCCATACCGCAGAGCACCGTGAATGCGCTCCAAACCACGACGGCGGCACCGAGAACACGCGGGCGGTGATAACGGTCGGCAAGGCGCGCGGCCGGCAGGCTGAGTGCGGCATAGAAAAAAGCAAACGCCATTCCGGTGAGAATGCCGATATGCGTATCCGAGAGGGCCAGATCGCGTTTGATCGCCTCGGCCAGAATGTTGATGATCTGGCGATCGACGAAATTGAGAACCGAGATCAGCGTGAGCAGGAGGATGATCCTGCGCACGGCCCAGGGGATTTGATCGTCCATGACAACTGGCGCCCCGCCCCCGATGGGCATCTGAGTTGCCGTCGCCCTCATATACAGCGCTCCCCCGTGGGCCTGTTTGCAGCCTTGCAACGGCCCTATTCATCGCCCTTCACCCACGGGATCACCGCGGCAAAACGGGCACCCCTATGCTGTCGCTTGCCCCAATCGCACCGCGTAGTCGTGCGCTTTCGTGGTCGCGAGAATTTCGTCGCGAATTTTCTCGCGCTCTCCGTACCCTTTGCGATGCTCAGGCTGGATGCCGAGCATCTTCTGGCCCCAAGCCTGCATGCAGACGTCATAGTCGCAGACAATGTGGCTGCCGCCGGTGAGAACATCGCGGAACGCCCGCCCGAGCGGACTGTCCTGATAGAAGATGCTTGTGCCGGCCGAGAGGGTCAGATCGTTCATCGCCTCGCGGCAGAGAACACACGTCTCTGCAAGCCAGGCGCGGGTCTGGTGAAACAGATCTTCACTTTCCGCATCCGTGTCGCGGATCATGGTGAAGATCTCCCGGATGGCGTGGCGCATCAGCTGATCCGCCGCCATCACCCGGGAGGATGCATGTGCAAGCCGGATTTGCGCCGACATCTTCTCCCGCTCCGGCAGGCCGCCGATGCGGCGCACATAGCCGAGCAGCCTTTCACGGGCCAGCTCGACACCACCTTGCGCCGCACCGAGAACGGGAATGGTGACATTCAGCGCCAGCGCGGCGGCGGGCGGGCCGAGAAAGAGGTCGTAATCGGAATGGTGGCTGCGCACATCCTGATACCAGACCGGATCGCCATAATTCGCCGTGGATGCATGGGTGTCCGGCACGAACACATCCTCGGCCACGACATGATGGGTTCCCGTAGCCACCATGCCGAAGGCATTCCACGTATCCATGATCCTGACCGAGGAAGCCGGCGCCAGAAAGTTGCGCAAAGGGGCGCCTTCGCCATTTTCCACGCGGCAAACCATCGAGATATAATCGGCGAACTGAATGGTGGTGGCCCAGGCCCAGCGGCCGGAGACGCGATAACCACCTTCCACTTTCTTTGCACTGCCGACTGGCGACACCACCGTTGTGAAGACGGGGGACTGACCGCTTCCATAGAGCTGCTGCTGCAGTGCAATCGGAAAGCCAGCCGCAGGCCGTGGCGACATCACAACGAAGGATGCAAGCCAGCCGACTGATGGATCGGCCTGCGCAATGGGAAGCGTTGCATCCATGATATCCATCATGGAGGCCTGCAACCCGCCGAAGCGCTTCGGCACGGCCAGATACATATAGCCGGTCTTCAGAATTGCCCGCCAGACTTCATCGGAAGGGCGGCGCCTGCGCTCGGTTTCCCCAGCCTGTGCGGCGATGAACGGTTTCAGCGCATACAGACGCTCTGTGATGATTTCAGGGGTAAGGGCGCGGACTTCCTCGCGTGTGAGATAGTCCCGGGCCTCGGTCCGGAAAACATCTTCAACGTAAACATCCGCCGAAGATTCATTCACTCGGTTCATAATGCGCTACCCGATCCGATCGATTACTGCCGGTATCGTAGGTAGGCGCAAAGACCAGTGTCCAATACGCTGTCGTGCTATATTGATATCATATCGGCATCAACCATCGGTGCAGCAACAAACCATGCAAGGCATCGACAAGCGCAGGAATGCGCCGCCATATGAGATTGCCGTGCGTAACAGCCCCCTCGACAAGCCCCTTATTTTTGCCGAACTTATGCTTCCCAATCCGACTGTGTTCGGCGGTGGCCCTTCCGCCCAGGGTGCCGGAAAATGAGAAACAGGAGCCAATCCATGACGGCATTTCTGCGCACCGGCCTTGCAGCCGGGTTGCTCGGTACGAACGCGGCCCTTCTTGCGGTGGTAGCCGCGCCGGTGGCTGCGGTCGCGCTGTCGGGATGCACGCCAACCGTGAAGGTGGAAGTCGCACCCATCAATATTTACGCCAAGCTGGACGCCGATGTGCGCGTGCGGCTGGACAAGGAAGTTCAGCAGGCCATTCAACAGAACCCCAATCTGTTCTGATTTCGTGAAAAAGGGATACCGATCCATGAAGCGCAATTTCACCGCCCGGCTGGCCGCCGGCCTTGCTGCGATTTCTTTTGCGGCCGCCCCGATCGCCGCTTCCGCCCTTCTGGCGGCAACGCCGGCCTATGCACAGTCAAGCACTGCCAAGGCCGCCGTGGACGCCGCCAAGGCGCAAGGGATCGTCGGCGAACAGGGCGATGGTTACCTGGGCGTTGTCAGCGGTGCGCCGGACGCAGCGTTGAAGGCCGCAATCGCGGAAATCAACGCCGGACGCGCCAAAGTCTATCAATCCACCGCCGCCAGCACCGGGGTCACATCCCAGGCGGCCGGCGAAGCAACCGCCAAGCAATTGTTCGCGAAAGTACCCGGCGGGCAATATTACAAGCCGCTTGGCGGGAACTGGACCCGGAAATAATCCTTATTCGAATCCAAGACGATAGCGCTTGCCCGATACTTGCCGGGCGCGGCAAACCGCACCGCCTGCAGGGGATTCTGGGCCGCCCGGCTTGCGGGCATGAGCCCCCTTTCCTATATACGCACTAGCGCGGCGCCGCTCGCTACGGCGCCGGATTTGTTAATGTTTTCAAAGGGGATGGACCGGAGGGCGCTCCTCAGGAGGCCAGGACCCCATCGCCCGCAAGAGAGGTAAGGCAAGAAATGGCGAAAGTCATCGGTATCGACCTCGGCACCACCAATTCGTGTGTCGCGGTCATGGAGGGGTCTGCACCCAAGGTTATTGAAAACGCGGAAGGCGGGCGCACAACCCCGTCCGTCGTGGCATTCACTGGCGACGGAGAGCGCCTGGTGGGTCAGCCGGCCAAGCGGCAGGCGGTCACCAATCCGGAATTCACCTATTTCGCAATCAAGCGGCTGATCGGCCGGCGCTTCGACGATCCGATGACCCAGAAGGACATCGGCATGGTGCCGTTCGGGATCGTCAAAGCCGACAACGGCGATGCCTGGCTCGCAGGCCGCGACGGCAAGAAGTTTTCTCCGTCGGAGATTTCCGCTTTCATCCTGCAAAAGATGAAAGAAACGGCCGAAGCCCATCTGGGCGAGAAGGTGACACAGGCCGTGATCACCGTTCCGGCCTATTTCAATGACGCACAGCGCCAGGCCACCAAGGATGCCGGCAAGATCGCCGGGCTGGAAGTCCTGCGTATCATCAACGAGCCGACAGCGGCCGCCCTTGCCTATGGCATGGACAAGAAAAACACCGGCACCATCGCGGTCTATGACCTTGGCGGCGGCACCTTCGACATTTCCGTGCTGGAAATCGGCGACGGCGTGTTCGAGGTGAAATCCACCAATGGCGACACCTTCCTGGGTGGTGAGGATTTCGATACCCGTCTGCTCAATTACCTGGCGGACGAGTTCAAGAAAGAAAACGGCATCGACCTGCGCGGCGACCGGCTTGCCCTGCAGCGGCTGAAGGAAGCCGCCGAAAAGGCGAAGATCGAGCTTTCGAGCGCGCAGCAGACCGAGGTCAACCTGCCCTTCATCACCGCCGATCAAAGCGGCCCGAAACATTTGACGATGAAGATCACCCGCGCCAAACTCGAAGCGCTGGTGGACGAACTGATCGAACGCACGGTCGCCCCTGTGAAACAGGCGCTGAAGGATGCCGGCGTTTCCGCAAACCAGATCGACGAAGTGATCCTGGTCGGTGGCATGACCCGCATGCCCAAGGTGCAGGAAGCCGTGAAGCAATTGTTCGGCAAGGAGCCGCACAAGGGCGTAAACCCGGATGAAGTCGTCGCCATCGGCGCGGCCATCCAGGGCGGCGTGCTGAAGGGCGAAGTGAAGGACGTTCTGCTGCTGGACGTGACGCCACTGTCGCTCGGCATCGAGACGCTGGGCGGGGTGTTCACCCGGCTGATCGAGCGCAACACGACCATCCCGACCAAGAAGTCGCAGATTTTCTCCACCGCGGAAGACAATCAGACCGCGGTGACCATCCGCGTCTTCCAGGGTGAGCGCGAAATGGCGGCGGACAACAAGCTTCTGGGCCAGTTCGATCTCGTCGGCCTGCCGCCGGCACCGCGTGGTGTGCCGCAGGTGGAAGTCACCTTCGACATCGACGCCAACGGTATTGTTTCCGTCACCGCGAAGGACAAGGCCACCAGCAAGGAGCAGCAAATTCGCATCCAGGCGAGTGGCGGCCTTTCCGACGCCGACATCGACAAGATGGTCAAGGAAGCCGAAAGCCACGCGGCCGACGACAAGAAGCGCCGTGCATTGGCCGAAGCGAAGAACCAGGGCGATTCGCTGGTCCATTCGACCGAGAAGGCGCTGTCCGAACATGGCAGCAAGATCGAAGCGGGCGAGCGCAGCGCCATCGAAGCCGCCGTTGCAGCCCTGAAAGAAGCGTTGCAAACGGAAGATGTCGAAGGCATCCAGCAGAAATCGCAAGCGCTGGCGCAGGCTTCGATGAAGCTGGGCGAAGCGATGTACAAGGCACAGCAGGGCGAAGGGGGCGAAGCCCCTGCCGACGGCGCTGAGGCCGGAAAGGACGAAAACGTCGTGGACGCGGAGTTTTCCGAAGTCGACGACGATGATCAGAAAAAAGGCGCAGCCTGAGAAGTCGCGCCGGGACAATCGGCGAAGGGGGACGCCAATGGTCCATGACAGATACGGGCGCGCCGTCCGGCAAGGACGCCTTCGGGCATTCCTTTCTGATGGTGCGCCCTTTCTTCTTTGGGCCGGCCGGGCAGACCGGGCGGCGGATATACGATGAGCAAGCGTTGCTATTACGAAGTTCTGGGGTGTGAGCGGTCCGCCTCGATCACGGAAATCAAAGGGGCATATCGCAAGCTGGCGAAAGAGCTGCACCCCGACCGCAACCCCGGTAATGTGGAGTGCGAGCAGCGCTTCAAGGAAATCAACGAAGCCTACGACGTTCTGAAGGACGATCAGAAGCGCGCCGCCTATGACCGTTTCGGGCACGCCGCATTCCAGGGCGGCATGGGCAACGGACATGCGCGCGCCAATCCGTTCGACTTCGCCTCTACCTTCACCGACATCTTCGATGATCTGTTCGGCGAATTCGCCGGCGGCCGCCGCGCCCGCCGCCAGAATCGCGGCGCGGATCTGCGTTACAATCTGGAGCTGACGCTGGAAGAAGCCTTCCGCGGCAAGCGCGCCGAAATTCAGGTGCCGGTTGCGGTTGCCTGCGAGGCTTGCGGCGGCAGCGGCGCCAATGCCGGGACCGGCCAGTCGCAATGCCCGACCTGCAGCGGCATCGGCAAAGTGCGCGCGCAACAGGGCTTCTTCACCATCGAACGCACCTGCCCCACCTGCCACGGACAGGGGCGTATCATTCGCGATCCGTGCAAGGCCTGTCGCGGCGAAGGCCGGGTGCAAAAGGAACGCATGCTGGCGGTCGACATTCCCGAAGGCGTCGAGGAAGGCACGCGCATCCGCCTTGCCGGTGAAGGCCAGGCGGGGTTGAACGGTGGACCGGCCGGCGACCTTTATATTTTCCTTTCGATCGCACCACATGCGATCTTTCAGCGTGACGGCCACAACCTGCATTGCCGCGTTCCTCTCTCCCTTGTTACGGCGACACTTGGCGGCACGATCGAGGTGCCGACAGTGGATGGCGGACGCACCAAAATTACCGTTCCCGAAGGCACGCAAAGCGGGCGTGCATTCCGCGTGCGCGGCAAAGGCATGCCGGTCTTGCGGGGCGGTGGCATGCATGGCGACCTTTACGTCGAGACCGTGGTGGAAACCCCGGTGAAGCTGACCAAGAAGCAAAAGGAATTGCTGCGCGCCTTCGAAAAGGAAGGCGCGGAAGGCAACAATCCCGAAAGCGAAGGCTTCTTCACCCGCGTGAAGGAGTTCTGGAACAGTGCCGCCGGTGCCTGATCGAACCTTTCCAGATCGGGTTTTTCAGGGCGCGATAAAAAGCCCGTTCATGTTTGGCAGGCCATCGGCTTCCTGTGCGATGGTTTCATAGCGCCCTTCGCGCAGCATTTGATGCGCCGCGCGCAAAGCGGCCCCAAGCGCGGCGCGTGCAATGCCGGCACCGGCACTGACCCGGCGCACACCCGCCGCCTTCAAAGCGGAAACCGCTGGCAATCCCGGCCACACCAGGACATTGAGGGGCAGGTCAATGGTCTGTGCGATCTGGCTGATCACCGCCGCGTCCGCCACGCCCGGCACGAACAACCCATCGGCACCCGCGTCGCGATAAAGCGCACCACGGCGCAACACCTCGGCAAGCGCCGCATCGCCATCGGCCAGTTTGCGCAGATAAACGTCGCAACGCGCGTTGATGAAGATGTCGGTACCGGCCTGACGTGCCGCCTGCTTGATCGCGGCGATCTTGGCGGCGAGAAGATCCGGCGAATCGGTGCCGTCTTCCAGATTGATGCCGCTGGCCCCCGCTTCGCAAAGCCGCATGACGAATGCCGCCACACCTTGCGGGGTTTTGTCGAGGCCGGCTTCGGCATCGACACTGACCGGAACGGCGGTAACGCGGACGATTTCCACCACGGTGCGCAACAGCGTTTCAGGGGCAATGGTTTGCCCATCCGCGCTGCCGTGCGCCCACGAAACAGCGGCACTTGAGGTGGCAATGGCCTTGGCGCCCGCCACCTCCATCAGCCGGGCTGAGCCCGCATCCCAGGCATTGGGCAGAACCAGAATTCCGCCCGGCGCATGCAGCGCGCGGAACCGGGCCGTCCGTTCCTTGTTCGACATGACAAAACACCTCGCCAAAGGGGTTCTTGCGGGCGTAAGCCGAATATGCTGTCCCATTCCGGGCAGTGCGCGCCGCGATTTCTGCATCTTGCGCTTGGCGGCATGCTCATCTCAATGCTCTATTGGCATGTGAACCCATGAGGCATCCCATGAATTTGGCCGCCCAGTCCCGGACCCCGCTTTCCGATCAGTTGCGTTTTCTGCGGGGTCTGGTGCAAAGCCCGCGTGGGGTGGGGGCGATAGCGCCATCCAGCCCGGCCTTGGCGCGCGCCATTGCGGCCCAGATCGATCCCCTGCGCGAAGGCCCGGTGCTGGAACTCGGCCCCGGAACCGGGGTGGTAACGGAAGCCATTCTTGCCCGCGGCATTCTTCCCGAGCGGCTGGTAGCGATCGAATATGACGCGGATTTCGCACGCCTGCTGACCAGCCGCTTTCCCGCCGCGAAAATCATCCGCGGCGACGCCTTCGCGCTCGACGATACGTTGCGCCATGCTGCGGACCGGCCGTTTTCGGCCATTGTCTCGGGTATCCCACTGTTAAACCAACCGATGGAACGGCGCGCCGCCCTGGTCGCCGGTGCCCTGCAGAAGTTGGCGCCGGGTGCCCCCTTCATTCAGTTTTCCTATGGGTTGCACCCGCCGATCGACCGGGTGGGCCAAGCCTTTGCACAGCGCGCGGCATTTGTCTGGCGCAATCTGCCGCCGGCGCGGGTGTGGGTCTACCGCCAGCCCTGACACACTGCCCCTGACACACTGAGGAGTGCCACCCAAAAACAAAGGCCCGCGAAATATCCGCGGGCCTTTTCCATTGAGATGCGCCGGTGATTTATTCCGCCGCTTCGGCCAGTTGAGGTGCGGCCTGCAACACATCTGCGCCGACATGGGCTTCATAGGTTTTGAAGTTCTCGCGGAACATGCCGACCAGCTTCTTTGCCTGTGCGTCATAGGCGGCCTTGTCGGCCCAGGTGTCACGCGGATTGAGGATCTTCGCGTCCACGCCCGGCACCGAAACCGGCACGCGGAAACGGAAATGCGGATCGATGCGCATTTCCACATTGGCAAGCGTGCCATCAAGGGCGGCGGCGAGCAGCGCGCGGGTTGCCTTGATCGGCATGCGCGAGCCCGTGCCGAAGGCACCACCCGTCCAGCCGGTATTGACCAGCCAGCAATCGGCCTGATGTTCCGCAATCAGATCGCGTAGCAGATTGCCGTATTCCGCCGGATGACGCGGCATGAAGGGCGCACCGAAGCAGGTGGAGAAGGTCGGCTGCGGTTCCTTGCCGAGCCCCTTTTCCGTGCCGGCAACCTTGGCCGTGAAACCGGACAGGAAGTGATACATCGCCTGGCTGGGTGTGAGCTTGGCAATCGGCGGCAACACGCCAAAGGCATCCGCCGTCAGCATAATGACATTCTTCGGATGACCGGCGCGGCCGGTCGGCGACGCATTCGAGATGAAGCTGATTGGATAGGCCGCACGGGTGTTTTCGGTATAGCGGCCGTCGTCGAGATCGAGCTTGCCGGTTGCCGGATCGATCACCACGTTTTCGAGCACGGTGCCGAAACGCTGTGTCGTCGCATAAATCTCGGGCTCGGCTTCCGGGGAAAGACGGATCACCTTGGCGTAGCAGCCGCCTTCGAAATTGAACACGCCGTTTTCGCCCCAGCCATGTTCGTCGTCACCGACGAGCGTGCGCGTGGCTTCGGCGGACAGCGTCGTCTTGCCCGTGCCGGACAGCCCGAAGAAGATCGCCGCATCGCCTTTGGGGCCGACATTGGCCGAACAGTGCATCGGCATCACATGCTTGGGCGGCAGCAGATAATTCAGGATCGTGAACACCGACTTCTTGATCTCACCGGCATAGGACGTGCCGCCGATCAGCACGATCTTGCGGGTGAAATTGACCGCAATCACGGTGCCCGACGCACTGCCGTGAATCTTCGGATCAGCCTGGAAACCGGGCAGGTCGATAATGGTGAATTCGGGATTGAAACCCGCGCGTTCTGCCGCTGTGGGCTCGATCAGCAGATGCTGGATGAAAAGCGAGTGCCAGGCAAATTCGGTCACCACGCGGACGGCCACGCGATGGACCGGATCGGCACCGCCGAACAAATCCTGTGCGAACAATTCGCGGCCCTGGGCATAGCCCATCATCGCATCGTAGAGCGCCTCAAACTGGGCCGGCGTGATGGATTTGCTGGCTTCCCACCAGACCTGATTTTCACTGGCCTGATCGCGGACGATGAACTTGTCGTTGGCGGAGCGGCCGGTGTGCTGCCCCGTGATGACAACCAGCGGCCCGTTTTCGGCGATGCGGCCTTCGCCCCGGGCGACGGCACGCTCGTAAAGCGCAGGTGCGGACAGGTTCAGATGAACCGCCTTCAGATTGCGAAAACCCTGTGCTTCGAGGCCATGGGCGCTCGGCTGTCCAGCAGACATGAATGCTCCTGTTCGTAATTCCTTGCCGGTTCGCGCGGGTGAGACGCACGGGTTCTGCCATGACCGGCCTTTCATGGCCCAGCATAGGCGCCCAGGCCCGCACCCGGCAAGAAAACCCCTAGCGCGGGGTTAGGAAAAATGGCAAGCGCCACCATAAGTTAAGGTGAAGACATAGGGTCGCGCCAAAAAAATTGGGGTCACATATCAGGAATTTGACCACCAACCGGCGGGCGCATATGCCCTTCTTCCGGGCGCGGCGGCAGATTAAGAGGCACCATGGCACTCTCCGATGAGGAGCTTGACCGTTACGCCCGTCACATCGTTCTGCGCGAAGTGGGCGGGCCGGGTCAGGCGAAACTGAAACAGGCACGCGTTCTGGTGATCGGCGCGGGCGGGTTGGGCAGCCCGGCGATCCTGTATCTGGCCGCTGCTGGTGTGGGCACCATCGGCATCATCGATTTCGACACGGTGTCGCTTTCCAACCTGCAACGCCAGATCGTCCACCGGACCAAGGATGTCGGCCGGCCCAAGACCCAATCCGCCGCCGACGCCGTGCAGGCCTTGAACCCGCATGTGAACGTCCGCCTTCATCCCGAGCGGCTGACAGCGGAGAACGCCCTTCGCATCTTCTCGCAATACGACATCGTGGCCGATGGATCGGACAATTTCGAAACCCGTTTTCTGGTCAACGATGCCTGTTTCCTGAGCGGGCGGACGCTGGTTTCCGCCGCGGTGACGGAATTCGACGGCCAGCTTGCCACCTATAAGGCACATACCGCGCGCGGCGCGCTTCCCTGCTACCGCTGCCTGTTTCCCGCCCCGCCGCCGCCCGGCACCGCGCCATCCTGTTCGGAGACCGGCATTCTGGGCGCAGCCGCCGGTGTGATGGGCACCTTGCAGGCGCTGGAAGTGATGAAAGAGATCATTGGCCTGGGCGAAAGCATGGCGGGGCGGCTTCTGATCTATGAGGCGCTGGAGACGCGCATCCGCGTGGTGAAGCTGAAGCCCGACCCGGCTTGTGCGCTGTGCGGCGGGCAGGCGACGATCCATGATCTGTCGCTGCACGCGGCAAAAGGCTGACGCTTTGAGGATTAATGCGCCTCGTCCCAGTTTTTGGCGGCGCGGGCTTCCACCACCAGCGGCACAGAGAGTTGCAGCACGGGCAAGGACGCCCCTTCCATCACGGTGCGCGCGGCGGCGGACACCGTGTCGGCTTTGTTTTCCGGCGCTTCGATCACCAGTTCGTCATGCACCTGCAGCAGCATGCGGGCATTCAGCTTCTTTTTCGCAAGCGCGGGCGGCAGGCGGATCATCGCACGGCGGATGATATCGGCCGCCGTACCCTGAATCGGTGCGTTGATGGCGGCGCGCTCGGCACCGCCGCGCAAGCCCGGATATTTCGAGGTGATTTCGCGGATATGCACCCGGCGCCCGAACAGGGTTTCGACATAGCCATGTTCGCGCGCGAAGGCCTTGGTCTCTTCCATGTAATCGCGAATGCCCGGAAAACGCTGAAAATATTTCTTGATGTACTCATCGGCCTCACCGCGCGCGATGCCGAGCTGATTGGCAAGGCCGAAGGCGGAGATGCCGTAGATGATGCCGAAATTGATCGCCTTGGCCCGGCGGCGGATTTCGGACGGCATGCCCTTGACCGGCACACCAAAAATCTCCGACGCGGTCATGGCATGAATGTCGAGCCCATCGGCAAAGGCGTTACGCAATGCCTCGATACCCGCGATATGGGCAAGCAGCCGCAATTCGATCTGGCTGTAATCGGCGCTGACCAGCAGATGCCCCTGCTGGGCGATGAAAGCGGTGCGGATGCGGCGGCCTTCTTCGGTGCGGATCGGGATGTTCTGCAGATTGGGATCGGTCGAGGCCAGACGCCCGGTCGAGGTGGACGCCATCGCGTAAGAGGTATGAACGCGCCCGGTTTGCGGATTGACGTAACCCGGCAGGGCATCGGTATAGGTGCCGCGCAATTTCGACAATTGGCGCCAGTCCAGCACCTTTTTGGCGATGTCATGGCCCTGGGCCGCCAGATCCTCCAGCATATCGGCATCGGTGGACCAGGCGCCCGTCTTGGTTTTACGCCCGCCGGGCAGCGAGAATTTTCCAAACAGCACATCGCCCAATTGCTTGGGCGAGCCGATGTTGAACTTTTCGCCCGCGAGCTTGTGGATATCGCCTTCGAGCGCAGTCATCTGAATCGCGAAATCATGCGAGAGTTTTTGCAGCACCCCGGTGTCGATGGAAATGCCGGCCTGTTCCATATCGGCAAGAACGGGCACCAGCGGGCGTTCCAGCGTTTCGTAAACCGTAAGCCGACCTTCCGCCGCAAGCCGCGGCTTCAGAAGCCGGTAGAGACGCAATGTGACATCGGCATCTTCCGCCGAATAACGCGTCGCCTCCTTCACCGGTACGCAATCGAAGGTGACCTTCTGTTTGCCCTTGCCCGCGACATCGGCGAAGGCGATGGGCTTGTGGCCGAGATAAAGCTCCGACAGCTCATCCATGCCGTGGCCGTGCAAGGTTGCTTCCAGCACATAAGAGATCAGCATCGTATCGTCGAATGGGGCGATGCGGATGCCACGCTGCAGCAGAACCAGATAATCATATTTCAGGTTCTGTGCGATTTTCAGCACGCCCTCATCTTCCAGCAGCGGTTTGAGGCGCGACAGCATCGCCTTTTCCGGCAGTTGTTCGGTTGTGCCGCTGCCGCCGAGATCAAGCCCGCCGCCGCCATTGTGGCCGCAAGGGATGTAACAGGCCTCATTCGGCGCCACCGCGAGCGAGACACCGCAAAGTACGGCCTGCATCGCATCGAGCGAGGTGGTTTCGGTATCGACACAAACCGCACCTTCTTCGCGCGCGCGCGCGATCCAATGGTCCAGCCGGTCGAGTGTGGTGACCGTTTCATAGCGGTCGTGATCGATCGGCTTCAGAAGCTCTCCGCGATCCATCACGGCGCCGGGTCCGGCAGAAGCGGGAGCGCCGGACGGTTTCTCCACCGGTTGCACCGCCGCCTTGCTGGTGGTTGCCGGAATTGCTGTGGCCGCCGCAACGCCAGCACCAGCATCCGGCAAGATCGAATCTGTGTCTTCGACCCCGTAATGGCTGGCGGCGCGGCGGGTCAGCGCGCTGAACTCCATCGCCTTCAGGAACGCGATCAGGGTCGTGGGATCGGGTTCGCGCACATCCATTTCGGATAGCGGCAGCGGGAATTTCGCGTTTTGATCCAGTGTGACAAGCCGCAGCGACAGACGCGCCTTGTCCGCATTCTCGATCAGGGTTTCGCGCCGCTTGGGTTGTTTGATTTCACCGGCCCGCTGCAACAGGGTTTCGAGATCGCCATACTGGTTGATCAGTTCAGCGGCGGTTTTGACCCCGATGCCGCGCACGCCGGGCACATTGTCGATGGAATCGCCGGTCAGGGCCTGAACCTCCACCACCTTGCCGGGCGCAACGCCGAATTTCTCCATCACCTCGGCCGGGCCGATGCGGCGGTTGCGGACGGGATCGAGCATTTCGACCACGCCATCGTCCACGAGCTGCATCAGATCCTTGTCGGACGAAATAATGGTGACGCGTGCGCCCAGTTCGCGCGCAAGACGGGTGTAAGTGGCGATCAGATCGTCAGCCTCAAAACCCTTTTCTTCCACGCAGGCGACGCCGAAAGCGCGAGTGGCATCGCGCACCAGCGGAAATTGCGGGATCAGATCTTCCGGCGGCTCGGGCCGGTTGGCCTTGTATTCCGGGTAGAAATCATTGCGGAAGGTAATTTTGCCAGCATCGAAGACAACCGCGATATGGCTGGGCTTTTCACCGTTCTTGCTGTCTTCCAGCAATTTCCACAGCATGTTGCAATAACCGGAGACCGCGCCGGTCGGCAGACCGTCGGATTTGCGGCTGAGCGGAGGCAGCGCGTGATAGGCGCGAAAGAGATAGCCCGAGCCATCGATCAGATAGAGATGATCGCCCTTCTTCAGCGCGCGGGCCTCCTTGCCGGTCATGAATGGTGGTTCGCCCCATCGCGCAATTTGAAACGGCGGTCGCAATAGGGGCAATCGATGAAATTGCCCTTGCCGATTTCGAGGAAAACACGCGGATGGCCAAGCGCACCGCGACCGCCATCGCAGGCGATGCGGGTATCATCCACCTCGATCACCTCGGGCGGCGGCCGGTTGAGCGACGCAGCGCGGGTGGGGGCAACATTCTCCTCACTCTTTTCCATACCGATCCCCATAACACTCCCAAATCTTCGAGCGGCCCGCGATCATAGCCACAAGCCCCGCCACCGCAACGTCCGGAAAACGGCGAAATAGCCGCCACTGATTCTTTTGCAGTCAGGCCGATGGGGGGCTATTTTCCGGCCATGGTCACATTGAACCGCATTTACACCAAAACCGGTGACAAAGGCGAAACCGCGCTGGGCGACGGCACACGCCTGCCCAAATATTCCCTGCGCATCGCGGCCTATGGCACAGTGGATGAAACCAACAGCACGCTGGGCCTCGCCCGTCTCCACACCCAGGGGGACATGGACGCGATGCTGGCGCGCATCCAGAACGATCTGTTCGACCTGGGCGCCGATCTGTGCGTGCCCGAAGACGGGCGGCGCGGCGAGGGCGCGTTGCGCATCGTGGAGGCACAGGTGACCCGGCTGGAGCAGGAGATCGACGCGATGAACGCGGAACTTGCGCCGCTGAAATCCTTCATCCTGCCGGGGGGAAGCGCGGCTTCGGCCCACCTGCATGTGGCGCGCGCCATTTCGCGCCGGGCCGAACGGCTGATTGTGGAGCTGGCGAGCCACGAAAAAGTGAGCCCGGCGGCGTGCAAATATATCAATCGTCTGTCCGATCATCTGTTCGTCGCCGCCCGTTTTGCCAACGCCAAAGGCGCCGGCGACGTGTTGTGGACGCCGGGTGCCAATCGCTGACCCAATTGTGGTGAGATAGGCGAGATAGGATGAGGAGCCGCGCGCTGCAAGTGGGGCCGCGGGGAAATCCGCAAGCAGCGACTCCCTGGTGGGGGTTAAAACTCTGATTTTCCTGTAGCTGCGAAAAAAAAGAAATTCGCGCGGCTACCCCTATTTCGATGCGCGGCGGCCGGCGAGAAAAGCCAGTAGCACGCCGGCCACGCCGGTGACGCCCCAACCCGGCAGCGACAGGAAACTGTCCGCCCAGCCAAGGGCGGGATGCCACAACCGGCCGAGCCAGAAGCGGAACCCTTCCAGCGATTGTGGGGATAGCGCCGCCCAATTCATCGCCAGCGAGCGGACATGAAGCTGCCCGCCATCGTCGAGCGAGGTGAGCGCATCGGCCCCCAACAGCAGAACCGCGATCAGTACCAACGCCAGACTGATCAGGCGCAGGGCAATGGCAATGATCTGCGGTACGCCGAGGCGGCGCGGACGGCCGGGGGCGCCGCCCTGCGGTTCACGCTCAGGCCCGCCCTTCCACGACAGAAAGGCCACGGTTGAAGCGCGATGGCGATATCCGCGGACCATGGCCCGAATTTACGCCTCGGGCGGCTTTGGATAAAGCGCGCCGTCACGATGGGCATACCAGCCCGTGGCCGGGCCGATCATCATGTCGATATCGGGGTAGACGGTGACGTCATCCGCCGCGCGCGTGCCAACTTCCAGACATTGCGCAGCGGCGGCGGAGCGATTGACCAGATGGTGGCCGTTCGCGGACCCCTTGGGAAAGGCGGCACAATCGCCCGCACGCAGGATTTCCTCCCCCGCATCGGTGACCAGCACCACCTCGCCGGAGAGAACATAGACGAATTCATCTTCCGCCGAATGATAATGGCGCTGGCTGGACCAGATTCCGGGCGGAAGGGTGAGCAGATTGACGCCAAAATCGTTCAACCCGCCGGCATCGCCCAGTGCCTGCCGCATGCGCGCGGCGCAAGGCGCACCATGCGGGGCGGGATAGCTCGATCCACGGCGGACGGGTGCCGTGCTGCAATCAATTTTCGCCATCGCAAAAACCTTTCGATCTTTCGCACGGCAATCCTAAAACAAATCGCCCGCGAGGCGTGAACCCCCGCGGGCGATACGCATTAGCGATAACAATGACTGATTTTAGCCGGCCTGCTGGCCGCCTTCGGCAGGTGCGGCCTTTTTCGACAGGTCTTCGCCGGTTGTCTGATCCACCTGCTTCATCGACAGGCGGACCTTGCCGCGGTCATCGAAGCCCAGCAGCTTCACCTTCACTGCCTGACCTTCCTTGACCACATCGCTCGTCTTGCCGACGCGCTGCGGCGCCAATTCGGAGATATGGACGAGGCCGTCCTTCGGGCCGAAGAAATTCACGAAGGCACCGAAATCCATCACCTTGACAATCTTGCCGTCGTAGATTTCGCCCACTTCGGGTTCGGCGGTGAGACCGCGAATCCATTTCAGCGCGGCGCGGATCGATTCCCCGTCTGCCGAGGCGACGCGCACGGTGCCGTCATCCTCCACATTGATCTTGGCGCCGGTCTTTTCGACGATCTCACGGATCACCTTGCCGCCGGTGCCGATCACATCGCGGATCTTGTCGACCGGAATCTTGATCTGCTCGATCCGCGGGGCATGTTCGCCCAGTTCGCTGCGGCTGGAGGAAATCGCCTTCGCCATTTCACCCAGGATGTGGATGCGGCCTTCATGCGCCTGGTTCAGCGCGACACGCATGATCTCTTCGGTGATGCCGGCGATCTTGATGTCCATCTGCAGTGCGGTGACGCCCTGTTCGGTGCCCGCCACCTTGAAGTCCATATCGCCGAGATGATCCTCATCCCCCAGAATGTCGGTGAGCACCGCATAGCGCTCCCCTTCCAGGATCAGGCCCATCGCGATACCCGCGATCGGCGCGCGCAGCGGCACGCCCGCATCCATCAGCGCCAGCGAGGAGCCGCACACCGTCGCCATCGACGAGGAGCCGTTGGATTCGGTGATTTCCGACACCACGCGCAGCGTGTAGGGGAACTCATCCTTCGTGGGCAGCATCGGGTGAACGGCGCGCCAGGCCAGTTTGCCATGGCCGATTTCACGCCGCCCCGGTGCCCCCATGCGGCCGGTTTCACCGACCGAATAGGGCGGGAAATTATAGTGCAGCATGAAGTTCTGTTTGCTGGTGCCTTCGAGGCTGTCGACAAACTGTTCATCCTCGCTGGTACCCAGCGTTGCGATCACCAGAGCTTGCGTTTCACCGCGGGTGAACAGCGCCGAACCATGGGTGCGCGGCAGCGCACCGACTTCGGCCACGATGGGGCGCACGGTTTTGAGATCGCGCCCGTCGATGCGCCGCCCGGTGTCGAGCACCGCATTGCGCATCACATTGGCTTCGAGATCGTGGAACAGATTGCCAAACTTGTTGGCGGGAAGTTTGCCCTCGCCCTCGCCCACAAACTGTTCCGCCGCCTTGGCGCGGATTTCGGCGATGCGGTCGCGGCGGAGATGCTTTTCGGCGACATGAAATGCCGCTGCGAGATCGGCACCGCAGGCGGATTTCAGGGTTTCCAGCAGAGGCGCGGTTTCATTGACGGGAACGCTGCGCGGTTCCTTGGCGGCGCGTTCGGCCAAACGGATGATCGCGTCGATTACCGGCTGCATGCCTTTGTGGCCGAACATCACGGCGCCGAGCATCACCTGCTCCGGCAGTTCTTTCGCTTCGGATTCGACCATCAGCACCGCATCGGCAGTGCCCGCCACCACGAGATCGAGCGCGGAATTGGGCATGTCGTCGATCGGCGGATTGAGGCGGTATTCCCCGTCGATATAACCGACGCGGGCAGCCCCGATGGGCCCGAGGAACGGGATGCCCGAAAGGGTCAGTGCCGCGGACGCGGCCACCAGCGCCACCACATCGGGATCGCTTTCCAGATCATGGCTCAGCACCTGAGCCACCACTTGCGTTTCGTTGCGATAGCCCTCGGCGAAGAGCGGGCGGATCGGCCGGTCGATCAGGCGCGAGATCAGGGTTTCGCGTTCGGTCGGCGCGCGTTCGCGCTTGAAATAGCCGCCGGGAATCTTGCCGGCCGCATAATAGCGTTCCTGGTAATTCACGGTGAGGGGGAAGAAATCCACGCCTTCGCGCGGGGCGGGGGCGCCGACTACGGTGGCCAGCACAATCGTCTCGCCATAAGTCACCAGAACGGCGCCGTCAGCCTGACGCGCCACCTTTCCGGTTTCGAGGGTGAGCGTGCGCCCGCCCCATTCAATCGTTTCACGATGGATATTGAACATTTCGTTGTCCTTCATTTCCCGCCGCCGGATTGCGGACGGGCCACTTGCCGATTGTCATCGGATAAACAAACACACGCGCAAGGCCCCGCGTTTCTTCCCGCGAGCCTTGCTGCGCAAACCATACATTCAGAGGCAGAAACGCCTTCAGCGCCTCAACCCCAGCCGTGCAATGAGGCCTTCGTAACGCTTCTGGTCACAGGCCTTCACATAATCGAGCAGACGGCGGCGCTGGGACACGAGCTTGATCAGGCCGCGGCGCGAATGATTGTCCTTCGCGTGGGTCTTGAAATGCTCGGTCAGATTGGCGATGCGCTCGGACAGGACGGCGATCTGCACATCGGCAGAGCCCGTATCGCCCGGCTTGGTCGCATATTCGGTAATCAGTTCCTGTTTACGTTCGGCGGTAATCGACATTTGACGGTCATCCGGTTGTTAGGTTGAACACACGAAACGGCCTCAACTCACCGGCTTCGAGGGCGGTCAGTGCGACCGGATCCCCCTCCACGCTGGAGCAGTAGACCGTAAGCCCCTCCAGATCGCCGTCCGGGACGGAATCCGCGATCCGGGCAAACAAGGGCGCCCGCATCAGAACCGGATTGCCGCTTTTCAGACGAACCACATCCGGCCCCGTAACAGCCAGCGCCGGGATGCCGTCCAGCGCGGTTGAAAGGGGCAAAAGGTGCTCAAAAGCGGCGGGACTATGCATAAAACCCTTGAGCGTTTCCAGTGGAATTGCGCGTTCAGCCGAAAAGCCGCCCACCGAGAGGCGACGGAGCTGGGAAACATGGCCCACCGTGCCCAGCAGCCGTGCCAGATCGCGCACCCAGGCTCGGACGTAAGCCCCTTTGCCACAACGCATTTCGAACACGGCGTGATCCGCATCCGGGATTTCGAGGAGGCAGGCGGCGTGGATTTCGACCCGGCGGGGCTGAAGCGTGACGGTTTCGCCCTCGCGGGCCAGATCATAGGCCCGTTCGCCCGCCACCTTGATCGCGGAATAGGCGGGCGGCACCTGTTCGATCTCTCCCACCAGGCGGGGGATTGTGGTCTCGATCGCGGCACGGTCCGGCCGCACGGGGGAGGTTTCGGTCACCGCCCCTTCCGCATCGTCGCTATCGCGCCCCTCACCCCAGGAGGCGGTGAAGCGGTAGGTCTTTTCCGAATCCATCGCGTAGGGGACGGTCTTCGTCGCCTCCCCCAACGCGACGGCCAGAACGCCGGTTGCCATGGGATCGAGCGTGCCGGCGTGGCCCGCCTTCTGCGCATCGAACACCCGGCGTACGATGCCGACAACCTGCGTCGAGGTGATGCCCTCAGGCTTGTCGACCACCACCCAGCCATGCACGGGCTGGCCGCGCTTCTTACGCCCCATCGCCGCCCCCTTCATCCGCATCGCCATCATCGTCTGCAGGCGCCGCCAGATCGCGCTGCACGCGGGAGGATTTGAGCAGGGTCTCGATCTTTTCGGCCTCGGCGAAAGAGGTGTCTTCGACAAAGCGCAGGTCGGGGGTGAATTTCAGCGCGATCAGCTTACCCATCTGGCCGCGGATGAAACCGCGATGGCGGTTCAACGCTGCCACCACACCGGGCGCATTCCTGCCGCCAAGCGGTTCGCAGAACACCGTGGCATGCCGCATATCGGGCGACGGGATCACCTGCGTCACCGTGACGGGAACACCATCGAGATCGGGATCGCGCACTTCGCCGCGCATCAGAATATCCGACAGCGCATGGCGCAGCATTTCACCCACCCGCAACTGACGTTGCGAGGGCCCGCGTGCGCGCGGGGATGCGGCATGGTTTCGTGGCATGCGTGCTCCTAATCCTTATAGCCATAGCGGGCGAGCCAGGGCGAAAGCGTAGCCATAACGGGCTTGAGGGCCACTTCATAGGCACGCCATTGCCCCGCACCTTGCGTGAAAAGCCCTTGCGCCACTTGCGCGGCGCTGGGTGTATCAATGTTGCGGGCCTGCGCCTTTGGCGCGAAATCCGCCATGCCGGGATCGGGCGCGAGCCCCAGAAATGCGCACAGCCGCGCGGTTTCACCGGTAAAATCCGTCACCAGATCTTCATAGCGGGTATCGCAGACGGGAAGTTTGAGCACACCGCGATAAAGATCGGACAGCGTCATCACCGCGTCGTAATAGGCCGCGGTTCCTTCCAGCGTCAGCAGTTCGAACATCTGCTGTGTCATGCCGAAGCGGCGGCGGAAACAGGAGAACACCACATCGCGCGGATCGCGCAGCGCAAACAGGATTTTCGCATCCGGGAACAGTTTCGCGATCAGGCAGAGCAGCACCGAATTGAGCGGCATCTTGTCGATGAAGACAGGCCGCGCAGGTGAAAACCCAGCTTCCGCCACACGCTTCCAGTAACGCGCGCGCCAGGGATCGAGCGCCGCGCCATCCAGCGCCGCGAGCCGTTCAAGACCACCTGCTTCCAGCACAAATTCGTAAGCGTCAACGAGGCAATTGCGTTCGTCCATCGCCACCACATCCGGATGGGCGGCCAGCACCTGTTCCAGAAGCGTGGTGCCCGAGCGCGGAAAGCCGACCAGAAAGACGTGGGCGCGCACCGGCGCGGTATACGTGCCCGTGGAAACAGCGCGCCAGGGCGCGGGATCGGCATCGCGAAAAAAGGCGGTGAGCCTTTGGGCACGGGCGAGCGCGGTTTCGAGACCGGGCCGGATGAATTGCGGTGCGTAGACAGCGCGAAAACCATCGCCCGCACGGGTATAAGCGGCAAAGGCTTCGGCCGGGCGCTGCAAACCATCCAGCACATCACCCATCATGGAGTGGGCGATGGCCTGCACATTGGGGCTCGCGTTCGGGTTGCGCAGCACCGGCAGCAGGAATTGTTCGGCAGCGGCATAATTCTTGTCCGCCGTTTCGACCGCGGCCAGCGCGAAACTGGCGAAAAACTGATTGGGGTCGAGGCGAAGCGCGCGCCCGCCATATTCACGCGCCTCTGCCGCGTCACCGCGCTGGGAGGCGAGATGGGCGATGCGCGCCATGCTTTCGGCATGACCGGGCTGAAGTGCAAGCGCGCGCAGGAACTGATCGCGGGCCCGGCGCAGTTCGCTGGCCAGTTCCAGCGCATTGGCCTTGTTGAAATGGGTGATGAACTGCCCCGGCGCCTGGCGCAGCGCGGCATCGAACACAGGGAGCGCGTCGCGCGGCCGGTTCTGCCGCACCAGCACCGTGCCGAGCGCATTCAGCACATCGACATTGCGCGGCGCCAGTTCACGCGCCCGTGTAGCAAGGCCGAGCGCATCGCCAAAACGGCCGAGATTGAGATGGTGATAGACCGCAAGCGTCAGGAGGTTGGGGTGTTCAAACCCTTTCTCCGCCGCCTCGCCCGCGATGGCGAGCGCACGCATCTGATCGCCCGCGGCAAGCGCGCGTTGGGCGGCATTCAGATAATCCTGAAGCTGCAACGGCCGGCCGAAGCCGGGCGAACCGGAACTGACAGCGGCCATGGTCCGTCACGATACCAATGCCAGCGCGGTCGCCTTTAGAGCGCGCGCTGGATGGTTTCGACCTCATAGCATTCGATCACATCGCCCTTGGCGATATCCTGATAGTTCGCGAAGCTCATGCCGCATTCCTGCCCGGTCTGGACTTCACGCACCTCATCCTTGAAGCGCTTCAGGGTCGAAAGCTCGCCTTCGTGGACCACGACATGGTCGCGCACCAGACGCACCTTGGCGCCACGGCGGACCACACCTTCGGTCACGCGGCAGCCGGCCACCTTGCCCACCTTGGAGATCGCAAACACTTCGAGAATTTCGGCATTGCCGAGGAATTTCTCGCGCGTTTCCGGCGCCAGCATGCCCGACAGCACGGCCTTGATGTCATCCACCACATTATAAATGATGTTGTAGTAGCGGATATCGACGCCATCGCGCTTCGCCCGTTCGCGGGCCTGCGCATTGGCACGCACGTTGAAGCCGATGATGGCAGCACCGCTGGCATGCGCCAAGATGACATCGGATTCGGTGATGCCGCCGACGCCGCCCTGCAGCACCTGCACACCCACCTCGTCCGTGCCCATTTTTTCGAGCGCGCCCTGAATGGCTTCGACAGAGCCCTGTACGTCCGCCTTGATGACGAGTGGCAGAAGCTTCTTCTCGCCCTCGTTGCGGCTTTTCAGAAGCTGATCCAGCGTCTGGCGCGAGTTGGTGGCCTGACGCGCCTCACGCCGCTTGCGGGCGCGATACTCCGTCACCTCACGCGCGCGGGCTTCGCTGTCCACCACCACGAATTCATCGCCCGCTTCCGGCGCACCGGAAAGGCCCAGAACCTCCACCGGTATCGAAGGACCGGCAGCCTCCACCGCCTCGCCCCGCTCGTTGACGAGTGCGCGCACCCTGCCCCATTCGGAGCCGGCGACGACGATATCGCCCTGTTTCAACGTCCCGCGCTGAACCAGAACGGTGGCCACGGGACCGCGGCCGCGATCGAGCTTGGCTTCGACCACGGCACCTTCGGCCGTACGCTCCGGATTGGCTTTGAGGTCGAGCAATTCGGCCTGCAGCAGAATGGCTTCTTCCAGCTTGTCGAGCCCGGTGCCCTTGATCGCGGAAACTTCGACCGCGAGGGTTTCGCCGCCCAGATCCTCTACCTGGATCTCATGCTGCAGGAGTTCCGTCTTCACCCGCTGGGGATTGGCATCCGGCTTGTCGATCTTGTTGACGGCAACAATGATCGGAACGCCAGCGGCCCTGGCATGAGCAATTGCTTCGGCGGTTTGCGGCATCACGCCGTCATCGGCCGCGACCACCAGCACCACGATGTCGGTCACCTTGGCACCGCGGGCGCGCATGGCGGTAAAGGCGGCGTGGCCCGGCGTATCGAGGAAAGTAATCTTCTGCCCGCTTTTCATCTGCACCTGATAGGCGCCGATATGCTGGGTGATGCCACCAGCCTCGCTGGAGGCGACATCGGCCCGGCGGAACGCATCGAGCAGCGAGGTCTTGCCGTGGTCGACATGGCCCATGACGGTGACAACCGGCGGGCGCGGCCGGCGCGCAGCCTCGTCATCCTCGGTGCCCTTCAGGCCTTCCAGCACGTCGGATTCCGCGACGCGCTTGACCACATGGCCATATTCGGTGGCAACCAGTTCGGCGGTATCGGCATCGATCACGTCGTTCACCGTGGCCATGATGCCGTTCTTCATCAGCACCTTGATCACGTCGACGGCGCGGCGCGCCATGCGGTTGGCGAGTTCGGCCACCGTGATGGTTTCAGGAACGGTGACTTCGCGCGGGCCCGCGGGACCGGCGGCCTGTGCCTGCTGGCCCTTGTTCACACGCTGCAGATGGCGGCGGAAGGCGGCGACAGAGCGGGTCCGCTCATCATCATCGGACAGCGCGCGGGTGACCGTGAGCTTGCCGCGGCGGCGGATATCCGCACCCTTGCGCGCAGGCGTCGGCCCCTTTGGCGCAGCCTTGCCGGCACCACCACGGCGATTGCCGGCACTTTCTTCTTCTTCTTCCACCACGGGCTTCGGACGGCGCACCGCATCGGCCGCAGCCGGCTCCGCCTTGGCAGCAGGGGCGGCTTCGTCCTTCTTTTCTTTTTCCAGCCGGCGACTGGCTTCTTCTTCCGCGCGCTTGCGGGCGGTTTCTTCCGCCGATTTGCGGGCATCTTCCTCGGCCTTGCGCTTCTCAGCCTCGGCACGCTCTTTCGCCAGGCGCACTTCCTCCGCGGCGCGCAGCTTTGCTTCTTCTTCCGCACGCTTGCGGGCGTGTTCTTCCTCTACCCGCGCATCGGCCAGCGCACGGCTGCGGGCTTCCTTCTCCTCGTCCGTCAACTGACGCAGGACGACACCGGAACGCGACGGCGCTTCGCGGGCAGGCTGCTGGGGCGCAGCACTGGCCGCAGAGGTTTCCGCAGCCTTTGGCAGCTGACCGGGCTTTTCCGCCGCAGCGCCAGGCTTCGCCTGGCCAGGGGCCACGCGCGCGCGCTTCTTCTCCACCACCACCGCCTTGGTGCGGCCATGGCTGAAGCTTTGCTTGACGGTCGAGGTCTCCGTCTTTTTCAGCGACAGAGGCTGGCGCCCACCGGGGCGCGCCGTCCGCGTCGTGTCATTGGTATCGCTCATCCGTCCCTTTCATACCCTACGCTCCGGCGCATCATGCGCTTGATCCGCCGGATTTACCGGGGCCTGCGGGCGGAACCCGCCGAGCCGCGCGGCATCACAAATCAGCCTTTCGGCAAGCCGCCCCGGTTTGAGGCTGGCGTGTATCACATTTTCGCGGCCCAGGGCCAAGCTCAATTCGGAACTGGAGAGCGCCTCGATCAGGACCGGCTGCCAGCCGCGGCCCCGTGCGAGCGCCCGAATCTTGCGTTTTCCATCGGCCGCACCATCCGAAGCATCGATCAGCGCGGCAGGCGGAAATTTTCCCGCCAATGCGCGCAGAACCTGATCGGAGCCAAGGACCAGCACGCCGGACCGGCGCGCCAGGCCCAGATCGGCCATCATGCGCCGCACCAGAAGCGCCTCAACCCGCGCCGCAAGATCGGGCGGGGCCTTCACTTGCGCCCTGGCGGCCTTGGCAAAATGGCCCTTCAGGACCGCTTTTTCAACCGACGCACGGTCCGCCAGCAGCCAGAGCCCACGGCCCGGCAGCACAGCCGCCAGATCGGGCACCACCACCCCGTCCGGTCCGGCGACGAAACGGATCAGCCGGTCTTTCGGCAATACCTGACCGGTGACGATGCAGCGCCGTTCGGGCCCGGATGCGGCATCCCTTTCGCCATCATCCAAGACGGCATCCAAGGCGGCATCCGGCCTTGCCGGACGCGCGCCTTTGCGTGCGCCCTTGCCGGCCCCTTTGCCGGCATTGCGGCCTTTCCTTGCGCCGGGTTTTGCGGCGCCTTTTCGCGCCGCCGCCATCATCACGCCGCGTCACCCTCCGCCGCCGGTTCATCCGCAGTTTCGGCGTCTCCTTCCGCAGGCTCCGGTTCTTCTTCCACCCAGCCGGCCATCACACGCGCCTTCATGATGATGGCGTTGGCGGCATCCGCCGTCAGATCGAAGCCATCGAGTGCGCCGGGGACGCGCACGCGCTCCTTCTCCTTGTTCACCTCGTAATAGCCGAGCAGATCGTCGGTGGCGCAGCCCGCGAGGTCTTCCAGCGATTTCACCTCATGCTCGCCCAGCGCAACCGCCATGGCGGGGGTGATGCCTTCGACCGTCAACACCGGATCCTCGACGCCGAGTTCGCGGCGGCGATCGTCCAGCTCCTTGTTGCGGGCTTCGATATATTCGACCGCGCGGCTTTGCAGCTCCTGCGCGGTTTCCTCATCGAAGCCTTCGATGTCGGAGAGATCTTCGAGGGGCACATAGGCCACATCCTCGATATCGGCAAAGCCTTCGGAGGCGAGCAACTGCGCCACCGTTTCATCGACATCCAGCGCGTCCATGAAAAGGGTGGTGCGTTCGGTGAATTCCTTCTGGCGGCGTTCGGATTCTTCCGCCTCGGTCAGGATGTCGATCTGCCAGCTGGTGAGCTGGGAGGCGAGGCGGACATTCTGCCCGCGCCGGCCGATGGCGAGCGAAAGCTGTTCATCCGGCACCACCACTTCAACCCGGTGGGTGTCTTCATCCAGCACCACCTTGGCGACTTCGGCGGGCGCCAGCGCATTGACGATGAAGGTGGCCGGATCGGGCGACCAGGGAATGATGTCGATGCGTTCGCCCTGCAGTTCCTGCACCACCGCCTGCACGCGCACGCCGCGCATGCCGACGCAGGCGCCGACCGGATCGATGGAGGAATCCTTCGAGATCACCGCGATCTTGGCGCGGGAGCCGGGATCGCGCGCCACAGCGCGGATTTCGATGATGCCGTCATAGATTTCCGGCACTTCCTGCGCGAACAGCCGCACCATGAATTGCGGATGGGAGCGCGACAGGAAAATCTGCGGGCCCCGGGTTTCGCGGCGCACATCGTAGATATAGGCGCGGATGCGGTCGCCGGTGCGGAACGATTCACGCGGGATCATCTCATCGCGGCGGACGACACCTTCGGCCCGGCCGAGATCGACCACGACGGAACCGAATTCGGCACGTTTCACGATGCCGTGGACGATTTCGCCGATGCGGTCCTTATATTCCTTGTACTGACGTTCGCGTTCGGCATCGCGCACCTTCTGCACGATGACCTGTTTCGCGGCCTGGGCGGCGATGCGGCTGAAATCCACCGGCGGCAGGGTTTCGGCGATGATGTCACCGACCTGGGCGGCGGGGTTGCGCACATGGGCGTCGTCCAGACTGATCTCGATCTTGTCGTTTTCGACCAGTTCGACCACGGCAAGATAGCGCGAAACATGGGTTTCACCGGTTTTCGGATCGATCTCCACCCGGATGTCGTTCTCGCTGCCATAGCGGGCCTTGGCCGCGCGCTGCATCGCTTCTTCCATCGCGTGCAGCACCACGTCCTTGTCGATCGACTTGTCGCGCGCGACGGCGTCGGCAATCTGCAGCAGTTCGAGCCTGTTGGCGGCAACGCCGGTAACCATGAGTTCTTCTCCTTGCTGCGCGCGGAACACCCGCACGCCCAAACATTTTCAGACGCGTTTGCGCCCCTTCAAATCCTCGGCAATCAGTCTGTCGGTCAAAACCAGTTTCGCCTCCGCAATCGCACGGAAGGGAAATTTCAGTTTCTGGCCACCCGCATCGAGCAGCACATCGGTCCCTTCGAGCCCCAGAAGCGTGCCGCGAAAACGCTTGCGGCCTTCGGCATCGGCGATGGCGAGTTCCAGCTTCGCCTCATGCCCCGACCAGCGGGCGAAATCGCCGACCCGGGTCAGCGGCCGGTCGATGCCGGGCGAGGAGACTTCGAGATCGTATTCACCCTCCACCGGGTCTTCCTGATCCAGCAGATCGGAAAGGGCGCGGGAAAGCGTGGCGCAATCGTCCACATCCATCGTGCCATCGGGCCGTTCGGCCATGACCTGCAGCGTCTTGTGCTTGCCGCCGGTCAGCCGCACGCGCACGAGGCTGTAACCCGCCTTTTCCACGGCGGGGGCGAGAAGCGTTTCGAGGCGCGACATCGCGGTCAAACGGATAACTTTCTTTTCGGCCCAAGAGCCAAACAGCCCAAAAACCAAGCAGTCAAAAACCAAACAGTCTGGCCCGCGGCGGCCCTTTCAGGCCACCACACAACAGCACTTTCTGTTGTCAGGGATGGCGGCGATATAGGCCCGAAACGGCAAAAAAGCAAGTCATACGCGCCGGACAGAAAGATAAACCGGCGGGCCGTGCAGTGCCTTGGCTTCGTACCGGGTGGGCGGCTGATCGGCGGGCCGGATTTTCCAATCGGCGGCCGACGCTGCGGTCCATGCAAACGCCGGATGGGCCATGATGCGTTCGAGCGTCCAGGCCAGATAATCCGCATCGTCACTGGCGAAACGTAAATCCGCGCCGGGCTTCATCACGCGGGCAAGCTGATCCAGCAATTCCATCTGCACGAAGCGGCGCTTGTGATGGCGTGCCTTGGGCCAGGGATCGGGGAACAGGATGAAGACACGGTCCAGCGCGGCATCGGGCAATGCCTCGATAATGTCGCGGGCATCATCCGTATAAAGACGAATATTTGGGACCGGCGCCGGTTCCAGCTTCGACAGCAGTTTTGCGACGCCGGAAAGATAAGGCTCCGCCCCGATCAGGCCCACACCGGGATGGGCGCGCGCCTGGGCCAGCAGATGTTCGCCACCACCGAAACCGACTTCGAGCCAGATGTCATGCAAAGGGACGGCGAAATAATCACGCGGATCGCGGCCGACTTCCGGCGTGAGATGAAGCTGCGGCAGCAGCGTGTCGATCAGGCTTTGCTGATGGGCGGAAAACTTCGGCCCCTTGCGGCGGCCATAAAGCTGGCGGCGCTTACGTTCGGGGTGCGGGCCTTCGGGCGGTGCGGCCATTGGGCAAACGCCCTCCGGCGGCGAGCGCCGGAGGGACTGTTTTATCAGAATGCGCGTTTGATCTGGTCGGCGAGGTCGGTCTTCTCCCACGAGAAGCCGCCATCGGCATCGGGCTCGCGCCCGAAATGGCCATAGGCTGCGGTGCGGGCATAGATCGGCTTGTTGAGGCCCAGATGCTCGCGGATACCGCGGGGCTTCAGGCTCATCATATCGGGCAGGATCGCTTCCAGCTTCGCTTCGTCCACCTTCGCCGTGCCGTGGCAATTGACATAGAGCGACAGCGGATCGGAGACGCCGATGGCATAGGCGATCTGGATGGTGCAGCGGTCGGCAACGCCAGACGCCACCACGTTCTTTGCGAGATAGCGCGCCGCATAGGCGGCGGAACGGTCCACCTTGGTCGGGTCCTTGCCGGAGAAGGCGCCGCCGCCATGGGGGGCCGCCCCGCCATAGGTATCGACGATGATCTTGCGGCCCGTCAGCCCGCAATCGCCATCCGGCCCGCCGACGACGAACGCACCGGTCGGATTGACGTGCCACGCCGTTTTGGCCGTGACCCACTCACCCGGCAGGCATTCGCGGATATAGGGCTCCACCACCGCGCGCACATCATTCGACGTCATCCCGGCATCGAGATGCTGGGTCGAGAGCACGATCTGGGTGACTTCTTTCGGTGCGCCGTTTTCATAGCGCAGCGTGACCTGGCTTTTCGCATCGGGGCCGAGCTTCGGTTCGCGGCCCGATTTGCGCGCATCGGCCAGCAGATGCAGAATCTTGTGGCTGTAGAGCAGCGGTGCCGGCATCAACTCCGGCGTTTCGCGGCAGGCATAACCGAACATGATGCCCTGATCGCCAGCGCCTTCGTCCTTGTTGCCGGAAGCATCGACACCTTGCGCGATATGCGGCGATTGTGCGTGCAGCAGCACCTCGACAGTGGCCGTTTTCCAGTGAAAACCATCCTGTTCATAGCCGATGTCGCGGATCGCATCGCGCGCGACGTTAACGATGGCATCCGGCGTAATCTCTGCAGGCCCGCGGGTTTCACCCGCAATCACCACGCGATTGGTCGTTGCCAATGTTTCGCAGGCGACACGGATATCTTTCGGGTTGAAGCCGTGTTTCGGCCCCTCGCGAAAAAAAAGATCGAGAACCTCATCCGAGATCCGATCACAGACCTTGTCGGGGTGACCTTCAGATACACTTTCGCTGGTGAAAAGGTAGTTTTTACCGGGCATTAGACCTCATCCTTCGGGCGTCGAAGGGGGCACTTCTGACAAGTTCACCCCCCAAGGTCAACTGGATCACACAGATTGCCGCGGCTATTCTGCTCTGTGAACAGTGTTGAAAGAAAAGGAAATCGCCATGGCGGTACCGTTTGCAGGCGGCTGCATGTGCGGTGCGGTTCGTTACGAAGTGAACGCCGAGCCGCTCGCCTTCATGCTATGCCATTGCCGCGAATGCCAATATGTCTCGGGCGGGGAACCGGCGGCGGTGGTCATCGTGCCGAAAGCCGCCATCACCCTGAAACAGGGGACGCTGAAGGGGTTCACCTCCACCGCCGAATCCGGCAACACCGTCACCCGCAAATTCTGCCCCGAATGCGGCACGCCCGTGTTCAGCGAGCCGAGCGCCAATCCGGACCTTGGCATCATCAAAGCGGGCAGCATGGACGATGCAAGCTGGCTGAAGCCGGGCGCGATATTGTGGCGGTCATCCGCTCAGCCCTGGGCCCATATCGATTCCGCACTTCCCACCTTCGAGAAAAACCCCGGCTGATAAGCGCATTTCGCCGACGCGACGGAACGCAGCCAGAGAAAACAACGCGTGCAGCGAAACCGGCTGCCGCGCTTGTGGCATGTAAAATGTCATTACAATTCAACGCGGGCGAAGCGCCAAGTGTTTGAGTTGTAACACATGGCACATGCCTTGCTTACATTTCTGTTATCTCGATTCCGGCAACGGAATCACGAAATTCAAGCAAGAGGCAGTCTCGTGAAATTCCTTTCAAAGCTTTTCGTCCCCGCAATCGCCGCACTTGTCATGCTGGGCTTCGCGCCCGCCAATGCAGCGCCGATCACCTATGATTTCAATCTGACGCCAATCTACGGCCCGAGCGGCAATGGCTCTTTCACCGTGGACGGCCCAGTGACCTGGCTTGGCGATCATTTCTCCGCTGCTGACGGCGATCTGCTGGCGCTGGAGTTCAACATCGACGGCCGCACTTTCGATCTTTCGAACGCTGCCGCGTTTCCAGACCCGACGGTGGATTTCCTGTTCGGCGGCACGATAAACATTGCTTACGCCTCGGGCGATTTCTTCCTTAACTTCGGCTCGCTGGGGCTGGGGTATACGTATAACAATGTCTTCGGGCAGACTTACAGCGGCGGTTTTATTACCGACATCCGCGTGGCTGACAGCAGCAATCCCACCAATCCCGTTCCGGAACCCCTGACGCTCGCGCTTCTGGGCGCGGGTCTGGCCGGCATGGGTGCGATGCGCGGCCGCCGCAAAGCCGCCGCGTAACCGGCAAATCCTGTTGTCCTTTTGACGAGGCTCCCGTCCGGGAGCCTCGTCTCTTCGCAAGAGCATTCCAATGATATTCCGCTCGACGATTTTCACATCGCTATTCGCGGCGTTGGCCATGACCGGTTTCGCAACCGCCGCCAACGCAACCCCGCTCACTTATGATCTGACACTGACACCGGCAGTGGGTACGCTGACCGGCACCGGCACATTCACCATCGATGCCACGTTGTCGAGCCTGTCTCTCTCGATCGACGGCCATACCTTCGATCTGTCGGATGCTTCCGTGCCGCTGGCCGGGATTTTCGTGACGTTTTACGCAGGCGACTTCACCAGCCTGACCTATGTCGGAAACGATAGCGATATTCTGGTGAGCATGAATGCAGGCGGGCTGAGCTATATCTACAGCAACTACAACGGCACGCCTGTCAGCTCGATCGGCAGCATCAGCGCGCAACCGGCACCCACACAACCGGTTCCGGAGCCGATGACACTGGTGCTTCTGGGTGCGGGCCTTGCCGGCATGGGCGCGATGCGCGGCCGCCGCAAAGCCGCCTGACAGCCACAGCATCATATCGGACTGCGAACGGCGCCCAAGGGGCGCCGTTTTCTTTAGAGAATAAAACGCGACAGATCCTGATCCCTGGCGAGATCGGCGACGCGTGCATTCACATAGGCCGCGTCGATCACCAGCGTCTGGCCGCCGCTGTCGGTGGCGGTGAAGCTGATCTCGTCCAGCACACGTTCCATCACCGTTTGCAGGCGGCGGGCGCCGATATTTTCCACGCTGGCATTCACCTGGGCCGCGATGTCGGCAATGGCGCCGATGCCATCTGACGTGAACTCCAGCGTCACTCCTTCGGTACCGAGCAGCGCCACATATTGCTTGATCAGGCTCGATTCCGGCTCTGTCAGGATGCGCTGGAAATCATCGCGGGTCAGTGCCTTCAATTCCACCCGGATCGGCAGCCGCCCCTGCAATTCCGGCAGCAGGTCCGACGGCTTCGCGGTGTGAAAGGCGCCCGATGCGATGAACAGGATGTGATCGGTTTTCACACTGCCATGCTTGGTGGCAACCGTGGTGCCTTCGATCAGCGGCAACAGATCGCGCTGCACCCCTTCGCGGCTGACATCGCCGCCGCCGCGAAATTCGCTGCGGGCGCAGATCTTGTCGATCTCATCGAGAAACACGATGCCGTCATTTTCCACCATCGCGATGGCTTCGCGTGTCACAGCTTCATTGTCGAGCAGTTTGTCGGCTTCTTCGGCGAGCAGTGGATCGTGGGCTTCGGCCACCGTCAGTCTGCGCGCCTTGGCGCGGCCGCCCATCGCCTTGCCGAAAATATCGCCCAGATTGATCATGCCGACCTGCGCACCCGGCATGCCCGGAATATCGAGCATCGGCGCACCGCCGGATTCGCGCATCTCGACCTCGATCTCCTTGTCATTCAGTTCACCGGCACGCAGGCGCTTGCGAAAGGCATCGCGGGTACCGGCACTGGAATTGGTACCGACAAGCGCATCGAGCACGCGTTCTTCCGCCCGCGCTTCAGCCTGGGCGGAGACGTCCTTGCGCTTCTTTTCGCGCAACTGTGCGATGCCGATTTCGAGCAGATCGCGCACGATCTGTTCCACATCGCGGCCGACATAGCCGACCTCGGTGAATTTGGTCGCTTCCACCTTCAGGAACGGGGCCTGTGCCAGTTTGGCGAGGCGGCGCGAGATTTCTGTTTTACCCACCCCGGTCGGCCCGATCATCAGGATATTTTTCGGCAGCACCTCCTCGCGGATTTCGGGCGGCAATTGCTGGCGGCGCCAGCGGTTCCGGAGCGCGATGGCGACGGCACGCTTGGCCTCGCCCTGGCCGACGATGAAACGGTCGAGTTCGGAAACGATTTCGCGGGGGGTGAAGAAATTCATCACTGGTATATGGCGTGCACGGGCGGCTTCGTCCACCTAAAGTGCGGGAACAATGTCGGTATGCGCGAAGTCGCCGCCCTTGAACAGCAACGGTTCGCGCATGGCCTTGGCAAGGGCATAGGCGAAACAATCGCCGAGAGTGAGTTTCGCCGGATGACGGCCCTTGCCATAAACCTGCTGAGCCTGAACGGCGAGTTCGGCCTGCCGGGTGTCGGTTGGTATGATTTCGATGCGGATCAACGCCGAATACCGGTTGAAAGCATTTTTCAGTTCCACACTGCGGCTTCCGAGAACCGTAACGGTTTCAAACCAGTTGACGGGCGATATCTTCCGCGTTGCGGCACGCGCAATTGCGCGCTCAAACAGATCCAGCTCAGGCTCGCCGGTCAGAATGGCGACAAGTGCCGACGCATCGATGACCATCAGATGGGAAGACCATTCTCATCATAAAGTTCGTCCAGCATTTCGGTGGACGTCTTCGTTTCGCCGCTCGCACGAAAAAGCGCTGCCGCCTGAGTGGAAATTTTCCGCATCTCCGCGAGCAGTTTGGTTTCGGTCTCCGTGTCCTGGCGTTCCACCTGATTCAGCCGCTCCTCCAGCGCCTTGTGGACTGCGGCGGTCAGGGTTTCGCCGGTCCGTTTGGCCAGTTCACGGGCCAGCCTTTCGGTTTCCTCATGACGGATGTGGAGTGCCATCAACGGCCCCGTATACACTTCAATGCTGAAGTATACATACTGATGTTGAAACCGGCAAGATCAGGCCGCTTTCAGGCTTTCCACGATCACGTTGTGATTGGTGTAAACACAGATGTCGCCTGCGATCTTCATCGCCCGGCGGGCGATCTCTTCCGCCGGCAGATCGAAATCGATCAGGGCACGCGCCGCCGACAGCGCGAAGGGTCCGCCGGAGCCGATGCCGATCAGGCCGTCCTCCGGTTCCACCACGTCGCCGGTACCGGACAGGATCAGCGAGGTTTTGGCGTCCGCCACGGCCATCATCGCTTCCAGCCGGCGGAGATAGCGGTCGGTGCGCCAATCCTTGGCCAGTTCGACGCAGGCGCGCGCGAGATTGCCGGGATGCTGTTCGATCTTGGCCTCCAGCCGCTCCGACAGGGCGAAGGCGTCCGCGGTGGCCCCGGCGAAGCCCACGATCACATCGCCCTTGGCCAGGCGGCGCACCTTGCGGGCGTTGGCTTTCATCACGGTCTGGCCCGCGGTGACCTGCCCGTCGCCCGCCACCACCACCATGCCGCCTTTGCGGATGCTGAGAATGGTGGTTGAGCGCCAGCGTCTTTCATCGGAGGAAGTCATGGATTTCTGCCGCTTTCCGTTACACGTTTCTCATTAACACCGGCCCTGTTATACAGCCGGGAAATGGCTCAGATAGGGCGGCACCATGCGCACCGCAACCATTGAACGCAAAACGCGGGAGACCGAGATCGCGGTCTCGCTCGACCTCGACGGCACCGGGGAAGGCGATATCGATACCGGTATCGGCTTTCTGGACCATATGCTGGAGAGTTTCAGCCGCCATTCGATGATCGACCTGAAGGTGCGCGCAACCGGCGATCTGCATGTGGATTTCCACCACACCACCGAGGATACCGGCATCGTGATCGGCCAGGCGGTGAAGAAGGCGCTGGACGATTTTTCCGGCATTACGCGGTTCGGCTCGGCCCTGATCCCGATGGACGAGACCCTGACCCGGGTGGCGATCGATGTTTCCAACCGGCCTTATCTGATCTGGAAGGTGGCATTTCCCACCCCGAAACTGGGCGAAATGGACACGGAGCTGTTCAAGGAATGGTTCCAGGCTTTCGCCCAGAATGCCGGAATTTGCCTGCATGTGGAGACGCTTTACGGCCTGAACAGCCATCACATCGTCGAAAGCGCCTTCAAGGGGCTGGCGCGCGCGCTGCGCCAGGCGGTGAGCCCGGACGAGCGGCTGGACGGACAGGCGGCCTCCACCAAGGGCACCTTGTCGGACGATTGAGCCGGGCGATTGATTGGCGGGTGATTGACCGCCCGGTGCGCAGGGCGCCAGCAGGAATCCAAGCAAGAATCTAATAATGACGCTTCCGTCATTTTTCTTGCTTTTTCAGATTCCTTCGTTACATTGCTCTCAGTGGCACGCCCTGGAGAGAACCATGACCCAGCAGATCACCAAAGACATCGCCTATGACGCCGTCGACCCGAAAGACTTCCCCGCCATGCTGGAGGTTGACCGTTACGGCAAGCGCTCCACGGCTTTCGACAAGATCATCTCCGCCACCCACGATCATTTCTGGGATCCGCTGGACAAGAAATATATCGACTTCAGTGAGCCGTTCGATCTGACGAAGGAGATGGTCCTGCCGGACGATTTCTTCCCAATCTTCAAAACCCGTCTGGGTGAAACGCTGACCGAGGCACAGAAGATCAAATTCGCAAGCGAATCCACGCGCTGGCAGCTTTCGGCCATCCTGCACGGGGAGCAGGGGGCGCTCGCCCTTTCCGCCTCGCTCTGCCACATCCTGCGCGATCCCGGTGCACAGGAATACGCCGCCAACCAGACGCGGGAAGAAGCCCGCCACGTCACCGCATTCGCCGCCTATATCAAGGCGCGCTGGGGCACACCGCTTCCCTGCGGCGAGACGCTGAAAAATCTTCTGACCGAAATGGTGCTGGCGCCCGAAGTCTACAAAAAGATCGTCGGCATGCAGATGCTGGTCGAGGGGCTGGCCATGGGGGCCTTCGCCACCCTTTACCAGAAATCGCGCGATCCGCTGCTGGTGAAACTGTGCCAGCTGGTGATGACCGACGAGGCTTTCCATCACAAATTCGGGAAAATCTGGGCCGACCGCACCATTCCGAAGCTGTCGCCCGAGGAACACAACATCGTCGAGGATTGGGCGGCGCAATGTTTCCAGACGCTTCTCTTCAATCTGGTCAACCCGCTGCAGATGAAGCCGGTTTATGAATCGATCGGCCTCAACCCGCAGGAAGCGATGGACGCGATCCAGGAAGCCTTCGGCGATGCCCAGCGGCGCGAGCAGATGAAGCAATCCGCCAATATCTTCCGTGTGCTGATCAAGACGCTGTTGAATGCGGGCATCGTCACCGACCGCACACGCGCCTTCTACGGCATGTATGTCGATATGGACGAGCTGAAGAACGAAGGCGACCGCATGGTGGGCGACGATATTGCCGAAGAAGGCATCCGTTATCTGCAGACCATCAATTTCTCGGACAAGAGCAAGGGGCAGGCCCTTCTGGCAGCCGAATAAAGCGGTCACAACCGGCAACCAACAAAAGCCCGGCACCCACCCGTGCCGGGCTTTTCGTTTGCGACAAATCGTGGACAATGCGGCGATGTGCGCAAAAGACCAAAGCCGCCGCGCCGCACTGGAAGCGGCCGAAGCCCGCGGCGATGCCATGTTCGACGCCATCGAGCAGGCGGGCCTGATTGCGCCGGGCAAAACCGAAGCGGCGCTGGACGCCGAAATCTATCGTCTGGCGGAGCGCGAATTCGGCGTGCGCATGCATTGGCACAAGCGTGTGGTGCGCGCGGGCCCCAACACACTCTGCATCTTTTCCGACACGCCGCCTGATCGCATGATCGGGCCCGAAGATACGGTCTATCTTGATCTCGGCCCGGTGTTTGAGGTTCTGGGCGCGCAGTGGGAGGCCGATCTGGGGCGCAGCTATGCGCTGGGGCAGGACGCGGACAAACATCGCCTTGTCGCCGACCTGCCACGCCTCTTTGCGCTTGTGAAAGCTCACTATGAAAGAGATCCTGCCATCACCGGCGCGGAACTCTACGCCTTTGCGCAAGACGCCGCGAAGAATGCGGGCTGGGAGTTTGGCGGCACGATCGCCGGCCATATCGTTGGCGAATTTCCGCATGCGCAGCGCATCCCCGGCCGCGAACAGCACCGCATCGCGCCGGGCAACACCACGCCGATGCGCGCGCCCGCTGACAATGGCGATGTGCGCCATTGGATATTGGAGATTCATCTGGTGGACCGGGCGCGGGAATTCGGTGGTTTCTATGAACGGCTGCTCTGACGTTCAGGCCCGCGCGCAGTATCCAGACCCGTTTCGCCCTCACGCGCCGCACGCTGCACAGAGGCAACACCGGGCTGAGAACCCAGCGGCCGATTATTTTTAGGACCGCCTTTGCGATGGTGGAACCGAATCGCAATGCGGCTGGTTGAAAGACAAATACGGCCTTTCCTGGCAAATCGTGCCGCGCGCCCTAAGGACTGCGAGCCGATAACAATCCGCGATAACCCAACCCGGAAGGAACCCGACCATGGATGCCAGCACCTATCTGAATTTCAACGGGCAGTGCGAGGAAGCCTTCACCTTTTACGCGAAATGCTTCGGCGGAAAGATCGAGGCCATGATGAGTTTTGAAGGCATGCCGGATGGCAGCGGCATTCCCGCCGAATGGAAGAAAAAAATCATGCACGCGCATCTGAATGTCGGCAGCACTGCCATTCTGGGATCGGACGCGCCGCCGCCACATTACAACAAGCCGCAAGGCTATTCCGTGGCCCTGAACACCGACACGGTGGAGAACGCCGAACGCATCTTCAAGGAGCTGTCGCAGGGCGGCACCGTGACCATGGCGATGAGCGAAACCTTTTTCGCGCCGCGCTTCGGCCAGGTGACGGACCGGTTCGGCATTCCCTGGATGGTGCTGTGCAACGGGCCGGCCTGAGCCACCGGCCGCAATTGATTTTCTGTTCCCTTAATGTTCCAATGGCCGGATGAACGGCCATACGGCAGGCGATGTCGCGCGCGGGGTGAACCGGCTTCTGATGCAGGAGGGGTTCAGCCCGATCCTGGAATTCACGCTGGCCAATGGCCGCAGGCTGGATGTGGCCGCGCTCGGGCCGGATGGCACCATGCTGGGCGTCGAGATCAAGGTCGCGCTGAGCGACCTGAAGGGCGACAGCAAGTGGCCGGATTATCTGGAATTCTGCGACCTGTTCTATTTCGCCATCCCGCCGGATTTTCCGGATGAGTATGTGCCCGCCGCAACCGGGCTGATCGTGGCGGACCGTTATGGCGGCGCGATCGTGCGGCCATCGCCCGTTGCCACCATTCACCCGAGCCGGCGCAAGGCAGTGACCTTGCGCTTTGCCAAGACGGCGGCCGAACGGCTTGCAACCGTTCTCGAACTGACCTCCACACCTGTGACGGCACCCGAATGAAAAAGCCCGCGACGGCAAGGAAATCCACCACGAAGGGCGTGACCGCGGCCGACCTGCGCAAGATCGCGCTTTCCTTTCCAGAGGCGCTGGAAAAATCATCCTACGGGCGGCCGGCATTTTTCATCGGCAAGAAGTTCTTCACCCGCCATCGCGCCGATGACGATTCGCTCGTGTTCATCGTGGATGGAATCGAGCAGCGCGACATGATGCTGGAGCTTGATCCGAAGACCTATTTCATCACCGAGCATTATCGCAATTATCCATCCGTGCTGGTGCGGATGGACGCAATCACCATGGGCGAATTGCGTACGATGCTGGAACGGCGGTTCCGCGCCATTGCGCCCAAAAGCCTGTTGAAGACATTGGCCGCCACGGCGGAGACAGCAGATGTGCCGCAAAAGATGAAGGCAAGGCCTGCGCCACGGACCCGGAAAACCGCCCGCGGTTGACATTCGGCCCGGTTTCCCCGATACGGACGGCGCGTTTCGCGAACGCACAACGCGCGCCACACTGAAAAGGCGCCTGTTCCGCGAAAGCCGTATCAATATCCCGTTTGCTCCAGATGTGCGTGGAACACGGCAAAAGCCGCCATGCGCGCATTGTGCCCGCCCTGGTGCCAACAAGGATTCAACGTGTCCGATACAAGTTTTGAAATGCTCGGGCTTTCCGAGCCGATCCTGCGTGCGCTCAGCACGGAGGGCTATCAAACCCCCACGCCCATTCAGGCGGGTGCCATTCCGCTGGTGCTGGCGGGCCGCGATGTGCTGGGCCTTGCCCAGACCGGTACCGGCAAGACAGCCGCCTTCGGCCTGCCGCTGCTGCAACATCTGGCAGCCGAAAAAATCGCCGTAAAGCCGCGCGAGGCGCGCGCCCTGATCCTGGCGCCGACGCGCGAACTGGCGTTGCAGATTTTCGAGAATCTGCGCCTTTACAGCCGGCATCTGAAGCTCAGCCACGCCGTGATCCTGGGCGGGGTCAACCAGAACCGGCAGATCGCAGCCTTACGCAACGGCGCCGACATACTGGTCGCGACACCGGGGCGCCTGCTGGACCTGATCGGGCAAAAACATCTGCGCCTCGATCATGTGACGCATCTTGTCATCGATGAAGCCGACCGCATGTTCGACATGGGCTTCATCCGCGATGTGCGCCGCATCGTCGGGCTGTTGCCGCGCAAGCGCCAGTCGTTGCTGTTCTCCGCCACCATGCCGGGTGAAGTTGCCCATCTGGTGAACGAGGTTCTACGCCAGCCCGCGCGGGTCGAGGTTTCGCCGAAGGTGATTGCGGCGCCCCGCATCGCACAATGCGTTTATCACGTGGCCGCGGGCGACAAGCGCACCCTTCTGAACACGCTGTTGCAGGACGAAGACATGAGCCGGGTGATCGTGTTCACCCGCACCAAGCATGGCGCCAACAAGATCGCGACCCAGCTTGCGAAAAGCGGCTACAAGGCCGAAGCCATCCACGGCAACAAATCGCAGAATGCACGCCAGCGCGCGCTGGAGGATTTTCGGTCCGGCCGCGCCCGCGTTCTGGTCGCCACCGACATCGCTGCCCGCGGCATCGACATCGACGGCGTCACCCATGTGGTCAATTTCGATCTGCCGGAGGTGGCGGAAAGCTATGTTCACCGCATCGGCCGGACTGCGCGCGCCGGTGCCGAGGGCGTGGCCATCGCGCTGTGCGACCCAACGGAGCAGCCGCGGCTGAAGGCGATCGAACGGCTTCTGAAGCACCCGCTGGAGGTGATCGGCGCCAGCCTGCCGCCGCAAAATGCCGCGTCGAAAGAACGCCCAAACTCCGATACCGCTGCGCCCCGGCCGCGCGCCCGGCGCCACAGAAACCCGCGTGCCCGTTATGGGCGAGGCCGCAACGCCGCCTGAAAGGACCGCCGATGAGGAACAAGACCAAGCCGCTGCCCAGCCCCTTCGCCGCCGAAACGAAGGATCAGCGCTATGCCGGAACCTGGGAGGTTCTGGTGCCGGTGCCCGACCGGGTGAAGCCGCATCGCGTGCCGATGCAGTTCCAGTCGGAGGACGAAGCGCAAGGCTGGCTGCACAGCGCCGAAGGCAAGGAAACGGTTGCGGAAATCCTGAAACCCGCCAAGGCCTGAAACTAGCGCGGCGAGCGTTTGGCGAGAATGCGCTGCAAGGTGCGGCGGTGCATGTTCAGCCGCCGCGCAGTTTCCGAAACATTGTGGCCGCACAATTCATAGACGCGCTGGATATGTTCCCAGCGCACCCGATCGGCCGACATCGGGTTTTCCGGCGGTTTCGGCTTTCCACCTGGCGCGGCCAGAAGGGCCGCATAAATATCGTCGGCATCGGCGGGCTTCGGCAGATAGTCGATGGCGCCATATTTCACCGCGGCAACCGCGGTCGCGATATTGCCAAACCCTGTCAGCACCACCACGCGCGCTTCCGGGCGCACCTTGTGCAGCGCCTCCACCACGTCGAGGCCGTTGCCATCGTCCAGCTTGAGATCGACCACGGCAAAAGCCGGCGGGGCCTCTTTGGCGCGCGCGATGCCTTGCGCAACGCTTTCGGCAATGGTTGCGGTGAAACCACGGGCCTCCATGGCGCGGGCAAGCCGCTCCCGAAGGGGCCGGTCATCTTCCACGATGAGCAGGGTCCGCTCCTCGGGGATGGGGGTATCTTTGGCTGTCATGACGGTTCCCATAAATCTCCTCACCTGCGTAAAGCAAGCCTCATCGGCCTTTTTTGGCCTTCAACCGAGGCCATAAGCGGAGGCGGCCGATGGCGGTTCCGCCGCATCGATCGCCCCGCGCGGCCACACCGCACTGACGCGCGCACCGCCCGAACCCCGGTTGCCGGCAGTCACAACGCCGCCAGTCTGCTCGATCAGGGTCTTCGCGATAAAGAACCCGAGGCCCATCCCCTCATGCTCGGCAAGGCCGGACGGGGGCATTTCGGTCTCCCCCAGCGCGTAATGGCCGGGGCGCGAGGTGGTGTAGGGCTCCCCGATCCGTTCCACGATCTCAGGGGAAAAACCCGGTCCATCATCTTCCACCGATACACGTAAGACATTGATATCCCAGCGTAAATGGATGCGGACCTGGCTGCGGGCAAAATCGGCCGCGTTCTCGATGATGTTACCGAGACCATGGAGGAGTTCCGGCACGCGCCAGACCTGTGGTTCCTGGCTGCGATCAGAATCGGCGGCGATCTCGACCAGGATCTCGACATCCTCCCCCTGATAGGGAGCGGCGATATCTTCCAGCAGCGCCCCGAAAGGCAGGCGCAGTGCGGCGCCAAGCATGGCCTCCTCCGGCCGGGCCAGCCGGGTCAAAATGGCACGGCAGCGTTCAGCCTGTTCCCGCAGCAGGCGCGCATCCTCAAGCTCTGAGGAATTTTCGGGCAGCGAGCGCTCCAGCTCACGGGACACCACCGCGATGGTGCCGAGCGGGGTTCCGAGTTCATGGGCGGCGGCGGTTGCAAGGGCGCCGAGCGCCGATAGCCGGTGCTGCCGGGCGAGCGCAAGCTGGGTGGCCGCGAGGCCCGCCGACATCCGCGCGCTTTCGCTCGCGATACGCCAGGCATAGATGGAGGTGAAGCCGATGCCGATCACCAGCGAGGACCAGATGCCCGCCCGGTAGAGCTGCGGCAGGACCAATGCCTCACCCGGCGACCATGGCAACGGCAGATGAACGATCGCAATCGCCGAAATCGAAACAAAGGCGAGACCGGCCAGAATCAGCGTATTGCCGAGATTGAGCGTGGACGCCGCGATCACCACCGGCGCCAGAAACATCAGCGCAAACGGGTTTTCGATACCGCCGGTCAGGTAGAGCAGGAAGGCAAGCTGCACCACGTCATAAGCCAGATAGATCGTGGCATCGCGATTGGTGAGACGGTGTGAACTGGGATAACGCAGCAGCAGCACCACATTGAGCAGCATGCTCATCGCGATGGCGCCCGCGCAGGGGAGAAACGGGAACGGATAACCGAAACCGAAATAGACAATGAACAAGGCCGCCGATTGGCCCGCAATCGCAAGCCAGCGCAGATTGTTCAACGTGCGCAGACGGACGCGCCCACGCGGCATGTTCATGGCCGACCGGGCGGCTGCCCGAAGGCCATGGCCCTGTTGCGCATCCAGTTGCGGGGTGTCCACAACCGCCATCTTCGACCCCCAATAGGGCGTATTGCCGCCCTTCCCGATCCTGCCGCAAAACCTTATCAATCGGACGATGCCCCGTCGAACGGTCAGCTCAGGCATGATCCGCACGCCGCTTGCCCTTATCCCCTATCTGTTCCTGTTCGCGCTGGTATTCGGCGGCTGGATTTCCTATCGGGCAGACAGCATCGCCGGACAGACCCAGATCGTGCACGCCGACGCGATCGGCGGGCCCTTCACGCTGACCGATCAAAACGGCAAAACCCGCACGGAGAAGGATTTCCGCGGCCGCTACATGCTGGTGTATTTCGGGTACACTTATTGCCCGGATGTCTGCCCCACCACGCTGACGGTTGTGGCAGAAGCCCTGAACAGATTGGGACCGGCGGCGGAGCGGCTGGTGCCGGTGTTCGTCACCGTCGATCCGGCGCGCGACACGCCGGCGGTGCTGAAATCCTATCTCGCCGATTTCGATTCCCGGCTGGTGGGCCTGACCGGCAGCAAAGACGCGATCGAGAGAATCGCGCGCGAATACCACGTCTATTACAAAGACGAGAAACTGACCGGCAGCTATGCCGTCGATCATTCCAACACACTTTATCTGATGGGGCCCGACGGGCGGTTCGTGACGTATTACGACGAATCGGCCGGGCCAGAGAAAATCGCAGCGGATTTGCGCAAACGGCTTTAAATCTGCGGCAGGGCGAGACCCGCCTGAAGACAGGCCGCAATCAGGGTGTTGCGCATCAGGCAGACAATGGTCATCGCGCCCACACCGCCCGGCACCGGCGTGATCGCACCGGCAACCTCTGCCGCTTCGCTGTAAGCCACATCGCCAATGATCTTCGTCTTGCCACCGCCGACATCGACCCGGTTGATGCCGACATCGATCACGGTGGCGCCCGGCCTGATCCATTCGCGTTTGACATATTCTGGCCTGCCGATCGCGGCCACCAGAATATCGGCACGGCGAGACAGGGCGGGCAGATCGCGTGTTTTCGAATGCGCCATCGTCACGGTCGCATTGGCGGCGAGCAGTAGCTGGGCCGCCGGCTTGCCGAATAGCAGCGAACGGCCGATGACGAGCGCATCGCGCCCGGCAATATCGCCCACATATTCCTTCAGCAGCATCATCACACCAGCGGGCGTACAGGAGACAAGCTGCGCCCGCCCGCTTAACAGCAGGCCCGCATTGGTGGGGGTGAGCGCATCGACATCCTTTGCCGGGTCGAGCATGTCGAGCACCGCGGCCTCGCGCACCTGCGGCGGCAGGGGCATCTGCACCAGAATTCCGTGTACGGACGGATCGGCATTGAGGCGGGCAACTTCCGCCAGAACCTCTTGTTCGGGAGCATCTGCTGGCAGGCTTCTGTGCACCGAATGAAGGCCCAGTTTCTCCGCCGCCTTGCCCTTGTTACGGACATAAACCTCGCTTGCCGGATCGTTGCCGACGAGAACGGTCGCGAGCCCCGGCACCAGACCATAGGCGGCCTTCAGGCGGGCAGCTTCCGCCGCCACCCTTTCGCGCAAACTCGCCGCGAATGCCTTGCCATCGATGATACGCGCCGTCATGAACCCTCCCCCAGCGCGGCGAGCCGTACTTCAAGCACACGCGGGTCGCCAGCGATTTCGATGCTTTTTAACCGCGCGGTATGGCCCGCGGCAATGCGGATCGCAGATTTGGGAACAGCCAGCGCGTCTGCCAGCAGCGCAATCGCCGCCATATTCGCCTTTCCGCCTTCCGCAACCGCGCGCACCCGCATTTTCAGATGCGAGGTCCCATCGGCGCCCATGGCCCAGCCCTCGACCCGGTCGGCGCCACCCCGCGGCGTCAGTCGCACACGGATTGTGGCATGCGCGGCCCCGGTGTGGCCCGAAACCGTCAAAGAGCGAACCGGTAGGCGAGCCAGAGGATCGAATAGCGGATGAAGTAGAGCCCGATCAGCACGATCAGCGGCGAAATATCGAGCCCCGCGATGGGTGGCAAGAAGCGCCGCACCCAGCGGAATACCGGCTCCGTCAGGGCCTGAAGCGCCTGCACCACGGCGCGGACGAAATTGTTGCGCAGATTGATCACGTTGAAGGCGATCAGCCAGCTGACGATCACCGAAGCGATGATGATCCAGACATAGATTTCGATGATCTGCAGAAGCAGCCAGATGATCGGATTGACCATGAAAAACGCTCTCTGCCCCCGTTTGAACCACGCAGTTCCCTTGTAGCGAGAGCCGTGCACCCCCCGCAAGCCGAGGCTGGAAAAAGAGGCGCATGGCCTTCCGGCGGGCCCCTTTCCGGCGCGCCTTGACAGGCTTGGGGCGCAATCCCTAGATACGCGGCTTCCGCGCCCGGCCTTGGCCTTTCCGCGCGGATTCCGGCCTGGGGCTGTAGCTCAGTTGGGAGAGCGCCTCGTTCGCAATGAGGAGGTCAGCGGTTCGATCCCGCTCAGCTCCACCAGGCCCATTATTTCTTCCCGTACTTCTTATTTCTTTCCGTCATAACTGATCCGCCACACGGCTTTGCCGGTATCGTCGGCGACGAGCAGACTGCCATCCTTCGCGATGGCGAGCCCCACGGGGCGGCCATAGACCCGCGCGGGCGCGCCCGTGCCGGCACGAAAGCCGGTGGCGAAATTCTCATAGGCATTCTCAGGCCGGCCATCGCGGAATTTCACCCGCACGATCTTGTAGCCGGTCGGATTCGCCCTGTTCCATGAACCGTGCAGGGACACGAAAGCATTGCCGCGATAGCCGGCCGGAAACTGTGTGCCGGTATAGAACACAAGGCCGAGCGGGGCCGAATGGGCCTGAAACAGCACATCGGGTGTCTTCGTCGCTTTGACCAGATCGGGCCTTTTCTTGCCGTAATCCGGATCGGGATGGGGGCCGATATAGGCATAGGGCCAGCCGAAGAAGTCCCCCTTGCGGATACGCGTCAGATAATCGGGCGGCAGATTATCGCCTAGCCCGTCACGTTCGTTCACCACGGTATAGAGGTCATCCGTACCCGGATAAAATGCGATACCCACCGGATTGCGTAAGCCCGAGGCAAAGATTTCAAGTTTCCCCGCAGCCGTCACCGATTGCACGCTGGCACGCGGCAAGGGTTCCTCGTCCACATTGCCAGCGCTGCCGATAGCGACGAACAACTGGCCCTTCGGCGAAAAGGCGATATTGGTCGCCCAGTGATTGCCGCTGCCGCCGATGCCGTCCCTGGTGATACGTGTGGTTTCGCCGCCGCGAAGAGACCCGGGTTTGTACTGCACCCGCCAGACCGCGCGCGTGTCCGACACATAGAGTGCGCCATCATGAAAGGCGAGGCCGTGCGGGCGGGCAAAGCCGCTGGCGAATGTCACGATCTTCTCTGCCTTGCCGTCGCCGTCCGCATCGCGCAGCAAGGTGACCTTGCCGGAGCGCGGTTCCGAGAGAAAGACATCGCCATTGGGCGCAACCGCGAGCCAGCGCGGACTGTCGAGACCGGCGGCGAACAGATTGGCATGAAAGCCGGATGGAAGCCGAAGGGCCGCGGCGTCGGGGCGGCCTATCCGCTCCGCCGAGACGGCTTCTGCCGGGGTGGCATAAGGTGCCGGCAGGGCCGACGGCGCGATGGAAAAGCGCGCACCGGGCACATCCCGTGCGGCCTGCGCGGGTGCGGCCAGCGCCGGAGTAAGCGAAATTGTGATGAAAAACCCGAGAAAAGCTGCGGAAGTGCGATACATGAAGCTGGCCTCCCTTTGCCGCGCAATGCCGCACGTATTGTAAAGCTGTGCTTTACCGCGCGTGCGGTAAATTTCCCGCCAGAACCAGGATCATCCCGGAAACGGGCCGCAGATGAAACGCATCATCAAGCATATTTTTCCGGCATTGGCCTTGTCGGCCATCATGACGGTTCCAGCACAGGCCGCCGACGGCGCGCGCGCGCCCGTACACAAGGTCACCCAATCGGACAGCTATGTGATGGTGGACCCGCTTTATGCGACCGTGATCGATGCGAGCCGGCCCTGCGGCATGTTGATGGTGGCGTTCGGGCTTGACATTCCCGACGCGGACCTGCGCGCGAAGGCCGAGCGGGTTCTGCCCGTGCTGCGCGACCGTTACGTGCGCAGCCTGACGGCCTTCAGCATCGCCGCCGTGCGCCCCTGGCAGCAGCCGGACGCCGATGTGGTTGCGGAACGGCTGCAGCGCGTGACAAACGAAACCCTGAAAGCGGGCGGCGCGCGTGTGCTGCTGTCCCAGATCTCGCTCCGCATCACGCGCTGACGGACACGCCCCTACATGGCAGAGATGCCGCCATCCACCTTCAGTTCCGCGCCGGTGACGAATTTGGATTCATCGCTGGCGAGGTAAAGCACGGCATAGGCGATATCGTCCGGCTCACCGATTTTTCCCAGCGGCACCTGGCGGCCGAGTTTGGCATAAGCCTCTTCCTTGCCGAAGCGTTCCACCAGATTGTCCAGAATAGGCGTGGCGATAAACACCGGATGCACCGAGTTGGAGCGGATATTGTAGCCGCGCTTGGCACAGTGCAGCGCCACCGATTTCGACAGATGCCGCACACCCGCCTTGGCCGAATTGTAGGCCGCCATATTGTGGCCCGCGATGATGCCGGCGATGGATGAAATATTCACAATGGAGCCGCCGAGCCCGGTTTTCTTCACCGTGCTGGCCATCAGCGGGATCGCCGATTTGCAGCCGAGGAAAACACTTTCCAGATCGACCAGATGGATCCGGCGCCAGACCTCAAGGCTGGTGGATTCCACATCGCTGCCACCGCCGATGCCGGCATTGTTGATGAGGATATGAAGGCCGCCAAAGGCGCGTTCGATTTCCGCAATCACGGCCTGCCACTCATCTTCGCGGGTCACATCATGGGCAAGCGCGATGGCCGCGCCCGGATGGAACTGGTTGATGCTGGCGGCGACTTTTTCCGCCCCCTTGGCATTCACGTCGCTGACCGCAACCTTCGCGCCTTCGCGCGCCAGCATGCGCGCCGCCGCCTCGCCCAGCCCCTGTGCGCCGCCCGTTACCAGCGCGATCTTTCCGGCCACCCGTCCTGTCATTGCTGCACTCCCGTTTTCGTCTGGGGCGATTATCACCTTGCCGCGGAAATCAGCAAGAATAACGGCCTGTTTCTTTCATAGGCCGGGGCGCCTTTCGCATCGAGAAAGGCTTGCGACGGCACCGGCTCTTCCAGCCGGCGGATGTGAAAGCCGGCATCGATCAGCGCATTGCCATACGTGGCGACGGTGCGATGATATTTGTGCACCGGACTGCCCAGCCAATTGGTCTGGCGCAGGCCCTCATCAGCATAATTCTCAACCGGCCAGTAATGACGGCTGGTTTTACCATCCACACACCAATCCTGTTCGGCCCGCGCGGTGAACATCGGATGTTCGACCGAAAACACAACGGTGCCGCCCGGCGCCAGCAAACGCGCCACCGCCCGGCAAACGGACGAAAAATCCGCGACGTAATGCAGGGCAAGCGAACTGACGACGAGATCGAACGGCCCCATATCAGCGCCGATCGCTTCAATCGTGCTGCGGTGGTAAAGAATGGCCAGATCGGCGGTGCGGATTTGCGCTTCCGCCAGCATCCGCACCGAGACATCGATGCCAAGAACGCGGGCCGCACCAAGTTCGCGCAGGCGGCGGGCGAGCGCGCCGGTGCCGCAGCCGAGATCGAGCACCGATTTGCCCGTAACATCCGGCAGCAGGGCGCGAAAGACCGGCCATTCATAAGCGGCGCCCAACCCCACGACCGAGCGGGGCAGGCCCGCATATTTCGCGAAGAATTCGGGATCGTCATAAATGTTCTGTGCCATCACCGCCCCGTGAATTTCGGTTCACGCTTTTCGAGGAACGCCTTGATGGCCTCGCGATAATCCTCGCCCGCCGTTGCCGCCACATATTGATCGAGGTCCATATAGGTCGTGGCGTGATGGAGCGCATTGGCCGCCGCATTGACCGATTGCTTGGTCATGCGCACCGCATTGGGGGGCAGCCGGGCCACCTTTTCAGCCCACGCCTGCGCTGCCGCCAGCACAGCACCATCTGGGGCGACCAGATCGGCAAGACCGGCTGACAAGGCATCCGCCGCGTTCAGATCTTCACCGAACATGATGAAGCGCTTGGCCCGCGCAGGCCCCATCAGCGAGACTAACCGCGGCACGGAATGCCAGCTCATGTTCATGCCGAGCGGAATTTCCGGCAGGCGCATCGTGGCACCCACTCCCATCACGCGGAAATCGCACGCCCCGGCCAGCGCCACCCCGCCGCCGATGCAGTATTTCTCGATGGCGCAAATCGTCACCTGCTCCACCCGCTCCCACGCATCGCAAAGATCGGGCCCGATCCGCACCATGTGCCGCCGTTCCAGCAGGCCGTTCGCGCGCCTACGGTCCATCGCCGGGTCTTTCAGATCGGCCCCGGCAGTGAAGGCACCTTTGGCCGACAGGACCACAACATGAGAGGTGAGATCGTCAGCAAAACTTTTCGCGGCTTCGGTCAGTTCGAGGATCAATTGACGGCTGAGCGCATTGCGCCCGTCACCGCGATCCACCGTCACCGTCGCGATCGCGCCCGCATGCGACACGGTGACGAAATCACCGATCCTGATCTCACGCATCCCACCATCTCCGCCCAATGAAATCGTCATACCGTTGCCCCGCAATTGACGCGCCTTTGGATGGCAATGGCAATGGCGATGAGAGAACAGCGGTTTTCGGGCATGGAATTTTAGCCAGGTGGGAAATTTATCGGGACTGGCGATCCCGGTCCGCGTCGGCCATTCTGCGCCACCTTACGGAGAAATGTGATGACCGCAGCCTTGGCTGCCATGTTGAGCGGGGTGGCCTTTTTTGCTTCCGCACATATGGGAACGATCTGGCCGCTGGCCTGGGTGGCGGCGACGCCGGTGTTGTGGCTCGCGTTTGGGGGAGCCAGCGTGCGCGATGCCGGCGTATGGCGAACCGCGCTCATGGCGCTGATCGCCTATCTGATCGGGCGGCTCAATCTTCTACCGGTCTACTACAACGTGCTGCCACCCCTGACGCTGGCCGCCGCCATCCTGCTGCCGGCCATCGGATTCGCTGTGGCGGTTCTGGCCGCACGTTTTGTGCACCGGCGGCTGGACGGGCTTGCGGCGGCATTCGCATTCGCCGGCATGTGGACCGCAATCGAATATGCGGGCGCAATGGGACCGGACGGGGCCACCACCTCCATCGCCTATGGCCAGGTGGGGGCACCCTGGCTGGTGCAGGCCGCATCCCTGCTCGGGATGTGGTGCATCACCTTTCTGATCGGGCTGGTCTCGAGCGCGGCCGCATTGGCGCTTGCCCGGCGCCGGCTATGGCCGGCCCTGTTCGCGGCGGCTTTGTTCCTTGGCAATACCGGTTACGGCCTGTGGCATGTGCGCCCGCATAGCGGGCCGCAAATGCGTGTGGCGCTGATCGACAGCGACGAGTTGGATGATGCCGCCACCGCCGCCGATCACTTTGCCGCCATGAACGCGGTTGCGCTTTATGCCGGGCAGATCGACACGTTGGCAGAGCGCAAGCCCGATCTTTACGTGTTGCCGGAACGGCTGGCGGTGCTTGGCCCCCAATGGCGGCAGCAGGCCGAGCGGCGCCTGATGCAAGCCGCCAAAAGCGCCGACGCCACCATTGTCGGCGGATTTGCCTTGCTGGAAAAGAACGGCAGCCGCAATGCCGCGCTTGTGTTCCGCGCAGGGGCGGCGCAGCCGCAGGTCCAGCCGCAACGGCCACACCTCTCCTGGTTTGACCGCCGCCCGCAACCCAAGCCGTTGATGACCGCAAGACGCATCGCAGTCGCGTTGGGACACGACATGCGGTTTCCACGGTTGATACGCGCCGATGCGCGCGCGCACCCGCTTCTGGTTGCAGTGCCGGCCCGCGATTTCGGCGATGATGGCTATGCCGAGGCGCGGATCGCGATCATGCGCAGCATCGAGAATGGCTTTGCGCTGGCCCGCACGGCGCGCGACGGCGTGTTGAGCATTACCGATTCCTATGGCCGTGAAGCCGGGCGGCGTGAGAGCGCCGACGATACCAGCGTGACATTGGTGAAAACCGTGGCGCTGGGCCGCGGCGGCGGCTTTACACTTTATGCCCGGATTGGCGATCTGTTCGCCTGGGTGGCCGGCGCGCTGGCGCTGGTGCTGCTGTGCTGGGCCACGTTCAAGGACGGGAGGCCCAAACGCGAAAGGGCGGCATAACTGCCGCCCCGCCACGAAACCCGATGAATACGAGCCTTATTCCGCCGCCAGCGAGGATGGCGTCGCGAGCGTGCGCCCGCCATTCAGCTGCATCAGATATTTGATGCCTTCTTCGGCAATGTCATCGCCGACCATGCGATCGCCTTCGGCATAAAGCTCCGCCATATCGACATAAGCCGCATACTGGCCACGGGTGCGATCGGTGATGATGCCGGCTTTCAGCAGCGTCTTGATCAGCACACGGAAGATGTTGGTGGCATCCTGCATCCGGGTGCGGATTTTGGCGTCGGTAAACGCTTCCAGGAAAGCGGCCTGCGCCCAGGCCGGATCAATCCCAAAGCGCTGGCATTGGCGCAGCTTCTGATCCGGGCTGCCGAGATTGCGGAGCAGCCCGGCGAACACCGCGGCTGCCCAATCCTCGATCTTGTTGCGCTCTTCTTCCGACAATTTCGGGATGGTGCGATCGGCCCAGATCTTCCCGAATTTATGATGGAAGGCCTCGTCCGTCATCACCAACTGGCAAAGCCGCTTCAGAAGCGGATCGTTGGTGTAGGTGTAAAAGCTTGCGAACGCACCCATGGCCAGTCCTTCGACCAGCATCTGCATGCCGACGAGCTTTTTCCAAACGAGCGGCGAGCCGACCATTTCGATCAGAAGATTGCCGAGCGCAGGCCCCACCGGAACCGGCGTGCCCCAGCGCAACTGGATATATTTGGAGAAGGCGGTGACGTGGCGCGCTTCTTCCCGCGTCTGGTTCGCGGCGTATTCCTGTGCGCCCGGATCTTTCAGGATGTGGCAGAGCGATGCGGACAGCGCGAGTGCCCCCTGTTCCCCATGCAGGATGGAGGACATGGAGAAACGCACACTCTCGTTCACCCACTGCACCTTCTGCTGTTCGTTCAGCCGGTCGCCGATCGCGGTCTGCAGATCGAGGATCATGTGCGGCGGCATGAGATATTCGTTGTCGAGATCCCACGGCTGATCGAAACCGATATATTTCTTGTCGAGCGGATCCCAGAAATGGTCGTGCGTGGCCGAAATGATCTTGTCGAACGCGGTGGAACGCTTGCCGTAACGTTCCACTTCCAGCATCGCCGGAAAGTCGTTCGGATCGGCGGCGTCGTAAGCCGGGTCCTTGGTGATGTTCATGTCCATGCCGTTTCTCCCAATTGAACGGGCCACGTGATCGGACCCTTTGCGCCCTGGCGCCTATGCCATGCGTTTATATCTCCATCCGCACCCGCGCAGCCGGGATTCGGTGCTTACTCCGCTGCCGCGAGGCTGATGGGCATCGTCATTTTGCCGCCATTGAGCTTGACCAGATATTTGATGCCTTCCTCGGCAATATCGTCGCCCACCATGCGGTCGCCTTCATTATAAAGCTCCGCCATATCGACATAGGCGGCATAGATGCCGCGCGTGCGATCGGTAACGATGCCGGCTTTCAGGAGTGTCTTGATCAAAACACGGAAGATGTTGGTGGCATCCGCCATATCTTCACGGATCGCGACATCGGTCATCGCTTCCATGAAGGCGGCCTGACACCATTCCGGGTCCAGCCCCACTTCGCGATAGATCCATTCCTTCTGGTTCGGGCTGCCCAGATTGAACAGCAGCACCTGGAACACTTCCGCCGCCCAATCCTCAATCAGTTCATGCTCACTCCTGGACAGGTTGGGGATGGTGCGATCGGCCCAGATCTTTCCGAATTTGTGGTGGAAAGCTTCATCCGTCATCACCAACTGGCACAGCTTCACCATCAAGGGATCGCGGCCGTATTGGAAGAAGGTGGCGAAGGCACCCATGGCCAGCCCCTCGACCAGCATCTGCATGCCGACGAGTTTTTTCCACACCAGCGGCGAAGCCACGATATCCGTCAGCAGATTGCCGAGCGCAGGGCCGACCGGAACGGGCTTGCCCCAGCGGGCATGAATGTAGCGCGAGAATGCGGTGACATGGCGGGCTTCTTCGCGCGTCTGGTTGGCGGCATATTCCTGTGCACCCGGATCGCGCAGGATGTGGCAGAGCGAGGCCGAAAGCGACAACGCACCCTGTTCACCATGCAGGATGGAGGAGAACGACCACAGCGTGTCGAGGTTGGCGAGCTTGATCTTCTGTTTCTCGTCCAGCCTGTCGCCGATTGCCGTCTTCAGATCGCCGGATAACTTGGGATCGACCAGATATTCGTTTTCGAGATCGAAGGGTGCATCGAAGGCGATATATTTTTTGTCCAGCGGATCCCAGAAATGATCGTGGGTGGCGGAGATGATTTTGTCGAAGGCGGTGGAGCGCTGGCCATAACGGTTGATGTCCAGCATGGCTGGAAAATCGTGGGGATCGACTGCGTTGTATGCCGGGTCCTTGGTGATGTTTTCCATCGCGTTCCTCCTTGGCGTGCGCGCCAGCTTCGACGGCCCGG
>JAFKEW010000060.1 GCA_017308375.1 Alphaproteobacteria bacterium
ACACGTTTTCCGCGCAGGCTGACATCCTTGCGCCAGCGCGCGGAATGAAACTGGGGCCCGTGGAAATCGTCCCGGCCGGGATAATCGGGAATCTTCGGTTTGTTGAGTTGCCCCACCGCCGTGATCACGGCGTCGGCGGTGATGATCGTACGTTTTCCATCCGCGTCTTTTGTATGAACCTGCCATTTCCGTGCCGCGCTATCGAACACCGCCTTTTCCACGGATGTGTTCAGGCGCAGATGATCGTGCAGGCCGAATTTGTCCACGCAATCCTTGAAATAGGCGAGCAGCACACCTTGCGTCGAGAAGTGCTGCGGCCAGTCGTGATTGGCGATGAAGGAATAGGAATAGATGTGGTTTTGGGAATCCACCCGGCAGCCCGGATAGATATTCTCATACCAGGTGCCGCCGACATCGGCATTGCGTTCGATCAGGGTGAAGGAAATCCCTGCCTGTTTCAGTTGTATGGCCGCCAGAATGCCGGACATGCCGGCGCCCGCCACCACCACATTGAGCCCTGCTGCCGCCGCGGTCGACGTTTTTACCGCGAATGGCGTCTGCAGGCCGCCGCTCTCGCTCAGCCCAAGCTCGTCGAGCATCAGCGGTAGATAGCGTTCCGGCACATCCGCACCGGCGACGAAATTCATCAGCGTCTGCAATTTGGCCGTGGATAGCGGCGCAAGCTTGGCACCGCCTTTTTGCCCGATGCCGTGTTCGCGCAAGGCCTGCCTTGCAGCGCTGCGCAACTTGTCCTGCGCGGCAGGCGAAAGGCCGCCCATGCGGTTGTCCGTATAAGGAATATAGCGCGGCCGCCATTCGGCCTTCAGAAATCCCGCGTCCCCGGTCAGATGGGCCAGCGTCACCGCCAGCGCGGGCAGATGCGCGTCCCTGAGCGCCTCATCAAGTAAGGTATCCAAATCCTGGTCCGGCATAGGTTCCGCCCCGTGTTTTAATTTGCATCCAATTATGCTGGAAATCCGGTCGGGAGCAAGGTTCGGTCAGGGGCTAGTATCGCTGTGCTCATGTGTCTAGGAAAATTGAATAAAGTGGATAAAAATCTCCTTTGATCTACATCTGGGCATCAGCATTATTGCATGCAGTTTCATTTTTCTGTATCGGTGGGAAAACAGACATGCCGGGCCCCTGTGCGGATGCCCCGCGGCAGGGAGTGGACAAAATGCACGATCCCGCACTCCAGGCGCTGATCGACAAACAGGCGATCACCGAATGCCTGATGCGCTATTGCCGTGGCGTGGACCGGGCCGATCGTGCCGCATTCGAATCCGCCTATTGGCCGGATGCAACCGATGATCACGTCAAATATGTCGGCGGTGTTCCGGGTCTGGTCGAATTCGTTTTTGCGGCCATCGCCAGAATGCGCACCAGCCACATGATGGGCAATATCCTGATCGAACTGGTCAGCGATACCCATGCCTATTGCGAAAGCTATGTTCGCGCCTATCACGAAGCTGCCGGCGGCCTGTTCGGGCCGGAGGAGATGGAACTGGGCGCGCGTTACATCGATCTGTTCGAAAAGCGCAATGGCGAATGGCGCATCCGCCATCGCAAGGTCTGCATCGACTATTATCGCAATGGCGCGGCCACCAGCGACTGGAAAAACGGCCGCTACGTCGAAGGGCCAAGCCGCGGCGAAAAACAGCCTGCCGATCCGCTTTACGGCATGCGGGCGGAATTTGAACGCATCCGGAAAGATGCCGCGCGCAAGCCCTGACGGGTTGCATCGAACGCGCATTGCCGGAGAATTGCGAATGCACACGATGAAATTCCAGGGATGATGCCCATGTCACTTGCGCCGCTGTTCGAACCTTTCCAATGCAAATCGCTCCGTTTGCGCAACCGCATCGCCATGGCGTCGATGGCGCGCTGGGCCTCGCCCGGCGGCAACCCCGCGGCCCTTGCCGACTTCTATACCAAACGGATCAAGGGCGGCGCCGCACTGGTGATGACGGAAGGTGCCGCGATCAACCGCCCGGCGTCCTACAACGATCCGCAAAGCGCGCGGTTCTTCGGGCCCGCACTCGAAGGCTGGAAAACCGTGGTGCAATCGGTTCATGCCGCGGGCGGGGCCATCGCGCCGCAACTCTGGCATTGCGGGGCCGTCGGCAAGAAGGGCAGCGATTGGGTTCAGGACGGCGATCCGGAAAGCCCCTCCGGCCTTGTCTCCGCCGGCAATCCGCGCGGCCATGCGATGACCAATGCCGATCTCGATGCGGTGTTGAAGGCCTATAGCGAAGCCGGTGCCGCCACGCGCACAATCGGTTTCGATGCCGTCGAAGTGCATGCCGGTCATGGCTATCTGCTCGATCAGTTTCTCTGGGCCGAAACCAACCAGCGGAGCGATCGCTGGGGCGGTGCGACGCTGGTGGCACGTTCGCGCTTCCCGTTGGAGGCGGTGCGCTGCGTGCGTGCCGCCGCCGGTCCCGATCTGCCGCTGTTCCTGCGCATTTCGCACTGGAAGTCCGCCGATCTTGCCGCGCGCTATGTCGAAACCCCGGCCGAACTGGAAGCCTGGCTGATGCCGTTCGCGAAGGCCGGCGTGGATATTTTCAGTGTGTCGGATTTCCATTGGGACACACCGCTGTTCCGCAACTCTCCACTCAGCTTTGCGGGCTGGGTGCGCAAGGTGACAGGCCTGCCGGTGATGACCTGCGGCGCCATCGGGATGAGCGGCGATCTGATGGCGACATTCGGCGGCGAAACCGGTCAGCCGCAACCGGTCGATGCGGTGGCTCGCCATATGGCGGATGGCGCGTTCGATCTTATCGCCGTCGGGCGCGCGCTGCTCGCCAATCCGGATTGGGCGGACCGCATCCGCAATGGTGCGGCGGCGGATCTCGCCCCCTGCACACCGCAACTTCTCGCGCCGGGCGTTTAAGCCATGCGGGCGGCGGTGCTGCGCGGCGGGCGGATGGTCGCCGACACGTTGCCCGATCCCGTACCGGCGGCGGGGCAGGCACTGGTGAAATCGCTCGCCTGCGGCATCTGCGGTACCGATCTGCATGCCATGCACGATGGCCCGCACATGATGGCGCAATTCCGCCGCGCCGGTGTGGGCCGCCCGCTCGATTTCGCGCGCGATATCGTGCTGGGGCATGAGTTCTGTTGTGAAATTCTCGATTACGGCCCGGATACGCCACAGCCGTTCAGGCGGGGCACGCATGTCACCGCCTTTCCCACCGGCATCGGATTGTCGAACACGTTGAGCGGCGGCTTCGGCGAATTGATGCTGCTGGATGTGACCCGGCTGGAGCCGGTGACCAACGGCCTGCCGCCGCATCTGGCGGCGTTGACCGAACCGATGGCGGTTGGCGTGCATGCGGTGGCAAAGGCCCGGCTCACCCAACGCGATCTGCCGCTTGTGATCGGCTGCGGTCCGGTGGGGCTTGCCGTCATTGCCGCGCTGAAATTGCAAGGCGCGGCCGGTATCGTGGCGGCGGATTTTTCACCGGCCCGGCGCGCCCTTGCCGCGCGGATGGGTGCCGATGTGGTGGTCGATCCGCGGATGGACACGCCCTATCGCCATTGGCATGAAATTGCCGATGCGGACCGCGATGCGCTGGTGTTCGAATGCACCGGTGCTGCCGGTGTGCTGCAACAGATTCTGGATGGCGTGCCCGTCAATGCACGCATCGTCATGGCCGGCGCCTGCCCGGTGACGGACCGGTTTGAACCGCTGGTCGGCACTTTGAAGGAAGTGAACATCCAGTTCGCCGTTGCCTACACAGCGGCGGAATTTTCCCGCACCCTGCACGATCTGTGCGAAGGCCGGCTGGATGTCTCAGCCATGGTGACGGCGCGTGTGGGCACGGCCGGTGTCGCCCGCGCCATGGCGGAGCTGTCCGATCCCGAACGTCAGGTCAAAATCGTCGTCGAGCCGTGGCGCTGATTCAAAACCCGTTTATGAAGCCCTTGGCGGCCTTGTCGCGCGCATCGGCCCGGATCAGGACGTTGCGCGCCGCCATGACATGGCTCTCCATGATGGCGCGCGCCCAGGTGGCATCGCGCGACCCGATCGCCAGCATCAATTCCTGATGCTGGATCTGGCTGCGGCGCAATTCGTCGGGCTGATAGGCGTGAAAGGTGTTCATCACCTGCGGCACGTCGACAATCACGCGGAACGCGGCTTCCAGCCAGGAATTGTGCGCGGCGGCGACCACAAGGCGGTGGAAGCGGCCGTTGTACTCGGCCACTTCGCTGGCTGAGGCGCCACGCTGGATCAATTCCTCCATGCGCTGAACCAGGTCCTGCATCTCGTTGATCTGATCCTGGGTCGCGTTCTGGGCCGCGGCTTCGGCACCGTGGCTCTCCAGAAGAATGATCAGGTCGTAGATCTTGTAAATCTCGCGCTCGCCGAGTTGGCGGACGAAGGCGCCACGATGCGGAATGAATTCGATCAGGCCTTCGGCGTGCAGCCGGCGCATCGCCTCGCGCACCGGGGTCCGGCTCAGCCCGGTGGCGGATGCCAGATTCTGCGCCGTCAGATGGGTGCCGGATGAGAATTGGCCACTCGCGATGCCGTCACGGATCGCGCTGTATGCCTTGTCGACTGCTGCCGCCATTTTGCCCCGTCCCGTAAGTCATTGCCGCCCTGGCGCCTCATACGCCGCCATGGTTGTCTTTGTAAGCTTTTGCCGGGCTTCATCCAATATCGCTGCAATCCTAATAATATTGCATGCAAATACTACTATACGCGATTTGGTGTGGTCAGTGCGGACCGGGCACAAAATGGCCGGAATTTCGAGATTTTTCAAAATACATTCGGGATGCTTCCGGGAAAATCAACCGATCCAGCCGATTCCTGTTCTTTTCAATTTGCATCCACTTATACTATACTGTATTCAGATTGGGTGAAGCTGCCCCATGAGAGGTGGCATGGCATTCGCGGATTGCGACTCCGGAAACGGGCGCTTCCCCGCCGAACGGGAGGGTAGCGAGAATGGAAGTCGGGGCCTGGACCGCAGCGGGTGAATGGCCCTCCGTGCCCGGGATGGGCCACCACCATCACCACGGCTATCGCAACATCCGCGCTCTGGGCCGCGCCCTGGGTCTCGAAGTGGCTGCGCTCGTGGCACTCATTTTCGCAGCACCCGCTTTCATCGTCATTCCCAACGCATTTTCGCGGCGCCATGGCCGCAACACGCACGTTGCGCAGCGTCTGAACAGGCACTGCTTCAATGGCGGGCGTGACGAAGATCCGCCCATGGGAATGACGCGCAGGGAAATCAGGCGGGCCATGCGCGCCGGCAGCAACTGGACCGCATAAATCGACAGGCTTGGGAGATCATCGGAACATGTCCGGGTGGGTAGAGCGTAGCATTGATATTGGCGGTGAACCGCTTGTGCTTCTGGAAGCGGGCAAAGGTCGTCCCCTTCTCATTCTGCACGATGAACTGGGTCCGGCAGACTGGCAGGTCTGGCACGAAAAGGCCGTGGCCGCGGGGCGCAAGCTCATCATGCCGGTGTTGCCGGGGTTTCGCAGCGACCGCTTGAAATGGATTCGCGATGTCCGCGATCTCGCCTCCTTTCTCGGCCGCGTGCTGCGGCAGGAAGACCTCGTACCTGTCGATGTGATCGGCTTTTCCTTCGGTGGCTGGCTGGCGGCGGAAATGGCGGTGGCCAATCCGGGGCAGTTCCGCAAAATGGCGCTCGTCGCCCCCTTCGGCATCAAACCGGCAGAGGGCTACATCACCGACATGTTCATCGTGACCTCGGCGGAATATATCCGGATGTCTTTTGCCGATGCGGCGGCAACGCCGGAATTTTCCGCGCTCTACGGTTCGCCCGATCCGCAAACGATCGAGGGTTGGGAAGATGCGCGGCGCGAATGTGCCGAAATCGCCTGGCAGCCTTATATGCACAGCCCCAGCCTCGACCATCTGCTGGGTGGCGTGGGGGCGCTTCCGGTCCTGCTTCTGTGGGGCGACAAGGACGCGATCGTGCCGGAAAGTGCGATGCGCGCCTATGAAAAGGCGCTTCCCCATGTCGAGGCCAAAGTGTTTGCCGGTTGCGGCCACCGCCCGGAGCTGGAGCGGCGGGAGGATTTCGCCGCCCACCTGACCCGCTTCCTCGATTGATCGCCAAAGATAAAAAGGAACAGCCCCATGCAGATCGGTTACTTTGTCGAACAGCTCTATTCGGATCTTCCGGAAGACGAAATCATCAAGAATGGCGGTTTCTTCGGCGTTCCCAACAAATATTTCGATCCCAAGGTGGGGGCGAAACTCTATCACCGCTATATCAGCGAGCATCTGGAGGCGGAGCGTGTCGGCTTCGACATGCTGGTGCTCAACGAGCATCATTCCAATCCGGCCTGCATGAGCCATGTGGTTACGGTCGAAGCCTCGATCCTCGCCTATGCCACCAAGCGCGCGAAGATCGTGACCCTTGGCGTGCCGTTGCCCATCACCAAAAATCCGCTGCGCGTGGCCGAAGAACTGGCGATGATCGACATGATCTCGGGCGGCCGTCTGGTGCCGGGCATCATTCGCGGCGCCTCGTTCGAGCAGGTGGCCTCCAACACCAACCCGACGCAGAACCGCGAACTGTTCGACGAGGCCTATGAATTCATGATTCAGGCCTGGACCCGCGAAGGGCCGTGGCGGTACGAGGGTAAGCACTTCCATTATCGCTATGTGAATCCGTGGACGCGGCCTTTGCAGGAAAAGCCGCTGGTGCTGGTGCCGGGTGTGATCAGCCCGGAAACGGTGGTCTGGGCGGCCAAGCGCGGGCTTCCTTACGTGGCGCTTGCAACCGAGGTGAACGCCACCCGCAAGATGTGGAATCTCTACGGCGATACGGCAGAGAAGATGGGTTATCAGGTCGGCCCGGAGAATTTCGGCTATCTGCAGAAGATGGTGCTGGCCGACAGCGACGAGGAAGCTTACGAAATCGGCAAGGGCCACATGTTCGGCGGTTCGCACGCCACGCCGAAATATTCCGCGCTGCCGGGCTACAATTCGAAGATCGCCATCCGGGAATACGCCAACAAGTTTTATGCCCTGATGAATCCGAAAGCGGCCGATCCGCACAATGTGGAACAGCAGAGGAAGGCGCTGCTCGACAATTATCCCAAGCTGGTCGATGCCGGGCACATTCTGGTCGGCACGCCGAAAACCGTGATCCCGAAAATCCGCAAGATTCTCGAACAGCTCCGTCCCGGCATGTTCACGGTCTGGGGGCCGGAAGGGCCGGTAGCGCATGAAAAGGTCATGCGCATGATGACCTTGATGGGGAACGAGGTGCTTCCCGCCATCCGCGAAATGGCGAAAGAACTGGGGCTTGACGATCCTTTCTCGGTCAAGCTTGGTGCGCGTCCGCTGCCCGCCAACGGCAGATGGAAACCGCTGGTCGAAGACGGCGAACACACCGCAGCCGCGTAAGGAGGAAACATGCCCCGTCTGAAACAGGTTTCGCGCAGCGAAGCCACGGACCCGAGTGTTCTGGAAGCCTATAACCGCCTGTTCGGCGATCGCGATCCCGTCGCCCAGCCGGGAACCAAAACCGGCACGCCCGGCAATTGGTGGACGGTGTTCGCCCTGGTGCCGGAAATGCTGGCCCACGCGGTCGATGGCTTCAAATTCTATCTCGACCCGAAGCGCAAATTGCCGCCGGAATTGCGCGAACTGGGGCAGACCCGCGCCGGCTGGCTGAACGGCAGCCAGTTCGTCTATTCGCAGCATTGCAAATCCTGCCGCGGCGTTGGCATGTCTGAGGAGAAGATCGCCGCGATCAAGGAATGGCAGGTGGCCGATTGTTTCGACGATCGCGAACGCACCGTGCTCGCCTATGCCGATTATCTGGTGTCGCAGCGCGGCCGTGTGCCCGATGCGGTGTTTACCAGGCTGAAGAAATATTTCTCCGATGAACAGATTCTCGAACTGACCTATGTCACCTGCATGTACGACATGCACGCGGTGATCAGCCGTGCGCTGCGCCTCGAATATGACGATCGCGACGATCCCATCGTCGAAATCGCGGCACCTGCGGATTTCGCCGGGCGCGACTTCATGGATACGGGGCGCTGATGAAACTTTACACTTCCGTCGGCCCCAATCCGCATGTGGTGCGCATGTTCATGGCCGAAAAGGGCATCGACCTGCCGCTGGTCGAGGTCGATGTGCGCGGTGGCGAAAACCGTCAGCCCGCCTATCTGGCGCGCAACCCGCATGGGCAGACGCCCGCGCTGGAGCTCGATGACGGGCGCTATCTCTCCGAGATCACCGCGATCTGCGAATATCTGGAAGAGGTGAAGCCCACACCCGTGCTGATCGGCAGCACGCCGGAAGAACGGGCGGAAACCCGCATGTGGACGCGGCGCATCGATCTCAACATCTGTGAGCCGCTGACCAATGGCCATCGCTATGGCCGCGGCCTCGCCATGTTCAAGGATCGCATGATCGCGCTGCCTGAAGCCGCTGAGGGTCTGAAGCGCATCGCGCAGGACCGGCTTAAATGGCTGGACGGGCAGATGGCGGGCAAGACCTTCGTCTGCGGCGACCGCTTTTCGCTCGCCGATATTCTGCTCTATGGCTTTCTTTGGTTCGGCCATCGGGTTGAACAACCGCTCAACCCGGCCTTCGCCAATCTCGCGGCCTGGTATGGGCGTGTGGGGGCGCGGCCCTCGGCCAGCGCCACCGCCTGGTAAAACAATCACGGCACAGGGAGAAACAGATGCCAAGGCTTCGCCTTGTCGGGCGCGATGAAACCAGCGATCCGCTGGTTCAGTTCATGTACAACCGCAAATTCGGCACCCGCGATCCGGCGAAGGAGGTGTGTACGACCGCCTCGGGCGCGCCCGGCAATTACGAAGCGGTGTTCGCCCATTCCCCCGATATTCTGGAACACGCGGTTCAGGGCTTCTACATCAAGCAGACCAAGAAGCGGAAATTGCCGCTTGTGTTCATGGAACTGGCAATCACCCGCATCGGCTGGATCTGCTCCTGCCGCTGGATGTTTTCGGAACATTCCAAAATCCTGCGCGGCCTTGGCTTCAGCGAAGAAAAGCTCGCGGCTGTCACAAGCTGGCAGACTTCGGATGATTTTTCCGCGGAAGAACGCGCGGTGCTCGCCTATGCCGATTGTCTGGCAGCCGATCATGGCCGCACGCCCGATCTTCTGTTCGAGGCGCTGAAGCGGTTCTTCGACGAAGAACAGATCATCGAACTCACCTACATCACCGCCATGTTCATGATGAACGCGCACATGATCCGCGCGCTGAAGCTTGAGCACGACGATTTCGCGGACCCGGTGCGGGAGATGCCGTCGCCCCCCGAATACAAATTCGTGGACCGGGAGCCCACACCCCTGCCCAGGCGGGGGTAGGGCCGGCGCCGTTGCGGCCCGCCGGCAGATGCTGCCAGGCGGTCCGGCACCGGGCAGAATTGCATGCAAGTTCCGTGATGCGGCGGACGCGGCCGCATCGCTACGAAAAATCCAGCCTCCAGAGGTGGATGCAATAATTTTAGTTACAACCGGTATTTTCACATTTTCTGCCGCCTATGCTTGTTTTTTGAATGCAATTATGAATAGATTCTGACCGCCTTGGGGGTGGGGCCTGTCACGGACGCGGCAGAAGTGCGCGCACATCTCCGCCCCGGCGACAAGAGTTGGATACACTTAACACCGGCAACACTGTGCCGATGCTGAAGGGGAGTTCGAAATGCCAGGACCGATGCCGCGTGCCACCTCGTGGCCGCGCCTGTTTTGCCAGGCCGCCGTGCCTTTGTTGCTCTCAACCTGCCTGTCGACGCCTGTCTTCGCGCAGGAAAGCACGATCGAAACCGTGACCGTCACCGCGCAGAAGCGCGAGCAGAACGTGCAGGACGTGCCGGTCTCGATGACCGTGCTCGGCGGCCAGCAGATCGCCAATCTGCAGACCCGCGATCTGAAGGCGCTGCAGAATTACATTCCGAATCTTTATGTCGCGCGCACCGGCGTCAACGACGTGGTTTATATCCGCGGCTTCGGCTCCGGCGTGAACAACATCGCCTTCGATATGGATGTTTCCATCTATCAGGATGGCGTCTATGGCGGCCGCAGTGCCCAGTTCACCGCGCCGTTCTTCGATGTCGACCGGATCGAAGTTCTGCGTGGGCCGCAAGGGGCGCTGTTCGGCAAGAACACCGCCGCCGGCGCCATCAGCATCATCACCGCCGGCCCCACCGACACGTTCGAGGCCAAGGGCACCGTGTCCTATGACTTCATCCAGAAGGGGCCGGAACTGAACGGTTACATCGCGGGCCCGATCAGCGATACGCTGGGCGCCCGCCTCGCGGTGAAATATGCCAATCATGACGGCTTCCTGAAGAACGCCGGCACGGGCCGCGACGATCCCCATACCGAACAGGAACTGGTGCGCCTGACGCTTGCCTATAACCCGGTGCCCGCGCTCGATATCACGGGCAAGTTCGAATACGGCAATTTCGCCCAGGAAGGCGGCACCAACAAATCGGGCTATCTCGACCGCCGCAGTTCGTTCAGTGACCGGCGCTATGCGGCGGTGCCTTATGGCGCAAGCCCTTATCCCGAATATAACGGCATCACCACCACGGCGGGTTCGGTGACCGCCAATTACCGCATCGGCGATCACACGCTGACCTCGGTGACGGGTTATTCGACCTTCCACACCTCGCGCCTGTCGGCTTATGACGAAACCAATCCGGATGGCAGCGTCGTTCCGAACACCAACAATCTTTATGCCAACGGCTTCCCGGAAAAATTCCGTCAGTTCTCACAGGAAATCCGCCTTGCCTCGCCGGAGGCGCAGCCCTTCGAATACATCATCGGCGCCTATTACGATTCTTCCGATTACAACCTGCATCAGGATTCCTACTATCAGGGCGTGGTGGGCGGCCTGTTCACCGGCCATCAGTTCACCGATTTCCACCAGAGTTCGAGTTCGTTCTCGGTCTTCGGGCAGGGCACCTATCACCTTGCCGACAATTTCCGCGTCATCGGCAGCCTGCGCTACTCGACCACGGTGAAAAGTGCGCAGTTCTCGTCGGGCACGGCGTCCGGTGTTGCGCTCAACCCGATCACGCCACCGGTTGCGGGCCATCTGGGCGAAGACAGCTTCGATCCATCTGTCACCCTGCAATATGATGCCGAAAAGCATGTGATGTTCTATGCCACCTATGGCCGTGGCTCGAAATCCGGCGGTTTCGTCAGCAACACCTACGGCATGGTGGCGGATCGCTTCTCCTTCCGGCCGGAGCGTTCGACCAACTATGAAATCGGCGTCAAGTCGCAACTGGCCGATGGCCGCGTGCTGTTGAACGTCTCGCTCTACAACACCATCTTCAAGGATCTGCAGCAGTCGGCCTACGATTCGAATGCGCGCACCTTCATCACGCGCAATGCGGCCTCGGCCACCGGCCGCGGTCTTGAAGCTACTGCCACCTGGCTGCCCATCGACAATCTGGAACTGTCGCTCTCCGCCGCTTATCTCGATGCGAAGTTCGACGATTTCCCCGGTGCGCAATGCCTTGCGGATGATCCGATCACCGTCTGCGATTCGACCAATCCGGCCAGCATCGCCGCCCACAACATTGCGGGCCATGTGCTGCAATTCGCCTCGAAGTGGACGGGCAACGCCACGGTCCATCACACCTGGTTCGTCGGCGGCGATTACAAGGTCGACACCACGGTGACGGGCCTGTTGCGGTCGAAATATTATATGTCCGACAATTTCAGCAACATCTACGGCCTGCAGCCGACTGTGGTGAAGTGGGATGCGCGCATCCAGTTCGGCGACGTCAACGATGTCTGGAGCATTGCCATCCTCGGCAAGAACCTGACCAATCAGAAGACGGTGGCCGACGCTATCCGCTTCCCGCCATCCATCACCACGGTCGCCCGTTCGATCAACTGGATGGATGATTACCGTTCGGTCTCGATCGAGGGCACCTATCGCTTCTGATCAAGCCATCCTCCGGCGGGCCAGCCCCCGCCGGAGGATTTTCATTCCCGTGGGAGATGAGGCAAGGCCAATGGCGGAATCCGAAAGCACCTGCACCCGGCTTCGCGGCCGCACGGCGATCGTCACGGGCGCCGGCCGTGCTGAGGGGATTGGTGAAGCCATTGCCCTGCGTCTGGCGCGCGAAGGCGCCAATGTCGCCGTGGTCGATCTCTGCCGCCAGCGCGCCGATGTTCCGCGGGAAAAATTCGGCGCCTGGGAAGAATTGCAGGCGGTGGCGCAAAAGGTGGCCGCGCTCGGCGCGCGCGCCCTGCCGCTCAAATGCGATGTCACCGATGAGGATGATGTCGCCGCGATGATCGAAAAGGTGGCCTCCGAATTCGGCCGCCTCGACATCCTGTGCAACAATGCGGCGGGCGGCACGGGTGCCGGCCCGGTCGATACCACACCGGTCATCGATGTCGCGCGGGCCGATTGGCAGTATACGGTCGATCTCAGCCTGACCTCGGTTTTCCTCTGTTCCAAACATGCCGCCCGGCGGATGATCGGGTTCGGCCATGGCGGGCGCATCGTCAACACGGTTTCGGTCTCGGCCCATTTCGGTCAGCCGGGTATCTCGGCCTATTCGGCGGCCAAGCTCGGCGTCACCGCGCTGACCAAAACGCTGGCGGTCGAACTCGCCCCGCATGGCATCGGCGTCAATGCGTTTTCGCCGGGGATGACCGCCACCCAATATGTGCAGCAGCGGTTCGAGGCCGTGGCCCAGTCCCGGCCGGGAAAGACCGCCGCCGAATTGATGGGTGAAACTGCTCGCAACATTCCACTGGGGCGCGCCGCGCGGCCGGATGAGATGGCCGCCGTCGCCGCCTTTCTCGCCTCGCCCGACAGCAGTTACATGACCGGGCAAACCCTGATCGTCGATGGTGGATTGACGATCCGCTGACCGGGCCTTACCGATCCGGCCGGAAAGCAAGGCAATGCAATGACGACGATTTCAGAAAAGCCGTGGCCTGCCGCCACTGTGACGGATGTTTTTCGCGCGCTGACGGCAGACGGTGCCCCCTTTGAAATGGAAACCCGCATCATCTGCGGCCGCCCGGTGCGGGTCTACAAACAGGGCTTCACCGACCTGCGCGCCCTGTTTCTGGCCAGCCGCCGCTGGGGTGAACGCGATTTTCTGGTGTTCGAGGGCGAACGCCTGACCTATGACGAACATTTCCGGGCCGTGGCCGCACTCGCCCGCGTGCTGGTGGCGCGTTACGGCATCGCCAGGGGCGACCGCATCGCGATTGCGATGCGCAATTTCCCCGAATGGCCGATCGTGTTCTGGGCCGCGGTTTCCATCGGTGCCGTTGCCACCCCGCTCAATGCCTGGGGCACGGGCGATGATCTCGCCTACGGCATCGTCAATGCCGGCTGCAAACTGGCCTTTGCCGATGCGGAGCGGCTGGAACGTCTGCTGCCCCTGCGCGGCGAACTGGGCGGCGCGGAATTGATTGCGGTCCGCACCCCGGCCGGACAGCGCGGCGATATCCCCGCGCTTGCCGATCTGATCGGTCCGCCATCCGGCTATGCCGCGCTCACCGATCTTTCGCTGCCCGATGTCGTGATCGATCCGGAAGATGACGCGACGATTTTCTATACCTCCGGCACCACGGGGCGGCCCAAGGGCGCGCTCGGCACCCATCGCAACGCCGTCACCAACATTCTCAACGTCGATTTCAGCGCGGCGTTCATGGCGCTGCGCCGTGGCGATGGCTGGGCGGGTGACAATCCCGCCGCGCCACAGAAAACCGTTCTGCTGCCGGCACCGTTCTTTCATGTCACCGGCTGTCATTCCACGCTTCTGATCGCGCTCGCCAAGGGGCGCAAGATCGTTCTGATGTACAAATGGAATCCGGAACGCGCGCTGGAACTGATCGAACAGGAACGGGTCACCAACACCACCGGCGTCCCTTCCATGGCGTGGCAGCTTCTGGAATCGCCGGATTTCGCCCGCCGCGATCTTTCTTCCATCGAAGGCATTTCCTATGGCGGGGCCGCGGCGGCGCCGGAACTGACGCTCAAGGTCCGGCAGACCTTCAAGCGGTTTTTCCCGCGGCAGGGCTATGGCGCCACCGAAACCTCCGCCGTCACCAGCAACAATTGCGGTGAGGATTATCAGGCCCGCCCCGACAGTGTCGGCCTCGCCACGCCCGTCTGTGATGTAAAAGTGGTGCGCGCTGACGGCAGCACGGCCGCCACGGGCGAAATCGGCGAGATCTGGATTTCCGGCCCCAATGTGGTGAAGGGTTATTGGAACAATCCGGAAGCGACCGCCAATGGTTTTGCCGATGGCTGGTATCGCACCGGCGATGTCGGGCGCATCGATGCGGAAGGTTTCATTTATGTCCTCGACCGCATCAAGGACATGCTGATTCGCGGCGGCGAGAATATCTATTGTGTGGAGGTGGAAGCGGCGCTTTTCACCCACAGTGCGGTGCTGGAAGCAGCCGTGATCGGCATCCCCGATCGCGTGCTGGGGGAAGAGGTTGGCGCCGTTGTCCAGCTCAAGCCCGGCATGACGGCAACGGCGGATGAATTGCGCGCCCACGCAGCGGGCCAGCTTGCCGCGCACAAGGTGCCGAAGCGGATCGAAATCCGCCGCGATGATTTCCCCCGCAATGCGTCCGGCAAAATCCTCAAGCGGCAATTGCGCGCCGAACTGATTGCGGATGCGGCCCCGGCTTAGAGCGCAATCGGAAAAGTGCGAAGCGCCGGGTGACGCTGGCGCTACCGGCTTCCGATAAATTGCGCGACAGAACAACGAGCTAGAGTCAAACCGTGATTCCACCGAATCCGATTTTACTCTAGTAGCCGCGGGCCATATCCACCACGTTCTGCAAAGGCTGCCCGCGTTCGGCCGCGGCGATTCCCGCCGCCACCGATTGTGCCGCAGCGATCGGGTCCGAGAGCCCGGCATTGTGCGGCGTGACGATGATCTTCGGGTGCGCCCAGAGCGGATTGTCCTTCGGCAGCGGTTCGGTTTCGAACACATCCAGGCTGGCGCCCGAAAGCTGGCCTTCGTTCAGGGCCGCGATGACATCGGCTTCCACCTGATGGGCGCCGCGTGCGGCATTGATCAGGTAAGCCCCCTTTGGCAGTTGTGCGAACAGACGGCGGTTCAGAACGCCGCGTGTCTCCGGCGTCAGCGGCAGCAGGCAGATCAGAATATCGCTGCGGGCGAGGAACGGGCCAAGGGCCGCTTCACCGGCAAAGCTCTCGATGCCGGGCACGTCTTTTTTCGTGCGGCTCCATCCCGCCACGGCAAAACCAAGGTCGCGCAGCCGCTCGCCCGCCATGATGCCGATTTCGCCGAACCCCAATATGCCGACGCCGGTTTTCGCCGTGCCTTTTTCCGGCATCGCCTGCGTCCATTTGTGCTCGGCCTGCGCGGCCAGTGTTGTGCGAAACCGGCGGTGATGGATCAGCGTGTGCAGCACGCAATATTGCGCCATCTCCAGCGACAGCGCCGGATTGACGAAGCGCACCAGCGGCACATGCTTGGGAAAGGCGGGGTCGCTCAGGAAGCCGTCCACACCGGCGCCCAGCGAGAAGATCGCCTTCAGCTTCGGCAGGCTGCCGAGCAGCCCGGCATCGGGCCGGAAGCCCAGCGCATAGTCGATGTCACCGGGCGCGTAAGCGTCCTTGCCGTGCACGATCAGGTTGAGATTGGAAAGGCCGTGGGCCGGTGCCGCGTCGCGAAGCGGCGCCTGCCAGATTGGCGCCCAGCGCACCGGAAGGATCAGGAGCAATGTGGTCATGTGGAGCACAGGCTCCACATTTTCCACGGCAACGGCAAGCTCGCCGTTGCGCCTCCGGTAGACCGCTCCTGTGCCTCTTAACCCTTATGATCCGGGGCGGGCGTTTCCGCGGGCTTCTCCGGCGCGGCTTCGGCGGGCTTCGGCGGCGGAATCGGCGCCGGGCTGTCGGCTTCCGTGCGCAGATAGGCGATCAGGTCGATGCGCTGCTGCTCGCTGCGGATACCGGCAAAGCTCATCTTGGTGCCGGGGATATAAGCGCCGGGCGATTTGATGAACTTGAACAGCTCATCATAGGTCCAGGTGCCGCCCTTCTTCTTCATCGCGGCAGAGAAATCGAAGCCGCCGCGGCCTTCACCGCGCGGGCTGTCAACGATGCTCCACAGATCGGGGCCGATCTTGTTCGGGCCGCCTTTTTCAAAGGTGTGGCACTGTTCGCATTTCTGCGAGATCTTCTTGCCGGCATCGACATCGGCCTTGGCCAGAACCGTGCCCCAATCCGGCATCACTTCTTCCTTGGGGGCTGCTTCTGCGCCGCCGGTCGATTCCTCGGCCACGCCCTCGACCACATAGCCGGGCTTCGCAGGCGGCTCGACGTCGTAAATCGCGTCAGCCGCAATCCTGATCACCATGACGAAGATCAACGTGCCAAGAACGGCACCGATGATCTTGTTCCACTCCCAAGAATCCATAAGGTCTGCCTCTGCCCACCCGAGAAAATCGCGCCGACATTACCGGCGCCGGGGGCATGATGCGCGCGGCGAAGCGTCGCATAACTGGCTGAAGGATTTGGCGGAACGCCGATGAACCCTGTTGTTCTCATTCCGGCGCGCATGGCGTCGTCCCGCCTGCCGGGAAAGCCGCTGGCCGATATTGCCGGTGTGCCGATGATCGTGCGCGTCTGGCAGCAGGCCAGGGCCGCCGCCATCGGGCCGGTGGTGGTCGCCGCCGCAGAGGCCGAGATCGTCCAGGCCATCGGGCAGGCGGGCGGCCATGCCGTTCTGACCGATCCCGATCTACCCTCCGGCTCCGACCGGGTGTTTCAGGCGCTGACGGCGTTCGATCCTGCCGGGTATCATGACGCCATCGTCAACCTTCAGGGCGATCTGCCCGCACTCGACCCCGGCGCCATCCGCGCCGTGGCCGCGGCCTTGCGGGCGGGCGATGCCGACATTGCAACCCTCGCTGCTGAAATCACCGATCCGGCCGATTTCGACAATCCGAATGTGGTGAAGCCGGTGGTGGCCTGGGCCCCGGATAAGCAGACAGGGCGCGCGCTTTATTTCACCCGGGCCCGCGCACCGGCCGGTGATGGGCCGCTTTTCCATCACATCGGAATCTACGCCTACCGCCGCGAAGCGCTGGCGCGCTTTGTCGCGTTGCCGCCATCGCCGCTTGAACGGCGCGAGAAACTCGAGCAATTGCGGGCGCTGGAGGCCGGAATGACGATCGCGGTGGCCCGTGTGGACCAGGTGCCGCTCAGCGTCGATACGGCGGACGATCTTGCAAAAGCGCGCGCGCTGCTGGGGGCGGCATCATGACCGGAACACTGATTGCCAAGGCAAAGCGTGTCGCCTTCCAGGGGGAGCCGGGGGCCTACGCCAACCTCGCCGCGCGTGAAGCGCTGGCGCATGTGGAGCCGGTGCCCCGTCCAACGTTTGAAGACGCGGTGGAGGCGGTGAAAAGCGGCGATACCGATCTCTGCATCATCCCGGTGGAAAATTCGCTGCATGGCCGTATTGCCGACATCCATCACCTTTTGCCCGATGCCGGGCTCTATATCGTCGGCGAACATTTCCTGCGCATCCGCCATCAATTGCTGGGGGTGAAGGGCGCGAAACTGTCAGACATCAAAACCGTGATGAGCCAGGGTCCGGCGCTCGGCCAATGCCGCAACATCATCCGCGAGATGAAATGGCGGGCACAGAACTGGCACGATACCGCCGGCTCCGCCCATCACGTGGCCGAATTGAACGACAAATCGGTGGCGGCGATTGCCTCGTCGCTGGCGGGTGATATCTACGGTCTCGATGTGTTGAAGGCGAATGTGGAAGACGCCGAACACAACATGACCCGCTTCCTGATCATGGCGCGGGAACCGGACGATGCCATTCATGACGGCAACAAGGTGATCACCACCTTTGTCTTCCGTGTACGGAACGTCCCGGCCGCGCTTTACAAGGCGCTGGGCGGCTTCGCCACCAACGGCGTCAACATGACCAAGCTGGAAAGCTATCAGCTTGGGGGTTCGTTCAACGCCACCCAGTTCTATGCCGATATCGAAGGTCACCCCGAAGAACATCTGGTGCGCCTCGCGCTCGAAGAACTGCAGTTCTTCACCAGCAAGCTGACGGTGCTCGGCATCTATCCCGCCCACCCCTTCCGCGCCCAATTGCCGTAAGGGCGTTGGTCTGCGTCAAAGCGCGGCGGCGATCTGCCGTATTGGCAGGAAAAGCGTATTGCGCTCGCGCTGAAAGGGCATGAAGCCATATTGCAGATAGAAGCGCGCGGCGTCTTCATCGATGGCGTGAACCAGAACCGCGCGGGCCCCGATGGCATTTGAAGCCTGCAGCGCCCGTTTCAAGCCGTCTTTCAGCAATCCCGATCCGATATTGCGGCCAGAGTAATTCCGGTCGACGGCAAGCCTTGCCAGCACGAAAACCGGTATCGGGTCCGGCATGTTGCGTGACAGGCGGCTTGGCGCATGGGTGCGTTGCACGGCGCCGGCAGCCAGCGCGTAATAGCCTACGACCCGCTTCTCCAGACAGACGACATAGGTGCGTGCGCTCAGCCCTTCCGCTTTCCCCGCGCGGCTATAGAGCCAGTCATTCAGCGCTGGCTTGCCACAGTCGAAATCGGCAATTTCGTGCCCCGCGTCCAATGGCGCGGGCGCGGTCAGCGGCGTTTGCTTCATCCCCCCGTTCGCTCCTTATTTTTCCCAGGGGGCGTTTTCCACCATCAGCCGCTTCAACGCTTTGTTCGGTGCGGGCGGTGCGTCCAATGCTTTCTGGAAGGCATCGAACTGCGCCCGGTCCAATGCGATCAGGCGCCGCTCCAGCAGAACTTCGGTCGCGTGGCGCTGTGAGCTTTCGATGATGAAATCGGTTCGTGTTTTGCCCAGAAGCCCAGCCGCGTCGTCGATCAGACTGCGCGTGTTATTTGACATGCGAAGGTTGACCACGGTGTTTTTGCGCGTCGCGATCCGCTCTTTTGCTGTTGTTCCGGTCATGCCGCGTCCTTTGCCAAATCGTATATACGATGTATATACAGATTTCAGGTTCTTGGCAATGCTGCGATCAGGTGCGCATAGCGTTCGCGATCATCTGCGCTGAAGCAGCAGAAGATCACCGTGTTCTGCGCAGCACTGGCCGAAAGATGGCGCACCACCGCACCGAACGCGATCTTTGCCGCGTGTTCCGAAGGCCAGCCGTAAATGCCGGTGCCGATGGCGGGAAAGGCAATGCTCGCGATGCCGTGCGCATCGGCCAGTATCAGCGCGCTTGTATAACAGGAAGCCAAAAGCGCATCCTGTTTCTCGCTGCCGTCCCACACCGGTGCCGCGGTGTGAATCACATGGCGCGCGGGCAGATCATATCCGCCGGTGATCACGGCGGTCCCGGTGGGGCAGGCGCCGATGCGCGCGGTCGCTTGCGTCAGCTTCGGGCCCGCCGCGCGGCGGATCGCGCCATCCACGCCGCCGCCCGGCAGCAATTGCGCATTGGCGGCGTTGACGATCGCATCCACCGCCAGCGTGGTGATATCGGCTTCGATGGCTGTCAGTCTGTCCGGCAAAACAGTCATGGTTGCGTTTTGTACCATAGAGTGGTACATCAGGACAAGGGGCGCGGCATGATCGCAAATTTCAGGGATGGCTGGTTAGAGGCGTTCTTCGTCGTAGACAAACGATCGCGGCATATTCCGGCTGATCTGGAAGCGCGCCTGTTTCGCAAACTTCAGATGATCGACGATGCGATGACAGACGGGGATTTAAGGGTGCCGCCGAGCAATCATTTCGAAAAGTTGCGCGGCTCCCTCGCGGGGTGTCATTCCATCCGTGTCAACAATCAGTGGCGGCTGATCTTTCGTTGGGATGGCGCGCGTGGGAAGGCGGAAGATATTTATCTCGATAACCACAGCTATCGATGAGGTGAACCATGCTGATGACAAAGCGTAAACCGGTTAGTGTCGGGGAAATCCTTGTCGAGGAGTTCATGCAGCCGATGGGGCTGACGCAAACCGCTTTGGCGGCGGCGATGGGCGTTCCGCGCAAGCATGTGAACGAGCTTTGCATGAATCGCCGCGGCATAACGGCTGCGACCGCACTCATTCTTGCGCGCGTCTTCGGCAACAGTCCCGATTTCTGGCTGAACCTGCAGCGCCGCAACGATTTGTGGGAAGCGATGAACAATCCCCGTGAACGGAAGCGGATCGCGCGCGCAAGGCCGCTTGGCGCTGCTGCCTGATCCGAAGCAGGCTCAGTCTTCCGCGAACATCTTGATCAGGTGATGGGCAATCGCAATCGCGGGCGGCACCCACAGCCCGTCCACCGGGCCGCCGTTCGCGATCAACTGGCGTGCGGTATCGCGCGAAAGCCAGCGCGCCTCGACGATTTCGTTTTCGTCGACGTGGAATTCGCGGCTTTCGGCTTCGGCGAAACAACCGATCATCAGGGATGAGGGGAAAGGCCATGGCTGGTTGGCGCGATAGGTCACGGCGCCCGTCTTCAGTCCCACTTCCTCCATCAATTCGCGGCGCACCGCTTCCTCGATGGTCTCGCCCGGTTCGATGAACCCGGCCAGCGCCGAAAACATCCCGCGGGGAAACTGCTTGCCGCGCCCGACCAGACAATGGTCGCCATGCGTCGCCAGCATGATCACCACCGGATCGGTGCGGGGGAAATGCTCCGTCTCGCACTGGCTGCAGATGCGGCGATAGCCGCCATCGGCGCCGGTGGTCTTGTGGCCGCAGCGGGCGCAGAAGCCATGGCGCCAATGCCAGTCGATCAGCGCCTTGGCCTCGCCACAGATCGCAACGTCCTTCAGCGGCAAAAGGCTCGCCGCCGCGCGCATATCCGCGAAATGGCCAAGGCCCGCCAGCGGTCCTTCGTTGACCGGGTCGGCCGCGGCCGAAATATCCAGCGCGAACAGGGCGTGGTCTTTTTCGAGCCCCAGGAAAATGCACGGCGCATCGGGCGCGGCCAGGCTTTCACACAGGCCGGGGCGCAGAAAGCCCGCTTCCAGCGGCGGCGCGGCCTTTTCGGGCCCCAGAATGAACGGCATCAGCCGCCACATCGGCAGGATGAACGAGGCGGGATCGCGGAACTTCTCCGCAATCCACTGCGCATCGCTGCGCTTGTAGCTGGCCCGGTCGAGCGGATTTCCAGTGAAGGGGATCATGCGGAACCCTGTTTAAGGCGGCCACCCGCCCTCTACAACTGAAATGGGGCATGGCGGAAATCAGGGCCCCCGCGATTCCGGCTGGGGCCGTCCCGCCGACTCGCATTTCGCTGTCCGACACTCTATATCGGCCGCGAGAGTCCGGCTGTGGACGTGGCAATCGCCAACCCGGTCAGGTCCGGAAGGAAGCAGCCGTAACGAATCCGCCTCGGGTCGCGGCCGGGCTCTCACCTCTATAAAACCTGTCATCCCGGCCAAGCCGAGCGGAGCGAAGTGCGTGCTGGGACCCATCTGTCCACAATCCGGGGCCATTTGAGGGGCGACCCGCCCCGCACGGCCTTGCTATAGTTTCGCCATGATGGATGAGACGGAACCCTCTCTCGGTCTGGCCGATGCGCCTGCGCCCGCCGGCGCGGAAACCTACCGTGTGCTGGCGCGCAAATACCGGCCGCAGGATTTCACCGGCCTGATCGGTCAGGAGGCGCTGGTCAAAACCCTGACCAATGCGTTCGCCACCGGGCGCATCGCGCATGCCTTCATGCTCACCGGCGTGCGCGGGGTGGGCAAAACCACCACCGCCCGCATCATTGCGCGCGCGCTCAACTGCATCGGCCCGGACGGCACCGCCAAAAATCCCACCATCCACCCGTGCGGGGTGTGCGAACCGTGCCGGGCGATTGCCGAGAGCCGTCATGTCGATGTGCAGGAGATGGATGCCGCCTCCCGCACCGGGATCGACGATATTCGCGAGATCATCGAGGGCGTGCGCTATGCCCCGGCATCGGCCCGCTACAAGGTCTACATCATCGACGAGGTGCATATGCTGTCGAAACAGGCCTTCAACGGCCTGCTGAAGACGCTGGAAGAACCGCCGCCGCATGTGAAATTCGTCTTTGCCACCACAGAAATCCGCAAGGTGCCGGTCACCGTGCTGTCGCGTTGCCAGCGCTTCGACCTGCGCCGGATCGAAACCCCCGAACTCGCCGCCCATCTGAAGGCTATCGCCGAAAAGGAAAATGTGCAGATCGCCGGCGATGCGCTGGCGCTGGTGGCGCGTGCCGCCGAAGGTTCTGTGCGCGACGGGCTTTCGTTATTGGATCAGGCCATCGCCCATGAAGAAGGCGCGATCGATGCGGCCTCGGTGCGCGCGATGCTGGGCCTGGCTGATCGCGGCCGGGTGCTCGATATGTTCGAAAAGACCATGGGTGGCGAAATTGCCGGTGCACTGTCCGATCTGCGCGATCTTTATGACCGTGGCGCCGATCCGCTGGCCGTGATGCAGGATCTGCTGGAGACCACGCATTTCCTGACCCGGGTCAAGGTCGCCCCCGGTGCCGAAGGTTTTTTCGATGGCGGCTCGGCGGAGGCCAAACGCGCCACGGCCATGGCCGCGAAGCTGCCGGTGCCGGCACTGACGCGCGCCTGGCAGATGCTGCTGAAGGGTTTGTTCGAGGTGCGGGACGCCACCCGCCCGATCGCGGCGGCCGAGATGGCGCTGATCCGTCTTTCCTATGCCGCCGATCTTCCGCCGACGGACAGGCTGGTCCGCGATGTGCTGGATACGGCTGGAACCCCGCCCGCACGCAGCACACCAACGCCGGATGGTGCGCCACGCACGCCGCGTACCGAAAGCCATTTTCCTCCCCCGCATGCGGGGGAGGGGGACAGCATAGCGGTGGAGGGGGCGCGCGCCGCCACGTCCCCCCTCCGTCTTGCTGCGCAAGACACCTCCCCCGTGCACGGGGGAGGAAAAATTGCATCCCTCGAAGATCTCGCCGAACTGGCGCGCAGCCGTGGCGCGCCTGTGCTCAAGGTGAATATCGAAAACGACATCCATCTGGTGCGGCTGGAGCCGGGGCAACTCGAATTCCGCCCCAGCGCCAAGGCGCCTCGGTCACTTTCCGCCGATCTGACGCAGAAGCTGCGGGAATGGACGGGCACGCGCTGGATGGTGACGGTCGCGCGTGAAGGCGGCGCGCCGACCCTGGCCGAACAGAAGCGCGCCGCGCGCGATGCCGCCTTCGATCGCGTGCGGCAGGAGCCGTTGGTGCGTGCGGTGCTGGATCGTTTTCCGGGCGCGGAAATCATCGCGGTGCGCCAGCCCGAAGCCGAAGCCCCGCCCGAAGCCGCAATACCCGAATCCGCCATGGATGAATCCGGAGATATGCCATGAACCTGACCGATCTGTTCAAACAGGCGAAGGACATGCAGGCCCGCGCCGAGGAGATGCAGAAGGCGATGGCCGCAATCGACGTGGTGGGGGAATCGGGCGCCGGCATGGTGCGCGTCACGCTCACGGGCAAATCCGAATTGAAGGCGCTGGCGATCGATCCGTCGCTGCTGAAGCCGGAAGACAAAACCGTGATCGAGGATCTGATCGTCGCCGCCCACAACGATGCGCGCGCAAAACTTGAAGCCCGCATGGCGGAAGAGATGCAGCGGATGAGCCGCGAAATGGGCCTACCCGCAGGCCTCGGCGGCCTCTTCGGGCAATGAGGGCAGATCGGTCTTTCGCTCCCCCCTTGAGGGGGAGCACGCTTTGTTTCGCAATGCGTTCGGCATTGCGAAAGAAAGCGGTGGGGGGTAATGGCCAATCCCGCTGTTGCCCCGCCCCGAATTTTCAACTGTGCACGCGCACAGCCAAAAATTCGACCCTCCCTCAAGGGGAGGGTGAAAGGTGTATGCGTGTCTAGCCTTCCCGCCGGTCCGGAAATCGAACGCCTGATCCAGCTTCTGGCCAAACTGCCGGGGCTCGGCCCCCGTTCGGCCCGGCGCGCGGCGCTTGTGCTGCTGAAAAAGCGCGAGGCGCTGCTGGAGCCTTTGGGCACCGCGATGCGCGATGCGGCGGCCGCCATCAAAACCTGTGAGACCTGCGGCAACCTCGATACCGTCTCGCCGTGTTCACTGTGCCGCGATGGCCGCCGCGATCCCCATGTGCTGTGCGTGGTGGAGGATGTGGCCGATCTCTGGGCACTCGAACGTGCCGGCGTTTTCCGCGGCCGCTATCATGTGCTGGGCGGCGCCTTGTCGGCGCTGGACGGCATCACGCCGGAACGGCTCAACACCGCCTCTCTGATTGCGCGTGTGGACGAAGGCGTCGATGAAGTGATCCTGGCGATGAACGCGACGGTCGAAGGGCAGACCACCGCGCATTATCTGATGGACGCGCTAACGCCATCGGGGGTGAAGGTGACACGGCTTGCGCATGGCGTGCCGGTCGGCGGCGAACTCGATTATCTGGATGAAGGCACGCTTTCCGCCGCGTTCCGCGCCCGCCGCCCGCTATAACGAACAATGAGGGGAGTACGCCGATGGGCAAAGGCCGTCTGGAAGCATTCAGCGATGGTGTGATCGCGATCATCATCACCATCATGGTGCTGGAATTCAAACGGCCTGAATCGGTTACGTTCGCAGCCTTGTTGCCGCTTCTGCCCCATATCGCGATCTACGCGCTCAGCTTCATCTATGTCGGCATCTACTGGAGCAACCACCACCATCTGTTCCACGCGGCGAAAACCGTTACGGGCGGCATTCTGTGGGCCAATCTGCATCTGCTGTTCTGGCTCTCGCTCCTGCCCTTCGTCACCGCCTGGATGGGGGAGAACCACGCCGCCCCCTTGCCGGTGGCGCTTTACGGTGTGGTGCTGATGATGAACGGGCTCGCCTACAACATCCTTTCGCATCTTCTTGTCAGGCATGAAGGGGCGGGCTCGGTCATTGCCCGCGCGGTGGGCAAGGATCGCAAAACCCTGTTGTCGATTCTCGGCTATGTGGCGGCGGTGCTGATTTCGCCGTTCCTGCCCGCGCTTTCGCTCGGCCTCTATGCCGTGGTTGCGCTCACCTGGCTCATCCCCGACCGCCGCATCGAACGCGCGATGAAAGCCTGATCGCTTTGGGGCGCGTTTTCAGGTGGAATGGCTGGAAAGTCGTGCCGCGATGATCTGTCCGAAATCGTCTTCAACCGCGCACCGAAAATAGCAATAAAATTTCAGGCCACTGGAATCAACGGCTTAACCCCCACCATCGTTACGCTGGTTGCATTTTTGCTCTTTTCTTTTCGCGCGGGATTTCCCATGTGCCTTGTCCTTTGAAGGAGAACGTCGTGGAGCAATCACAGAAAAATCCGAAACCGCGCAGTGTGGCATTGCTGGAGGACAATCTCGCCCTCATCGCCAAGGCCGTCGCGGAATGTTTTGAAACCGCGCGCGGCATCGATCCGCGAAACGATGAATATGGCCACGCCCGCCACTCCGCCTATCAGAATGCGGTCACGCTTTTGAAGGCGAGTGCGCGCATCGGTCAGACGCTGGCCGCCATTCAGGGCAACAAGATCCGGCACGACATCCGCGTCATCCGTGAAACCGCGCCCGCCCGCCGCCGCGTGGCGGCAAATCCGCTGCCCGCGCAAGAACTTGCCGCTCCCACCCCCGCCCCAGTTTCCGAAGGTTCGAATGGCTAAATTGGAATTGTCTTTCACCTCCCCCTCGCGGGGAGAGCCTGCCCCGCACTTGTTGCGGGGTCGCCCGCAAAAGCCTTCGCGAAGGCGGGCGGGTGGGGGGATTGCCTCTGAGACCATGGGTGCCCCCCGCAAACGCGGTGGCCAGCCCGGCAACCGCAACCGGCGCCGTCATGGCGCATTTTCTGCCGCCGCCCGTGCGGCCCGGGCCGAAATCCGCCTGCTGGTGGCACGCGCCCGCTTCCTCTGTGATCAGGCCCTTCTCTGGCACGCCTGCGAATCTCGCGCCGCGGCCGAACCGGCACGGGAACGAAATATGTACCGGGGCCGAATCATCGCTAAACTGCGCTGTCCGCAACCTTCGCGGGCGAAAGGATCTGGTGATGGACCCCATATGGCTTGGCGTGGCTTTCGCCCTCGGCGCCGTTATCACGGGCCTGCTGGTCTGGGTGGTTGCCGCGAAGGACCTGCGCGCCTTGCGCGAAACGCTGGCGGCGCGCGATGCCGAACTCGGGCCCCTGCGCGGCGAACGCGATCAGGCCCGGCAGGAGGCTGGACAGGCGCGCGAACAGCTTGCCAATGCGCAGGGCCGCCTGGAACAGGCCGCGCGTCAGGGCGAAGAACTGGTGGAGGCGCGCAAAACCGTTTTCGATCTCAACCGCGATGGCGCCGCTCTGCGCGCGCAGCTTGAGGCGGCGGAAAAGGCCCATGGCGAACAGGTGGCGCAGCTCACCCGCTTGCGGCAGGAGATGCAGGATCAGTTTCAATTGTTGGCCGGTCAGGCGCTGAAAGCCAGCAACGAAGAATTCGCCAAACGCGCGGAAGACGTGTTCAAGGCGCAAAAGGAATTGACGGCTGCGGAGATCGACAAGCGTTCGCTGGCGATTTCCGAACTGGTCAAGCCGCTTGGCGAAACGCTCAAGGCTTATGAAGAGCAAATGCGCCAGATCGAAGCGGCGCGCAAGGAAAGCTATGGCGGGCTGAAAGCGGCGATCGACGCCGCGCGGGTGCAGAACGATGAAGTGCGGCTGGTGACGGCCAATCTCGTCACTGCGCTCAAGGCATCGCCCAAAACCCGCGGCCGTTGGGGGGAGGAAACGCTGCGCCGGGTGATGGAATTGTCCGGTATGGTCGAACATTGCGATTTCGAGACCGAAAAGCATTTCCGCGGCGAGGATGAATCGCTCAGGCCCGATGTCCTGATCAGTGTCTCTGGCGGGCGCACCATCGTGGTCGATGCCAAGGCGCCGGTGACCGCCTATCTCGACGCAATCGAGGCCACCTGCGAAACAGAGCGCGAAACCCTGCTGGTGCGCCACGCGCGCCAGCTTCGCGAACGCCTGACCAACCTCTCGCACAAATCCTATTGGGAGAAGGTCGGCGGCAGTACCGATTGCGTGGTGATGTTCGTGCCGGGCGACAATTTCGTTTCCGCCGCGTTTGAGCGCGATCCGAACCTGTTCGAGGATGGCATCAAGAACCGGGTGCTGATCTGCACCCCAACCACCTTCATCGCGCTTGCCAAGGCGATTTCCTATGGCTGGCGGCAGGAAAAGCTGGCGCAGAACGCGATGGATGTGGCCCGCCTCGGCAAGGAACTTTATGCGCGCCTCGCCACATTGGGCGAGCACGTCACCGATCTCGGCAAACACATCAACAATGCGGCCAAGAAATATAATGCGATGGTCGGCAGTCTCGAAAGCAATGTCATGCCCCAGGCCCGGCGGTTTCACGAATTGGGCGTCGAAGGCACGGCCAAGCCCCTGTCCGATCTTTCCGAGGTCGATGTGGTGGTGCGCCTGCCGCAGCGCGGGCGCGATCTGCGCATTGAAAATCCGCTGCAACGTGAAGGGGATAGCAACCTCTTGACCGGGGATGACGGCACGCCTATCTCCAATTCATGACCATACGCCCGATCATTACGGCCCCCGATCCGCGGCTGAAAACGGTGTCCGAAGCGGTGGACCGGGTGAACGATTCCATCCGCAAGCTGGCTGACGACATGGTGGACAGCATGTATGCCGCCGATGGCATCGGCCTGGCCGCGATCCAGATCGGCGTGCCCAAACGCATGCTGGTGATGGATCTGGATCAGAAGGATGGCGGCCGCAATCCGCGCCTGTTCATCAATCCCAAGGTCGTCTGGGCCTCGGAAGAGATGGCGAAGATGGAGGAGGGTTGCCTCTCCGTCCCCGAAGTGTGGGAGGACGTGGAACGCCCCGCCCGCATCACCGCCGAATATCTCGATCGCGACGGCGCGCTCCAGACGCTGGAGGCCGATGGCCTGCTCGCCACCTGCCTGCAGCATGAGATCGATCATCTGAACGGCGTGCTGTTCATCGACCATATCTCCCGGCTGAAGCGCGGCATCGTCATGCGCAAGCTGACAAAGGCGAAAAAACTGAAAGACGCGGGATGACCGCGCCCCGTGCATGACGCTGCGCATCGCCTTTCTCGGCACGCCGGATTTCGCAGTGCCAACCCTTGCCGCCCTGATTGCGCAAGGTCATGACGTCGTTTGCGTCTATTCCCAGCCGCCGCGGCCAAAGGGGCGCGGCCTGGCCGAAAATCTGGGGCCGGTGCATGAATTCGCTTTGGCCTCTCACATCGCGGTGCGCACGCCGCTGACCTTGAAGGATGTGGCGCAGCAGGAATTGTTCGCAAGCCTCGGCGTCGACGTTGCGGTGGTGGTGGCTTACGGCCTCCTGCTGCCGCAGGCTGTGCTCTCCGCTCCCCGCCTCGGCTGCATCAATCTGCATGCCTCGCTGCTGCCGCGCTGGCGCGGTGCCGCACCCATTCAGCGTGCGGTCATGGCGGGCGATGGCGAAACCGGCGTGATGACGATGCAGATGGAGGCCGGCCTCGACACCGGCCCGGTGCTGATGGCCGAGCGCCTCGCCATCGGCCGCAAGACGGCGGGCGAACTGCATGATGCGCTCGCCCATCTCGGGGCCGATCTGATGGTGCGCACCTTGGGCGCGCTCGAACGCGGTTCGATCACCGCAACACCGCAAACGGGCGAACCCGTCTATGCGAAGAAGATCACCAAGGACGAAGCCCGCATCGATTGGGCAAAACCGGCTGCCGAACTCGATTGCCTGATCCGCGGCCTGTCGCCCTTTCCCGGTGCCTGGTGCATAGCGAATGAGGAACGGTTGAAGGTTCTCTACGCCGAACCGGTATCCGGAAATGGCGCACCCGGCACGGTGCTGAACGATGCGCTCACCATTGCCTGCGGTGAAGGCGCGTTACGGCTTGTCCGTGTGCAGCGGGCCGGAAAAGCGGTGATGGCGGCGGATGAATTGCTGCGGGGTTTCGCGCTTGCCCCCGGCACACGGCTTGCCTGATGCCGCGCTACCGCCTGACGCTCGAATATGATGGCGCGCCCTTTGTCGGCTTCCAGCGCCAGAACAATGGCCCCTCGGTGCAGGGTGCGCTGGAAGACGCCATTGAAAAGCTCTCAGCCCAGCGCGTCACCGTGATGGCGGCGGGCCGCACCGATGCCGGTGTCCATGCGCTGGCGCAGGTGGTGCATTTCGATCTGGAAAAAACCTATGTGGCCGAAAAGGTGCGCGATGCACTGAACTTCCACCTGCGGCCCAATCCGGTGTCGGTGCTGGATGCGGTGGTTGCGGCGCCCGATTTCCACGCCCGTTTTCAGGCCAGGGGCCGGCATTATCTCTACCGCATTCTCTGCCGCACCGCGCCGCCCGCCATCGACCGTGGCCGGGTCTGGCATGTCATGCACGATCTCGATTGGCAGGCGATGCACCGCGCGGCACAGGTGCTTGTCGGCCATCATGATTTCACCACCTTCCGCGCCACCAATTGCCAGGCCAAATCGCCGATGAAGACGCTGGATCGTCTGGCGGTTGAACCGGCGGGCGCGGAAATTCACATCCATGCCGATGCGCGCAGCTTCCTGCATCATCAGGTGCGCTCGATGGTGGGGTCGCTGAAACTGGTGGGGGAGGGCAAGTGGGACGAAGCCCGCCTTGCCGCCGCGCTGGCGGCGCGCGATCGTACCGCCTGCGGTCCGGTGGCACCGGCCGAAGGGCTTTATCTCACCGCTGTTGATTACTGAAGATCGACCAGGCTGACACAGCCGGGGTCGATGGCCTGTCCGAAGAAAATCTCGCCCACGCGGGCAAAGCGGTCGGGGGCGTCGGTGACCAGGAATTGCGGTGGCCCGTTTTCGCTCCGGTCCGCGTTCAGATCGTTTTCGGCCAGAAGCTTTATCGCCGCGCGCGCCGCGGTCTCCGCGCTGTCGACCAGAACGATTGCATCGCCCGCAACCTTCGCGATTACATCCTTCAGCACCGGATAATGGGTGCAGCCGAGCAGCAGGCATTTCGGCCGCGGCACCGTCGCCAGCAGCGGGTCGAGATAGCGATGCGCAATTGCGTCTGCAATCGGTCCTGCGATCAACCCTTCTTCGCTCATCGGCACGAACAGCGGGCAGGCCTGCTGCACAACGCCCACGCGCCCACGCGCCTCAATCGCCCGGACATAGGCACCGCCTTTGACGGTGCCCTCGGTCGCGATCACCGCAATGGGCCCGGCCGGCGTGGCGGCAATGGCGGCATCTGCACCGGGTGCAATCACACCCATCACCGGCAAGGGTGCAAAGGCCGTCTGCAATTCGGGAAGGGCGACGGATGCAGTATTGCACGCCAACACGATCATCTTCACCCCGCGCCGCCGCAGCGCCTCTGTTGCCTGCAACGCATAGCGCTTCACCGTGTCGGCGCTCTTGGTGCCGTAAGGAAGGCGCGCGGTGTCGCCCAGATAGATGAACCGCTCCCGCGGCAGCGCCCGGCACAAAGCGCGCATGACGGTCAGCCCGCCCATGCCGGAATCGAACACGCCGATGGCCGCGTTACGGTTCACGGGCGCGTGGTGAAATAGGTTTGCAGCACGGCTTCATAAATGTCGGTCAGCCGTTCGATCTCGGCCACCGGCATGCACTCATCGACCTTGTGCATGGTGGCGTTCGGCAGGCCCAATTCCACCACCGGACAGTGATCCTTGATGAAGCGGGCGTCGGACGTGCCGCCGCCGGTGGAGAAGGCCGGTTTCTTCCCCGTCACCTTTTCCACCGCATCCGCGATGCAGCCGGTGAACGGGCCGGGCGCAGTCAGGAAGGAAACGCCGGAGACATGGCTGCCAAGGGTGATTTCGCCACCCATCTGCCCGCGCACCTCCGCGATGGCGGTTTCCACCCGGCGCAGCAACGTCTCGGGCGTGTGCATGTCATTGAAGCGGATGTTGAAGCGGGCCTTCGCCTCGCCCGGTACGACGTTGGTGGCGGGGTTGCCGACATCGGCACTGGTGAAGGCAAGCGTGGATGGCTCGAAATGGGCGTTGCCGGAATCCAGCGGGTCTTCGTTCAGCCGGGTGATGAGGCGGGCAAGAATGGGAATCGGGTTCAGCGCCTGATGCGGATAGGCGACGTGGCCCTGGGTTCCTGCAACCCGGATCTGAAAGTTCATCGAGCCGCGGCGGCCGATTTTCAAGGTGTCCCCGCTCGCGGCAGCGGATGTCGGTTCGCCCACCACGCAATGGTCGATGCGCTCACCCCGTTCCGTCAGCCATCCAAGCATCTTGGGGGTGCCGTTGATGGCACGGCCTTCTTCATCGCCGGTGATCAAAAGGCTGATGGAACCGTCGAACGGCCCTTTGCCGATGTGGCGTGCGGCGGCGGCAACAAAGGCGGCTACGGCGGACTTCATGTCGGCGGCGCCGCGGCCGTAAAGCACACCATCGCGGATCGCGGCCGCAAATGGCGGCGACCGCCACTGGTTTTCATCGCCCGGCGGCACGACGTCGGTATGACCGGCGAAACAGAAATTGGGTGCCGCCGTGCCGAACCGGGCATAGAGATTGTCGACCGGTGCCTCGCCCTCCGCCGTGAAATGCAGCCGGTGACAGGTGAAGCCAAGGCCATTGAGCGCCAGTTCCAGTACACCCAACGCACCTTCGTCACGCGGTGTCACGGATGGGCAACGGATCAGGTCTTGTGCAAGGGAAACGGGGTCAGGGGCGGCCATGGGCTCGCGATTTAGGCCGGGCTTTGGTCTATGGTCAACCGGGGAAACCGCGGGAGGAATGTATGGCTGGCAGACTGGAAGGCAAGGTGGCGCTGATCACAGGCGCGGCAAGCGGGATCGGGCGCGGCACGGTCGATCTGTTCGTGCGGGAGGGTGCGCGCGTAATTGCCGCCGACATTCAGGACGATCGGGGCGCCCGTATCGAGGAGGAATATTCCGGCAAGGCCCGTTATGTACGCTGCGATGTATCGGACGAAGCGGCCATCGCCGCGGCGGTTGACGCGGCGTCGCGTCATTTCGGCAGGCTCGATTGCCTGTTCAACAATGCCGGCACGGGTGGTGCCAATGATGCCGCGGATGGCGTGAGCGCGCAGAATTTCGATCAGGTCATGCACCTGCATGTGCTGGCCGCCATGCTCGGCATGAAATACGCCGTCCCGCTGATGCGCAAATCCGGCGGTGGCTCGATCATCACCACGGCTTCGGTGGCGGGGCTCAGGGCCGGTTACGGGCCGCTGCTCTATTCCACCGCCAAAGGCGCCATCATTCACATGACGCATGTGGCGGCGGCGCAATTGGCGGCGTCATCCATTCGCGTCAACTGCATTTGTCCGGGGTTGATCGCGACCAATATTTTCGCCAGCAGCCTGGGCGTGCCGAGCCAGCTTGCCGAAACTCGCATCGATGCGATTGCGGAAGCCTCACGGGCTTCGCAACCGATCCAGCGCGGCGGCCGTCCGCGCGATATCGCGGAGGCCGCGCTCTACCTCGCCAGCGACGGTTCGGATTGGGTCACCGGGCAGGCCATCACGGTCGATGGCGGGCTCACCCTCGGGCCACAGGGCATGGAACAGCTTTCCGCCTTCGCCCCGATCGTGCAGGCGCTTGGCGTCGATCAGGAAGCACTGGCCGCGGCGGCCGCCGGTCAGTCTAGTCCCGCAGCAGATCGTTGATGGAGGTCTTGGCGCGGGTGCGCGCATCGACCCGCTTGACGATCACGGCACAGTAAAGCGACGGCCGGCCGGGGGCGCCGGGCAGATTGCCTGGCACCACCACGGAATAAGGTGGCACCTTGCCCTGGAAGATCTCCCCGGTCGCGCGATCGACGATTTTGGTCGATGCGGTCAGAAACACGCCCATGGACAGCACCGAGCCTTCGCCGACAATCACGCCTTCGGCCACTTCGGAGCGGGCGCCGATGAAGCAATTGTCCTCGATGATGGTGGGGGCTGCTTGCAGCGGTTCCAGAACGCCGCCAAGGCCCGCACCGCCGGAGATGTGGCAATGGGCGCCCACCTGTGCGCAGGAGCCGACCGTCGCCCAGGTATCGACCATGGTGTTTTCGCCGACATAGGCACCGACATTCACAAAGCTGGGCATGAGGACAGCGCCCTTGGCGATAAAGGCCGAATGACGCACGATCGCGCCCGGCACGGCGCGGAAGCCGGCGGCGCGGAAGCGCGCTTCGTCCCAGCCTGCGAATTTGGAATCAACCTTGTCCCACCAATGGGCGCCGCCCGGTGCGCCCCCGATCAGCCTCATGTCGTTCAGGCGGAAGGAAAGCAGGACGGCTTTCTTCAACCATTGATGCACATGCCAGTCGTCGCCGGTCTTTTCGGCCACCCGTGCCTTGCCGCTGTCGAGTTGCGCAAGCGCCTCGCCGACCGCATCGCGGATCGGGCCTTTGGTGGTTGGCGAAAGCGTATCGCGGGTTTCCCAGGCTTCGTCGATAAGGGCGGCCAGCGTCGTCATCATTCATACCCTGATGGAATGGAGGAATTGCGTAAGATTGCCGGTTTCGTGATCGATGTGAAGCTCCGGCGTCGCGATGCGCCAATAGGATTGGCCAAGGCCGTTGTTCAGCCACACGGTCGTCATGCCAAGCGCATTGGCGGGCACGAGATTGCGCGCGCTGTCTTCGAACAGCACTGCGCGGTCTGCGTGGACGCCTTGAAGCGCGACCAGTGCAGCATAGGCCGCCGGATCGGGCTTGGCCCGGAAGTCCAGCGCCTTCGCATCCACGATTGCGCAAAACAGATCTGCGATTTCCAGCCGGTCGAGTACCGCACGGGCGAAGCGGCCGCAATTGTTGGTGAAGACAAGGCGCCGTCCCGGCAACCGGGCAAGACCGCTGCGCAATTGCGGGGCCGGTTTGAGGGCGAGGCCGGCGATATCGTTGATCTCGTCGTGATAGTGATCCGGGTCGATACCGTGATGGCGGATCAGCCCGGCCAGCGTGCTGCCGTAATCTTGCAGATAGCGCTTCTGAAGTGCCCAGGCCGGATCGCGCGCCATGCCCAGATGCTGCTGCACAAAGCGGCAGATCCGTTCTTCCATGGCGGTGTGCTGATCCCCGTCCACCGTGTAGAGCGTGTGGTCGAGATCGAACACCCAGGTGTCCAGGTGCCGCAGATCGGGCCCCGGGCTGGCGGCCCGGCAGGTGATTTCGCTTTGTTGCTGCATGGGCGGACCATGGGGGAAGTGCCTTCCACCCGCAAGCCCGCTTGTTCGGCCATTTCGTCCCGATTCGGGCCAATTTCTTTCAAAAAGCTTTAATCGGGCGCGGCGGACAGTAGGGCTTCGCAAAAGTGGGAAATACGATGGCCTCGAAACGCCCGTTGCCATCCGGGCTGCCGCTGTCTGGCACATTGTCGCAGGAAGATGTCCTCAAGATTCTGGAGGACCGGACGCTCGCGGCCCAGCGGCAATTGGCGGGCCGGCCCGATGCCGCGCCCGAGGTTCTGCTCTATCTGGCGGCGCGTGGCCGCACGGCCGTGCGCCGCATGGTGGCCGCAAACCATGCCACCCCGCCGCATGCCAACCGCCTCCTTGCCGACGATGAAGATGACGAAGTGCGGGCGCAGCTTGCGCGCAAGATCGGCCGCCTGCTGCCCGATCTGGGCAGGGCGGAGAATGCGCGCCTTCGCGAACTGACCATTGAAACGATGGAGCGGCTGGCGGCCGATCAGTTGCCGCGCGTGCGTGCCGCCCTGGCGGAGGAAATCAAGACGCTTGACTGTGTGCCGCAGCATCTGGTGCAGGCGCTGGCGCGCGATGCCGAAGCGATCGTGGCGGCGCCGATCCTGGAATATTCGCCGCTGCTATCGGATTCGGACCTGCTGGAGATCATCGCGACGGCCAAGATCGCAGAAGCGTTGGCCGCGATTGCACGGCGAAAATCCGTCAGCGCCAATGTATCCAATGCGATTGTCACGGCGCTGGATATTCCGGCCATTGCGGCCCTTCTCACAAATCCCGATGCAAAAATCCGCGATGAAACGCTGCAAAAAATCCTCGATACGGCGGAAACGATCGAGGATTGGCACAAGCCGCTTGTTCTGCGCCTCGACCTTTCCCAACGCGCCATCCGGCGCATTGCAGGTTTTGTCGGCTCGTCACTGCTGGATCAATTGTCTGATCGGCATAATCTAGATGAAGATACCCGGCTTTATCTCGGCCGGCAGTTGCGCAGCCGTCTCGATGCGGAAGAAAGCACGCCGTCGGAAGAGGAGATGGCGCATGAGCGTGTCCGGGCGGCGCTGGCGGCCGGTCAACTGGACGATGCTTTTGTGAGCAAGGCCGCAGAGGCTGGGCAGCGTGAGGATGTGCTGCTGGCACTGGCGGAACTGGCACGAATTCCGCGTGATGTCGTAAGCAAAATTTTGCAATCAGGCTCTGCCCGGCCGCTAACCGCACTCGCATGGTATGCCGGGCTCAGCATGCGGGCCGCGTTCAAGATCCAGCACTTCGTTCAGAAACTCCCTGCAAGCCAGCTTCTTCCCGCGCGCCAGGGCATACATTTCCCACTCTCCGAAAAGGAGATGCGCTGGCATCTGGGTTATTTCGGTATTCCGACCTGAGCATTCTTTTCCGCTGGCATCAATCCGTGAGGACCTATGCGCACCGCAACTCCGTCCTTGCCGCCTGTGGGCGTTTCGAGAAAGCCTGCCTGCTTCATGCCGCGGGCTTCGCAGTTCGTCCGCCCTTCGATTTCGAAGGCGATGTCGGTGATGCAGAGGGGTGTGGTGCCGGCAATCACAGTTTTGCCGCCGGCCTGCTCGACCCGCAGGAAATAGCGTTCGTCGGATAGCGGGGTGGAAATCAGGCTTGCGCATTCCGCGGGTGGAATTTTCCACCAGCCGCGCGCAAACCAGGATTTCTCGTCGTTCATCCCAATGGAAGCCCAAAGCGGTTTGCTGGTGGTGTTGCAGACGGAATATCCGGCCGGTGCAGCAATCGCGCCGGCGGCCTTTTCCAGGGCGGAGAAAAGATCGGCATCGCTTGTGTTGGTTGCAAGGCCGTGGGACGAGCGGAAGCGGTCCAGTGTGGTGCGAAAAATCGCGCCCACTTCGCCGTCGGGTTTTTTGATCGGGTAGCCATTATCGGCCAGAAGGCGTTGCAGCCCGGCCAGGCGCGCCTGCTCCAGCGTGGCGATTTCGTCTGTTTCGGTCAGTGTTTCGGTCCAGTCTGCCTTGTGGTGTGTTTTGACGGCGGCAAAGCCCACCGCGAAGCCCTGGTCCGGCGGGCACCCGGCCGACAATCCTGGCCGGTGCAATTGAAAGCGCCCATGCGCGACGCATAGAAAGACATTGCCGCCCCATGCGCGCGACAGGCCGCCATGGGCGCGCGATGACTGCGCGTAGATGTAGTAGGACGCGTTTTTCAATCTGCCATCGACAAGTGCTGTGCAGGCACCGGGTGTGATTCGTGTCCAACCGTTTGTTTCGAGCGCCGTCTTGGTCTGCGTTCCGCTGGCGGCATAAACGATATAACTGGTGCGGTTGCAGATTTTCAGGGCCGCGCTGGCGCTGACGGCCGTAAGGGGCAGCGCGCCGCACGCAATGGCGCAGCCGGCAATCAACCGTGCAATACGGGTCATTCCGCCGTGATCATCGTGCCTGCGCCATGCTCGGTGAACAGTTCCAGCATCAGCACATGTGGAATGCGGCCATCGAGGATGACGGCCGCCTTCACGCCTTGTTCCACGGCGTGAACCGCAGTCTCGATCTTGGGGATCATGCCACCGGAAATCGTTCCGTTCTCGATCAGACGGCGCGCTTCGTGTACGCTCAGGCGTTGAATCAGTTTGCCTTCGCGATCGAGCACCCCCTCGACATCCGTCAACAGGATCAGACGTTCCGCGGTCAGCGCGCCCGATACAGCACCGGCAACCGTGTCGGCGTTGATGTTGTAGGTTTCACCCTTGTGGCCGACGCCGATCGGCGCAATCACCGGAATGAGGTCCGAGGCGATGATCGTGCGCAGGACTTCCGGCGTGATTTTCTCGGGCTCGCCAACAAAGCCGAGGTCCACCGTTCCACCGCCATTGGCGGATTTGTGTTCAAGCTTGCGGGCAATTACCAGGTTGCCATCTTTTCCCGAAAGGCCGACAGCGCGGCCGCCCGCCGCGTTGATGCCGCTGACGATCTGTTTGTTGATGGAGCCCGCCAGCACCATCTCCACCACTTCGATCGCGGCCTGGTCGGTAACGCGCAAGCCATCGACGAACGAGGAGGGGATGGAAAGCCGTTTCAGCATCGCGCCGATCTGCGGGCCGCCGCCATGAACCACAACCGGATCGATCCCGGTCTGTTTCATCAGCACGATGTCCTGGGCGAAATGTTCGCTGACGCCACCTTCCATCGCGTGGCCGCCATACTTCACCACGATCGTCTTGCCGTCGTATTTCAGAATAAACGGCAGCGCCTCGACCAGCACACGCGCGGTTGAACGCCAGCGCGCCATAACGCGTAAATTGCGATCCTGCGTGGTGTCGTCGGAAAGTGCCATCATAGGGGCCCTGAGCGAAAGCGGGCGCGTTATAGCGGAAAGATTATTGCACAGCCAGCGCCGCCAGATGCAGGCGCAAATTGTCCAGTCCAATCGATTTTCCGGCCGAAGTGGCGGCGATTTCAGGGTATGCCGCCGGGTGCTTGCGGGATTCGAGCAGCACTTCGGCAGCCCTGGCTTCCCGTTCGGCGGGGCGAAGCTTGTCGAGCTTGGTCAGGGTCAGAAGGTAGGAAACCGCGGCGGAATCCAGCAGCTTCATGGCGGCCCGGTCGATTTCCCCAACCCCGCGCCGCGCGTCGATCAGCAGGATGACGCGCTTGAGATTTGCCCGGCCGCGCAGATAGGCGAAAATCAGGGCCCGCCATTCCGCCGCCAGCAATTTCGATGCCTTGGCGTAGCCATAGCCTGGAAGGTCCACCAGCATCAGATGGCTATCCAGCTGGAAGAAATTGATTTCGCGCGTGCGCCCCGGCGTGTTGGAGACCCGCGCCAGTCCGCGCCGCCCGGTCAACGCGTTGATCAGGCTCGATTTGCCGACATTGGATCGGCCGACAAATGCAATCTCCGGGAGCGTGGGCACCGGCAGGGTGTCGATCGAGGGTGCACCGGCGATAAAGCCGGCTTTGCTGAACAGAATACGCGCGGCCTCTATCCGGGCGGGGTCTGCTGCGTCGCCGCCGGGCTCGTCTTCCACCATGGTGTGGTCCTACTCGCCCGCCGCCGGTTCGGATTTTTCCCGGCGCTTTGACGCAAAAAGCTTCAGGTTCTCGAACAGGTGCACCGGCGCGCCCTGGCGGCGCATGATGAAATATTGCTGGGTTACCGACAAAAGATTGTTCCAGGTCCAGTAAATCACCAGCCCGGCCGGGAATGTTGCCAGCATGAAAGTGAAGATCAGCGGCATGAAGGCAAACATGCGCGCCTGAATGGGATCGGTCGGGGCTGGATTCAGTTTGGTTTGAAGCCATTGGGTAATGCCCATCAGAATCGGCCAGATGCCGATCGAGAGGAACGCCGGAATGAAATGCGGGATCTGATACGACAGCAAACCGAACAGGTTCAGGATCGATGTCGGGTCAGGCGCCGAAAGGTCGTGAATCCAGCCGAAGAACGGCGCGTGTCGCATCTCGATCGTGACGTACAGAACTTTGTAAAGCGCATAGAATACCGGCACCTGGATCAGCATCGGCAGGCAGCCCGAGACGGGATTGACCTTTTCCCGCTTGTATAGCTCCATCATTTCCTGCTGCTGACGCGCCCGGTCATCGGCGAATCGTTCACGGATGCGCGTCATCTCGGGCTGAACCTTTTTCATCCGGCTCATGGAAGCGTAGGAGGCGTTGGCAAGCGGGAAGAAGATCAGTTTGACCGTCACGGTCAGGAGCAGAATGGCGATGCCGAAATTGCCGACCAGCGTGTAGAATTCATCGAGCAGCCAGAACATCGGCCGGGTGATAACGGAGAACCAGCCCCAGTCGATGGCGAAGTCGAAGCCCTGGATACCAAGTTTTTTCTGATAGCTCTGCAGGATTTTCACGACTTTTGCGCCGGCGAAAAGATGCTGGGTGACGGTCGTGGTGCCGCCGGGCGCGATGTCATGGGCAGCCAGCCGATAGTCGGATTGATAGGCGACCGTCCCGTTCAAATTGGAGGCGGCGTAGGAACTCTCGTATTTCTGGCTCTGGGGCGGGATGACCGCGGCCATCCAGTATTTGTCGGTAATGCCGACCCAGCCGCCGGTGGAATGGAAGGTTTGCGGTTGATCGGGCTTGTCTTTCAGGTCGCTGTATTTGGTGTATTTCGCGCTTCCGTCAGCATAGCCGACGAAGCCTTGGTGAATATACCAGGAGGAATGCGCCTCCGACGCGGGCACGCCGTCGCGAACGACATAGGCATAGGGATAAAGGGTGACCTTACTGTCTGATTTGTTGGCAACTGTGTCGGACACCGTGAACATATATTGATCGTCGACCGCGATCTGCCGCGTGAACACCAGGCCGTGGCCATTCTCCCAGCGCAGTGTGACGGGATGACCGGGCGAGAGTTCGCTGCCGCCGGCCAATGTCCATGCGGTTGCATTGTCCGGCATCGGCTGGTTGCTGTCCGGCGGGGCCACCCAGCCGAATACCGCATAATAGGGATAGTCCGTGCCCTGTGGCGCCAGCAGCGCGATTTCAGGGCTCTTGGGGTCAACCGTCTCGCGATATTTTTTCAAACGCAGATCGTCAAACCGTGCGCCCTTCAGCAGAAGCGATCCATCGACCGTCGGCGTATCGATCGTGATACGCGTGCCCGATTGGCGCAGTGCTTCTGCGCGGCTCAAATGCGCCGTTGTCGGCGTGGGTGCTGCGAGCTTCGGCGCACGCGCGGCAGGGTGGGCGGTGCCGCCCTTCGTCTTGTGAGACAATTCCGTCTGTTGTGCGATACGCGCCTGCTCGCTTTTCAGTTGCGGCTGTACCACGAAATATTCCCAGCCGATGAACACGGCTGCGCAAAGGACAACGGCGAGCAGAAGGTTTTTGTTTTCGTTCATGGATGATGAGCCGGTGGTACGGGGTCAAAGCCCGACGAACCGCCGAGCCACGAAATCGGGTGACAGCGCGCCAGGCGCCTTGCGGCAAGGCCCAATCCTCTGACCGGGCCATGGGTATGGATTGCCTCTATCGCATAGGTGGAGCAGGAGGGCGTGAACCGGCACGAGGGCGGCAAAAGTGGGGATACCACCAGCCGGTAGCCGTGAATGGGGGCCGTCAGAGCGGCGGTCACGATGCGGCGAAGCATGTGGTCCGGCGTCGTCACGCGGAAGGCCCTCCGGGTTTGGCGGCTGCCAGTTTGGCGTGTGCCGCGCGAAGTGCGCGCTGGAGGTCTTCCAGCAGGCCGGCATAGGGTCGGGTCAGCGTGGCCGGCCGCGCGACCAGAACATAGTCATGCCCTTCAAGGCCATAAAGGGGGATAAGTGCCGCTGCCGCTGCGCGCAACCGCCTTTTGGCTCTGTTCCGTGCCACCGCGTTGCCCACTTTCCTGCTTGCCGTAAAGCCAATGCGGATTTCCGTGCCGTGGTCGGGCGTTACGCATGTTTCCAGCGTTAGCCCGGGCTCTGACCGCCTTACCCCGCGCTGGGCGTGAAGGAAATCGTCCCTTTTTTTTAGACGCTTCAAGGCCGGCGCCGTAGGCTGTGGTAGCCGCCGCGGGAACCGGTCGGGGCTCAGGCCGAAAGCTTCTTGCGGCCGTGCACACGGCGCCGGGCCAGCACTTTCTGGCCGCCCTTTGTGGCCGCGCGGGCGCGGTAGCCGTGCCGCCTTTTGCGGACGAGTTTGCTCGGCTGGTAGGTGCGCTTCATCGGTTCAGGCTTTCACTGGGCAGGTCACCAAAGAGGCCGTGCTTCTAGGCACAGAGCGGCGGGCTGTCAACCACCGGCGAGTCCGGCAACCAGCCCCGCAGGCCCCAGGCAAGCGGTTGTGCCCGCTTTATTTTTGAATGCTTTCCGGGCTTTATGCGCGGCATGCTGGCCCGACCCCGCGCGCGCATGGCCGGTGCCTGGGGGCTTGTCGCACACAGCCTGTCCGGGCGCTTGCTGCTTCTTACACTTCTTTATGTGCTGATCAGCGAGGCGCTGATCTCCGTGCCGAGCATTGCGCGCTATCACCGCAGCCTTCTGGAAAGCCATATCGAATCCGCCGAGATCGCGATCCTGCCCTTCACCGAACTGGGTGGGCAGCAATTGTCGGCGGCCTTGCGTGCGCAATTGCTGCAGCGCGCCGGTGCCACGGCCGTGATGCTCAAGCGGCCCGATCAGCGTGAGCTGTTTCTGGTTCATGGCATGCCTCAACATATCGACCACACGGTCGATCTGCGGCGGTCCGGCATCATGGGCGATCTTTATCAGGCGCTCGACTGCTTGATCGTGGGTGGCACCCGCATGCTGCATGTGATCGCACGGACCCAGATTTCGCGGGCCGAGACGATTGAAGTGCTGGTGGATGAGGCCCCCATCCGCGAAGCGTTGCTCGTTTATGCCGAGCGGACGTTTCTGTTTGGCCTGCTCATCTCCGTGATTGCGGCAATCCTTGTTTTCTTAAGCCTTTATTTTGTGCTGGTCCGGCCGATGCGGCGTATCACCCAGGCCATGGTCAGCTTTCGCGACAATCCGGAAGATGCTTCGCGCATTGTGGTGCCGTCGAACCGGCGTGACGAAGTGGGCATTGCCGAGCGTGAACTGGCCGAAATGCAGCGCGATCTTAATGCGTCCCTGCAACAGAAAACGCGGCTCGCCGCACTGGGGGCCGCGGTTGCGCGGATACAGCACGATCTGCGCAATATTCTCGCCAGCGCGCAATTGGCATCCGACCGGCTCAGCGCGATCAACGATCCGGTGGTGCAGCGCCTGGCCCCACGGCTTATCACGGCATTGGATCGTGCCGTTGGCCTTGCCACCAATACCTTGCGTTATGGCCGAGCCGATGAACGGCCGGCGGTGCGTCGCAAAGTGCTGCTGGCACCAATTGTTGACGAAGCGGCAGAGGCCGCCCTCGCCATCCGGGGCGGGGCGGGCCGCAAGGTGCGATTGCATAACGAAGTCTCGCAGACGTGTCAGGCCTATGCCGATCCGGAACATCTTCACCGCATCGTCCTCAATCTGTTGCGCAATGCTGCACAGGCCCTGCAGACGCAGGATGATGGCGCCATTACCGTTTCCACGGATGAAAGCGCGGGCCGGCTTGTTATCACTATTGCCGACAATGGCCCGGGTATAATGCCGGAATTGCAGGATCGGTTGTTCAAACCCTTTGCAGCGGGGGCGCGCAATGGCGGTTCCGGCCTTGGTCTTGCGATTGCTCGCGATCTGGCGCGCGCGCAAGGTGGCGATGTCAGCCTTGTCGCGACCGGGACCGCAGGCACCGTTTTCCGTATCGAACTGCCTTGTCGGGCGGAGGGCGTATGAGCTGGGACCCACATGCTTATCTGACATTCGCCGATGCACGCACGCGGCCGGCGGCCGAACTTCTCGCCCGCGTTCCGGCACAATCACCGGCGCGCGTTGCCGATTTGGGTTGCGGGCCCGGCAACTCCACCGCACTTCTTGCCGCGCGTTGGCCCAATGCTGAAATCGAAGGTATCGATTCCGCGCCACGGATGATCGCAGCCGCTTCAGCAACGGAACTCCGCGCGCGATGGACGGTTGCGGATATAGCGACCTGGCAACCGTCCGATTTACCGGATGTGATATTTTCCAATGCTGCGTTGCAATGGCTGGGTGATCATAAGGCGTTGCTGCCGCGTTTGATGGGCTTTCTGAAGCCGGACGGGGTTTTCGCGTTTCAGATGCCACGTAATTACGATGCACCTTCCCATCGGTTGATGGCGGTTGCGGCCGCCGCCGGTCCTTGGGCAGACAAGCTGTCGGCCATTCCAGCACGCGTGATGGCGCCGGCGGAATTCTATTTCGATGTTCTGGCACCGATGGCGGCAGAGCTTGATATATGGGAAACAAGCTATCTCCATTGTCTGGAAGGCGGCGATCCAGTTTTCCGCTGGACGCGCGCCACCGGCCTGCGGCCCTATGAGCAGGCGTTGGAAGGTGCGGAACGTGAAGGGTTCCTGGAAACCTATCGTGCATTGCTGCGGGAAGCTTATCCGCGGCGCGATGATGGAAAGACGCTGTTTCCATTCCAGCGTCTGTTTGTGGTGGCGCGAACCTGACGTGCCGAACGGGCGTGTTTGCGAAAGGTACGGAGCCTGAGAAAGCCGTTCAAAGCCGAATGGATTTGCTTTAGTTTTGACAACATGATTCAGCCCGGAACGCGCAATCTCATCACCGATGTGCCCGGCCTTCTGGTCGGGCAGGCGGAAGATGTGAATGCCCGCACGGGTGTAACCGTTCTGACGGCGGACGTGCCGTTTGCTGCTGTTGCCGATGTGCGCGGTGGCGCACCGGGCACGCGCGATGTTGAGGCGCTCAATCCGGTTTCACTGGTCGATGGGATTGATGCCATCACGCTTTCCGGTGGCTCGGCTTTTGGGCTGGATGCGCCGTCTGGCGTTCAAAGTGTGCTCCGCGCACAAGGCCGTGGATTTCAGATTGCGCCCGGCGCCCCCAGGGTGCCCGTGGTATCGGGGGCGATTCTGTTCGATCTCGCCAATGGTGGCGACAAGAACTGGGGTGATGAGCCGCCTTATCGCGCATTGGGTGCGGCTGCCATGACGCGCGCTGCCAGGGATTTTGCACTGGGCAATGCGGGGGCTGGTTATGGGGCCATGGCGGGTGCCTACAAAGGCGGCCTTGGCAGCGCGTCAGCGGTCGGCGGCGATGGCATTCACGTCGGCGCATTGGTCGCGGTGAATTCTGTCGGCTCGCCTGTCATCCCCGGTACCGATCTCTTCTGGGCCTTCCCGTTTGAGCAGAGCGGTGAATTCGGCGGCCGTTATCCGGTGGGACCTTTGCCGCCGATGACACAGGCAATGCCGGACGACATGAAGGGGGCGGCCGCTGCCGGTGCCAATACCACGATTGCCATTGTCGCCACCGACGTGGCGCTTCCCCGGATTGCTTTGCAACGCGTGGCGATCATGGCGGCTGACGGTTTTGCGCGGGCCTTGCGGCCTGTTCATACCCCGCTTGACGGCGATCTTCTGTTTGCGGTTTCCACTGCCGCCAACACGCAAATGCCCGCCAACCCATATGTGGTGATGCGCATTGGCTCCATGGCAGCCGATTGTCTGGCGCGCGCCGTCGCGCGCGGCGTTTACGAAGCGCGAACAATCGGCCCCCTGATTTCCTACCGGGACCGTTTTCAAAAAATGCGGGAGGGGCGGCGATGACTGATCACAATCAAAAGGCGGTGACACGGCGCGGTTTTGCGGCCACGGCGCTGGTGGGCGGCTTTGCACTTGCCGCGGGGCCCCTGAATGCCGCGGCGATTGTGACGCCGGCAGATGGGCTCGACGCCGGTGAAGTGAATATACCGGTTAAGGGCGGCGCTATCCCCGCCTATCGTGCCCGGCCTGAGGGGAAACGCGATTGTCCTGTCGTCCTCGTGGTGCAGGAAATCTTTGGCGTGCACGAACACATCAAGGATATTTGCCGCCGTTTTGCGAAGCTTGGGTATTACGCGATCGCGCCATCGCTTTACGCGCGGTATGGCGACCCCGGAAAATATGGCATGGGCAGTATCAAAGCCCTGGTGGCCGATATTGTGAGCAAAGTTCCCGATGCCGAGGTGATGCAGGACCTCGATGCGGCGGCGGCATTCGCAGGCGGTGAGGGGGCCGACAACAAACGGCTTGGTATCACGGGCTGGTGTTGGGGTGGCCGTATCGTCTGGTTGTATGCGGCGCACGCACGGTCCTTACGGGCAGGCGTGGCCTGGTACGGCCCGCTGACGGGAGAGAAGAATGCACTTCGGCCCGTGCACCCGATCGATGGCCCGTGCACCCGATCGATGTTGCCGGAACATTGAAGGCACCTGTGCTCGGCCTTTATGGCGGGCTCGATCATGGCATCACGCCGGGGGATATTGCAGCAATGCGCAAGGCGCTTGCCGATGCCGGCAAAACGGATTGCCGGATCGATGTCTTTGCCGATGCGCAGCATGGCTTTTTTGCTGACTATCGCGCGTCCTACAATGCAGCAGATGCGGAAATTGCCTGGCACCGCTGCCTTTCCTGGTTGAATGAACATGGTGCGGCGTAGGCCATAAATAAAAACGGCGCCATCAATGGCGCCCGGCGGAAATCGTGGCGGGTACGTTTCTACCGCGCGAAGACCCGCACTTCACCGGCCGAAAGATTGGGGTCCGTCGCTGAGGAAATGCTGAGGCGGGAGGCCGGAACGCCCATCTCCGTCATCGCCTGCAACACCCCTTGCGCGCGGCGTTTTGCAGTGGTCTGGGCGGATTGCACGCCGGATGCGGTACTTCGTGTCGGTGAAACGGCAACAATGCGGAAATTCGCATTGGGCTGCGAAGCAAGTGTGTTGTTCAGCGTCGTATAAAGTGATTGCCGGTAATCGGCTGCGCCGCGGCTGAACGGAATTGTTGCAATCGGGCTTACGCCGCCATCGCGGGCACCAGGCCGATAGGATGATGGCGTCAGCAGACCCGCACTGCCGCCACTGTAGAGTTCGCCATTCTTGATGCTGTTGGCCAGTGCGGTCAGGTTCGCCCGTTCGTTGCCGACATAGGTTGTCTGGCGTTGCAGGTCGTCCGACACGTCCTTCAGAACGCGGTCGATGACGATGATCGTCTGGTTGGTTTCGTCCTCCAGCACCGAAAGCTGGCGATGGTCTTCATCGACGGCGCCGGAAACATTGAAGGTCGCCACAATCTGGTCGAGTGCGTAATGCGCGGACGACGCGTCGTTGTTCACGTCTGTGCCCAGCGCATTCAAGGTATTGATGTTGCCTGAAAGCTGATCCAGCGCGCTCTGCGCCCCGTTCCATTCCTGCACCAGTTCCGGGTTGCCGCGGGTCGTGCCCATCTGCAGCCGGGCCAGAATATGGCCCTTTGCGCTCTGATAGGCGGTGGCAGACGATGCGTTGGCGTTGCGGATATCGGACAGGCGCTGGGCGTAGCCCGAAATCCGCTGCGAGATGCCGGCAACCTGTCCACGCAATTGCTGAATGGTCTTGTTGACTGCGGTACCGGTATCGGTGCCGGAACTGACCGTCACCGGCGCAACGCTGACGGAATAGGCGCCACCCGTCGCATAGCTTGCGCCGGGCTGTCCCGTGGTGAGGGGAAGTGTTCCCGCTTCGGCCGTTTGGCTTGCCGGCGGCGGCTCATCTCCGCTGCCGAACAGCATGTCATCGACCGTCGAACAGCCGGACAATGCCAAGCCGGCCGCGACAATCAATATGCTCGCAACGCCATATGGCTTTGCCGCGCTTCTTGCCCAGAAACCCCTCATTTCCGCTCTCCGCTCAGGCGGTTGCCCCATTTTCATATCAGGGAATTGCCCCGCCGATACCCCCTGCCCGCACTATCGCAGTATCCCGGCGGCCAAGTCTCAGTGTTAACCAATGAGACAATCACGGACAAGGGTCTGCGAAACTGCATGCTGGGGGAAAACTCATGGCCCATGAGAGACTTGCCGGGTTTTGGCCCGGGTGGCAAGGGCCATGGCAGGGCCTTCCGAGGCCGCCAACAGGAAGTTGTGCCGGGGTGCGGTTTTCGCATGCTATCCCGCCCAGTCCGGTGCCAGAGCGGGCGGTTTTGACGCTTGCCTTCGTCCGCCGCTCTCAATAGGTTCTGCCGCCTCGTTGGACGCACCGGTAGCTCAGCTGGATAGAGCACCAGACTACGAATCTGGGGGTCGTGGGTTCGAATCCTGCCCGGTGC
>JAFKEW010000061.1 GCA_017308375.1 Alphaproteobacteria bacterium
AAAACAAGCCCAGTTGATCGCCGATGCGGGGTGGCGTCGCAAGAGAAGCACTCTATCGGCCAAAATTCCGGCCTGATCAAAACCGGTCAGCCGAGATATTCGGCGTCCGTCACCTTCTCCAGCCAGTCGATGGCTTTTCCGTCCTTCGCTTCCTGAATGGCGATGTGGGTCATCGCCGTTGTGGCGGTTGCGCCGTGCCAATGTTTTTTGCCGGGCGGGCAGGTCACCACATCGCCGGGGCGGATTTCGACCTTCGCTTCGCCTTCGCATTGCGTCCAGCCAAGGCCGGCCGTCACGATCAGCGTCTGGCCGCAAGGGTGGGTGTGCCAGGCCGAGCGGGCGCCGGGCTCGAACGTCACACTGGCACCGCTGAAGGTTGCCGGACCGGGCGACTGGAAAAGCGGATCGATGCGGACATTGCCGGTGAAGTTTTCCGCCGGGCCTTTGATGGCAGGGCGTGAGCCGTTTCGTTTCAGTTCCATCGCTGCTCCTTTCCTGGTGCGGTGTTATGCGTCGCGCCACTGAATGTGATGGTCCGTTATAACCCTGCTGTAGTGGCGCAGATGCGCGATATCCTATCGCAATGGCGAAGGAGGTTTGAATGGCAATCAAGACACTTCCTTTTGATGCTGCCGAGTATCTCGATACAGCGGAATCTCAGGCCGAACTCCTTGCCGATGCGTTTGAAAGTGGTGATGCCAATTACATCACGCATGCCCTTGGCGTGGTGGCGCGTGCGCGCGGTATGTCCAACGTCGCAAAAGAAGCGGGCGTTACCCGGGAAGCGCTTTACAGGGCGCTTAGTGAAAAGGGCGACCCGAGACTTTCTACCCTGATCGGTGTGCTCAAGGCGCTGGGCGTGCAATTGTCCGCGAAAATTCCAGCGTAAGACCAGTACCCTTATATGTCATGGCCTGCGACTGCAGGCCATCCAGGTGACGCAATTTATCCTGTTGCAGAACTGTCTGCGAACTTTCTGTTAAAAGAATGCCGTTTCAACTGGATGGCCCGCATTTGCGGGCCATGACAAGTCAGAACAAGCCCAGTTGATCGCCGATGCGGGGTGGCGGTTTGAAGGTGCTGAGGATCAGCGGTTTGCCCGGCTTGTTGAGGCCGAAGCGTTTGGCCGCGAGATGGAAGCGCCGTGCGATGAAGGCGGCATAAGGGCCGGTGCCGCGCATGCGGGCGTGCCATTCGCTGTCGTAATCCTTGCCGCCGCGCATCTGGCGGATCAGGCTCATCACATGTTTGGCGCGGTCCGGCACATTCGCTTCCAGCCATTCGCGGAACAGGTCCTTGATCTCGAGCGGCAGGCGCAACAGCACATAGCCCGCGCTTTGCGCACCGCTATCGCGCGCGGCGGAGAGGACGGATTCCATCTCCTCATCATTCAGCGCCGGAATGATGGGGGCGAACATCACGCCCACAGGCACGCCGGCGTCGTGCAGGCCCTTGATCGCCTGAAGCCGCCGCGGCGGGGTGGAGGCGCGCGGCTCCATCGCGCGGGCGAGCTTGCGATCGAGCGTGGTGACGGAGATCGCGACCTTGACCAACCCGCGTTCGGCCATGGGCGCCAGAATGTCGAGATCGCGCAGGATCAGCGCCGATTTGGTGACGATGCCGACCGGGTGATTGAAATCGTTCAGCACCGACAGCACCGAGCGCATGATGCGCATCTGCCGCTCAACCGGCTGATACGGATCGGTGTTGGTGCCGATGGCGATCACCTTCGGCACGTAGGAGGGCGCGGACAATTCCTTGGCCAGCAATTCGGCGGCGTTGGGCTTCACCAGGATTTTGGTTTCGAAATCCACGCCGGGCGAAAAGCCGAGATAGGCGTGGCTGGGCCGGGCGAAGCAATAAATGCAGCCATGCTCGCACCCGCGATAGGGGTTGATCGACTGCTGGAACGAAATGTCGGGCGAGTTGTTGCGCGCGATGATGCTGCGGGTGGAATCCGTGATCAGTTGTGTGCGCAGCGGCGGCAGATCGTCATCCGTGGTTTCGTGCTGCCAGCCATCGTCCAGCAGGACGCGCTTCTCCTGATCGTAGCGGCTGGAGGCGTTGGACAGTGCGCCCCGGCCGCGCAGGCGCCGCCGGTCGGCCGTGCTTTCGAGAACCGTGGTCATGGATGAAGTGTAGCAGATGATAGGAACAAATCAAGAACAAAATGGGTGGAGGGGGATGTCCATAATGGGCGATAGGAGGCTTAGCCGCCGGCGAGCGCGTTGGTGAGGATCAGTTCGTCGCCATCGGCGAGTGTGCGCACGCCCGCCTCATGCGAACGGACGAGATCGCCTTTGTGGAGAAAAACGATGTTGCCGCGGATGGCGCCCGCCTCATCGAACAGATGCAGGCGTAACGCCGGATTGCGTTCGGCGAGCGCGCGCATCAGGCCGGTGATGGTGGTGCCGTCGGCGGCGAGCCAACGCTCCCCGCCGCAGACCACCCGCAACACCGGCGGCATGTGAACCCGCACACTCATCCCGCATAGGCCGCGACGCTGGTGATGCGGGGAAGGCCTTTCGCGATTTCCTGCCAGCGTTCGCCGAGATCGGCACCGGCATAAAGCGCGCCCGATGCGGTGCCGAAATAAACCCCGCCGGGGGAAAGCTGATCGGCACTCATCGCGCCGCGCAGGACCGCGGTGTAGCAATCGCCGGGCAGGCCGTTGCCGAGCGGTTTCCAGCGCGCGCCGTCATCGCTGCGATAGACGGTGAGTTTGCCGCCGCGCGGAAAACGGAAATTGTCGCCATCCAGCGGCACGACGAACACGCTGCCGGATTTGCGATCGATCACACAAGGGAATCCGAACGAGCAATGATGGCCGTCGGACAGTTCGGTGACGGGAAGACCGTCTTCCATCACCTGCCACGTGTCGCCGCCATCGCTGCTTTTGTGCACGCCGCGATGTTCCTGCCGATAGAGCAACGAGGCGTTTTCCGGATCGTTGCTGACGCTGTGCACGCACTGGCCTGTCGAGGCAGGCGCGGCTTCCACCGAAGGATCGACGCCCTTGTTTTTCGGGGCCCAGGTCTTGCCGCCATCATCGGTGCGGAAGAAACCGGCGGCGGAAACGCCGACCCACAAACGGTCCGGATTTTTCGCATCGCTGAGAATGGTGTGTGCGCCGAGCCCGCCCGCGCCCGGCACCCAGGTGTCGCGCGAAGGCTGGTTGTTGAAACCATCGACCGGTTGCCAGCTTTCACCGCGATCGCGGCTGGCGAACAGGCCCGCTTCAGAGACGCCAGCATAAAGCGTGCCGTGCGCCCAATGCAGCGTCCAGATCTGATCGACGAAGCGGCCACCGTGCTTCAGCACGCCTTCGAAATCGGCCGCGCCGACGATGCGGTGATGCTCCGGATTGCCACGATCTTCCGGGCGGTAACGGGGCGCGGCATCAAATTGCTTCCAGCTTTTCAGATCGTCGCTGGCAAAAAGTGCGACGCCATAATTGGGCGAATTGACCGCGATGTAATAACGGCCCCTGTCGTCACGCGCCGACGCGGTGACCGGCCAGCCGGGCAGTTCGAAATGCAGGTCCCAGCGTTCGCGATCCTTGCTGGTGAGGATGGCAGCGCCCTTTGGCGTGCCGGCAATCAGGGAGACGGACATGGCGTGAGCCTCCTTTTTCAGCGCCGGAATGTTAGCATTGGATGCGGCGCGCGGCAGCCCACGTCTATGTGAACAGAGAGGTGAACAGGGCGGTGAATACCGGCCCGGACGCCGGCGTTGGGGCGCTCATCAACATCAGTGTCAAGCTGTTGTTACAAAATGTGAATTGCCTGCCGTCACGGCTTATGTTGTCGTTGTTAACGAAGGGGCGTCAGACGTGGAGGGTGCCATGCTCTGTTCGCCGTTCCCTGTACTTCAGAACACGCCAATCGCATTCCGCATGCGCGGCGGAATGAAGGCGCACAAGGGCAGTTTGCGTTTCGCGGCGATGACGGCCGCGTTGCTGCTCGGTGCGGCGGTGCCGGCACATGCAACGCTGACCGTCACCAATCTTGTTACCGACGATCAGGCGGCAAACCCGGCACAGATCACCGACCCGAGCCTGGTCAATGCCTGGGGCGTTTCCTTTGCGCCGACAGGCCCGTTCTGGGTTTCGGACAATGGCACCGGCGTTTCGACACTCTACAGCGTCGATCCGGCAACGGACGCGACCACCAAGGTCGGGCTGACCGTGACGATACCGGGTGACGGCAGCGTGACCGGACAAAGCTTCAATGCCGGATTCGGCGGCGGCAGTTTCAACGGCAATCTGTTCACCTTCGTCAGCGAGGACGGAACCGTATCGGGCTGGCGCTTCGCGCTTGGGACAGCGGCCGAAGTGTTGCAGCCCGGATCGTCCGCCAATGTCTACAAGGGTTCGACATCGGCGATTGTGGCCGGTCACAGCTATCTCTATTCCGCCAATTTCAAGACCGGCAAAATCGACGTGATGAAAGGCGATGCTGCGGCCCCAAATCTGACCGGAAATTTTACCGATCCCGCGCTGCCGGCCGGTTACGCGCCGTTCAATGTGCAGATGCTGGACGGCAAAATCTTCGTGACCTACGGACTGCAGAACGCCACAGGCGATGAGGAGGTGAAGGGCCTCGGCAATGGCTATGTCAGCGAGTTCGATCTCAACGGCAATTTCATCGCGCGGATCGGCAGCGCCGGGACACTCAATGCGCCATGGGGGCTTGCGATCGCGCCCAGTACGTTCGGTGCCAATGCCGGCGATCTGCTGGTGGGGAATTTCGGTGACGGCACGATCAATATCTTCGATCTCGGCGCCGATGTTTTCAAAGGCATGCTGTCGGACGGCCACGGCAATCCGATCGTAATCGACGGGTTGTGGGCGTTGACGACGGGCAATGACACGCTGGCCGGCAGTTCGGGCCGGGTCTATTTCAGTGCCGGGCCGGGTGACGAAGGCCATGGCCTGTTCGGTGTGATCGCAGACGTGCCGGAACCGGCCACGTTGTTCGTCATGGGCGGTGCGCTGGCCGCGATGGCGCTGCGCCGTCGCAAGCGGGCCTGAGAACCGCACCGGAAAATAGAGCGCCCTGCAATGCGGGGCGTTCTTATCTATTGTGCTCCAGCAGCCGGGGCATGATCTCCACGAAGTTGCAGGGGCGGTGGCGGATGTCGAGCTGGTATTTCAAAATTCCGTCCCAGCCATCTTTCACCGCGCCGGTGGAACCCGGCAGCGCGAACAGATAGGTGCCGCCTGCAACACCCGCACAGGCACGCGATTGCAGGGTGGAGGTTCCGATCTTGTCATAGGAGATGCGGTGGAAGATGGCGGAGAAGCCATCGATCTCTTTCTCGAACAGCGGTTTTATCGCTTCGACCGTGACATCGCGGCCGGTGAGGCCGGTGCCGCCGGTGGTGATGATGGCATCGATCTGCGGATCGGCGATCCAGCGTTTCAGCGTGGCGGCGATGGTTGCAGCATCGTCCTTCACGATGGCGCGGGCGGCGAGGTGATGCCCTGCGCCCGCGATGCGCGTGGCGAGCGTATCGCCCGAGGTGTCGTTGGTTTCATCGCGCGTGTCGGAGACGGTGAGGACCGCGATGTTCACCGGCACGAAGGCGATGGTTTCGTCGATGGGCATTTAGAAGTTCTCTGTCATCTATTCTCTGTCATCCCCGGCGAGCATCGCGCGTTGCGCGATGTGAGGGAAGGGGATCCAGGTGTTCGATACCGGAATGATTTTAGCGCCTGGGTTCCCTTCCCCTCCTGCCGCTTGCGCGGCGTTCGGCCGGGAATGACAACAACAGGGCTGACAGCGATCAGCGATCACAGAATTTTCAATTCCCGTGCCTTGGCGGCGATGGCCTGAAGATCGCGCCAGGCGAGTTTCTTGTCGATCGGGCGGCGCAACAGATAGGCCGGATGCAGCGTCGGCATTGCGGGCACCGAGCGGGCGCCGACGAAATATTCCGACCATTTGCCGCGCATGCGCATGATGCCCTCTGTCTTGCCGAGGACGTGGCGGGCGGAAACCGCGCCCAGCAGGATGATGATGCCGGGATCGAACAATTCGATATGGCGGCGCAGGAAGGGCAGATTGATCGCGGCTTCTTCCGGCGAGGGATCGCGGTTTCCCGGTGGGCGCCAGTTGATTACGTTGGTGATGTAGGCGTTCTCCGTCCGCGACAGGCCGATGGAGGCCAGCATCAGGTCGAGCAATTGCCCGGCGCGGCCGACGAAGGGAAGACCGGCGCGGTCTTCGTCGCGGCCCGGCGCTTCGCCGATCAGCATGATGCGCGCATCCGGGTTGCCATCGGCGAACACGGTGTTGGTGGCGGTGCGCTTGAGCGGGCTGCCCTCGAACGATTCGAGCGTGGCTTTCAGTTCGGGAAGCGTGGTGCAGGCGGCGGCCACTTCCATCGCGCGGCCGATGTGATCGGAGGAGGGATTTGCAGCAGCCTCGGGGGCGGGGCGGGCGCCGGACGCAGTCGGGCCAGAAGCTGTTGAGGAAGAGGGCTTTCCCCCCTCCCAATGCGACCGCGCGGGGCGCGCATTCGCATTGCCCTCCCCCGTAAGGGGGGCGGGAGAAGATGTGCGGCTGGGAGATGGTGCAACAAACCGGTTGACCGGGGTGTCCTGCACGGCCTCGTCCGCCCCGGATTCAACGAGCCAGGCAAGCGTGGTCAGCGGGTCCGGATGCGGTTCGGGCGGCATGGGCCGCCATCATAGGGCAGCCGGGCCGCTTTCGCGACCGGCGGCCGGGCGCGATTGCCGCACGATCCGGTTCCGGGCCGGTTGACCCCGGCAAGGATAGGGCCGCATAACCAATGGCTACGGGGATAAATTCGGGATTTGACGATGGCGGAAACCGTCGAACGGGAAAGCATGGAATATGATGTCGTGATCGTGGGGGCGGGCCCGGCGGGCCTGTCGGCAGCGATCCGGTTGAAGCAATTGGCGGCGGCAGAGGGCCGCGAGGTCAGCGTCTGCGTTCTGGAGAAGGGGTCCGAGGTCGGGGCCCATATCCTGTCCGGCGCGGTGATCGACCCGATTGCGATCGACGAACTGATTCCCGACTGGAAGGAAAAGGGCGCGCCGCTCGATTCGCCGGTGACCGACGACCGGTTCTACTTCCTGGGGCCGCAGGGCAGCATCCGCGTGCCGAATTTCATCATGCCGCCCCTGATGAGCAATCACGGCAATTACATCGCGAGCCTGGGCAATGTCTGCCGCTGGCTGGGCCAGCAGGCGGAAGAACTGGGCGTCGAAATCTATCCGGGCTTTCCGGCCGCCGACGTCGTGTTCGGCGACGATGGCCGGGTGCTGGGTGTCACCACCGGCGATCTGGGCGTGGCGAAAGACGGGCACCATAAGCCGGACTTCACGCCGGGGATGAACCTGCTCGGCAAATACACGCTGTTCGCCGAAGGGGCGCGCGGTTCACTGTCCAAACGGTTGGGCGCGCATTTCAAACTGCATGAAGGACGCGAGCCGCAGAAATTCGGCATCGGGCTGAAAGAGCTGTGGGAGCTGCCGCCGGAGAAGCACAAGCGCGGGCTGGTGCTGCACACCATGGGCTGGCCGCTGGACAACAAGACCGGCGGCGGCGTGTTCATGTATCACTGGGGCGAAAATTTCTGCTCCATCGGTTTCGTGGTGCATCTGAATTATCAGAATCCGTATCTGTCGCCGTTCGATGAGTTCCAGCGCGTCAAGCATCATCCGCGCATCCGCGAAATTCTGGAAGGCGGCAAGCGCATCGGCTATGGCGCGCGCGCGATCACCGAAGGCGGGTTCCAGTCGGTGCCGAAGCTGGTCTTTCCGGGTGGCGCGCTGATCGGCTGTTCGGCGGGCTTCGTGAACGTGCCGCGCATCAAGGGCAGCCACAATGCGATGAAGACCGGCATGCTGGCGGCCGATGCGGTATTCGCGGCATTGGGCGAAGGCCGCTCCGGCGATGTGCTGGATGGTTACGAAGCAGCTTACGAAGCCTCTCACGTTTATACGGATTTGAAGCGGGTTCGTAACGTAAAGCCGCTATGGTCGAAGTTCGGCACCGTGCTGGGCGTGGGACTGGGCGGCATTGATATGTGGATGAACCAGCTTTTCGGTTTCAGCCTGTTCGGCACGCTGAAGCATGGCAAGGCGGATTATCAGACCCTGAAAAAGGCCGCGGATTGCAAGCCCATCGCCTACCCCAAGCCGGATGGGGTGATCAGCTTCGACAAGCTGTCGAGTGTGTTCCTGTCCAACACCAATCACGAGGAAGACCAGCCCGTTCACCTGGTTTTGAAGGACCCCACCATTCCCATCCGGGTCAATCTGCCCGAATATGCCGAGCCCGCGCAGCGCTACTGCCCGGCAGGGGTCTACGAAGTGGTGCAGGAGGCGGACGGCCCGCGTTTTCAGATCAACGCGCAGAACTGCGTGCACTGCAAGACGTGTGACATCAAGGACCCGGAGCAGAACATCAACTGGGTGACGCCGGAAGGTGGCGGGGGCCCCAACTACGCGAATATGTAAGGAGATCCGCATTGCGCATTCTTCATTCGCTCGCCTGCGTTTCGGTGGCGTTTTCACTGGCGGCTTGCGCAACGGCAGGACCGAAACCGGGTGAACATCCCGTTCGCGCACCGGAAGGGGCGGGATATGGCAATTACCTGAATGCGCGGCTGGCGGCCAACCAGCACGACCTGAAAAGTGCGGCGAAGTTCTATCGCGCCAGCCTGAAGGACGACCCGAACAACGACGATCTTCTGGCGCGGGCGTTTCTTTATTCCGCATCGGCGGGCGAGATGGACCAGGCGGTCGCGCTTGCCCGCAAGGTGGTGGTGAGCGACCCGGACAACCGCGCCGCGCGCACCACGCTGGCCGTCTATGAATTGCGCCAGAAGGATTATGGCGATGTGCACAAGGAACTGGCGCAATCGGCAACCGGGCCGTTCACCGCGCTGACCATCGCACTTTTGAATGCGTGGGCCGATGCGGGCCAGAACAAGACCGATGCCGCGCTGGCCGAACTGGAAAAGCTGAAAGGGCAGGGCGGCGCCGATGCCATTGCGGCCTTCCAGAAGGCGCTGGTTCTGGAACTGGCCGGGCGCAACGCCGAGGCGGGCGATGCCTATCGCGAGGCGCTGAAGCTGGGCGGCAAGGGGCCGAGGCTGGTCGATGCGTATGGCCGGTTTCTGGAGCGCAACGGCCAGGCGGCGGAAGCGCGCGCCTTTTACGCCGGGCTTGGCAATGACCTTTCCGTCGCCCCGATCGTGCAGGCGGCAACGCGGCGGATGGCGGCGGGAAAGGTGCCGGCACCTCTGGCGGCGGACCCGCAGGAAGGGGCGGCGGAGGCGCTGTTCGGGGTTGCGGCTTCGCTGACCGATGATGCGAGTGCCGATGTCTCCGTCCTCTATCTGCATTATGCGCGATATCTGCGCCCGTCGCTCGACCTCGCCGATATTCTGCTGGCCGACCGTTTCGAGAGTTTGCAGAAATATCGCGATGCGATTTCCCTTTATGACAGCATCGGCAAGGATTCGCCCTATTACGGGGTGACGCAGGTACAGGTGGCGCTGAACCTTTCCCGGCTGGACGACAATGACGGGGCGATTGCGAAGCTGAAGACCGTGGTGGCGGACGACCCCGACAATGTGGAGGCGTGGACCGCGCTGGGCGATATTTATCGCGGGGCCGAGAAATATCGCGAGGCGGCGGACGCCTATGACCATGCCATCCGGGTGAATGGCGGCGCCGATGCCAAGACCTGGCCGCTGCTTTATGCGCGTGCGGCAGCCTATGAAAGCTCCGGCCGCTGGACCCTTGCCGAAGCGGATCTGAAACACGCGCTGAAGCTGAGCCCGGATGAGCCGCAATTGCTGAACTTCCTCGGCTATTCGTGGGTCGATCGCGGCGAGAATTTGCAGGAGGCGCTGGCGATGCTGGAAAAGGCGCGCGCGCTGCGGCCCTTTGACGGCTATATCACCGACAGCGTGGGCTGGGCCTATTACCGGCTGGGCCGTTACAAGGATGCGGCGACGGCGCTGGAAAGTGCGGTGCTTCTGGTGCCGGGCGACCCCACCATCAACGATCATTATGGCGATGCGTTGTGGCGCGTCGGGCGCAAGCGCGATGCGCGGTTCCAGTGGAACCATGCCTTGAGCTTCGGCCCGGACGCGCAGGAAAAGACGCGCATTGAAAGCAAGCTCAAACACGGCCTTGAATCCGTTGAGCACAAATCCTGAAGCGCAACCGTTGCGCGTTGTTGCACCGGCCAAGATCAATCTGTTCCTGCATGTGGGTGCGCGCCGCAGCGACGGCTTTCACGCGCTGGAAAGTCTGGCGGTGTTCACGCAGGCCGGCGATACCTTGCGGATCGCGGCGGCGGAAGGATTTTCACTTGTGCTCGACGGGCCGTTCGGGGCCGCGCTTGCGGGCGAAGCGGACAATCTGATTGCGCGGGCAGCGCGGGCGCTGGCGGAAAAAGCGGGGCGCGTGCCCGGCGCACGGATCACGCTGACCAAGAATTTGCCGGTGGCATCGGGCATCGGCGGCGGTTCCGCCGATGCGGCCGCGGCGCTCAGCGGGCTGGTGCAAGTGTGGGGCGTGGCGCTTTCGCAAGATGAGATGCACGCCATCGCGGAGACGCTGGGTTCGGATGTGCCGGCCTGCCTGATGAGCCGGAGTTTGTGGATGGAAGGGCGTGGCGAAATCCTGACGCCGGTTTCCGGTCTGCCCGCGCTTTCAATGGTGCTGGTCAATCCGGGCGTGGCGGTGCCGACGGGACCGGTTTTCGCGGCCCTGAAAACACGCACCGGAACCGGGCAGGCGAAAGCGCCGGACGGATTGCGCGATACGGCGGCGCTGGTTTCCTATCTGCGGCAGACGCGAAACGATCTTGAAGCGCCGGCGCGCGCGATGGCGCCGGTGATCGGTGATGTTCTGGGCGCACTGGAACAGAACGGCGGCTTGCTGGCGCGGATGTCGGGCAGCGGCGCGACCTGTTTCGGTCTGTTCGCCAGTGACGATGCGGCGAAGAACGCCACGGAGAGGATTGCGAGGTCCGCGCCCGGCTGGTGGGTGGTGGCGACGCAGACGATTTCATCGTGTGGTTGAATTGTTACGTTTTGTTTACCACTCTATTTTACCAAAACCCCGTCGCATCACGGCGGGGCAGGCATGGCCGTTTTCAATCCGAAATCCATCGAGCTTCTGTTTCAGGAACCCAGAAGCGATGGCCAGTTCGCGGGCGAGGCCCTGCTGCACATGCGCCGCCTGGGCAAGAAGCGGCGTGCCATCGTTCTCGCCTTTCCGCCGAAATCGGCGGGTACTTATCTGCGCAGTGCGATCGTGTTTGCCGCCAATGGTCAGCTTGTGCGCGCGGTGCATGCGCAAGGCGGGCGCGATGCGCAGCCCTATCTGCCGGTTTTCCTCAGCTATTTTGAAGGCGGCGTGACCAATCGCACGCTGGTGGCGCATCTGCATATGCAGGCGTTGCCCGCGAATATTCATTTTCTCGAAGCATTCGATATCCGCCCGGTCGTGATGATCCGGAATATCCCGGATATGCTTGCATCGTTCTGGGACATGTTGGAAACCGATTCCGTGGCGCGGCTGGACGGGTTGAACTGCCGGATACCGCAAAATTTCACGGATATGCCGCGCGCGGACAAAGCCGATTTCATCGTGGATATTCTGGGGCCGTGGTACGCCAGTTTTTTCGCGACGTGGTTCGCCTATGCTGAGCAATCGCCCGAACGGGTGTGCTTTCTCACCTATGACGAATTTCGCGCCGATCCGGCGGAAACGCTTGCGCGTGCGCTGGCCCATGCGGGTGTTGAGCAGCCGCAGGAGGTCTGCGAGCAGGCGCTTGAAACCGTTTGGGAGAAGCGGGCGGATTTCCGTTTCAACAAGGGCGAGACGGGGCGTGGGCTCAGCTATTTCTCATCGCAACAGATAGACCGGTTGCGCCGCCAGCTTGGGCATTATGAAATTCTGGCGCCCCATATCGAGATGCTGCTGCGCGCGGGCGGCGGCGTGACGAGTCACTGACTGACCGGGCATCCCTCACCTGAAACGGGTGAGGTGCGTATCGCGATCACCCCCCTCCGTTCCTTCGGAACTGTCGGCCGACGAAACGTCCACTGGACCTTTCGTTTGCGGCCTCCGCCCCCACCCGCGGGGGAGGATAAGGTGTGGTGTGGACGCGATAACATCCTCCCCCGTTGTTACGGGGGAGGTGGCGCGGAAGCGCCGGAGGGGGAAAGGGCCGTAAAGAGGATGGTTCAGTAGGCGCGTTCGACGCAGAATTCCGCCACCGTCACCAGCGTGTCCTTGATCTCCGACGGCGGCAGGGGGGCGAGCGCCTTGCAGGCCGCATCGGCATAGCCTTGCGCGCGGTGCAGCGTTTCGGCGATGGCACCGGTTTCCTGAACCAGTGCGATGGCGCGGGCGAGATCGCTTTCGGCCTGAACGCCGGTTTCGATCACCCGGCCCCAGAAGGCGCGGGTTTCGCGATCGGCGGCGCGGGCATAAGCGAGGATGACGGGCAGGGTGACCTTGGCTTCGCGGAAATCATCGCCCACGGCCTTGCCCATCAGGGCCTGACGGCCGGAATAATCCAGCGCATCGTCCACGAACTGGAAGGCGATGCCGAGGTTCTGACCATATTCGTGCATGGCCCTGGTGGCGGTGCGCGACGGGGCGGCAAGCGCCATGCCGGCTTCCGCCGCGGCGGCGAACAGGGCGGCAGTCTTGGCGCTGACCACATTCAGATAATGTTCTTCGGTGGTGCCGAGATTGTTGGCGGATTTGAGTTGCAGCACTTCCCCTTCCGCGATGATGGCGGAGGCGTTGGAGAGGATGCCCAGAACCTCAAGACTGCCGGCTTCCACCATCAGTTGGAAGGCGCGGCTGAACAGGAAGTCGCCGACCAGTACCGACGGCTTGTTGCCCCAGACCACATTGGCAGCATCGCGCCCCCGGCGCAGGATACTGGAATCCACCACATCGTCATGCAGAAGCGTGGCGGTGTGAATGAATTCGACCGCGGCAGCGAGCTTCACATGCCCGTCACCCTCATACCCCGCCATGCGTGCACCGGCGAGGGTGAGCAGCGGGCGCAGCCGCTTGCCGCCGGAATCGATCAGGTGGCGGGCCAGTTCCGGGATCAGGGGGACCGCGCTCGTCATCCTTGTGTGGATCAGCGCGTCGGCCTTCACCATGTCGCCCGCGACGAGGGCGTGCAGCCGCTCCACCGGGGAATTGGTATCGGATGTCTTGCGGGCTTCGGCCGTGAGCATGCGTGATCTTCTGGAAAATTCCATCGTGTCCGAACGGCTGCAAGACTATGCGATATGAGGCAATATGGGGAGGGCCCAGCGGCAATTCGGACGGCATTCCCATGCGCGAAGTCTTAACCACAAACAATCCTGTAGACCTGAGCTATGCGGAAGCCGTTTTGACCAATGCAGGCGTCAAAAGCGTTGTTTTCGATACGCATATGAGCGTGCTGGACGGCAGTATGGTCATATTGCCGCGCCGGTTGATGGTTGCCGACGCCGATGAGGCGCGTGCACGGGCCCTTCTGAAAGATGCGCTGAACCCGTGAGTGCGGTGACCGAAGACGGGTTTCTGGATGGGCGTTTGCGAATCTGCCAGCCGGAGCGGGGCTTCCGCGCCGGGCTGGATGCCGTAATGCTGGCTGCCGCCGTGCCGGCCGGGGCGGGGGATACCGCCCTGGAGCTGGGCGCCGGGGTGGGGACAGCGAGCCTGTGCCTGGCCGCGCGGACCGGGTGCAAGGTGACGGGAATCGAGATCGAGCCCGCGCTGGTGGAATTGGCGAACGGGAACGCCGCCCGGAACGGCATGGCCGGGCAGGTGACGTTCCGGGCCGGTGATGCGCTGAGTGGAGATTGGGGCCAGTTCGCCAACGTGTTCTGCAATCCACCGTTTCATGATGAGCGCGGCCAACGCTCCCCCGACGCGGGGCGGGCCCGCGCGCTGCAGGATGGTGGCGCGCTAAGTCAGTGGGTGAGGAGTGGGCTTGAGTGTGTTGTTTCTTATGGAAATTTCACCATTATTCTGCGGGCGGATCGGCTGGATGAGGTGATGGCGGCGCTGCCGGAAAAGGGGGCGGTGATCCTGCCATTGCTGCCGCGGGCCGGTGGAACGGCGAAACGGGTGATCGTGCAATGGCGGGCGGGGTGCACAACACCACACCGGATCCTTGCCGGCTTTGCTCTGCACCAGGATGACAATCGCTATACAGCGGAGGCGGACGCGATCCTGCGCGATGCCGGTGCGCTGAAAGTAATTGTATGAGGTATACTTCAAGAGATATTTCAATGGCTAAGGACGTATTCTTCAAGTACCATTTTAAGGTGGTACGCTGAAGAATGCGGCGTGCCCTTATCGCGCTGGCATTGCTGCTGCTTGCGGGCCCCGCACTGGCCGGGCCGCCCTATGTTACCGACGATCCCGAGCCGACCGATTACCGGCATTTCGAGATCTATGCCTTCGGCAGCGGCAGCGTCAGCCGCGACGGCCATGACGGCGAAGGCGGTATCGACTTCAATTACGGCGGTGCGCCCGACCTGCAACTGACCGCCGTTCTACCGTTTGTGTATGACAGCCCCGACGGTGCCGCGGCAGTGGCGGGTGTCGGCAATATCGAACTCGCCGCGAAATACAAATTCCTGCATCAGGCAGATACCGGCTGGGACGTCAGCGTGTTTCCGCGCCTGTTTCTGCCCAGCCTGTCCAGCCGGATCGGCGATCGTCATTTCTCGATTCTGCTGCCGGTCTGGATCGGGCGGGACCTCGGCAAATGGTCCACCTTTGGCGGCGGCGGCTGCGCCTGGAATGAAAGCCGGGAGTCGCAGAACTATTGTCTCGCGGGCTGGGCGCTGACGCGGGAGATTGCACCGCATCTGACCGTGGGCGCCGAACTCTATCATCAGACGGCGGCGGATCGTGGCGGCAAGGCCGCGACGGGTGTGGGCTTCGGCGCCACCTATGATCTGAACGAACATTACCACTTGATGGCTTCTGCCGGGCCGGGATTGCAGAACCGGGCCGAAACCGGCGACATGGCGTGGTACGCGGCGGTGTTGATGACGTTCTGAAACCGAAAGGGTTGCCATGAGCGCGAACGATGTGGCGAGCAAGGTGCCGGCCGTTACGCTGGGCTTCTGGATCATCAAGATCCTTGCCACCACATTGGGCGAGACCGGCGGCGACACCGTGACCATGACGCTGAACCTCGGCTATCTGGTGGGGACGGCGATTTTCCTGTCGGCGCTGGTGGTGCTGGTGGTGGCGCAGATCGCGGCGAAGAAATTCCAGCCCTTTCTCTATTGGGCGACGATCATCGCTTCGACCACCGCGGGCACGACGATGGCCGATTTCGCCGACCGCTCTCTCGGCATCGGTTATGCGGGCGGGTCCACGCTGTTGCTCGCCGCCATGATTGCGGTGCTGGCGCTGTGGTACCGGGCCGAGGGGACGATTTCAGTTGATACTGTAAACACGCCGCGGGTGGAAGCGTTCTACTGGGCGGCGATCACCATCTCGCAGACCCTGGGCACCGCGCTTGGCGACTGGATGGCGGACGATGCCGGGGTCGGGTTCGCGGGCGGCGCGCTGGTGTTCGGTGCGGCGTTGGCGGTGGTGGCGGCACTCTATTTCTGGACAGGGATTTCGCGCGTGCTGCTGTTCTGGGCGGCCTTCATCCTGACCCGGCCACTGGGCGCGACGGTGGGCGATTTTCTGGACAAGCCGCTGAACCATGGCGGGCTGGCGCTGAGCCGACCGCTTGCCAGTGCCGTGCTGGCGGTGGCGATTGTGGCGCTGGTTCTTCTGTTGCCGCAGCGTGCAGGCCGCCACCCTGGCGAAGCGCCGCGTGCGGCCTGATTTGCCGGAAGTTTGCCTGGCGTTGTCGGAAGTGTCTGGTTTGTCGCAAGACACTTCACACGTTTCCGATTGCGCTTTAGGTTCCGGCCAATTTCCGAGGGTTTTCTGTGAAAAAGGCCGCGACATTTCAGGATCTGATCCTGACGCTGCAAAACTATTGGGCGGCGCAGGGCTGTCTGATCCTGCAGCCCTACGACATGGAGATGGGGGCGGGCACCTTTCACCCGGCCACCACGTTGCGCGCGCTGGGGCCGCGGCCGTGGCGGGCGGCCTATGTCCAGCCATCGCGGCGGCCGGGCGACGGGCGCTATGGCGAGAACCCGAACCGGTTGCAGCATTATTATCAGTATCAGGTGATCCTGAAGCCGGCGCCGAAGGATGTGCTGGAGCTTTATCTCGGTTCGATCAAGGCGATCGGGCTGGACCCGGCGCTGCACGACATCCGCTTTGTCGAGGATGACTGGGAGAGCCCGACCTTGGGCGCCTGGGGCCTCGGCTGGGAAGTGTGGTGCGACGGGATGGAGATCACCCAGTTCACCTATTTCCAGCAGGTTGGCGGGTTCGATTGCGACCCCGTGGCGGCCGAGATCACCTACGGGCTGGAGCGGCTGGCGATGTATGTGCAGGGCGTGGAGTTCGTCTACGACCTCGCCTTCAACGACCAGTTTCGCTACGGCGAGGTGTTTCATCAGAGCGAGGTGGAATTCTCCACCTTCAATTTCGAGCGCGCGGATACCGCAACCCTGTTCCGCCATTTCGAGGATGCGGAGAAGGAATGTGCGGCGTTGCTGACGGCACGCAAGCTGGCGCTGCCAGCCTATGACCAGTGCATCAAGGCGAGCCATGCGTTCAACCTTCTGGATGCGCGGGGCGTGATTTCGGTGACCGAGCGCGCCGCCTATATCGGGCGGGTGCGGGCACTGGCGAAGGCGTGCGCCGAAGCCTGGCTCGAAAGCCCGATGGGCGCCTATACGCCGAGGTATGGGTGATGAAAGATTGTCATCCCCGGCGAGCATTGCGCGTTTTACGCGCGATGCGAGGGAAGGGGATCCATGTGGGTCAACGTATCTGGTCTGAAAAACTGCGTGCCGCACACTTTTCTTTAGAACCGTTCCGGTGGCACTGCCTGGGTCCCCTTCCCCTCGCGACGCTAACGCGCCACTCGGCCGGGGATGACAATTGGGTGGGGGTGTGATGCCGGATTTTCTGCTGGAATTGTTGAGCGAGGAAATCCCCGCGCGGATGCAGGTGCAGGCCGCGAAGGATCTGGAGCGGCTGGTGGTTGGCGCGCTGTCGGACCGTGGTTTGTTGTTCGAGGCGGCACAAGGGTTTTCCGGGCCCCGGCGGTTGACCTTGGCGATCACCGGCCTGCCGGTGAAGCAGCCCGATGTCAGCGAGGAGAAAAAGGGCCCGCGGGTGAATGCGCCCGAGAAAGCGATCGAGGGTTTTTTGCGTTCGGCGGGCGTGACCCTCGCGCAATGCGAAAAGCGCGATGACGGCAAGGGCGAATTCTATGTCGCGGTGATTGCGCGCAAGGGCCGGCCGACGGCGGAGGTGCTGGCGGAAATTCTGCCGGAGCTACTGGCGAAACTGCCGTGGCCGAAAAGCATGCGCTTTCCCGGCAGCCCGGTGCGCTGGGTGCGGCCGCTGCATTCGATCCTCGCTACCTTCGATGGCGAGGTGGTGCCGTTTGAATTTGCCGGTGTGCAAAGCGGCAGCACGACGCGCGGGCATCGGTTTTTGTCGCAAGGCGAGATATTTGCGCGGCGGTTCGAGGATTATGAGGCGGCGCTGAAGGCGGGCCATGTGATCCTGGACCCGGAGGAACGGCGTGAGATCATTCTGCATGATGCGAAGCAGAAGGCGTTTGCGCTGGGGCTGGAACTGATCGCGGACGAGGGATTGCTGAACGAGGTGGCGGGGCTGGCCGAATGGCCGGTGGTGCTGGTCGGCACGATTGAAGATCAATTCATGGATGTGCCGCCGGAGATTCTGCAAACCTCCATGCGCACGCATCAGAAATATTTTTCGCTGCGCGACCCGAAGACGGGAAAAATGGCGAACCGCTTTGCCGTGGTCGCCAACATGATCGCGGAAGACGGCGGCAAGGAGATTGTGGCCGGAAATGAACGCGTGCTGCGCGCGCGGCTGTCGGACGCCAAATTCTTCTGGGATCAGGATCGGAAGCGCACGCTGGAAAGCCGCGTGGACGATCTGAAAAAGATCGTGTTCCACGCCAAACTTGGCACGCAATATGAACGGGTAGAACGGATCGAAGCGCTCGCGGGCGAGATCGCGGAAAAGATCGGGGCCGATGTAAGGAAAGCCAAGCGCGCGGCGCGGCTTTCCAAGGCCGATCTGACCACGGGCGTGGTGGGCGAATTCCCCGAGCTTCAGGGCGTGATGGGGCGCTACTACGCGCTGCATGACGGTGAGGGCTCGGACGTCGCTGATGCAATCCGCGATCACTACAAACCTGTCGGCCCGAGCGATGCTGTGCCAAACGCGCCGGTTTCCATCGCGGTGGCGCTGGCGGATAAACTGGATCAGTTGGCTGGATTCTTTGCGATAGATGAAAAGCCAACGGGTTCTAGCGATCCTTACGCGCTTCGGCGGGCGGCGCTTGGTGTTATCCGCATAATCTTAAATTCTGGTCATAAGCTATCAATGGGCGATCTAACCCGGAAGCATGTTGGATACATAGGTGAGATATCTTTGCGCGCTATTCCCTTGGCGTTGCAATCGAAGCCGAGTGAACGTTTGGCTAGTGGGATTGAGAACGCCCTCATTTATGAACTCATGCAGTTTTTTACAGATCGCCTCAAAGTCGCGTTGAAGGAAAAAGGAACGCGGCACGATTTGATCGATGCCGTGTTCAGCCTCGGCAATGAAGACGATCTGGTGCGGCTGGTGGCCCGCGTCGAGGCGTTGCAGGAATTTCTGAAAAGCGAAGATGGCGCCAATCTTCTCACCGCGTACAAGCGCGCGGCGAATATTCTGAAGGCCGAAGAGAAGAAGGACAAAACCAGTTATGACGGTGCGCCGGACCCGGATGCGTTGGTGCAGCCGGAAGAGACGGCGCTGTTTACCGAACTGGCGGTGGCGTCCGATCTGATCAAGGCGGAAATCGAACGCGAGCGTTTTGTCGAGGCGATGGGCGTAATGGCGCGGCTGCGCGGGCCTGTCGATGCCTTTTTCGACAAGGTGACGGTGAACGACAAGGATGCGGGTCTGCGCAGGAACCGTTTGCTGCTGCTCTCCCGCCTGCGCGCGGTGATGCATCAGGTGGCGGATTTCTCGAAAGTTGAGGGGTAAGTTCTTTTTCGATCACGCTCCTTGTCATGGCCCACCGGAGTGTGGGCCATCCAGATGAAGCTGCGGTAGCTGCCAAGAGAACTACGGAAAACGGTGCTTTAAACCGTGCGACAACGTCACCTGGGCGGCCCGCATTCGCGGGCCGTGACAGCATGTAAGTGTTATCAGCCCTTACCCCACTGGCGGCAGGAAGAAGAACAGCCACATCGCGAAGACTGTGAGGTTCGAGAGTGCGAACAGCGTCATGCGGTGGCTGAGCTTGTCATAGGTGAGGTGCACGGCGCTGTGCACCGCGCGCAAGGCGACATAAATCCAGGCGAGGTAGAGGAAGGTGTCGTCGACGCGGTTCGTCACCAGCAGTATCAGGCAGATGACGTAGAACAGCACCGGCATTTCCAGGAGGTCGGCGTAGTTCGGGTTGGAGAGGCCGCCGGGGATATCGCCGGTGGCGCTGTCCTGCGGGCTGGGCCGCCGCGTCATGCGCCGCGCCGGTACGAACAGCAGCACAAAGAATGTGAGCCCGGCGAGCGCGCCCATCGGCGCAAGGATCATTTCGGAGTTCATGCGTGTTCCCGCCCGTGGTGACGGGAAAGCATGTCACGCGGCGGGCGCGCGGGGCAATGCGGGGGCCCCCTCCGCTTCCCCCGGATCAAGTCCGGGGTCGCACCTCCCCCGTAACGACGGGGGAGGATAAACGATCAGCCGGTGCGTTCGGTGGTGGGGTCGATCATCTTGCGCACCTCGGTGACCTTGGTGGCGGGGAAGCCGCTCAGCTCCGCATGTTTGCGGATGGTCGCCTCGTCCTTCGCCAGATAGACGCAGAAGGTCTTGTTCTCCGCCACATAGCTCTCCTGCCACTGGATGTCCGGGCCGATGGTGCGCAGCGCCTCGTTCGATTTGGCGGCGGCGGCGCGAAGCTCCTCACGCTCCAGGGTGCCGACCGCAGGGATGTCGCGTTCGATGATGAATTTCCGCAGTGCCATGGTGATTTTCCCGCTCTGTGCCTATGCCGCAGGCGGTACGATAGGAAATCCCTTAAGTTTACGCAAATAACATGGGAGGCTTGACCCGGCTGCACTGCAACATGAAACAGTGTGCGCCGGCGAGAAGCCGGGCATATGGAGCGAATTTGATATGAGCAAATGGGTCTATTCGTTTGGTGACGGCGCCGCGGAAGGCGAGGCCGGGATGAAGAATCTGCTCGGCGGCAAGGGGGCGAACCTGGCCGAGATGAGCAATCTGGGCCTGCCCGTGCCGCCCGGCTTCACCATCACCACCGAAGTCTGCACCCATTATTATGCCAACGGCCAAAGCTATCCCGCCGAACTGAAGGCGGCGGTGGAGAAGGCGGTGGCGAAGGTCGGCGAACTGACCGGCACCAAATTCGGCGATGCGCAGAAGCCGCTGCTGGTTTCGGTGCGATCCGGCGCGCGGGTTTCGATGCCCGGCATGATGGACACGGTGCTGAACCTCGGCCTGACGAAGGAGACGACCGAAGGCCTTGCCAGGCTGACCGGCGATGCGCGTTTCGCCTATGACAGTTATCGCCGTTTCATTCAGATGTATTCGAACGTGGTACTGGGCGTGGAGCACGCGCTGTTCGAGGAAATTCTCGACACCATCAAGGAAGAGAAGGGCATCGAACTCGACACCGAACTGGATGCCGCCGATCTGAAGCGTATCGCGCAAGCCTATAAGGATCGGGTGCAGAAGGATCTGGGCTCGCCGTTCCCCGATGATGTGGAAGCGCAATTGTGGGGTGCGATCGGGGCGGTGTTCGGATCGTGGCAGAGTTCGCGCGCCAACACCTATCGCCGTCTGCATCACATTCCGGAGAACTGGGGCACCGCGGTCAATGTGCAGGCCATGGTGTTCGGCAATCGCGGCGAGACATCGGCCACCGGCGTTGCGTTCACGCGCAATCCCTCCACCGGTGAGAACCTGCTTTACGGCGAATTTCTGATCAATGCGCAAGGCGAGGACGTGGTGGCCGGCATTCGCACGCCGCAGCCGATCACCAAAGAAGTGCGCGAACGCCAGGGCGGCAAGCTGCCGTCGATGGAAGAAGCGATGCCGGATGCGTTCGCCACGCTGAAACGCATCGGCGAAACGCTGGAAGCGCATTACCGCGACATGCAGGACGTGGAATTCACCGTGCAGGAAGGCAAGCTGTTCATGCTGCAGACCCGCAACGGCAAGCGCACGGCGGAAGCGGCGCTGAAAGTCGCGGTCGACATGGTGAAGGAAGGGCTGATCGGCAAGGACATTGCGGTGGCCCGTGTCGATCCGGCGGCACTCGACCAATTGCTGCACCCGACGCTGGACCCAGATGCGCCGCGCGATCTGATCGCGACCGGGCTTGCGGCCTCACCCGGCGCGGCCACGGGCGAAGTGGCGTTCACGGCAGACGAGGCGGAGAAACTGGCCGCGGACGGGCGCGATGTGATTTTGGTGCGCACCGAAACCAGCCCCGAAGACATTCACGGCATGCACGCCGCGAAAGGCATTCTGACCGCGCGCGGGGGCATGACGAGCCACGCCGCTGTGGTGGCGCGCGGCATGGGGCGGCCGTGTGTTTCAGGCGCCGGCACGCTCAAGATCGATGCGGCGCAAGGCGTGATGACGGCGGGCGGCACAACCGTCCGCCGCGGCGATGTCATCACCATCGACGGGGCTGTGGGCGAGGTGTACCGCGGCAAGGTGGCGATGCGCCAGCCGGAACTGACGGGCGATTTTGGCACGCTGATGGGGTGGGCGGATTCAATCCGTACACTGAAAATTCGCACCAATGCCGATACACCGTCGGACGCGGAGACCGCGCGCAAATTCGGCGCCGAGGGCATTGGCCTGTGCCGGACCGAGCACATGTTCTTCGAGCAGGAGCGCATCGTGGCGGTGCGCCAGATGATCCTGGCCGATGACGAGAAGGGGCGGCAGGCCGCACTTGCCCGGTTGCTGCCGATGCAGCGGGGCGATTTCGAGGCCATTTTCAAGGAGATGGAGGGCCTGCCGGTCACCATCCGCCTGCTCGACCCGCCGTTGCATGAATTCCTGCCCCATAAGGAGGAGGAGATTGCCGAGGTGGCGGCGGCGGCGGGCGCAGACCCGGCAAAGCTTCGGGCGCGGGCGATTGCGTTGCAGGAATCGAACCCGATGCTGGGGCATCGCGGTTGCCGGCTGGGCATCACCTATCCCGAAATCTACGAAATGCAGGCGCGCGCCATTCTGGAAGCGGCACTGAATGTGGAAGCCGCGGGCGGTAAGGCGGTGCAGCTTGAAATCATGGTTCCGCTGGTGGGCTTCAAGGCCGAACTCGACTTTTTGAAAGAGCGGATCGTGGCGGTGGCGCATGCGCTGGAGAAAGAGCGCGGCAAACTTCCCAATTATCTGATCGGCACGATGATCGAATTGCCGCGTGCCGCATTGCAGGCCGGCAGCATTGCCGAGAGTGCGGAGTTCTTCTCCTTCGGCACCAACGATCTGACGCAGACAGCGCTTGGTGTGAGCCGCGACGACGCCGGAACATTCCTGACAGAATATCTGAAGAAGGGAATTGTCGCGCGCGATCCCTTCGTCAGCATCGATCAGGATGGTGTTGGCGAGCTGGTGCGGATTGCGGCGAAACGTGGGCGCGAGACGCGCGAGAATCTTAAACTCGGCATCTGTGGCGAGCATGGCGGCGACCCGGAATCGATCCGTTTTTGTCACTCGGCCGGGCTCGATTATGTGTCGTGTTCACCATTTCGCGTGCCTGTAGCGCGACTGGCTGCCGCACAAGCGGCCCTGGAATCGCGTCACGAATCGGACTGATCCGTACACGGACGATGCAGGAAAACCCTGGGTTTTCTTGGTATCCATGACGCTGTGTCATGGAGCGGTCGCTTTTTGTTTGACGGCCCGGAATTTCACTGGCAGAAGTTTCGCCCTCTGAACCAGAGTGCGCGGGAACTTTGAAGACTAATCTGACCAGAGAAATTTTAGGGAAGAGTCTAACGCGCGAATGACGAACAATCTTATCTATACGCTGTGGCGGGCGGATCGCATGCTTGCAGGCGCGCTTGCAATGGTGATGGTTGCGGTCGGCGGCATCGCCGGTGCCGCACTGGTCGATCATCCGCATACGGATAAAGTTGCGGTTCTTCCCGTTGCCGTGTCGTCGCAGGTGACGAAGGCGCCCGACACGAAAGCGATGCTGGCGGAAGTGAGCGCGGCCGACCCCGCATTGGCCGAACTGGTTTCCGAACATCGCTGTCTTTCCGAGGCGCTCTATTACGAGGCGCGTGGCGAAGGCCAGCGCGGACAGATGGCGGTGGCCGAAGTGATCTTCCATCGCCTGCGCAGCAACGGCTATCCGAAGACGATTTGCGGCGTGGTGAACCAGGGCGAGGAATTGACCAAGGGCTGCCAGTTCTCATTCGTCTGCAACGGCGCGCGCAGCAAGCCGAAGAACGGCAAGGCCTGGATGAAAGCGCAGATGCTGGCCGCCCGGATCATGACCCGGATGGATCGTCTGCATGACATCACCGCCGATGCCACCCATTTCCATGCCGCCTCCATCCGGCCGGATTGGGCAGGGCATCTGGAGAAGACCATCCAGATCGGCAATCACGTGTTCTACCGCGACCTGCCGCGGGCACGGCAGAGCTGATCCGCTCTATTTACGGAAAATATACTGTAATTTTCCCGGCTGTGGGCCCTATTCGGACCCTGGAAGAGACTTGCCGATCTTCCCCCTTATGTAGCGGGGCAGGAAAACCTTCATACGGTCGATCCAGACCAGCTCCGGCGGGACGTACCAGTGGGTCTTGTCGGTGCCGTAGGCGCCCCAGACAGCCTCTGCGACGGCCTCTGGCGGCATCAGGCGGAAAGTTCCCTTGGTCTGGGATTTGAGCTGGTCCTCGGTCGGTTTGGTGCCGTCGGTCCGGTTGGGGGTGTTGCGCAGGATCGGGGTGTCGATCAGGCCGGGCAGGGTGTCGGCCACGCGGATACCGTGGCGGGCGAATTCGATGCCCAGCGCCTCCGTCAGGCCCTTCACGGCGAATTTGGTCGCCGAATAGACCGCGATACGCGGCATGCCGTGGGTGGCCGAGGAGGACGAGGTGGAAAAGCAGAGCGAATTGGGCGTGGCTTTGAGAAGCGGCAGCGCCGAATAGATGCCGTTCAGCACGCCGATGAAATTCACCTGCACCAGACGCATGGTGGCTTCATAGGGAATATCCTCGAACCAGCCGCTCTCCCCGATACCGGCGTTGTTGTAGAGGATGTCCATCCTGCCATCGGTTTCGGCCGCGAAGGCGGCGATGGCATTCTCGTAATCCTGTTTGTCGGTGACATCGAGTTTGCGGGTGATGCAATTGTCGTTGCCCAGTTCCTGTGCCAGCGAGGCAAGCGCAGTTTCGTTCAGATCGAAGGCGCCGACGAACCAGCCCTTGCCGTGAAACAGTTTGGCGGTGGCGCGGCCGATACCGCTGGCCCCGCCGGTGATGAATATGGATTTGCGCCCGCGCGCCTTGCCGGTCATGTGTTCGTTTCCCCCGTTTTACCGTTGTTTTATTGCGCTCAGAAATTCACGCGATGCGATATCGCCCCGTCAACCACCAGATTGCTTCCGGTGGTGAACGCGGAAACAGGGCTGGCCAGGAACACCGCGGCGTTGGCGATTTCTTCCGGCGTTGCGGCCCGCCCCATCGGGTTGCGAGACATCGCGTTCTTGAAGTAATCGGGCATGTTGGTTTCGACCATGTGCCAGACGCCGCCCTTGAAATAGACCATGCCGGGGGAAACCGTGTTGATGCGGATTTTCTTCGTTGCGTATTGGCGGGCGAGACCCTTGGCATGATGGATCAGCGCGGCCTTGATCGGGCCATAGGAACTGGCGTTGTCCGCCTCCGCCGCCGAGACCGAGGAAATGATGATGAAGGCGGCATCGCCTTTTTCGTCCGCCGCTTTTTCGAGATGCGGGCGGGCGGCCTCGAACGCATTCACGGCGCCCAGAATGTCCAGCTTGAAATTGGCTTCCCAGCCGGTGGTGTCGTTGCCCTGTGCCATCGCGCCGGCGTTGGAGAACAGCAGGTCGATGCCGCCAAGCGCCTTCGCGGCGGATTCGATCCAGGCGGTGAGCGCCTTGCCGTCGGTAATATCGACCGGTGCGCCGGTGGCGCGAACGCCTTTGCCGTTAAGGGCGGTGACGGCCTCTTTCACCTGGTCCGCGTTGCGGGCGCAGATGGCGACATTGGCGCCTTCGACCGCCAGCGTATCGGCAATGGCGCGCCCGATGCCGCGGGTACCGCCCAGAATGACGGCGTTCTTGCTTTTGAGATGCAGGTCCATGGTTTCCTCGCATGCTGTTTTGCGAAGAAGTCTAGACACGAATAGGCGCCGGACCCAAGCGCCCCCTCCCGGCTCACATGCGTTCGCCGACCTCCCCCGCAAGCGGGGGAGGAGTACAGTCCGCTTACTGCATCCACTTCTCCTCCCCCGTTCACGGGGGAGGTGGCGAGGATGCGTCGGCATCCGAGACGGTGGGGGGTGCTGCAATACTCTCCCCGCGCCCCGAAAGTTTTGCGTGTCTGTACGCTATTGCTAGTGGACTTTAAGGCGGCGTTCTACCGGGTTTGCTGTACCGCTTATTCGTCTCTGACGATTGCTTGGTTAAAGATGGCTGTTTTGGAGCAACCGGATTTTTAAGCACTTGATACGCAAAAATAAATATGACCGGTCCAGACGAGTCGTGGCATGGCCCCGATAGAATTGGGATTTCCACAATTTCCATGCCGTCCTGATCCTGCCGTTCTGAGGCTGGCTTTTTATTCCATTCGTCAGCATCGGCCTCAGCCTTGCGGGTAAGTCGTTCGCAAGAGTCCAATCTTCCAACAATAGTCACCCGTTCGGGATGCTTATGAAATTTCTTATAGGCGTTCTTGTCATTCCAATAAACGCCAATCAGAGAGGTGTTGGCGCTGGTTTTGCTGCGAGTCGGGCCACTAAGCCGGGCGGCGTCTTCAACAATCAAGCGGGACGTCACGACTCCAACTGTTCGAATACAGCGGCCCTGATAGTGGCTGTGATTACGAGCGATGTTGTGCAGTTCGACATCCATTGAATTCTGTGAGGTACACACGGATTCTTTTGATGAGCCATCGCCAATGTTCCCGCGTGTGTCTGCACATCCCGCGAGAAGCGTTAAGGCTGTAAGAAAGCAGGCGATCGGCTTCATCGCAGGTTTCAGAAATCCAGGCCGATGTCGAAATTGGGGGCGGAGTGGGTGATGGCGCCGGAGGAGATGTAATCGACGCCGGTCTCAGCGATCGCGCGCACGGTTGCGATCGTGACATTGCCCGAGGCTTCGAGCACCGCGCGGCCTTTGGAAAGCGCCACGGCGCGCTTCATGTCGGCAGGCGCCATATTGTCGAGCAGGATCGTGTCCACGCCCAGTGACAGCGCCTCCTCCAACTGGGCCAGCGTGTCCACTTCCAGTTCGATTTTCGCCATATGGCCGAGGCCCGCGCGCACGCGCTCGATCGCGGGTTTGATGCCGCCTGCCGCGGCCAGATGATTGTCCTTGATCAGCACCGCATCGTCGAGGCCGAAACGGTGATTGAAACCGCCACCACAACGCACCGCATATTTTTCCAGCACGCGCAGGCCCGGCGTGGTCTTACGGGTGCAGACGATGCGCGCATTCGTGCCCGCGACCGCATCGACCAGCGCGCGGGTGGTGGTGGCGACACCGGAAAGATGGCCGGTGAAGTTCAGCGCCACACGCTCCGCCGTCAGGATGGCGCGGGCTGAGCCTTCGACTGTGGCGAGGGTTTGCCCGTTGGCAGCCTTCGACCCGTCCGGCGTTTCCACTTTGAAGCTGAGCGCGGGATCGACCAGGCGGAAAGCGCATTCCGCCGCGATCAATCCGGCGATGGTGCCGTCTTTCCGGGCCGCCATGCGGGCGGTAACGCGAGTCTCGGGCGCGATGATGAGATCGGTGGTGATGTCGCCGGCGCGGCCCATGTCTTCTTCCAGCGCATGGCGCACGGACGGTTCGACAAGCAAATTATGCGGCGGCCGCGTTTCGGGGAGGGCGATGATTGTCATGATGCGACCCCTCTCCGAAAAATTCTTCGCTTGCGCTTGGAATTTTTCGACCCTCCCTCAAGGGGAGGGTGAAAAGATTGTTCAAATGCTGGCACAGCTTTGAGCCCCGGCTGCTTCGGACGCGGCCATCTGTTCCGCCTCGGCGAGGGTGAGGAAGGTGCGCTTCGCTTCGGGCGCGGTGAGCGGAAAGTCCGTGCGGAAATGGCCGCCGCGGCTTTCCTGGCGCATCAGCGCGGCAGCGGTGACGAGTTTCGCGGTCGCGGTCATGTTGAGAAGGGCGGGTTCGCCGGTGCCGGTGCGCTCGATCTGTTCGATGGCGCCGAGTGCGCGCGACAGGCCCGCCGCGTCGCGCTCCAGACCGACCAGCTTCGTCATCGTGTCGCGCAGCACATGCGGCGGCGGTGGCGCAGCGAAGCGTTCGGGAATGGGCGGCGTGCCGGCGGCCTTGCCCGGCGCCTGCGTGTTGCGGACATCGTCCGCTGCGCGGGCGCCGAAGACGAGTGCTTCCAGCAGCGAGTTGGAGGCGAGACGGTTGGCGCCGTGCAACCCAGTGCAGGCGCATTCGCCCACCGCCCACAGGCCGGCAAGCGAGCTGCGCGCACGCGCATCCACCGCAATGCCGCCCATGTGATAATGCGCGGCGGGCGCGACCGGAATGGGATCGCGCGCCGGGTCGATGCCCGCCGACTGGCAGGCGGCAAACACGGTCGGGAAACGGGCCGCAAAACTTTCGCCCAGCGCGGCGCGGCAATCGAGAAACACCTTGTGGCCGTTTGCGATCTGGCGGTGAATGGCGCGGGCCACGACATCGCGCGGTGCAAGCTCCGCATCCGGGTGGACGGCGGGCATGAAGCGCGCACCGGTCTCATCAATCAGGGTGGCGCCTTCGCCGCGCAGGGCTTCGGTGGCGAGTGGCGAGGGATCGCGCCCGATGGCGATGGCGGTGGGATGGAATTGCACAAATTCGGGATCGGCAATCGTGGCGCCCGCGCGGGCCGCCATGCCGAGGCCTTCACCGCGCGCTTCCAGCGGATTGGTGGTGACGGCATAGAGCGCACCGAGGCCGCCGGTGGCAAAAATCACCGCAGGGGCGCGGAACAGCACCAGGCGGGCGTGTGGGCCCATGCCGTAACGTGCGAACAACCCGACGATGCGGCCATCTTCACGCGCCAGTTCGAGGGCGTGATACCCCTCCAGCACTGTGATGGCCGGATTGGCGAGCGCGCGTTCGGCCAGGGTGCGGCTGATCTCCGCCCCGGCACGATCGCCCTTCACATGCACGATGCGATGGGCGGAATGGGCTGCCTCCCGCCCTTGCGCCAGTGAGCCGTCCGGCTTGCGGTCGAACGGCACGCCGTAAGCGACGAGATCGTCGATGCGCGCCGCGGCATCGCGGGTGACGAGATCGACAATCGCGGCATCGCAAGTACCGGCACCCGCCGCCATGGTATCGGCAGCGTGGGATTGCCAGCTATCACCCGCGCCGATGGCGGCGGCGATGCCGCCTTGTGCCCAGGCGCTGGAGCCGGAAACGCCGGGGCGTGAACCCGCCAGCACCAGCGAAGGGAAGGGCGCCAGTTTCAGCGCGGTGAACAGGCCCGCGACACCGGCGCCGAGGATCAACGCGCCTTTGACCGTAACCACATTGTCGATGTGGCGGCTCATGTTCTTTTCCTCCCCTGCGTGCGGGGGAGGTGCCCTCGCGTAGCGAGGGGGAGGGGGGAAGCTGAACGCCGTATGGCATTGCCCCCTCCACCGCTTCGCGGTTCCCCTCCCCCGTAAACAACGGGGGAGGACATGTTCTCTGTGGTCATTGGATCAGGCTGCCTTTGCCGCCGCCGCTGCCGGGATCTTGACCGCCAGCATGCGTTCCACTGCCGCCTTCGCCCGTTCGGCGATGACCGGATCGACCAGCACTTCATACGTCATGGTTTCGAGCGCGTGCAGGATCTGCGGCAGGGTGATGCGTTTCATGTGCGGGCAGAGATTGCAGGGCCGCACGAATTCCACATCGGGATATTGCTGGGCGACGTTGTCGCTCATCGAGCATTCGGTGACCATTACCACCCGCTTCGGCCGGTGATTGCCGACGTAACCGATCATCGCCGAGGTGGAGCCGGAGAAATCCGCCTCCGCCACCACATCGGGCGGGCATTCGGGATGGGCGAGCACCACCACGCCGGGATTGGCGGCGCGATAGTGGCGGATTTCTTCCGCCGTGAAGCGCTCATGCACCTCGCAATGGCCCTTCCAGGTGATGATCTTGATGGCGGTCTGTTTGGCGACGTTCTGCGCCAGATATTCATCCGGCGTCATGATCACGGTATCGACGCCCTTTTCGCGCGCGATGTCTTCCACCACCGCGACCGCGTTGGAGGAGGTGCAGCAGACATCGCTTTCCGCCTTCACATCGGCAGAGGTGTTGACGTAGCTGACCACCGGCAGGCCGGGATATTTCTGTTTCAGCAGCCGGATGTCGGCGCCGGTGATCGAGGCGGCAAGCGAACAGCCTGCGCGCGTGTCCGGGATCAGCACCGTTTTTTCCGGCGAAAGGATTTTCGACGTCTCCGCCATGAAATGCACACCGGCCTGGATGATGACCTGCGCATCGGTCTTGGCGGCTTCCCGCGCAAGCTGAAGCGAGTCACCGCGGAAGTCGGAGACGCAGTAGAAAATCTCCGGCGTCATGTAATTGTGCGCCAGGATGACCGCGTTCTTCTCTTTCTTCAGCCGGTTGATTTCCGCGACGTAAGGGGCGTGAACGGCCCATTCGACTTCCGGGATCACATGCGCGACCTTCGCGTAAGCCTCGCGCGTGGCGCGCGCGACTTCCGGCGTGAAAGCCAGTTCCTTCACGAAGTTCTTCGGCATCTCGCCCATCCGTGCCTCCTTTATACTCATATTGAGTATATATATAGGGCAAAAAGACCGGCCGTAAAGGGGCCGGGCGGTGCTTATGCTGCATACGAGCATAAATCGGTCAACCCGGGTTTTTCGGGCGGGAACCTGCTTTTTGGCCGCACCCCGGCCGGAAAGCGGCCGGTTTGGGCATTGGATCGTGGCGCGAAGGCTGGCGCGGAAGGTTCCAATCCCGCAAAATTTACCGGAAGAGGCAGGCCCGGATACCCTGGATGACGCAATGGCGGCGTGTTGTTCTGATCGCGCTCGGGCTGGTACTGGCCGCCACCTTTGCCGCCCTGCGCGAGGGTGCGCCGCCGGCCGCGCCGGGACTCACTCCGCAGCAGACGCAAAGCGCCCCGGCACCGCGCGGCTTCGATGGACCGTTATGGTCATCCGCCGGAGAGGGGGCACGGGCCAATGCCGAGCATCACTGGCGCAAGCACGGGCAGGAGTTTCCCGAACTGAAGGACGCCGATGCCTATATCCGGGCCGCGCATGATTTCATCGATCATCCGCCGCCCGGCACCCTGACCAAACAGGAGCGTGACGGCGATACGCTGTTCTACGATCAGAAAACCAATACCTTCGCCGTGCGCGCGAGAAACGGTGCGCCACGCACGATGTTCCGCCCCGATGACGGCATGCGCTACTGGAACCGGCAATGACGAAAAAGCGCCAACACCTCGCCTGTCTTTGCTGTGGTACGCATAGCATCACGCGGCGTGGCGCCTATGAGATTTGCGCCGTTTGCGGCTGGGAGGACGATCTGGCGCAGGCGAAGGACCCCGATTTGCGTGGCGGCGCCAACCGCCAGAGCCTGAACGAGGCGCGGGCGCAATGGCGCGCCGGTCAGGATTGAAGGTTCAGCGGCGTACCCCCTCGACCACCGAAACCGGGACGCCGGTTTCGATCACGCGATCGAGCGTAAAGCCGGTCTTATTGAACAATGCCTCGAATTCCGCCCGGTCGCGCTGGCGGCCGCCGAGAAATGCCATCATGTGAATGTCCAGTACCTTGGCCCAGTGCGGACCGGGGTCATCGGGCAGCAAGGTTTCGACCAGCAGTATCCGGGCCCCCGGTTGCGCGCTGCGGGCGATGTTTTCGAGGATGGCTAGTGAATCGCTGTCGTTCCAGTCGTGAATGATGTCGGCCAGAATATAGGCACCGGCTTCCGGGATGCGGTCCTTGAAGAAATCGCCGCCCTGTAGGCGCAGACGCGGCGCAGCGGGCGCTTCCGCCACGACATGGGGCCGGTCGAACAGCACGCCTTCGCAGCCGGGATGGGCGGCGAGAATGGCACGCAGCAGATGGCCCTTACCGCCGCCGATGTCGGCAATGGTGCGATAGGGCGAGAAGTCACAGGCATTCAGAACCGGACCGATCTGTGACTGGGACTTGCCTTCCATCGCCTCGTTGAAAAGACGGGCTGTTTCGGAGTCGGTCTCCAGATGCTTCCAGAAACCGCCCGGAATGATCTTTTCGCCCGCGGGCTCGCCGGTCGTGATGGCGTATTGCAGTTCGCCGTAAGAGTACCAGTTGAAGTCGAGCCCGATCATGCGGGAGAACGAGCGCATCGAATGCGGATGGTCGGAGCGCAACAGCCGCGAACTGTCGGTATGCGCATATTTGCCGTCGCTTTGCGCAAAGATGCCGAAAGAGGAAAGCAGCCGCAGCACGCGGTTGAGGGCATCGGCATCGACCCCCGCCGCTTCGGCGAGAGCTTGCGCACTTTTCGGGGCTTCCCCCAACGCATCGGCAACACCCAGATTGGCAATCGTCTGAAGGCAACGTGCGGCGACGTGCGCGTTGGTGATCTGCATAATGGTCGTGACAGGATCGGTTTGCATGGGAGCCTCCACCGTTTGATGCAAACGTTGACAAGACGCATGACGCAACGCGTTTGAACTTAGCCCCGTGCGCGGGCGCCGACACGGAAGCCGGGTGCTGGCCGTTCACGCAACACCTCGCGGCGGAAGCGGAACAGTTCGGCCGGGCGGCCACGGGTTGGCGCGCTGGTACGGCCAGTGCCTTCGACCAGGCCCTGATCTTCCACCAGACGGCGGAAATTCTGTTTGTGCAGCCGGACACCGGAAATGGCTTCCACCGTGCGCTGCAATTCGAGTAGGGTGAATTCGGGCGGCATCAATTCGAACACCACCGGGCGGTATTTCAGCTTGCCGCGCAGGCGCGCGAGTGCCGTCGCCAGAATGCGGCGGTGATCGAACATCATGCTTTCGCCGAGCGGCGCGGATGCGGTGCAGGCTTTGATGCGGCCGTCGCGCGCGGCCTCTTCGACAAGGCCGGCTTCGTAAAGAAGCTCATAACGCTCCAGCACTTTTTCCTCGTCCCAGCCGATACCGTCGAACCCGAAGCAGACGCGCACACGGTCGCGGCGCGCATCGGCGGCGGGCCCGCGCGGGGCCGCCTTTGCAAAGGCCTTGAGGGCGGGGGCGATCACCGTGTCGATCACCGGGGGTTTGCGTTCGCGCCAATCCTCCCACGGGAAGAAGCGATAGAAATTGCGCCAGACGGTATCGGGGGCGCGCAGATTTTCCGTGCCGCGGGTCAGCGCGAGATAACCGACCGAGACTACGCGCGCGCCTTCACCCGGCTCCAGCAGATGGCGGCCACGATCGCCGAAGGTGTAAAGCTGTTCGACATAGCCGAGGTCGATATAGGTCTGTTCGCCCACCCAGGCGCGCAGGCCGCTTTCGAGCGTGCGGTGATGCAGCGGATCGAACGGGCCGAAGGGAAGTGAATCCGCGATCTGTCCGGGGTGGTGCACGACAAGCACGCGCGGAGTTTCGTCGGAGACAGCGACCACGGCGGCGGACAGGCCGATGCTGACGACATGCGCACCGGCGCGGGTGCCGGTGGCGTTGCGCGCGCGGGCGGTCATGAGACCCGTGACAGAAGCGGCAGCGAGAACGGAACGCCTTCGGTGACGATGGTGCCGGGGCCGATACTCTCCACCGCCTCCACCATGCGGCCGTTGCGGTTGAGCACGGTGTCGGCAAAACGCACCATCAGCCTATTGGGTGAAGCGTGCGGGGCGCGCAGCCGCAAGGCGGACGCAAGCGCGCGTTCGCGGCCGGGGCTCTGCCGTTCGCACATCAGGATGAACGCGGCGGCGGTGGAGCGGCTGACGCCGGCCCAGCAATGCACCACCAGCGGTGCCTTGCCATCCCAGTCTTGCGCGAATTCGAGCAGAGTGCGGATGTGGCCGGCCGTGGGCGGATCGGTGCCCAAAGCGGGATCGCCGACATCGTTTATGCCGAGGCGCAGATGGCGCGCCGGTTCGAAGCCCGCAGGTGTTTCGATCATGTGTTCGGGCGACAGCAGGGTGACCACATGCGAAGGCCTGTGGTCCCGGATGGTCTGTTCGAGGCCCGAAAGGGGCGTGACGATGATTTTCGGCATTTGCGCTCCCGCGAAGCAGATTAGACGAATGCGTGCGCAAACCCAATCCGGCGCATGGTTATTCAGACCGAAAGACGGCTCAGGCCGAAAGGCGGCGGAAGCGATCCAGAAACTGGGCCTGCGCCTCCGCCGGTGGCAGCGGGGTGAGCCGGGGTGTGCGGGTGGTGGCGGGGGGATTGCCGAAAAAACGCCGGGCTTCATCCTTCTCGAAACCGGCGAGCTGGGTGGCTTCGTGATAGGCCGCAATCTGGTCGGCCTTCTTGATCAGCGTATGCACGGTGGCGGGCGCGCGCGCGGGCAGGCCGAAACGCAGGTGAACCGCCGCCAGAAGGCGCAATTCGAAATCCTTGTAATCGATCCCCACCGCCGCCTTGAACGGGCTGATTAGATCGCCCACGACATATTCCGACGCATCGTGCAGCAGCGCCATCAGACGCACCGCCCGGTCGCTGCGCGGGGCAAGTTCGGCCGCGAATCGCTCCACCAGCATGCAATGTTGCGCCACCGAAAAGGCGTGTGCCCCTTTTGTTTGCCCGTTCCAGCGCGCCACACGGGCAAGGCCGTGCGCGATGTCGACGATTTCGATGTCGAGCGGCGAGGGGTTGAGAAGGTCGAGCCTTCGGCCGCTCAACATGCGTTGCCAGGCGCGCGGTGTGGTGTCTTTGCGAGGGGGCACGGCGTCTCCCGAATGTGGGCGAGTGGGGTGGCGAGTGAGTTGGCGTGAATGTTTACCTTAATAGCAGGTTTATACGCCGCACCCTCCCGGATGCTACCGCCATCTTGCTACAATTGATTTCAAATCAGTTTCAAAACAAACAGCCGGGGATTTCAAAAACCGGCAATTGGGTAATGCGATGACGGCAAAGCCGCTGGCGGCGGACAAATTCCGCTACAGAACCGATCCGGCGCGGCTGCCGTTCGAGACCACGGCGGACCTGCCCGACAGTGCCGTGCCCGCAGGGCAGGAACGCGCAATGCGTGCGCTGCGCTTCGGCGCGCAGATGCGCGAGCCGGGCTACAATATTTATGTGTCGGGCGCCAAGGGTAGCGGCAAGCATCGGGCGGTGCTGGCGGCGCTGGAACGTCTCGCTTTGGCACAGAAGCCGGCGCCGGACTGGTGTTATGTTCATAACTTCGCCGATCCGCATGCGCCACGGGCGCTGAGCTTTGCACCCGGCGGGGGCGCGCAATTCCGTCAGGCGATGGCGGATTTTGCCACGGGCCTGAAGCGCGGCATTGCCGCAGCGTTCGAGGACAATGCCTATTGCGCACGGCGAAGCGCGATCGAAGCGGAATGCGCGCGCAAAAGCGGCACCGTGCTCGACATGGTGCGCGACGCGGCCGAAGCGCGGGGCCTGACACTGGTGGAGCGGCCGGACGGCGGCTTTGAGTTTCATCCCGTGCGGGCCAGTGGCGGCGCGGATGAGCGGGCCGGGACGCGGCAGGCGCGGCACGATCTGCGCGGGCTGTTGCAGGAGGCGCTGCAGGCGGTAACGGCCTTGCAGCAGAAGCGTGATGGTGAGTTGCGCGCACTCGACCGCGAGGCGGGAGAGGCGGCGCTGCGCGAATTGCTGCAGCCGCTTTATCAACGCTTTGGCGGCAATGGCGCGGTGCGCGACTGGCTGAACGGGCTGGCGGGCGATGCCACCGGCAATTTGCCTGCGTTTCAGGCCGATGCGCGTGGGCAGGTGAATGCTGAGCCGCCTTACCGGCGTTACAGGGTCAATCTGCTGGTGGACAATGGCGCCTGGAGCGGTGCGCCGGTGGTGCAGGTGGGATTGCCGACGCTTTCGCGCCTGACGGGGCAGGTGGATGCGGCCGCCGAGGCTGCGGATGCACCGTTTGGTTTTCTGCGGGTCCGCGCAGGCGCGCTGCACAAGGCCAATGGCGGTTTCCTGCTGGTTGAGGCGCTGGACCTGATGCAGCAGGATGCGGCGTGGGACGCAATGAAGCGCGCGCTTCGTGGCGGCACGCTTGCGATCGAGCGCGCGGACGATCGGCGCGGCGCGGGAACGGATGTAAGGCCGGAAGCGATCCCGCTGTCGTTGAAAGTCGTTCTGGTCGGAGAGCCCTGGGTGTTCGACCGCTTGCGCACACTGGACCCGGATTTTTCCGAACTGTTCAAGGTGGCGGCGGAGTTCACCAACACCGCGCCGCGCGATGACAAGAATTGCATGGCGCTTCTGACCATGGTGGCGACGCTGTGCCGCCGGGGAAAATTGCGCCAGTTTGAACGCTCCGGCGCGGCCCGGCTGATCGACGAAGCCTCGCGGATTGCGGGCGATGGCGAGCGCATCTCGGTCCGCATCGGTGCGATCCACGATCTGGTGCGCGAGGCCAATGCGATTGCGGGTGAAGCGGGGCGCAGCCTGATTGCGGCGCGCGATATCGAACGCGCAATCGCGGCAAAGGATGACCGTGCCGGCCGGACCAAGGTGCTGGAGCAGGAGATGATCCGCCGCCGCCTGGTGTTCCTGGAAACGGAAGGCGCGCGCGCAGGTCAGATCAACGCGCTGACGGTGATGAAGGTGCGCGGCGACAGTTTCGGCCAGCCGGCGCGGATTACCGCAAGCGCAAGCCCCGGAACCGGCAAGGGGGTCGGGATCGAGCGCATGGCCCATTATCGCGGCAGCACGCGCCGCCGTGGTGCGCAGACGCTGGCTGCCTATATCAACCGGACCTATTCGCCGCTGACGCCGCTTTCGCTTCTGGCAACCGTGTCGTTCGAGCAGTTCCATGGACCCATTGACGGCGACAGCGCGAGTGCCGCCGAATTGCTCGCCATTCTTTCGGCCATTGCCGATGTGCCGCTGAAGCAGGGCATCGCGATTACGGGTGCTATCGATCAGTCTGGCGCACTGCAGCCGGTGGGCAATATCAACCAGAAGATCGAAGGGTTTTTCGATGTCTGCCGCATGCGCGGCCTGAACGGAACGCATGGCGTGATCGTGCCGGCGGCGAACAGCGTCAATCTGATGCTGCGCGACGATGTGGCCGATGCGGCGCGGAAGGCGAATTTCGCGCTCTATACCGCTGGCACAGTCGATGAGGCGATCGAAATCCTGACCGGATTGCAGGCGGGCGTGGCCAAAGGCCGCCGCGGCTTTCCACGCAGCAGTTTCCATCGCCTCGTCACCGACAATCTGATGGAATTTGCGCGCCCGCGCCTGTTGCGGCCGGTGCATGTCGATGGCTGGTGGCACGCTTAAGAACGAGTCATGATGGGCCGCCGAACCGGAGATGCCCATGACGATCATGAACATCCTTGCCCCGCTGACAGGCGGCCAGTCCGACGAAGCTGTGATGCGCAACGCGTTTGCCGCATCGAAGCCGGTGGGCGGCCATGTGCGAGCCCTGTTCGTCAGGCCCGACCCGGCGCAGGCCATGCCCTATTTCGGCGATGAGATGGTTCCCTCCATCGCGCAAGAGATCGTGGACACCTCACGCCGGGCCTCTGACAAGGCGGCGGCCGCCGCACGCGAGGTGGTGACGCGGACCGCGCAAGAGGCCGGCGCGCAAGTGGTGGAGACGCCGGCACCCGGCAACACTGTATCGTTCCGCGAGATACAGGGCTATTTTGCCGATTGCGTGACACGGGTGGCACAACTGGCCGATCTGGTGGTGTTCGGCCCGTTGAAGGATGGTGGGCGGCCCGGCATGACTGAAGCCTTTGAGGCCGTTCTGGTCGAAACCGGGCGCCCGGCGCTCCTGAGTGCAGGCACGCCGCCGGGTGATTTTGCCGGGCGCATCGCCATCGGCTGGAACGCAAGCCGTGAGGGCGCACATGCGATCAGCGCCGCACTGCCCTATCTGACGCAGGCGAAGGCGGTGGAGATCCTGACCGTGCGCAGCGGTTCCGTCGAGCCGCCGCCCAATGGCGAGATTCTGGAATATCTGCACCTGCATAGCGTGCATGCCGGTGTGCGGGTGGTGGATGCCGGTGATCGCGGCATCGGACAGGCGCTGCTGGACAGCGCGGGCGAAGGCCATGCCGATCTTCTGGTGGCGGGCAGCTATGGCCGCAGGCGGTTGCGCGAAATTTTCGCGGGCGGGGTGATGCGCCAGATCCTGAACCAGGCGACGCTGCCGCTGTTCTTGATGCGTTGAATTTCTGATGCGTTGAGTTTCCGATGCGCCGGGATGGCGTGCGTTCAGAATAGAAGCTGGGAGCTGACCACGACCAGGGTTGAGGCGAGCACGATCCGCAGGACGTTGTCCGGCACCTTGGGTGCGATCCGCGATGCAATGATGATGCCCGGAAGCGAGCCGAGCAGCAGCGACCCCAGAACCGCCATGTGAAGCGTGCCGCCGATCAGATGGCCCATCCCCGCCACCAGGGTCAGCGGTACGGCGTGCGCGATATCGGAACCCGCGATGCGCACGATCGGCAATTGCGGGTAAAGCAGGATCAGCGCGGTGACGCCCAGCGCGCCGGCGCCGACCGAGGAAATGGAGACCAGCGAACCCAGCACCGCGCCGGTGATGATGGTGTAGCGGACGGTCTGTTCTTCCGAGAGTGTGCCGACGCGGCGCTGATAGGTTTCGAGCAAGCGGCGCCGGAAGAAAAGCGCGATGGCGGTAAAGAGAAGTGCGACGCCGAGAACCTTGGTGATCAGTGCGTTGGTTGCGGCGCTGTCGAGGCCGAGATAATGCAGCACCGATAGTGTGATGATGACGGCGGGAATACTGCCGGTGGCGAGGCGGCCAACCACACGCCAGTCGATGGTATTTTGCAGCCCGTGCATCAGCGAGCCGCCGGTCTTGGTGATGGCGGCGTAAAGCAGATCGGTGACGACCGCCTTTTCCGGCGAGATGCTGAAAAACAGGATCAGGATCGGCGTCATCAACGAGCCGCCGCCCACACCGGTCATGCCAACGAGAAAGCCCACGCCAAAGCCGGACAATACGAAGGGCACACTAATCGCGTGAAGGAAATCCATCTTTCCGTCGTGTAGAATTCGATGATTGAAGGCAGTGTGGGGTCAGGAAGGCGTGGAGGCCGCAAGCCTTTTCAGAATGACACTGCCAGCGGAATACCCCGCACCGAACGAACATAGCAAGCCAATTGCGCCGGACGGAAGATCGCTGCTGTATTTATGGAACGCGATGATGGAGCCCGCGGAGCTGGTATTCGCGTATTCGTCGAGGATGTTGGGCGCTTCATCCGCCGCCGGTGCGCGGCCCAGCACGCGGCGCGCAATCAGATCGTTCATGTTGATGTTGGCCTGATGCAACCACAAGCGTTTGAGGTCGGACGCTGCGACACCGTGGTCGGCAAGGTGATGGACGATCAGGTCCGACACCATCGGCACAACCTCCTTGAACACCTTGCGGCCCTCCTGCACGAAGAGCTTGTCGGGTGCGCCTGTCCCCTCCGGCGCGGCACGGTTCAGAAAGCCGAAATTGTTGCGGATGTTGTTGGAGAATTTGGTGACAAGGCGGGTGGAGATCACCTCCCAGCTATTGGTGCCTTCCGCGGTATCGGCACGTTCCACGACAAAGGCCGTCGCCACATCGCCGAAGATGAAGTGGCTGTCGCGGTCGCGGAAGTTGAGATGGCCGGAACAGATTTCCGGATTGCAGACCAGGATGGCGCGGGCCTGACCGGATTGCACCATGCTGGCGGCCGCCTGAAGCCCGAAGGTGGCGGAGGAACAGGCGACGTTCATGTCGAAGCCGAAACCTTCGATGCCGAGGGCATCCTGCACCTCGATCGCCATGGCGGGGTAGGCGCGCTGCAGGTTGGAACAGGCGACCAGAACGCCGTCGATGTCCGCCGGTTTGCGGTCCGCCGCCTTCAGCGCATCGCGTGCGGCATGGACGGCGATTTCCGCCAGTACCGAGATTTCGCTGTTCGGGCGTTCGGGAATGCGCGGGCACATCACAGCCGGGTCGAGGATGCTGTCCTTGTTCATCACAAAGCGGCTTTTGATACCGGACGCCTTGACGATGAATTCGGCGGAGGATTCCGTCAGGGGCTGAAGCGTGCCCTGTTCGATTTCGGCGGCATGCGCCTTATTGTAGCGCGCGACGTAAGCGTTGAAGGCCGTGACCAGTTCATCGTTGCTGATGGCGTAAGGCGGCGTGAACAGCCCCGTGCCCGAAATCGCAATGGCGTTCTCTGTGTGTGGCACCTTGACCGGTCCCCCGCTTGGTTAAGGGTAGGCTGTCGCACGGGGCCGACAAAGGCAAGCCTTCCGGTTGTGGGGCCTTGCAGGATGCGCGCGCATGCGGCAGGAGTGACAAATGGTCAATGCGGAAAAGGCGCTGGTTCTGTTCTCCGGCGGACAGGATTCGACAACCTGTCTGGCCTGGGCGCTTGAGCGTTTCGCGCGCGTGGAGACGGTTGGCTTTTTCTACGGCCAGCGCCATGCGGTGGAGATGGATGCGCGGCCGAAAATCCGCGCGAGCCTGACCGCACAGTTCCCGCAATGGCGCGATCGTCTTGGTACGGATCATGTTCTGAACCTGGACCTGTTGCGCGAGATCGGCGGCACCGCAATGACCGAGGAGCGCACGATCGCGATGGGGGCGGACGGGTTGCCCAACACCTTCGTGCCAGGACGCAATATCCTGTTCCTGTCGGCGGCGGCGGCGCTCGCGTTCCGGCGGGATGCGCGCCATCTGGTCGGCGGCATGTGCGAGACGGATTATTCCGGCTATCCCGATTGCCGCGACGACACGATCAAGGCGTTGCAGGTGGCGCTGAACCTTGGCATGGACCGGCGCTTTGTCCTGCACACGCCGCTGATGTGGATCGACAAGGCTGCAACATTCGCGCTGGCCGCGACGCTGGGCGGCAAGGCGCTGGTCGATCTGATCCTGGAGGAAACCGTCACCTGTTATCTTGGCGACCGGACGCATCGTCACGATTGGGGTTATGGTTGCGGCACATGCCCGGCCTGCGATTTGCGGGCGAAGGGCTATGCCCGCTACAGCGCGCCATGAGTTACGCGGTCAAGGAAATCTATTACACGCTGCAGGGCGAGGGTGCGCAGACCGGCCGCCCGGCGGTGTTTCTGCGCTTTGCCGGTTGCAATCTGTGGAGCGGGTTGGAGCGTGACCGGGAGAAGGCGGTGTGCACCTTCTGCGATACCGATTTCGTCGGCACCGACGGCCCCGGCGGTGGCAAGTTTGCCGGTGCGGGCGATCTGGCCACGGCGGTCGCCGCGTTTTGGCCGCGCGGTGCGGGCAGGCCGTATGTGGTCTGCACCGGTGGTGAGCCGCTGTTGCAGCTTGATGAAAGCCTGATCCTTGAATTGCATGCGCGCGGGTTCGAGATCGGCGTCGAAACCAACGGCACCGTCGATGCACCGCCGGGGATCGACTGGATCTGCGTCAGCCCGAAATCAACGGCCACACTGCGGTTGATGCACGGGCACGAGCTGAAGCTGGTCTATCCGCAGGACGATGCGATGCCGGAGCGGTTTACGAGCCTGCCGTTTCAGCATTTCTTTCTGCAACCGATGGACGGACCCGCGCGCGAGGCCAATACCAAAGCCGCGATTGCCTATTGTCTCGCCCATCCGCAATGGCGCCTGAGCCTGCAGACGCACAAGCTGACCGGGATACCCTGATCCCGCCGCTTGTCAGAACGAATAGACGAGGGTCAGGCGGCTGGTGGTATCGGTATTCTCCAGCCCGAGCGGCGGATTGCTTTCGTATTGCGCAAGGAAGGAAAGCTGGGCTGAGAGATTGCCGAGCAGCTTGGTGGTGAGGGCGGTGTTGGAGGTGACGGTGCTGTCGCTGCTCTGCCCGTAGGCCGCGAGGTTCTGCGAGAAGCTCAAGCCCGGTGTGATCTGCCACTGATAGTCGATGGCCGCGCGGCCGGCGAAATTGTTCTCGTTCTCGCCGGTGATGTAACGCGTCTGGCGCAAGGCCGGGCCGCCTTCCAGATTGAGTGTCATGGTCGGCGTCTTGATGACGGAGTAGCCGAGACCGAGCGCCTCGCTCAAGCGGCTGGTGAAGCCCGAGAAACGATCGCGCTCCCAACTGAAAACGCCGAGCACGTAGAAACGGTCGGTGACTTTGTAATTGCTTTCGTAGCTGGCGAAGTAACGCTCCCGCTGGTCGGCACCGTCACTGTGCTGATAATCGGCGGTGGCGGTCAGTGCGTGACGCCAGTAAAGGCCGTCGCGTTTCAGGCTGAGGCCGAGCGCAATCGCGGTGTTGCGGCTGTTGCCGGTGGAATAGGCCGCCCCGGCCTGACCCTGACCGCTCCAACCGCGCAGGAACCCCTGACGGCGCAGCTTTGCCTCGTGGCGGGCCTTTGCTTCCGCCTGGTATTGCGCCACCAGCGTATCGATCTCCGCCGCCGATTGCGGATTGGTCTTCTTCGCCAGAGCGACCGCCACCTGCACCGTGCCGGCATCGCCACCATTGACGGCCGCCTTCAGCATGTCGGCAACCGATGGCGGAATGGGGGCGGCAAAAGCGGCGGCGGGGACAAGGGCTGAAAGAAGGAGAAACGCAGGGCGGAAACGCAAAACGGGCTACTCCTGAAAAGCGGGCGATTTCGGGGTGATTCGGAATGTGCGGGACTGTGCCGTCTCAAGGCCCGGCAAGACAACATGCAATATCCGCGCATTTTGGGACCGGGCGCGGATTGGCGATTCAGGGGTGTGAAGACCTGCGTTAGACCGGGGCGACGCGTTTGCGGTGTTCGCCGGCCGATTTCGGCATGCGGGCACGCAAATCGTCCAGCAGATCGCGCTTCATCGCGGCGGCGGATGGGTCATCCCACAGATTGCGCCACTGAAGCGGATCGTTTGCCAGATCGTATAATTCACCCTCTGTCCCGTCATAGAGCGACGATTTGTTGTAGGCGGTGATGGTCCAGCCGTCGCGATGCAGCGTGCGCAGCGAAACGGAAATGCCGTTGAACTCCGAATCCCATTCGGTGAAGACGGCTTCGCGTTTGCCTGCTTCGGCAGCGTTGCGGGGAAGGGCGCTGCCTTCCATCCACTCCGCCGGGGCGACGCCCGCGATCTGGCAGAAGGTCGGCGCGAAATCGACCTGGCCGACAGGGGCGGCGATGGTTTGAGGGGCGATGCCGGCAGAAGGAGCGGGCCGCCAGATCATCGGCAGGTGCATCAGGCTGTCAACGTGGTGCGGGCCTTTGAACAGCAGGCCGAAATCGCCCTGAAACTCCCCATGGTCGGTGGTGAAGATCACATCGGTGTCGGCCTCCCATCCGCGGGCGGCAACCGTGGCCATCACCTTTGCCACCGCTTCGTCGATCAGTTCGTTCTTCACATGAGTCAGTGCGTCGATCTCACGAAGCTGATCGGTGGTAAGGGACGATGGCACCCATTCGGGCGGTGCTTCGAAGCAGGTCATGCGTTCGCCCGTCCACCATTCCTTCCAGTGCCGCGGCTTGGCGGAGAGGATTTCGTCGATCTTCTCGTGGCTGCCGGGATAGCCCGCGGGCACCGGAATATCGCGCCAGTTGACGCGATGGATCTCGCTTTGCGGCGGGTCCCACGGATGGTGGGGATCGGGAAAGCTCATCCATACGAACCAGTCTTCATTCGCGTCGAGCCCATTGAGATAGGCGACCGTCCGCTCCGCCACCCAGTC